>CAYVZQ010000019.1:0-2737 GCA_964456335.1 uncultured Candidatus Peribacteria bacterium | reverse complement strand
AACAGCGTTCTAAATTTAAATTTAACGGGCGCCAGCGCCGATACAGTTTTGCAACTTGATTCAAGCGACGGTGTGATTGCCGCAGGTTCAAAATTCTTAAGTGCGACCGATGGGGCTAAAGAAGTATTTGTCATTGATGGAAATGGAAACACGACCATTAATGCCACGGGGACAATTGGGGGGGCAAACATTGGCAATAGTTGGCTCCGTTTAGATAGTGGAGCTTATAGTTTAGGCATGGATCCAAACGAGATTTACACCACGGGAATTGATATGAATATAGGCACTATTGGAGCCTATGATATAAATCTTACGTCTAATGGTTCTACTAGTTTGCAAGTAGAGGCGGATGGCGACGTGGGGATCGGAACTACAACGGCCTCTGAAGAACTCCATGTCTTTAAAAACCAAGCCAACCCAACCACAATTGTCTCTGGTAATACTTCGGCCAGTACGAACACCAACACTCGTGCCGGATTTAATGCCGCGGCAAATGGGGGACAATTAGAGATGTATCACTTTAGTAGTGCCGCAACTGGTACTACGGCAGGAGTTAATAAAGCCGACGCGGCGTTTATTAGAACCGCCAGTGGCGCGCCAAGTTCAAGTTTAAATATCGGTAATGGCGCCGCAGCTCCTCTAAATTTATTTACGACCGACGTGGTACGAATGACCGTTGAAGCCGGAGGAGACGTAGGGATTGGGTTAACCAATCCAAGTGAAAAACTTGAAGTGGCGGGAACAGTACGAGCTTCAGCGTTTATACAGTCTTCAGATGAACGGCTTAAACAAAACATTGAAACGATTAAAGACCCCATGTCGGTGATGGGCATTCGCGGGGTGACCTTTGATTGGAAAGCCGACGGCAAATCAGACTACGGTTTTATAGCCCAAGAAGTCGAAGCGCTTTACCCAGAGTTAGTGACCACTAACCAAGAGACGAGCCTCAAAGCCGTCAATTATACGGGCATGACACCAATTTTACTCGAAGCCTTGAAAGCGCAACAGGCGCAAATTGAATTACTCACCACTCGACTTGAAAAATTAGAGGCTCAACAAAAATAAAAACTTAAAAAGTATGTTTAATAAAAAAATTCGGTTTCTAAGCAGCTTACTACTCATCATTACGGTGTTTAGTAGCAGCACTTTTAACGCTCAAGCAGCGGTCTCTAATTTCAATGATGGAATTACAATAGGTTTGGGTAATACCACGCTTGGGACTGGCTTATTGCTTGATGTGGATGGAAATATTGGCGCGAACAGTTTTTGTGACGCTAATGGCGCCAATTGTACCGCCGCCGCGGGTATTGGTGGCAAATGGTTAGACGGTGTGGGCGCGAATGAAATTTATTACAGTGCGGCTAATGTGGGAATTGGTATTAGCAACCCAGCGGCACCATTGCATCTTTCAAATAATAGTGCCACCTTACGAATTGATGATGCGAATGATGCTTCTGCCACGGCTGATACTGTTATCAGAATGTACGACAATGCCAGTGCGCAAATGTCGTGGTTAGGAAGAACTAATAACATTTTATATTTTAGAAATGTAAATGGGGATGATATAAGAATGGGAACCAGTAATAGTGATGATTTGACAATAGAACCATCAGGGGAAGTGGGAATCGGGACAACGACTCCGGTCGAAGAACTGCACGTATTTACTTCACAAGCGAATCCGACAACGATTATTGCGGGCAATACGTCAACGAGTACAAATACTAATACGCGAGCGGGCTTTACAGCAGCGGCAAATGGCGGGCAACTAGATATATATCATTCTGGTAGCGCAGCCACAGGAAGCGTGGGTGATCAAACAAAAGCGGACGCAGCGGTGATCAAAACGTTAACGGGTTCGCCCTCAAGCAAAATGGTGATCGGAACGGGCGGAGCCGTGCCACTTAATTTTATGACGAATGATTTAACGCGAATGACCATTTTAGCGAATGGAAATGTGGGGATTGGCAAAACAAACCCAGGGACTGCATTAGATATGACCGGGCAAATCAGAACGACTTCACACATTGAAGCGGGGAATGGAACGGGCGGCGTGGCGATGACGGTTAATGATGGTTATGGAAACGCGAATTTAACCTTTAATCATGTATCTGGAGTTCCAGATATTACCGGGAACGCCGCTCGAATAGAGGTTAACACTGACTCTACCACGAACGCGCAAATGTACTTTGAATTAGGAAGTGGTTTAACGACTGGTGTGGCGGCCGGTCTAACAAGCGTGATGCGACTTGGAGCTGACGGTAGAGTGGGAATTGGAACAACGTCGCCTTCAGCTAGAGTCCATATTGTGTCAGGGGCTGACTCAAACCTTTTGCTCTCAGGCGGCAGTAAAGATTTATCGGTACCAAATGGTGAAGTTTTGCAAATAGGTCATTTAGACACTACTACAAATGCTTTTACAGAAAGAATGCAAATCGCGGTTAGCGGGAACGTGGGAATTGGGAGCACTTCACCCACCGAAACGTTGGTTGTAAGAGATGTTTCAGTGGCAGATGATCGTCGCGGAATTCGAAATATTGCTTATAGACCGCACATCACCCTTGAAGATCTTTCAACCAGTGCAAATGATTGGCAAATTTGGGCAGATAGTGGTGATTTGTCATTTTTATATGGCGATGCTTCAGACGGCGTGAGCAAGTTAGGCAGTACCGCTATGGTAATGGATGCTTCTAATGGAAATATAGGGTTTGGAACGGCGGCCCCAAGTGAAGTGCTGCAT
>CAYVZQ010000018.1:0-11493 GCA_964456335.1 uncultured Candidatus Peribacteria bacterium | reverse complement strand
TACACTTGCGGAAACATGACATCTCGTATTCTCAACACTTCATACCAGAAGTGCTTCTCAGACTATCTCAAGAGTAATTGATATATTTTCTGATAGTGAAAAAGATCAAGTTCGTATGCAATTATCTGATGCACTCGTAGCTGTTTTTTCTCAAAGACTTTTAAAAAAATCTGATGGAACCGGTGTACATATGGTAAAAGAAGTTCTAGTAAACAATAGTGCAATAGCTAATCTGATTCGTGAAAATGATATTCATCAGATTCCAACGTCTATGCAGATGGGGAAGAGAGAAGGAATGCAGCTTCTAGAAGATGAAATTATTAGTCTTATTAATACAGGACAAATAACTCTTGAAGAAGGAATTAAGTATGCAAATAATCCACGATTGATTAAAGAATCAACATAATCAAAAAAAGAAACAAAATAAAAACCTCATATGAGGTTTTTATTTTGTTTCAATGGGCAAATAATTATTCGTATATAGAATTACCAGCTCCAGAAATTGAAAGATCATTCGTAAGACCAGAAGTTTCAGGAGTATTAGCAGTAGCACCTGAAGCAGATACAAGTCCAGTTACATCAGTAGTTACACTTGCGTCAAAGAGGTAGTTACCTTTTACTACTGTACTTCTTGTGTCAGCACCACCTGCTTCACCTACGATTTGGTACATAACGTAAGAGTTATCACCGTCAGTTTTAGTAAGTGTTCCAATCACGTATTCGTTACCATTTGGATCAACGAAGTCTTCACCATTTTGTCCAAGAGTTGTAAATGCAATAGTACCAACGCTATAAGTAGCACCAGACATTGAAGAACCAGAACCAGCGAAAGTTAGGTTTTGAGAACCATCTGTTACAATATGGTTACCCATACCATCACTAAGGCTAGTACCAACTAAATCGTGAATACTGATAGCACTCTCAGTTAATCTTGTTTCGATAGCAGAAGCAAGTGTTCTGATATCAGAAGAAACTTTAGAGTTCTTAGCATCTTGTGAATATCCTTGTAGAGATATAAACGCGATAGTACCAAGAATAGCAAGAATCGTAATAACTACGATAAGCTCAACAAGGGTAAACCCTTTTTGTACTTTTTTCATAAAGAAAGAAAGTTACACAAATAAAATAAAATTAAGTTTCAGAACTTAAGCTTAATAAATTAATATTTATTTAAGCTAGGGGGATAGTACTCTAACAGGAGCATAATTGCAATATTATAGAATCTTTTCTCCTTGCATATAGGTGAAAATATATTTAAAAATATTGTGTGAATAAGTTTTGAGTTGAATGATGATATTCTTAAAGATTTTTTGCAACTTCACCCATAGAGAAGAACGGCATCATGATACCAATAATGATAGTACCTACAAGCGCACCAACAATAACGATAACAATCGGTTCCATCATAGATGACATGTTTCCAATATACCTTTTTAACTCTCAGTTATAGTTACTTCAGATTTTTTGAAGTGAGTCAGAGAGTGTCCCGGTTTCCTCACCAGTACTTACTACGTAGGCAAATTCTTCAGAGAAGAGTTTATTGAGATAGACATTAGTGTCGTAATCTAGATTCAGACCAAGAGATTTAGACATAGTAAGTCACACCTCTACTTCATTTTTAATTCGTATAATCTCCTTTTTATATAGCAAGTTTGGTACTACTTTACTTGATGTTTTAATAGATTCCAAAAGAAGTACTCATGCATCAAGTAGGATAGTAAATGATTTAATAAAATAGATAATATTTGATTGTCGTACAACCAGACCAAATACTGGAGCTTTGAGCGCAAGTTTTGCAAAAAATACTTGTCATGCATATGTTTTTTTTACAATTTTGATTACCACAAAGAATACTACTATTCCTATAAGAATTTTAGGCCAATCATATCTAAAAAAGTCAGATACATTTACTATAAATTGTGTAAGTCCTGGCAGATCAGTTCCTGCTTTTGCAAAGGCTTCTGTAATTCGAGGAACAATAAATACCATCATGAAGACAACCATACACAGAGTCAATATCAAAAGGACCATTGGATACACCATTGCACCTTTTACTTTTCCTTTGAGCTCAATACTTTCGAGAAGATTGCTATCTAGCTCTTGGAGAATTTTACCGAGCTGCCCAGTCTTTTCACCTACCTCTATAAGAGCTGTCGTAAGTGGGTCAAAGACCTTTGGATATTGGAGCATAGTTTCATGAATTGATACACCATGATCTATATTATTTCTCATTTCAATAACAATTTTCTTTATCAGCGGATTTTTTGATTGTTTAATAAGGATTCATAGGGCTCATTTAATATCAATACCTGAATTAATAAATATAGAAAATTTGTTAATAAATTGCCATACATCTTTTTGTCCAGCTTTCGCAAATAAAACTATCTCTTTTGCTGAAGACTTTGTTTTTCAGAACTCAGATTTGAGCTGATCTTTTTGAGCCTTCTTTAAAAGATCAATAATTTTTGAATTATCGAAGTTTCAAGATTTATCGTAAAATTTCTTAGTTAGAATTCACATATTTTATATATTTCAGTCTTTTGCGATTATTTCGTTACATTCTTGTATAACGGTATTAAAGTCTTTTTTCTTATAAAGTTCAAGAAGAACATTATATTTATTTTCCATCTTCGTATTTCTCTGTTTTATCTTGTAGGATTCTTCATTTTCGACAGCTTTTTTGAGATAAAAATTAATATCTTTATGAATATATCACTCTTTAATATACCTCGTAGCTTCTTGTTTTAATTTGAGAAATTCACCTGTCATATAGAGTCATTTGAGAATGATGATTATATTTTCAGTTTGTTTTTCTTTTTTAATTTCTTCTAGTTCTTCTTTGAGATCTCATTTTGTTTTTCATTCAAGTCTTCGTACATCTTTATTGGTGAGACCTTCTTTTGCTTTGAGCTTTTCTATTTCGTCCGAGCCAGTATTAATAAGATCTTTCATCCCATTTCTACGGAATATCAGAACGGAAGTATCATCATCAAAACTACTTCATCATCTATAGAGTTTTAAATCTTCTATGATATCTTGATATATTTTTTTAATATCTGTATTAGCCTGAGCAGATTGAAGGAATATTTCTTCAAGTCGCTCTATTCCATATATTTGATTTGTTGCACCTTTTGTTTCTAGAACTCAGTCACTATAGGTAAGAACGATATCTTGATCTAGAAATTCAAGTGTTTTCGGTTTGATATCTTCTGCATTTTTAATGAGCCGAATTCATCCAGCAAGTCCACCAGCAATAACTCTTTCAATCGTTTTTGTTTTATGTCTATAGATAATGAGTGGTTCATGTCCCATACCTGAAACATTAAATGCATTTTTATAGTTCTTATCAAGTTCAAAGAAGAGTCCTGTAACAAAGTTTTTACTCTGTAGGCTTTCTTTGAGCGTATTATTTACTGTGAGAGTAAGATTGATAATATCTTCTTTGGTTGCATTTTCTTGAAATGTTTTTGAGAGGACAGAAACAATCAAACCAGCTCGTACACCATGACCTGTAGCATCTCCAAGATAGAATATATATTTATTTTTTGTCTCAGCAAAACCAAAACTATCTCATGAAATTTTGTCTGAACCAAGTATTTTTCCATAGATATCAAATCAGAGCATATTCTTTTTCTCAAGCTCTTTTATGAGTCACTTATGTATATTTTCTAATTTCTTTTCAGCAATTTCTTCCTTTGCTTTTGTTTGCTCTTCTAAGAGAATTTTTACTTCATCTATAAGTTTCTTTTTTTGTCTTTTTATTTTAAGCTTTCTATAAAAATGAATGCTATCAATAATTTTGTAGAAAAAATTATTTTTTCTTTTATCTTCTTTTTCTTCGTCTTTTTTTGTTTTTTCGTCTTGCCTTGTCTTTAGGGTAATTCAAGCAAGTTTGATAGCTTCTAAATCTGCATTGTCCTTTATTTTTTTCTTATCTCTTTTTTGAAGCTTTTGGATATTTTTGAGTATCTTCTTTTTTTCCTTTGCATAATAGGTAACGACTTCTGTTTTGTCTTTATTTTCTTCGAGAAAATGATTCAGAAGATTCAGCGCGTCACTATTTTCACCCTGAGAATAGAGTTTTTGAATTTCATTTTTAATACTCTTGAATCGAATTTTAAATCGTTCTCATTCAACTCTTCGGTCGTATTTTATTTTTTTGATTTCGTAATCTCTTTCTAGTTTTCAAATTATTTTTACATTCTTTTCATAGACCTTCTTTTGTTGAGAAACCAGTTTAAAGTTATCTTTAATTCTTTCTTCAAGTTCTCTGTAGGCTTGTTCTTCTTTTTGTTTGATATCATCGATAGCACTTTTTGCCTTACTCCATTCAGAAAGATAAATATACGCCTTAATAGCTTTAACGGCATCGTTAAAGTTATTAATTTTTTGTACGTCTATTTGTTTTTTTCTTCCGAACATATTTTTATATGAGTTTAAATGCTTCTTCTACGGTTGTTTCTCCAAGAGCTGCTTTTAAGAGACCATCTTGTACTATTGTTACCATTCCATGTTTTACCGCTTCTTTTGCCATAGCATTTGCCGAAGCTTCTTCAAGGATCATTGGCTCTAGAAATTCTTCTACGATGAGAACTTCATGAATACCAAGTCTTCACTTATATCAGGTTCCATGACATTTATCACAACCTGCTCATCTTTGAAAAACTATTTTGTCTATTTCTTCTTTGTCCATAATACCAATAAGATATTTCTCGATTTTCTTTCTTTTGATTTCAGAAATATTATCTTCTACTTTACAAAAGTTACACAGTCTCTTTCACAGACGCTGAGAGATAACCATCTTCATTGCTGATGCAAGTAGGAATGGCTCTACGCCCATATTAATCATACGCTGAATGGTAGCAGTAGCCGAGTTCGTATGGATAGTAGAGAGCACCAAGTGACCTGTCAGAGCGGCTTCAACCGCAAGAGTTGCGGTCTCCTTATCACGTATTTCCCCAACCATTATGATATCAGGATCCTGACGAACGAGACTTCGGAGTCCAGATGCGAAAGTATAATTGATTCCAGGATGAACCTGAGACTGATTTACATATTCGATATTATACTCTATCGGATCTTCCAGTGTTGAAATATTATATTCAAGTGGATTAAAGTTCTTCAGAATACCAAATAGAGTCGTAGATTTACCAGACCCAGTTGGACCAGCAACAAGCATAATACCATATTTACTTTTGAGGGCTTCTCGAACTTTTTCAAGATTTACATCTATAAGTCATAGAGCTTCTATATTCGTAAGATTATCATCCTGTTTTAGGATACGCATAACTACTTTTTCACCATAGGCAGTAGGCAGAGTTGAGAGACGTATATCTACGTTTTTTTCAGCAACATCATCATGGTAGACGATTTTACCATCCTGAGGTTTTTTATTTTCATCAATTTTAATTCTGGAAAGTACTTTGAGTCTCGTAACAACGGCAGAAATATTATCTCGACCAATTTTATCAATAAGGTGAAAATCACCATCTTGACGAAATCGAATAAGCAGAAAGTGTTCAGTAGGCTCAATATGTATATCTGATGCATCAAATTCGATGGCTTTTTTAAATATATCAGCAACATAGGAAACTACATCACCGATATTATTTTTTATTGGCATTTCTTTAATTGCATCACGTTTGTCTATGCTTGGCATAAGTATCAGTCATTTGTAATATATTCTTTAGTCTATCATTATTTTTTTATAAAAGACAGAATTGTTACTTGCACTTGTATTAAAATATGCTTAAAATAATAAAACAACTTTCAATTTTATTTGAAAGTTGTTTGTTATGTATTATCAATCTTTACGAGATTTATATCTATCTATGATATAATTTTTAATTTGCTCTTTATCATTTTCTAGTTTTTTTATTTCATTTTCACTCATGATATCATCTGTATTTTCATCTGCTATTTCTTCTTCTCAGCTATTGACCTCATTCTCTCATTGATTTGTATCTACTACTGGGGGAATATCTATTACCGGTTCTGGGATAACTATTTCTTCTTGTGGAGATACCATTTCAAGAATACTTGCCTTATAAATAGAGAGACTATGTTTTTCTGGGAAGAATATCATTAATGAAGAAATAATTCAGACAGTTACAAGAATTAAACTAATCACGAGTCATTTTCGAGTTGTCGGAGTATATTTAAAGTTTTGAATCCTTGTAAGGAGATTTTGAGTTTGTTTTTCGAAGGTAGAAGTATAATTTTCAAAATGTACTTCTACCTCAGCAGTCTTTTCTTCTTCATTATTTGAGGTGTCTTTTATCGGTGTTTCTGGATTACTCGCTTCATCTTTCTTCTTTTTTTTCTTTAAAAATCAAAATATTCAAGATTTCTTTTTTTCCTTTTTCTTTGAGACCTTTTTTCATAATGTTTTTTCCACTATTTTGTTTTGTTCATCTTCTGAGAGTGTTTCTTCAGCAAAGGCTTTATTAATTTCATCTTGGGATTTCACTATGTTTTCTCCTGATTGAATATCAGAATTAATTTCAGTTGTTTCAGAGTTTGTTTCTTGAGCTGCTTCTGACTTTTCAGCAGGAGTAAGTGTCTCATTATTTTGAGATATATCTGATGCAATGGTATTACTCACTTCGTTTGCATTTGTCTTATTTTCTTGAATTTCTCATGTATGTGATGACTCCTGAGTAAGAGAGTCTTCATTTGTAAATGCTTTTTCTGCTTCTTGTTTGCTTAAATCTTCTAAACTAGAAGGATCATGTATTTCGTTTCAATCTTGCATAGTAATATTATCTCATACATCATCTGTATTTTGCATATCAGACTTCGTGAGAGGTGTGACATCTTTTTTTATACTTTTAAGAGAAATTTTTGAAATAGTTGGGAGTTCCGTTTCAATCTCTACAGAATCTTTTTTTGTTTCATCTATAGTATCTATAGTATCTTTTTGTTCAGGGCTTTCTTCTTTATTTACAATTGAAGAAGTTGTACTATCTTCTTGTCCATTTTTTTCATCTGGTTTCGAAGTAGATATTGTATCATCTTGAGTAGGATTTCCAAAAGAGTCTTGAGATCATCAAATATTTTCTCATTCATTCCCTGAATCAATATGTTCTTTCATATCTTCAGTTTGTTGTTTTTTGAGTGCTTTTAAATTCAGCGCCTCTCCGTGTAATTCAGACATATTTACGAGTTATAAAAATATGTTACAAGAATACAATAAACTATATTTTAAATTAAGTCAAAAAATATATATAAAAAAAGTCAATAATCTAAAAATACTCCCAAATTGAGAGTATTTTTAGATGAAAGTAACGCAATTATGCAGCTGTACATCAGCTTGCGGTACAATCACATGTTTGAGGGATTAGGTTTCAATTTGTATCAAGTATTTGATATTCATCACTCGATCACGCTGAAGTGATACTTTTTGCGGCAGTATATATTTCCTCACAACTCCTATAATCTGAATTTTGACGAAAATCATCTCCTGCATCATTTAGAAGGGTAGTGAAGTTACTTCCATCTGCATATGGATTTCACGATACAAAATCATATGGAAGCGTATGAAAACCATTATGAAATATAAATAAATCTCGTTCAGGATTTCCTGTACTTATATCTGCATCACCAGATTGATCTCTTGCAAGAATAATAGTTGGGAGAACATTTTTAGCTACACTTGTATAGTTTCAAACCACAATAGCGTAGGGTGAATCACTATTTTCAATGGATGCTGAAAGCTGATATTCCTGTCGGTTATCAGTTGTACTATATGCATAAGGAATATCCATTTCTGGATCAAGAGGAATTCTGTCTGCATTTGCTAGAGCGACACTATTATCCATTTTTCATTGAAATGCAACGAGTTCACTTCCATTAACAATATTAAAACGGTCAGATGGAAAAGGAAAAGCTCATCTTTGTTGTTTATATAGCGAGAGTTGAGAGCTTAGGGCAGAAAGATTTGCAATTCTACTACTATCTCTTGCATCTGAAATATTTTTAGTGTAACTATAGAACCCGATGGAAGTTAATATTACAAGTATTGTTGCAGCTACTACGAGCTCAACAAGAGTGAATCCTTGAGAATTTATTTTCATCTATAATATATATTAAATAAAACACAAATTACTTTTTTTTAAAAGAATCGTTTTTCAAAAAAAAATCGTTATTCTAATAATAGTTATTCATTTGAGTATATTATAAAAAGAAGAAGCATGAATTCATATTTTAAAAAATCACTTGCTTATAGTGTAATTGTATTTTTTACTATTTTTATATTGTCTTTTCAAGTTTTTGCTGATTCAATAGCGCATAATTTTACTACACAAAGTGCAAGTGGACAAGGTTCTAATGGTTCAACTATATCAGTAGAAGCTAATTTAGTAGATGGCAGCTGAAACGACATTAGCTTAAAATATATAAATAAAGGAAATAATTCTTCAGTGATAGGGAATTATTTTACCGGAATGTATTATGATGATATTTTGTGATATTTTAAAGTTGATTCATTATCTAATCAAAATGAAAATGTCAGAGTAACTGGTTCAACTTCTGCTTGTGCTACTTGATATGGGTATAAACTTGGCTGATATGCATACAGTGAATATTTTTGATATGTAGATTTTGATTATAATTCTACTATATTTGTATATTATTGTTCTTCAGATTCTTCTCTTCATTGATATAGTTATAGTGAATCTAATGGATTTCAGAATTTTGAATGAATTAGTTTTCCAATAGAAGTAACCACAACAAATACAACAGAGGCACCAACATCTTCATGAGAGTTTACAAATGAAGACACTGATATTCAAAATCCTCAAAATACATGATCAAATACGAATACTTGAAATCCAAATACTCCAATTCAAGAGACCTCTAACTTCACTCCAGAAACAATTCAGAATAACTCTTTTCAATTTGATCCTGGAAATGAATCTTTATTCTATATTATAAAATAATACTTTTCATAATTTTTTTTATAAGTCTATAAGAAATGACTTATAATATTTGATTGAATTTTGAAATATATCATACTGTACTTGAATATTAGGGGGTGATTTATTATATAATTATTTAAGTATGACAGCTTTATTAAGATTTTGTTTGCTACTATGTACTATGATGTTAGTGTCTTGTGGGGCAAATAACTTAAACCAAGAAACACCAGATTCACAGGCTAATACCTGAGATGAGAATTCTGAATCTTGAGATGTAAATGTACAAGATCCAGAGATGAGTCCATATGGAGATGTGATGTCTTTTGATGAAATAAGTTCAAAAATTTGAAATCCGTTTAAAAATAATGATCAATTTCTTTCATGTGCTGCTTCAAGTTTAGATTCTTGTATTAATGAAGTAACATACTGAAATGGTGAGACTCCTAGTTGTGATGTGTTCCTTTTAGAACAGAATAGAACAGCTTGTGAAGAAAATATCTTGATTATGCAAGCGAAGGAATCAAAAGATATCTCTGTTTGTGAAGGATTAGAGTTAAATGCTGAAAATTGTAAGTATGAAGTTGCAGTATCAATAGGTCTTGAAGATTTTGACTTGTCTGCATGTGAGGCTGTTTCTGATGAATATACCATCTTATGTAATAATGAAATTGTAATGGCTGAGGCAAAAAGTACTTTAGATGTTTCAGCTTGTGATAAAATTTTATCGTATGATGAAGAAGAATTCGAAGTAAGTTTTTGTCAGGAAGAAGTAACCTTCCGTATTGAAGAAAATGAAAGACTTGAGCAAGAAGCTATATTAGAAGCTCAAATGCAAGCTGAAATACAAGCTGAAGCAGAAACTCAGTTAGAGAATCAAATTCAAGATGAAAATCAAGAGCTTGATTCTACTGAAACGTGAGTTGAAATAAATCAATAAAATAATATTACTTAATTTAATAATTTATCTTTATGAGCGCTTTAAAAACAAAAACAACTGGTGAAAATATTGAGTGGAAAAAATTTATAGTTCCAGCATATATAGTCTTCTCTGTACTATTTATTATATATACTATTTATGGTTCTCTTCAAGCTGTTGTATATCAATCTTGAATAAATGCAGGAAGACAAGAAGGTCTTACAGCATGACAACAACAATGATACTCAGCAGCAGTAGGGGAAATTATTTCAAATTTAGATGGAAAATGCGAAACACTTGCTCTTACAAATGATATATCTAAAATTGATATAGTAAATGTAGCTTGTGTACAACAACAAGCAAATACACCAGTTGCAGACTCTGAAACTGCTCAATAAAATACTCTCTTAGTTCTAATACCTTTTTACATGAAAAAGGTATTTTTTTTTGTTTTAAAATATTATTTATCAATAAGCAAGAGAATTATTTGAATCATTTTTGATAAGTGTAGTACTATATAAGTGTTTATATTTAACTCATGAGCTATGGAGTCTAAAAAAAAGGTTCAATTTTTATTATTGCTTGCTGCAATAGCTATGTTTTGATTCGCAATATTTCAAGTACAAGCAGAAGATAATATTGAAGATTTTTCAAGTACAAAAACACAAATAAATAGAATTCAATCCAGTAATCCAAGTCTTCCTAGTTCACAATTAAATCAGAAAGGTGAGGTTGGGAATATAATTTCTAAAATATTTGATACGAATTGAAAAATAGGAAATATATTTTTGAAGCTGCTTTGAACTAGGAGTAACAATGCTGTTTTACGTTGGTCAGGATGAGATACAGGTCAATTTGTACAGTGAAGTATATTTGATAATGGTACAAATGTATCAATATGAGGAGTACCTAATTCATATAAATTGAATGTTGTATGAGATATAAATTTTACAGGGAATATCAGAAGAAATGGAGTGATACTAGATTTAGCATGAAAATTTCAAGATGGAGCAACATCGTGAGAAATATATTATAATGGTTGAAATGTTGGTATAGGAACGAATAATCCAAATGAAAGCTTAGAGGTATCAGGTAAAGTTTTAGCTGATAATTTAGTGCTTCGTGATTCATACCAGAATCGCTTATGATTATATAAAACAGCTACTAGTACAAATTATAGTTATTTTCGTTCAGCAGCAACTTGATGATATTTTGGATGAACAAATGGTGGTGCGTATATGGCGTCATCATGATTTCATAATGGAACCGATTGGTATACTAGTTGAACATACAATGCACTCATAAGTACTCATTGGGTTAATTGAATAAGCTTTTTTACTGATGATTCTTTAACGCCAAATACTACGTATACTCCTACAGAACGTATGAGAATTACTTCATGATGAAATGTAGGTATATGAAATATATCACCTACTCAAGCGTTGGATGTGAATTGAAATATCCGAACTTCAGGTGTATTTATGTGAAATGGTTCATCAATTACGAACATTAATGGTGATAATATACAAAATGGAACAATTGATAGTTCAGAAATACAGGATAATACTCTTACATCATCAGATATCTTAAATAATACTATAGACGAGAATGATATTTCAGATAGTTTTATAGCAAGAAATTCAAATCTGTTAGATTGAT
>CAYVZQ010000017.1:0-18265 GCA_964456335.1 uncultured Candidatus Peribacteria bacterium | reverse complement strand
CTATAGAGGTGAAAAATTTGTAAAAAATCTTATAGATTTTCTCTTATATAATCAATCTATAAGCATTGAAGAATATGATAGACTTGAATGCGAAGAAATTGAAGTTACGATATTTCTCCTCATAGAAAAACTCATTGAAAAAGGATATTTTATCGATACAAATTCAGAGCTAGAAAACTCAAGCTATTCTATTAGTTTTGACTATGCTGTTCACATATATGAAAATTTATGAAGAATTTTAAAACGTGGAACACGTGACTTCTCTTATCTCTATACTACTTCTCCAGTAAAGCTGATTACACATTCTCAAGAAAAAGATCCAGAATTTGAGCAGCTAACACTTGAGATTATTCATAATCTCATTTCATGAAAATACTTAAAGAACAATGATGCAGCCACTGAATTAGATGACTATCTCAATGAACTTGCAAGACGAGGAATAATTTCTCAAGAACTTCTTATAGAGTCTATTTCTAGTAATGATATTTTTTGAACTCTCGTGAAAATAATATGAGATAATATTATTGATTCTAGTAGAATTACATCTCCATGAATTGTTAGTTATTACCATCAACTTTGTCAAAAACTTGTATTTGAGCGACAAAAAACAGTAAAAGATAGTACTGATGATATTTTAAATGCAGATAGTGATAGTGAAGATTACGAAGATATTGATGATTTTGATGAGCAAGATGAATTTCTCGCACATATGATGAATTGAGCAAAAATTATTCAGCATATAGCTGACTTGTGATGAGAACTCATTGATTACGATGTCTTCCATCTTATTAGTCTTGCAAGTGAATTTGATGTTATCTCAGATACACTTGCTCAAAGACTTTTCGATGCTTCACAAGATGACAACAGAAAAACTGAAATTATTTTAGCAATTTTTCATAGATTCTATGATAGTTGATATATCGATGAAATTGATATGGATGAAGAGGATAGAAGCTCTCTAAAATCAGATTTATCTGATGTCCTCTATTTTCTCAATATGCAATACCATTTTTAGGCAATCACTCCACTTCCCCAGAGCTCATCTCCATCATAGAGTGCAAGAATCTGACCACTTGCTACAGCTCGCTGTTTTTGCTCAAATACGACCTTGTATCTCTCATCATCTTTTGAAATATCACAGTTTTGATCCGCTTGTCTATAGCGGATTTTTGCTACCGATTTTTTTGGAAGTGACTTTTCTTTTCAAAGAAAATGCAGCTCATCAATATAGAGCGTATCACTATAGAGCTCATCATCAGCTCCATATCCAACAATAAGTCTATTATTTTTTATATCCTTATTTACCACAAAAATAGGCTCTGGCATCCCTCAAATATCCAGTCCCTTTCTCTGACCAATCGTATAATAAAAGACTCCTTTATGGGTTCCTAAAAGCTTTCCATTGGTATCATAGACCTCTCAAATTGAGTTAGGAATTTTTTTCTGTAAAAATTCTTTTATATCCACCTTTCCAACAAAACAAATTCCCTGAGACTCTTTGCGCTCAGCATTTGGAAGTCCTGCTTTTCTGGCAATTTCCCTCACTTCTGGTTTTTCAATTCCTCCGATTGGGAAGAGTGCTTTTGAGAGTTGCTCCTGAGAGAGTCCAGCCAAAAAATAAGACTGATCTTTATTTGGATCGACTCACTTGAGGAGTCTAAATTTACCACTGCTTTCTTCTATTCTTGCATAATGTCAAGTTGCAACACCATCAAAACCAAGTTCAAGAGCTTCATCGAGAAATACTCGAAATTTGATTTCGCTATTACACATGATATCTGGATTTGGAGTAATTCCCTTTTTGTAGCCCTCGTACATATAGTTCAGGACTTTCTGCTCGTACTCATCTCTATAATCAAAGGTAAAAAATGGAATTTCTAAATACGCCGCCACTTCTTTCGCCACCTGCATATCTTCCTTCGTCGGACAATACTCTCCCTCTGGAGCCATATAGTTTATCATAAAACCAGCAGTGATATCGTATCACTGCTCCTTGAGAAGATACGCGGTCACCGCGCTATCTACTCCACCCGAAAGTCCTACTAGTATTTTCTTATTCGCTTTTTCCACAGTTTCTAACATTATTTTGGCTATTTATTGCGAGGATTTTATTTACTATTTATAAAAATGCAATATTATGGGAATATGATAAGAAAAAAGAAAAAAACATTATTAGAACTTATAGAAAATCATATCATATTAAAATGGATATTTTTTATTGCAGCTTTCATATGAGCAATAACTGTAATTATTAATTTACCAATAAAGTTCTATGAAATTTCAAAAGATATTATTTCAGGAGATAAAAACATTAATTTCTTAAATAAAATAGAAATTTGAGATAATATTCAATATATAAATGAAAACCTGTGACAGGCGAAAAAAATAATTAATTGTGAAGATACTGAATATTACAAAAAAGAAGAAATTTGTTTATGAATAAATAATGCATTGAAAAAGTATCGTTTTGATAATGAAAATTATTTTTTAGATATTATAACGAATAAATCTAATTTAATAGAGGGTTTTACAATATCTGGTAAAACCACTAATTTCAACCCCGAATTTCAATTATTTCTTTGAAGATTTGTATGACAGCAAACTTTAAAATTGGGAAAAACAAATTTTTCAAATTTTGATCAATTCAATAAAGATGAAATTTCTATTATTGAAAATTATTATGTAGGAAATATATGATGAGGATACTTTAATTTAATTTACAGTTCAGATTATGCCGTAGAAAATCTTATCATTCTAAAAACTTATTTAGACTCTCCTATATCGAATAATTATATAGATAATAAGTGTGATTATAGCTTGCTGTCGAAATATAATTATTTAAATGGGGATTTATCAGATTTAGATACTACCAAACTAGAAAAAAATATTAATAAATTTAAAAATAGATGTGCTATTCAATCATTAAGTATAGTAAATAAAGAGGCTGTAGGCATAGATTTTTTCAAATTAAATGAAAATGAATTAGAAGAAAACTTGAAAAAATTAAGTAAAAATTTTTATTAAATTTCATGAATCCTGAAGTTACGAAAATCTACTAATCAGAAATTTTAGCTCTAAAGAGATAGCTCATTTCATTATTTTCAAAAATTCGTATACTTGGATGTAAGTACTTCATAACTCGTTAATTATGGCTTTTAAAGAAAAACAAACTTACTGGTTTAAACCAAAACTCTTTGGATGGGGATTTGTTCCTATTTCTTGGCAAGGATGGCTGATGACTGCAGCTCTCATCTGTGTTATGCTTTTAAGCGTTTACGGAAATGGATTTTTTACCCAGCAATGACCAAATCTCATGCAAACCGCTCAATTTCTTTTTGATCTCTGTATTGCGGTATGATTATTTAGTCTTATTGCTTTGAAGAAAACTCAGTGAGATGTGAGATGGAACTGGGGAAAAAGAAAATAGTTACTTCATAATTTTCTCATTATATGAACCCTGAAGTTACGAAAATCTACGAATCAGAAAGCAAATGGAATCAGGAGATGAAGCTCCTCAGGACATTTGTACTTAATGCATGACTGCAGGAAGAACTCAAGTGGAAACAGGCCTGTTATACGCTGAATTGAAAAAATGTACTGATTGTCAGTAGCTTTAAAAACTATTGTGCCCTGAACTTTTTTAAATGATCTCTCATCAAAGACACGCATAATCTCCTCTCAAAACCAGGAGAACATACAAAGTGAGGAAGACAAATGAGATTTACCAGTCTAGATGAGATTGAGGAGCATGCAGCATCTATCAAGAATTATATTGCCCAATCGATAGAAATAGAAAAATCTGGAAAAGAAATAGAGTTTACCAAACTTGATGAACTGGAGATTCCCAGCGAACTCACAGAAATATTTCAGCAAGATACAGAATTACAAATAGCTTTTGAGTCTCTCACTCCAGGCAGACAAAAAGCATATTTGATGTTTTTTTGAGCTGCAAAACATAGCAGCACCAGAAGCGATAGAATCAAAAAATATATTCCAAGAATACTTTGTAAAAAATGAATGCACGACTGCGTGTGTGGACATTCTCACAAGATGCCAAGCTGCGATGGTACTCACAAAGATTTTCCAAATTCAAAAAGGATGTAGTATTTCATACTTTTACCAAAATGAAACAACAATATATAACTTCTCTATATCTCAAAGAGGATATTAGCTCATACCCAAGAAAATATCCGTTTACTTTAGATGCCGTAAAAAATTTAAAACAAATATATTTTCATAAAAATGTTACTTTTATTATCTGAGAAAATGGAAGTTGAAAATCTACATTACTTGAAGCCCTTGCATTACATATGTGATTTAATGCAGAATGAGGATGAAAGAATTTTAACTTCCATACACAAAATACGCATTCTGAACTCTACAATTCTCTCAGAGTCGCAAAATGAATCAAAAGACCAAAAGATTGATATTTTTTAAGAGCAGAAAGCTTTTATAATCTTGCCTCAAATATTGATGAGTTAGATAGAGAAATGTCTTTTTGACCATTACTTATAGATTCATATTGATGAAAATCTCTCCATCAACAGTCTCATTGAGAATCATTTTTTTCGCTTTTTATGAATCGCTTATGCTGAAATGGAATATATATTTTTGATGAACCTGAAGCAGCTCTTTCACCACAAAGACAACTTTCACTTTTAGTAAAATTAGATGAATTAGTAAAAAATAAGAGCCAATTTATCATTGCTACTCATTCTCCTATACTTCTTTCCTATCCAAATGCTAAAATCATTGAAATTCATAGTACTGGATACCATGAAATAGGCTATAAAGAGTCTCAGACATATAGTGTATATGAGAATTTTTTTAGAAATCCTGAGTGAATGATAAAGAAACTTTGAATAAAAAAACTAACCTAAATTTCATACTTTTTTCTTACATGTATCCTGTATTATACCTGCACATGAAATGAGTTACTCGCTTTTATGGGACATCTCGAGAGAAATTTTTTCTATACTACGGGCAAATATCTGACTTGTCACTCATCTTCATATTTAAACACAAACATACAAACTCTCAAACTAATGAGAGTTTTTTTTGTAATTTTTTCTCTTAAAATAATAAAATAATACTTACCTTTTTCTTACATAGAATGCATATTATGCTTCTACCAAAACGAAACGCGCGATATATATGGGACGACACTCAATAACCTATACACATAAAAATTTGAGAACAAATATATATCTGGCAATCGGTGTTGGAAATAGAATAACAAAAAAGAATCTCTTCCTCGGAAGAGATTCTTTTTTATATTTACTTAAAACTTATTCTCACTTTCAAGCCTATCTAAGTAGTCTTTCATTTCTTTTTCTGTGGCAAAAAGTTTATTTCCAGAAAAAAACTCATAGAAAACCTGAACAGCATAATAAGATACACTACTAAAGAGTACATAAATAATTATCCAATTAAGCTGAGTAAATCATAAATCAATCACCACTCCAGTAAAAAACTCTCAAAAAATAAGAGCAAATACGATAAAAAGTGCTATTTGAGAAATAAGCTGTTTTGGCATGAGAATAATTTTTTTCTTGAGTTCTATACTACGAAAATATATAGAAAGTATGCCTGAAATTATACCAGAAAGTATGGTAAGGGAAATGTATATCATATATTATTTTTTATTATGTATTTTTTTAAAAGCTGCAATTCCAACTCAAAAACCAATAATAGTCAGTCACATTTTTTTGTAAAATTTATGTGATGCTTTTCTTTTTTTATCTGAAAAAAGGAGTATGTAATCACAGTTTTTTTGCTGAACTTGCTCTTCTACCGTTTGAAATAATTCTTTTGCATGTCATTTTCCTCGGAGCTTTTTATGGACGATAAAGTCATCCACATACGCTACTTTCAGACCAAAAACTTTATAAATTGAAAAAGAAATGACTCCATATACTTTTTTAGCAGTATGAAAAGGAAGAGCTACAAAATATGTTATGGGCGAAAATATGGTTTTAAATATCCACAGAGTATTTCTGTACCTCGCAGTATGCCCAAGTTTGTGTATCGCACGTCGTTCTCTACGAGAAAGACTTTGTGTGACTTTCATATGTATTTATTTTTTATTTTTTTCAAATACTATCGTCTCTTTCACTGTCAAAAAAGAAGAGAATTTCTCTGAGTAAAAACTCAACTCATGGATGAGAAAGATTGGCGATATGAGCAAGTATAGTCTGATATTTCTCATGGAAAAAAGTATTTCCCTGTTTGTCCTCGACTTTTGCCTCAATAAGTGCTGAAAATATATCTGCATATTTTACTCTTTTCCCTATTTCATCATCAAATGGAGAGAGTATGTATGGCGCAATATAGCTTTTATACTCTGGAGAAATATATCCAAAGAGATAATCGTCCATCATCGTTTTCTCTACTTCTTCCAGCAGTTCTACAAATCCTGGAACTGCCTTTTTTGTTGGAGTTATAATGTCTCCGGTAATAACTTCTGGAACGTCATGATAAATAGCCCGCATCATCATATCTGTGATATCATTTTCTTCTCCTGCCTGGTTCCCTGTCATCCCAATTATATAGCTCAAGTATGCAACCACCACTTTATGACTCATTACTGAAATCGGAGTATTTCTCTTGTACTGATTCCAGCGCATAGAGAAACTGAGTCTATAGATATGAGCGAGATACTTCTCGTGATTCGCATTTTGAAGCAGATCTTGTAAGCTTCAGAGATTTTTTGCAAGTTCATGTATTTCTTCACGCATTTGCCCAAGAGGAACTTCATATATTTCAGGAAAAGCCCTTGCATTCATTTGCGCTTCAAACAGTCACACATATTTTTTTGCTGCGAGAAATATCTCGTCTTCTTTTGCTTTATCTTTTCTCGTGAGAGTATTTTTGAAATCTTGTTTTAAATACTCTGGAGCTTCAGATTCAAGAAAATACTCATAGGCCCTTGCATAGAGCTCATCAAATATTTTCTCATCAAGTTTTTTGATATAATTTTTTGTTCCAGAATTGATATCTGAGAGGATTAAGTCAGCAAAACTTATGAAAATAATTTTTTTCATCAAATAGAGCGTATCAATGTCTCAAGTTTCGTGATACGAGAGAAAAAGTGCGGTATGTAGCGTCATCCCGACATTATCCATTTGTTTAATATCCACCACTCTTGGGAAATTATTCCACCTAATAATTGAGAGTCCTCGAGTAAGCATGAGTCTGAGTGTATTTCCTACCATAGTATATTTTTAACAAAAATAAATTATATGCACAATAAAAAAATCCCAAAGGGATTTTTTTATTGATCTGGATTTGCTTGAAGAGATGAAAATGCTTTATCAGCAAAATATATAACTGCTTTTTGCATTTCTTCTGCTGGTGGCTGTTCTCATTTTGAGTTTTTTGAAATAATTGCATCTTTAAGGATTTGAGGATACTCATGAGATACATCTGTCACCCCTTCATTTTGTCTTCTATAATTTTCCAAAATTTCAAAAAAATCTGTTGATCTCATTCATTTTCCTGTTTCATTTCATGAAATAAAACATAAATCACTTTCCAAATTTCTGAAATCATATCAAATATCAGATAAAATATCCAAAGCTACTAAATCCATTTGAACTTTCCTCATACCTCATAGATTATTTGCTTCTTCTACTCTTCATGCAAGTGCTGCATAAGCATTTATACCCTGTACATCTGGTATTTGATTAAACACTCATTTATCAGAGAGTGCATCTAATAAAAATCTACTATTATCTAAAAAATTTGAAAATTGATTTTGCTGATTTGAAGGGACATTACTTACCATAATTATATTTTACGTATTAATATAAAGTATTATTATTTAATATAATCATTTGTCAAGTATATTTTTATTATTCATTTCTTTCTTTCTAGCTTCTGATGCTAAATTAGGTAAAATAGAAGAAACTAAATTCCTACACTATGAAAATTTGAATTGATGCAAGAATCTGTGATGAAAAATGATATTATGCAAATTATGTTTGTGAACTTGTTGAAGCCTTTGTGGCAAAAAATCAGCAGCATAATATCACCGTATACAGAAAAAATAATCTCCCACATAATCGAAGGAAATTTCTTGATGAGAGAAAAAGTAAAAAGATTTTTGAAGCAGAAAAATTTGCTCTCATGATATTTTTTGATTCACACATTCCCTCTGGATACTCATGAGAATACATAGTAATACTTCAAGATCTCAAAGAACTCTTTTTCCCAAAAAAGAAATGGATCCAAAGAAAATTCTACTCTATGAGACTACGCAGAGCTATATCAAAAAGTATACATGTACTCATGCTCGATTCAGAATCAGCGATGGAGCTAAACGAAAGTCTCGACGTTTCTGAGGATAAAATTGGAACCATTCCATGATTTTTTCCATTTTATAAAACCTGAGGAGAAATTCCAGTCACTCTTAACATCAAAAGTAAACTCAATCTAAGAGGCGAATATATCATCTATGATTCAGGAAATGAATTGCATAATAATTTTGAGCGTGTTCTCAAAGCTCTCAAAAACCTCAAAGATAGAGGAATTATTCTCTACTTACTGGTGCTTTGTGAAGAAACAACCAAGGATCTCGATATACGCTCGAAAGTAATAGAATATAAGATTTGAGATCAGATACATTTTCTTGGAACCATTCCAAAAGAAGAAGAATATTATTACTATACTCAGTCTCTGTGAGTGGTATTTTCAAGTATTTACGAATCATTTCCATTTCATTTTACGAAAGCTATAGCCTATAACTGTCGTATTTTTGCAAATAATATTCCTGCAATTTCCTCTGTTATGGGTGATAGAATATATTATCTTGATCCGCTTTCGGTTCATAATATGTCTGATACACTTGAGCATACACTGTGAAAATCTGCAGCAACAAATTATTATACACTTCCCTATTCTCCAGTACTGAGCGCTCTTAAACTCTCTGAGTATATCGAGGCAAAAAACTAGATTTTTTTGATATTATAGCTATAATACAAAAAATATTTTAAAAATATCCTATGTCCCCTCTTACGCAGCGAAATATCGAAATTCTTAAAATAATCATCGAAGAATATATCAAAACCGGTGAGGTTTTAGGAAGTAAACTTCTCCTCAAAAAATATGATTTGTGAGTCTCAAGCGCCACGGTTCGAAATGATATGGCAACTCTTGAACGTCTTGAGCTTATATATCAGCCCTATAACTCCGCAGGAAGACTCCCAACCGCAAAGTGACTCAGAGCTTTTGTAAGCTACATGATGCGAGAAACTCCAGAGTTTTTCCTTGAGGCAAACAATACAAATATTCATACTAAAACGCTCAGAGAATTTTCGGATTATATCCACTCTATCGTTTTCAATCTCGCAAAAAATACGAAAGAAATTGCATTTTTTGTCTTACCTGAAAAGCATGTGAGTGAATATTCATGAGTCGCACAATTCCTTGAGAGAAACCACGGAAGAATGTGAAACGATATTTTCAAACTTCTGAAAATGCTAGAAGACAAACCTAATTTTTCAAAATTTATAGAGGACTTCCCAAAACAAGATGGAATCAATATTTTTATATGAGAAGAAAACTATCTTCCATTTCTCAGAGATTATACTATCGTATTAAAGCCGATAGAAATAGATGAAACACTCTGATACATCTGAATCATTGGATGACTCAAAATGAACTACAGCTTTAATATCTCTGCTGTAAGAGGAATAATATAATATGATGAAATTAAATGCTCCTCAAGCTCTGGATGAAAACGCAAGCCCGCAAGATAGAATCAATTTTCAAATAGAAGAAATATGAGCTCGATGTAGACTCTTTCTCATGCTTCATGACATGCGCCTTGAACTCGATGAACTCTCAAAAACAATCTCAGAAAATAAAAAATCCTGAGAAAATGAGATTCTCAGAGATTATTTTAATATCAAGGTTTTACAAATATTCTCTGTGTTATTCTCAAAAAATATCAGATATCGAGATGATGAAAAACAGGCAATCATGCATGTATTTTACTATGCATTAGAAACATATCATATGCTATTTCCAGAGCAAAAATGACAAAAATACTTTAGGCCTGCAAACCTAAAAGCTCTCATGATTCTAACAGATACCTGAGGTATTTCTTATAGTGATGAAATATGAAATCATTATTTTATATAATTTTATCTAGTTTTTCCTCAAATTCTTTTATAGTAGCGTTATTCTCTACTATAACACTACAGTGATCTAAACATTTTCATACATTTTGGACTGATCCTTCATCAAGGAGTTCGAGCTGTAAAAAATCTTCATAATTTCATTGAAATTTTCAATTTTGCACAAGTCTCTTAAATCTTATTGCTTGCTCAGAGAGAATACCAATGAAGAGAACTTCTGCATTATTCTTGCAGTACTGTATCTGTCAAACTTGCCTCATTCATGTAATTATGATGACTTCTTCATTTGAAAAATCTAAAATTTTCTTCGCCAGATATTCATCTCAAAAATCCCTCGCTACTTGTTTTCAAATAGCTATGAGGTTTTCTCTTGTTTCTGGAATATTTTTTTCAGCCGCAATCATTCTTAGAGCTGAGCTAATTTGATAGACTGGCGCTCAAGTTCTCTTTGATATATACTCTCAAGCTGCATCTTTTCCATTTCAGGCTCTTCAAATAATGGCAATTATTTTTTTCATAGAGTTTTAGCCACTAAATCAGCCTTTGGCATTTTTATTTCTTGGGCTTCCAGGAAAAGTATCGGAGTATACGCAGCCGCAATAATTTTGGCGGAAAATATCATGCTCGTTGGTATAATCAACACTTCTTTGAAATCACCCATTCTTCCTGAAGGCTATTTTGAGAAACTCAAGATTTTTTCAGAGTTTTGAGCTCATAATTTCTTTTTCTCTTATGTTTCCATTTGCTTCTAGCTGCTCTGGAGTGAGTCAGAGTATCTGCGCTGCCTGCTCTCTCTCATCTTGCGTGAGCTTTTGCTGCTGCGTTGTTTTTGCATCCCACTTTTCTCAGAGATCAAACATCTTCTCCATGTCTTTGTGAGGTGAGTTATTGAGGCTACTCGTCCATTTTAAGATTCACATTTCTCTTGCGAGTCTGGCTGTTCTCTCTAAGCGCATATCATAGCATTCAGTACATTTCTCTCCACGTTCTGGAGTATCTTCAAGCCCCTTTATTTTTGTAAAAAAGTTTTTTACATCGTACTCTCCTTTTATATATTTTACCCCCTCAATTTCACAGACTTTTACAAATGCA
This sequence comes from uncultured Candidatus Peribacteria bacterium, assembly GCA_964456335.1. GTDB lineage: Bacteria > Patescibacteriota > Gracilibacteria > BD1-5 > UBA6164 > JAACSU01. Next base: position 7,034 of record CAYVZQ010000017.1, on the reverse strand, counting down.
TCATAGCGCTTTTCGTATTCTGCTACAGGCTGAATATTTGGATCATACCAATACGCTATGACTTCGTAGTCATGTTTTAAGTCCATAAGTGGCACGGTAGCGTCAGGTCCGCAACAAATATGCACCAGAACTTTTTCTTTATGCTCCAGTACAGATTTGATTGGCTTATAGCTGGTTCTATGAATTCAGGTGATATCTCAAGCACACAGGAGCTTTTCGCTGTGTTTTTTGGTTCCGTATCCTGCATTGGTCTCAAATCCAAGCTCTGGATACAGCGTTGCATATTGGCTCATCAGTTTATCACGAAAAACTTTCGCAATAATGCTGGCTGCACCTATTTCAGGAATTTTCCCATCTCAGCCAACGATATACAGTGGTTTTTGCTCTAATTCATCAAAGCTATAATTATCTTTTCCATCTATGACGACTGATATTTCTGAAAGCTCTTCAGGAATTTTTCTTTGAATTTCGATGATAGCTCGGCGCATTGCCTCTTTATTTGCTTGCCTAATATTTATCTCGTCTATGAGAAAATTATCTACCACTCAGACTCCAAAAAAGAGTTTTTGTTCACCTGCAAGCGCTATAATTTGCCTGTAGAGTTCTTCTCTATTTATTTGAGTTAATTTTTTGGAATCATTCATCGCCTGAATAAATGACTTTTCAGGGAGATTATTTGAGTTCCACGCAAGAGCGCAAGCTACAACTGGACCAGCCCAAGGACCTCTCCCAGCCTCATCAATCCCTATTTTTATCTTTGTTCGTTTTTCCACACACTAAAGGTTAGTTTTATCTTGCATAGTATAATTTTATTCTGAGGAATTCAAATAAACTTTTGCCCGATTAATTCGCATTATTTTCTTGATTTCACTCAGTGAATCTTTATTATAAGAAGTATAATTTTTTACACAAAAAACATGGACGAAATCCGCAACATAATACTCAAAGTAGAAGATCTCAAAAATGACAAAAATTTTTCTGAGGCTATTGCTTTGCTTCAAAAAACACTTTTTAAATTTTCAGACGATTACCGACTCTACGAAGAGATGGCTGATATTTATGTGTATATGGGTGAAAATGAAAAAGCCTACAGTGCTCTTGATTTCGCTCTGACACTCAACAAAGAATCTGCAACTGGAAATTATTTGAAATGATTTCTGCTTCTAGGCGAAGATAAGATTGCTGAAGCTATCAAGTTTCTCGAAGAATCGAATAAAATCTATGGAAACAATGCTGAGGTTCTCAGAAATCTTGGTTGGGCCTATACTATGTCTGGACAGCATGAAAGAGGAATCGTGATTTTAAAACGAGCCCTCAATCTCTCTCCTGAAGACGAACTCATCACAGAAGACCTCGCAATGGCACTTATCGGAACAGGTGAAATACTCGAAGGAAATAAACTCCTCAAAAAAATCTGAAAAAATACTGCATCTCAATAATTATCCATATAGTGAGCTTCACAAAAAAAAATATTCCTACAAAAACCTACTGTATTATAGATATAGGAAGTTATAAAATTCGCGCTTGTGCTGGAGCTTTTAAAAATCGAAAAATATCACTTATTGGCTATCATGAAAAACGTCAGGATATTTCATATTTTTCCAATAATGAATGTCTCAATGTTCCAGGACTGTGTAAAAATATTGCAGACACCATCGAGTGACTGGAGAAAAAAATAGGTTTTACACTTCCAGAGATTATTCTCTCCTATCCATTTGGAGAGATTTTTCTCCAATCTCGTCAAGTTCACTATAAACGAAAAGACGAAGATGAAATCTTAGACAAAAAAGAGCTGGAAGAAATCTTTGAGTCTCTTGAAAAAATGTACCTCAAAAAACAAATCCATGAAATTGAAAAAAACTATGGCTATAAAAAACAAGAGCTCCAAGTGATTCTTTCTCGTATCCATGATTTGAGAATAGATGGAAAAAAAGAAAAAAAACTTCTCTGAAAAACTGGAAGCAAAATTCATATTTCCCTCATAAATGGAATTATTCCAAAAAATAAACAAACTCTCATGATGCAAATCGGGAATGTTATTGGAAAAAAAATCATAAAAATACTTCCAAGTGAATACTCTATCTCTGAAATGTTTGATATCGACGAGGTACTGATTATCAATATATGAGCAACGCAAACATCCCTCACACTCAAAAATAATGGCTATGTAACTGGAGTGACAAAAGTTCCAGTATGAATTCATCACTTAATAGAACGTATAGCAAAAAACCATAAAAAATCTCGCGCTGAGATTCTCAGCATATTATGAGAGCCAGGATTTCAGGAAGAAAAAAAGTTCTTTCTTGAAGTATGGGGAGAGAGTTTTTGAATTTCGCTCTATGAGCTCCTGGGAAAAAATATGTGCCCGAAAAAAGTCTTTCTCTGATGAGGAGGCTCAAATAATGATTTTATGAAAGAATATATTGAGCATTTTGATTTCTCTCACTATGAAATATCAGCTCCTGGAAAAATTGAGTTTGTGAGTGAAGATCTCGCTCCAATTCTCCAAATTATGGAGAATATCCAAATAGAAGATATTTCTAAAATATCTCTTGATATGTACGGGCTTCTGCTGGAAACACATTACCTTATCAAGCGTGAACATGACAGTGTGAGTACGACACTCAGATCTGTTATCAAGAAACTCTGATATATCAATAAATAAAAAAATCTCCAAGGAAATTGGAGATTTTTTTTATTTTTTTGTGTGATTATGCTCAGTGACTTTTTCTATAAAGTAGTCCTCAAGTCCTCACTTGAGATCTTTTACTTTTTGTCCTTCGACAATAATGGTTCCATGATTTATGATAGAAATCCTATCACAGATACTTTCAACATCAGCGAGAATATGGGTATTAAAGAAAATAGTCGTTCCCTCATCTCTCAGAGATACGAGTAAGTCTTTTACCATTTTTCTCCCAATTGGATCGAGGCCACTCATTGGTTCATCGAGGAATAAAAGCTCTGGTTTATTGATAATTGATTGTGCAAGCCCAACTCTCTGCAGCATTCATTTTGAATAACTCTTGAGGTATTTGTCTCCTGCATTTTCGAGTCATACTCTCAAGAGTAAATCGTCGACTGTTTTTTTAAGCTCTTCTCCTTTGAGTCCAAAAAAACTTCCGTTAAACTCAAGAAATTCTCTTCCAGTGAGATGTTTGTAGAGGTAGGTATTCTCTGGCATAAATCCGATTCTTTTTTTGCTCTCGAGAGATAGACCTTCTTCCCCAAAAACTTTAATATTTCCAGACTCAATATTGATAAGCCCCAAAATACACTTCATTGTTGTGGTTTTCCCCGCTCCGTTTGGACCAAGAAAACCATAAATTTCGCCTTTTTTTACAGAAAAACTTACTTCGTGAAGAATTTCCTTTTTTCAAAGATTTTTTACTATTTTTTGTACATCAAGCAATGCCATGAGAAGAGAAATTAATAAAATATTTCGAGTCAGATATTACTTATCAGCGCGTAAAAGTAAAAGTTTTTTGATGTCATATCTCTTTTTTTGGTTTTTCATTCAAAGTTTCTCTATTTTTTTCTGATGCGGCTCGTAGGTTCTATAAAAATAATCCCACACAGAAAGAAAAAATCCGTAGTTTGACATGCTCTCAGAGAGTTTTTGAGAGTGATGCACTTCATGAAATTTAGGAGTAACGATAATTTTTGAAATCATATTATCCACTTTTCTGGGAAGATTGAAGTTACTATGATTCCACATCGCAGAGACATTGAGCACCACTTCAAAGGCAATAACTGACCAAATAGGCGGACCAAATAGGAGAATAAAAAGAACTTTCGTCAGTGAAGAGAATACAGATTCCCCGAAATGAAACCTCAGTGCCGTAGTAAAATCCATATCTAAATCGGAGTGATGGATACTATGAAATTTCCAGAGAAATGGGATTTTATGAAACATGATATGTTCCAAAAAGATAATCATATCCAAAAGGAGAAACATAATTATTCCTGCAGCTATTTCCGGAACATCAAAGAAATGAAAGATTCAAAAATTATTTTCCTGAGCGTAGAGAGCAGCAGATATCGGAGTCACAAAGAGAAAAAAGCGTATAATCATCGTATTTACAAAGGTAAGAGTGAAGTTCTCTCACCATCTCTTTGTCGTCGAATCTACCGGTTTTCTGTATCGAAAAAAAAATTCACACAGCCCAAATATAACTCAGGCTGTGAGAAAGGCTCATACATTTATGATATAGAGATTTTCAATCATTTGTATTAGTAGAGAACAACTTTTTTATTCACAAAGGCTCTGAGTCCATCTGGACCATTTTCCTTTCCGTATCAAGAGTTCTTGACTCCTCCAAATGGGAGACTGGCTCTTGATCCTGCTGGTTTATTAATAAACATCATTCCGGTATGTACTCTTGAGGCAATATCTATGAGTTCAGATTCATCATCTCCATACACACATCCGCAGAGTCCAAAATCAGAATCATTGGCAACCTCCACAGCTTCATCTAGGTCTTTTACTTTTATTATTGTGGCAACAGGACCAAATACTTCTTCTCTGTAACTCGTCATATCTTTGGTTACATCTGCAAGAATCGTAGCTTCAAAGTAATTCCCTTCTCACTGAACTCTATTTCCTCCTGTAACACATCTTGCCCCTTCCGACATAGTTTTTTGTACTTGCGCATCGACCTCATCTCGAAGGTCTGGTCTAGCAAGAGGACCTAAATCTGTATCTTCTAGCATAGGATCTCAAAGTTTGAATCATTCCATGGCTTGCTGTGCATATTTCACAAATTCATCGTAATACGCTTCTGGAACAATAAATCTTTTTGAAGAATTACATTTTTCCCCATTATTTGCGATTCGTGCTTTCATCGCTTCGTGTGCAATTTCCTCTATTCTATCATTTGTCGCAACAATAAATGCATCGTTTCCTCCGAGTTCAAGCACTGATGGCTTGAGATATTTTCCAGCGAGAGATCCTACTGCACTCCCCGCTCCTTCACTTCCTGTAAGATTGGTTCCAGCAATATATTTATGAGAGAGAACCATTTCACTTTTTGATGAGTCAATAAACATATTGGTATACACTCCATCTGGAAATCCAGCATCTTTGAAGAGCTGCTCTATTCTCTCAGCACATTGTGGGACATTTGATGCATGCTTGTAAACGGTTGTATTCCCTGCAATCGTATTTGGGATTGCAGCTCTCAGAACTTGGTTAAATGGGAAATTCCATGGAGCAATTCAAAAAATAACTCCAAGTGGGTCATAGACGAATTTTCATGATTCACCATCACGCTCAAATGCTTCGTCTTGCAAAATACTCTCTGCATTATCAGCAAACCATCTTGCGAGATGTGCAGTCCCCTGTAATCATTTTTTTGAAGCTGTAAGAAGCATTCACATTTCAAGTGTTTGCATTTCTGCAAGTTCATCAATATTGAGCTCTATTTGTTCAGCGAGATTATGAAATAGTTTTTGTCTTTCAGCGAAGCTCGTTTCTCTCCATTTTAAAAATGTTTCATGGGCTGTTTCTATTTTTTGAATAATAACATCATCTGAAAATGTTTCATATTCAGCAAGAAGTTCTCCATTATGAGGATTGATTGATTGTAGTTTTTTCATATTTTGAATCATTATATAGTAATACCTTTATATAGTATTTTTTAAAAAACGCTTGTACAGATGAAGTTATGAAGAAGAGTATCAAAACATACATCTTTCTTACAAACAAGATGTATTATCGCCGTGCTTTTATTTTTTTAAAACAATTCTATGAATTATAAAAAAGCTATGATGAGTGCTGCACTTGTTCCACTAATGGGAGCATCAGCATTCGCTGCAGATGAAATGATGATGGATGAAGATATGATGATGGTCAATACGACTGCAGCCGTAACAACATCATATGACGTATCAACTATGATGGGTCTTCACAGCGCTGCTGCTAACTTTCTTGCTGATAACAACGTAATTGTTGATCAAGAAAATAATGTTGAAATGTATAACTTTACATCAAACATCACAAGAAGAGAAATGCTCAAAGTTGCTATGAACATATCTGGAAAAGAAGTTCCAGAAACATGTACAGGACAATTCTCAGACCTCGACGCGAATGATTGGGGATGTAAATATGCTGAAGTTGCACTTGCAAATGGATTTATTGCAAACAATGATATGTTTAGACCAGATGATTTCATCACAAACGCTGAGTCACTTAAACTTATTCTTCAAGCAAAAGGAATCACAAGAGATGCAAATGATGACTGGAGAGCAGGTTATGAATCAAAAGCAATGTCAGAAGGAATCATAATGTCTGATTTTGAATACGATGCAAATGCTAAGAGAGGATGGATTTTTGATGCTGCTGCTCTTGCATACCCAGAATTTAAAATGATGGTTAACGCAGAAATCGGAAGTGAAGAAGGTGTAATGGTTGGTGGAGCTATGATGCTTCCGTCAATGGATATTGTTGAAAACGCGATGAACGCTGATAACGTAACTACTCTTGTAGCTGCTGTTGATGCTGCTGGACTGGTTGATACACTCAAAGGAGACGGACCATTTACAGTATTTGCTCCAACAAACGCTGCATTTGACGCTCTTCCTGCTGGAACGGTAGATACACTTCTTATGGAAGAAAATCTTGATGATCTTGCAGATATTCTTACATATCACGTAGTTGCTGGTTCTTACACTTCTGCTGATCTTACTGACGGACTTACACTTACAACAGTGAACGGAGCTGAGCTCATGTTTACCGTTGAAGATGGAGTACTTATGATTAACGGAGAAGCTATGGTTGAAACGGCTGATGTTATCTCTTCTAACGGAGTAACTCACGTAATAGATACAGTACTTATGCCTGAAGAAGGTGTAATGGTAGGTGGAGCTATGATGCTTCCATCAATGGATATTGTTGAAAATGCTATGAACGCTGATAACGTAACAACTCTTGTAGCTGCTGTTGAAGCTGCTGGACTTGTAGATACGCTTAAAGGAGACTGACCATTTACAGTATTTGCTCCAACAAACGCTGCATTTGACGCTCTTCCTGCTGG
>CAYVZQ010000016.1:18607-20455 GCA_964456335.1 uncultured Candidatus Peribacteria bacterium | reverse complement strand
AGACAAATAGACTATTTTGGTATTATTTTTTTGAAATGCTTCTCTGCAGCTATGAACTATCTCAAGTGGACTGGTCGTATTGACCTGCATTTGCTCAGAGATTTCTGATGTCTTCATATCACCAAAAGCTCCATATTTCCCTGTTCCCGCAGCGAGAATACAGGAGAGAATATTTTTTCACATAAGATTTTGAGCAAAATGGGTTCAGGAATCTTTTTGCGAAAAATCTGCAATATATATTTCAGCATTTGGAAATTTTGAGGCAAGAATATCTGCTGACTCCTGATTTCTCGCTGAGAGAAGAAGAGTATATTCTGGTTTTTGAGAATAGTGCTCGGCAAGTGCTTGTCCAATCCCAGAACTCGCTCCCGTAATGCAGATATATTTCTGTATCATAGCAGTAAATAAAAAATATATCTTCAAGTATAAGCACAAGAGCATAAAACAAAATAAAAACCAAGAATATTCTTGGTTTTTATTTTATATATTTGCTGTGAGGTTTCTGATAGCTCTTCAAGCTCATCCAACCAGTAATCCTGATTTTGCTAAGAGATTTCTAAATCTCCCATCTCACTGCTGAGTTTCTGACCATGTCAGTGGAGAGCTCGTACCTATAGCAGATATATTGATAGGAGGATTTCACTGCTCGTCTGTGACTCAGAGTAATTTATTTACAAATTCAGCGAATGCTTTTTTATCTCCAAGATCGATAACATCTCACTCACCCATAACGGTATCAAAACCAAGTTTTCCATCTGAAAAATCTATAACTTCGTTCATTCATACCTGCGCTCTGAGTGAGGCACTACTATTGAGTGTATCAACGATTTGATCTGTAATATATTGAGGAATCATAGAAAAACCAATACTTTCAAAAAGTCTGAGAACTTGTTTTACTTTTTTATCCTTTTTTTCAAGCGCTGCAAAGTGAGCATCTCTCAAACCTAAAAGAGTATCTCTATATTCATCACGCGCCTCTTGCAGTGGCTCATTATGTTCTCGGTATGCTTCTGAAATGGCAGATTGTATATCTTGAGCAGTTTCAAGAACATCAATCCCAAGCTCTAAATAATATGAGTACCCTAAAGCTGTTTTTAAAACATCCTTGATTCCATCTATATTATCATTTTCGAGCTGTTCTGATTCAAGCGCACTTCCAGCAGCTGAAATTTTTTGAAGTTTTGGGAGGTGTTCTTGCTCGACTCTCATGTACTCAAGTTTTGGGGTCTGATAATCAGCATTGTCATCAACCTGACTTTCCAGTGAATATCAGTCTACCGTCAGACTTCGCTCATTACTCACTACATCATAGTCAATCTGAGTTCCATCTGTTTGAGTGAGCGTAAATATATTTCCTGATTGCTCTGCGTCCTCTCCTACTTCATCGACCCTCGTTCCAAGTGCCCCACTCACTCTCACCATTTGTTCTGCAGGAAGCTCTGGGAAATCTGGAGCCATTTCAAATCTCATAATTCTCGCCTCAAAGCTTGAATCAAGTAATATCAAACTTTCTCGAACTTGAGCATATGCCTGTGGTCCACGTGCTTGCGCTTGTGGGAGGATTTGTTGTTCAATTAAATTATTACTTCGTAACAATGAAGCAATATCAACTCATAATCTATTTACTTCATCTCTATTTTCAGTATTTATACTCTGAGGAAGTTGACGTAATAAATTACGAAGATGCATATCAGAAATATTCAATCCCGAAATGCTATCTTTAAAATGTTGTAGATTTTCTAATAATTGTTCAGATTCATTATCTATTGATTCTGACTCCTCTTCATTCGCTACTGACTCCTCTTCATTCGCTACTGACTCCTCTTCATTCGCTACTGACTCCTCTTC
>CAYVZQ010000016.1:17835-18507 GCA_964456335.1 uncultured Candidatus Peribacteria bacterium | reverse complement strand
ATTTATCGATGCCTGCTCGATTTCATCAATACTGGATAATACTGATCACTCTATAATTGCTTGCTGAAATTCAAATTCGTTTACGGGGAACCTTCATGAAGCCTCCACTGTATTTTTGATTTTTCTATTGTTTGTTCTATCTAGAAATAATTCTTTTATCGTATTATCTGCTGTAAGTATAAATTCTCAAAATACATCAACTCATGAAAGTCATTTTTCTTCAGCAAGTCATTCAAATCTTTCAAGAATAGATATAACCTGTTCTTGTCGCTCAAAATCAACCTGTAGCGACTCTACACCTCACTGAGTTTCCTGCATAATATCTGCTCTCTCAAGACGCTCATCAATAGCATCACGCTCTTGCTGTCGTTCTACTACATTTTGCTCTCTAGGGGTAGCATCTTCATAAAAGCTTCCTGCTTCAATTCCCATAAAAAAAGTATAGAAATATAATTCTATACTATCGTATCATATTACTCATTTTACTGCAAAAAAGTGCTAATTCGATCTAAGTGCATCTGCTGATTCTCAGACTTCATTCGCTCTATTTTCTAACTCTTCTGCTAATAGTAACTGTCACTGTGCATCCACGAGTCTTCACTGTGCATCCACGAGTCTTCACTGTGCATCCACGAGTCTTCACTGTGCATCCACGAGTCTTCACTGTGCATC
>CAYVZQ010000016.1:0-17735 GCA_964456335.1 uncultured Candidatus Peribacteria bacterium | reverse complement strand
ATTTACCAAGTCTACGAAAGTATCTCAACTTTCTGTTTCTCAAGATTCTCTTAATTCTGTTAAAACCTCCTCAAAAGCTGGAATATCCCAATCATCATCTGCACCATTTTTTCTCGCTTCGTCTAATATTGCTTCGCAAAGAGACTGTGGAATACGAAGATTTTGTATGAGGTCAATTGTTTCCTGTGGGTAATCAGGTCATTCCTGTCCATTTCATGAGTGGATGAGAAGTGCTATCTCATATTGATCTTGCTGTGAAAGTGAAGCAAATTCTTCTAAATATGGTCCATAGAATTCTGCCCCATTTTGACGAAATCTGTATACATCAGATATCAATTGAGATCGTTCACTTTCTGAAATACTATCTAATGGAGAATTCGAAGCTTGGTATTCTGCTCATCAAACAAATGAAGTACTATTATTTTCCTGTCCAAAAGCTGGCGATGAAATACCTGTAGCCAGAATACACGCTAACAGATTTTTATGAAATTGTTTTAGTTTGCTCACTGACTCAGATGATGTTTTAGTTTGTGATGAAACTCTTTCTCTGTTCTCTTGAGAACTTGTTAATTGATGTATTTTTTCTTTATTCAATCTCTATGAAATTAAATTTATTATAATAATCATAAAATTACTTCTTAATTCTTTCTAGTCGCATCAACGGCATCTTGCAAAATATCTCTTGTTTCAATCGAATCAGTGAGACGTTCCTCTGATTCTGAAAGTCTTTCCTCTGATTCTGAAAGTCTTTCCTCTGATTCTGAAAGTCTTTCCTCTGATACATTTACAGCATACACAAAGTAAATCTTTTCGACATTTTCTGGACTATAATTTACCAAGTCTACGAAAGTATCTCAACTTTCTGTTTCTCAAGATTCTCTTAATTCTGTTAAAACCTCCTCAAAAGCTGGAATATCCCAATCATCATCTGCACCATTTTTTCTCGCTTCGTCTAATATTGCTTCGCAAAGAGACTGTGGAATACGAAGATTTTGTATGAGGTCAATTGTTTCCTGTGAATAATCAGGTCATCCCTGTCCATTTCATGAGTGGATGAGAAGTGCTATATCATATTGATCTGGTTCTGGGAGTGAAGCAAATTCTTCTAAATATGGTCCATAAAATTCTGCCCCATTTTGACGGAGTCTAAAAACTTCTGATATGACTCTTTGTCTCTCAGCTGCTTCTTGCATTTCTTCTGGAGTTGTTGGAATTCACTCAAATGCTCTTGCAACAGTTCACTCAACTCAGTCACTTGCTTCTGCTACTTGATACATTCTTTCGTCTGTATTTTCTTGCGCCATTGCCGTTGTTGAAACACCTGCTGCAAGAATTCAAGCTAAAAGAGATTTTTGAAGTCATGTAAGAGCTCGCACTGCTTCAGATCATATTTTTGAAACAGGTGAAAGTTTTTCTCCATTTTCCTCTTGCTTTAAGAGTTGATTTATTTTAGCCATATTTTAGTTTTAAAAACTAAGCTCTTTTGCATTATAACTCTATTATCCTCACTCGTCAAAGAGTTTTTTGAAAATACTTTTGGAGAATGAGAAATTTTGATTATATTTCGAGTCTTTTTTTCTTTTCATTGGGTCTATTTTAGTTTTAAAATAGCCATTTTTTACAAAAATCTTACATATAATTATTGAGTGAATTCTATCTGATTAAAATATTATTTTTGTCAATAGACAACTTACATAGTTTAAAAATTTTTATATTTTATAAAAAAAGAGCTGATAGAGCTCTCTTTTTGTACAGAAAATGTATACATAAATACAATATTTATAAATATTGTCAAAAATCTGTGAAAAAATATTCTTAAAAATTATTTTCCAAATGCGAGAAGTTTTTTGAGTCGCTTTATTTTTGAAACTTTTTCTTGCTCTGGAAGATCATATCTAAATTTTTCTTGTCATTGTACCCTGATAGTAAGGAGATTTTTTTCTCTGAGATAGACGTTGATGCACTCAAAGGCAAAGAATATTATAATAGAAAGATAGTTCACCCACAAGAGGAATAATATGATACTGGCTCATACAGCAAAGTCACTCGTAAAATCAATCAGAGAAAATATATAGGTTATTAAAGACGTAGAGAGAACAGTTATTAGTCCCACAAAAGCTCATCATAAAATTGCTTGTTTAATGGTCGTTTTCAGCAGCAGCATAAACTTGAGTACAAAGGCATATAAAATCGTATACACCGTGATTCACACGGCAAAATTCACAATATAAATTATCGTCGTATCAGTAAATATTTTTGAGAGGATACTTCAAAAGAGTACAGAGAGAAAAGTCACTAAAATAAATACAAGGATAAAAATAATTCCTAATCCTCTGGTTCTCAGCGTATACATGAGTGATGATTTTGATATGTCCGTCCTGAGTCCAAAGCTGTTATTCAGCGCTAGGACGAAATATGAAATCAGCTTCGTACCCGACCAAAAGAGAAGTCAGAGCGTAATTATCCCCGTCCAAATACCAGTTATATTTATACTGTTTGAGAGAAATTGCTCTATGACTTCCCCTGCTCCACCTGGAAGCGTGGCTGCAAACTCGGTAATTTCCTGCTGAATCACATCTGAGTTTCCAATCAGCACTTTCACGATATACAGAATCATCAGTAAAAGAGCTGGAAGCGAGAGAATCGCCGTAAAAGCAAAGGCAGAGGCATGCAGTGAAATCTCATGAAGGCTAAAGTTTTTTATCGCTTTTTTTAGAATAGTAAGCATAGAAAGCTTTTTGAAAAATAATGATTTTTATTGTAGGAATTAATCGAGTGGTGTAAAGTTTTGTGAGATATGAGGAAATAAAAAAAGAAGAGATTGAGTCTCTTCTTTTTTATTGTAAGTCATTATTCTCTTTCTTTAGAAAATAATTTTCATAACTCTTTTCGTATTTTTCTAATAATTCTCTATAGGTAAATATCATTTTCTCATGTCAGCTATATTTACTTGAAACAATTACTTTTTCATTACCTTTCTTTTTCATCCACTTTTTGAAATCGACGTTATTTTCTTTTAAGTAATTTTCAAAAATTTCTTTATCAAAATACTCAACAACTTCTCACATAATGATTTGTGGTTCCCTATGAAATCAATCATCTATATGTCGAATAATCCAATTAAATATATATTCTTGATTCAATTTAAATCACTTGATAAAATATTTTGTTAATGATTGTTTCTTTTCACTTGGTGCGTAATTAAGAAGCATATAAAGTAAATGTCATAATATTTTCTCATCATAATTCTCTTCAAAATTATAAATATATTCTATAAAATTTTGTTCTGAATTAATATAATTTTCTACATAGTAATTATAGATTATTGTATAAAGATTCTCTACATGAACAGCTCTATCAAAGTTAAAAAAGCTTCATCATCTTGATGTATCGGCAGCAAGTAATAAACGCAGTCACTCTGCAAATCAATTCACAGTTTCCTCTTCTCAAAACTTTCTTGATATTTCAAAGATTTTTATTGGAAGTGCTTTTTTATATTCTCACTTTCAATATACAAAATCCGAGATATGAGAAATATCTTTATTCATATTAGAAGTCACAGAAGAATCTAAAATTCTTGCAATATCAATATAAAAAGAAAAATCATTTTCATAAAATTTATATAGTTCTTTTTTATGAATTATTGAATTAATCATATTAAAAGATAACGTAATTTTTTGTTTTGAATCTTTTAATTTATTAATCAAATCTGGAAATTTATTAAGAAAATTATTAATTAAAGCAATTTTTCATCTTGTATAAATTTCATCAATTACTATTTCTCACTCTAATCATTCTTTTAAATATTTGTTGATTAGGTTTATTAAATATCTATTATTAACAATATCCGATTCTACCTCTGAAAAATTTCAAGTAAGTAAATCAATATATGGTTTCAAGTTTTGAAATTCTCTCAATTGATATTTTTTTTCATAATTGAATCAAGAAGAATTTTTCAAATATATTGGAAATAAATCCGTTAAAAGCCTATGCTCACTAATTTTCAATCATTTCAAATATTCAGTATATCTTATTTTTTCTTCTTTATCACTAATATATCAATCTAATAAATACTTTGAATCATTTCAATATATTGAATCAGAAATAGTAATTTCATTTTCTATGTCTTTATATAAATTATAGTGATGCATTTGAAACAAACACAGCTTTATAAATAGATCGAATCTTAATCATAAAATTTCATCAAAATATTCTACTTCATTACAATCAATCTCATTTTTATTTTTAATAGATGAGTAAATAATTGAGATAAGAAAATTTATACATCTTTTTAAATCTCTGAGATTACTTAAATATTTTCACCAAATTATATAATTTTCGTACTCAAATAGTTTTGATATAGAAATTTCAATGGCTTTAACAGAGTATGGTCAAAATTCAAATCATTTAATTTTTTTATCAAAAATAATACGCTTGAATTCTTTTTCAATATCTTTTTTGTGAATATGAATAGAATATCTCGATGTAACTATTTTTCCCATATATTTAGTAAGTTCTGTATTATCAAAACTTTGTGAATCAATGTGTTTAATATTTTCTCATTCATTTCTAAGAGTTTGTATTAATTTTGAATCAATCACATTAAAATTTTGTGGATCATAACAAAGTATAAAACTCGTATTATAAAAATCCCTAGTTAAATCTACTATCTTTAGTATCTCAATAAATTTATCAGAAGTTACTCTGTCTAAATCATCAATAATAATAACTATTTTCTTATCTATTTTTTCGATATTTTCTTTTATATCTTCCTTTAGCTTGTGTAAAGATGTAGGAGAAAAAAATAGTGATGAAAAAGGAAAAGAAAATCAAAGAAAATGGGATGAATTATCATCTAAAAGTTTTCAAAGTTTAGAAAAATTTCTTCAGAGATTTCATACATAGTAATCTTTTTTCAATGTTCAGATTATTTCATCAAACAATTTTTCTAAAAGTTCACTTTCTCATTCATAATACCAAGGATTAAATTTTACAAATATAATCTTATCTTTGTTACTAGGATTTCATCCAAACTGAGAATAATGAATTGACTCTCTCGTCAAAAAATTTAAAAACGAAGTTTTTCCAGTACCCCATTCAGCTACTAGTCAAAAAACTTGATTTTCTGGACTATTTCAATTTAGAAGAATATCAAAAAACTTTTGAGCTCTCTCAAAAACACCAAGCTTATCATCTAGTTTGTTTTTTATAGCCTTATCAGATATAAGAATAGATTCATTTTTCTCTATTTGTCTTTTTGGCTTCTTGGATTGTTTCAAAAATAAGAGTCAATAAATGACAGACTCAATAATTAAAAAAATTAAGAATAATACGAAGAACGTTTTAAAGAAAATGAGTATTAAAAAAATAAGTAAGAAACACACATGAAAAAATCTCACCTCATTTTTTCTACTCAAATCATAAAGATACTTTAATCAATGAAACAGAAAAAAACCTAAGAATAGTATTGTAATTAAAAAGAATAGTTTAGATAAAAAACTATCATAAAATAAGATGAATATTATATTCTCAAAGTGTATGAGATAAATATCTATAAACTCTATATTCTCTAATAATATTTTAAGAATTATAGATATTAATAAAGCGGTTACTAAAAATTTTCCTGAGAATTTCAACTCTTGTGTGAATTCATTCTTAAGCATTTCACGTTGTTGTTTTCTTTCCTCAAATTTCAATTCTTTAATTTTCTTTTGAGATATACTGAAAATATTTTTAACTTCTGTTTTAGTTTTTTTACTGCTTTGTTTAAAAATATCTAACGATTTATCATACAATTTTATGAAGTTGTTATGAGTTTTCTGAAACATATATATGAAAATTATTTTTAGATAATTGTCTATATATTATTTTATTTCATTCATAATACAAATTATACTTTATTTTAAGCCATTTTTTAAGAAAAAATTAATATTTTCTACACTCTATACCTCCATCAAAATTCTTTGAGGTGCTTCTCATATTCTTTATATTCAGGCATAATCTGAGAGACTTCTCTCCAGAACTTTGCTGAGTGATTCATCTGCCTGAGATGGCAGAGCTCATGAATAATCACATAATCGATGCACTGCCTTTGAGCCATAATGAGACGATAGGAAAAACTCAGGTTTTTCTTACTTGAGCAGCTTCCCCACCGAGTCATGGCGCTGGTAATTCGTATATTTTCATACTGAAATCAGTATTTTTCAGCAAGATACTCGCTGCGAGGAATAATATATTTTTTAGCTTCTTGTTTATAAAATCAGACTGAGTCTCATGCAATAATTCAGGAATCTACTTCTTCACCCATGAGATAGAATTTATTATTCTGTTGTCTGAAAAGAATTTTATCGTACTGCTTTTCTATCCAAGCAGTATTTTTCGTGATAAATTTCTGAATCTGGGAATGACTCATAAATTTTGGAGCTCGCACTATTAAAATTCACTCAGTATTAAATCTGAGTGAAATTGATTTTCGCAGCGTTTTGGTAATTTCTATTTTGAGATTTTTCATAAACTGTAGCTCGTTCCCTCTCCTCGTAGGAGAGGGCTAGGGTGAGGTTACTTGAAATTTGGATTATAGATTATTCAAAAAAAGTTTCCAAAAGGATCTTCAAATTCTGCCATTTTTACTCATTCTCAAACATCCGTGATTCCCATCATGTCTTTCATTCATAGCTCAGAAATTCTCTTAAATTCTCATTGTATATCTTCGACTCCCCAATAAATATTAATATTTTTTCATATACTGATTTCTTCCTCTGGAAAATATTTAAACACTCCAAATTCAAAACCAGCTACATCAAATCATATATATTGTTCACTTTCAAAATATGGCTCTGTGTTGAAAACTTTTGCATACCACTCGGCCACTTGTTTAATATCTTCTGCACGAATGATATGTGTTCTAAGTCATAGCATCTTCACATAGTTATATAATAAATTTTGCATCTATTTTCCCGTCTACGATTTCTATGCCATCATCTCTGAGTCTTTGTACTTTTCCATGAATACCGTTTTTCCCACTATAGCCTCAGAGTTTCCCAGAGTGAGAAATGACTTTATAACATGGATATACCTCAGGCTCCTTGTTGTGCTTCATCGTCATTGCTATCTTACGTGGATGCACATCAAATCTCTGAGCTAAGGTTTTGTAGGTCATAACTTTTCCCTTTGGAATGGTAAGAAGTTCTTCAAGAATTTGCTGTTTTATATCGGTCATAGTTTTATGTTATTTCCATAAGCTCTACCACTGGGATTTCTCTCTCTCCCTTTTGAATATCATTCACGAGCATGATTCTATCTCACTTTTTGAGTATTTTTTCGCGTTTACAAATCTCAATTGCGCTCGAAATATTTTGTATAAAGGCGCTATCCCAGTTTTCTATAAGAAACGGATTTACACCGTAGAGGATATTCATATATGCTACACTTTGGAGTTGCGGCGTAAAGGCATATATCGGAAGATTTGGACGAAAACTTGATGCCAGACGAGCGAGTTTTCATGATTTTGTAAATATAAAGAGTCCAGCTAAACCTAATTCTTCTGCTGAATAAATAGCAGATTTAATAAGTGATTTCTTCTCGAGATCTCGCTCTGTGAGTCCCTCAGCTGAGAAATCTCTATGATTTGCAGTGATATTTTTTTCAGCTTCTCCAATAGTAGCACTCATCACTTGTACTGATTTTATTGGATACTTCCCAGCTGCTGTTTCTCCAGAGAGCATGACCGCATCTGTGTGCTGCATCACAGAATTATAGATATCACTTACCTCAGCTCTAGTAGGAAATGGATTATCTATCATAGATTCAAGTAAGTGCGTTGCAATAATCGTAAACTTCCCCTTTCAGAGTGTTTCTTTCACCATATTTGATTGATAGGTTGGGAGTTTTTCAATAGGAACCTCTATTCCTAAATCTCCTCTCGCAACCATAATCCCATCACTGGCATCAATAATTTCTGAAATATTATCGATTCCCTCCTGATTTTCTATTTTTGAAATGATTTTAATATGTTCTCCTCCAAGTTCTTTCAGGTATGCTCTCAGTTCATGTACATTTTCAGCGCTGCGAACAAAGCTCTGCGCAATAAAATCCATTGATTCTTCCACTGCAAATCGAACATCCTCTTTATCTTTGTCTGTAATTCCCGGCATTTTTAGTCTGATTCATGGGAGGTTCAGATGTCTGCGAGAACCGATGAGAGCATCATTTTGAGCTTCTACTTCGAGGTATTGGCTGTGTATTTTCAGTACTTTTACTTGAAAGAGCCCACTATCTACATCGATGATTTGCCCTACAAATGCATCTTCTCAGAGGTGGGGATAGTCACAAAACAGCGAGCTACCATCTTCGCTAAAAGCTGCCTGATCTGTATAAAATTTAAAAATATCTCAAGTCTTATATTCCTGCTTGTGCTCTAAATCTCCAGTTCTGATTTCTGGTCCTTTTGTATCCAAAAGCATCGAGAGAGCAGCTCTACCATTTCTGTTATTTTTTCTCATAACTTTGAGGACTTCTCGAACTCCCTCATGACGAGCGTGTGAGAAATTAAAACGAATAATATTTACCCCCGCATCATAAAGAGCAAGCAGGTCTTTTTCTCACTGAAGTGCTGGACCGTGAGTAGCTATAATTTTTGTATTTTTCATAAAGTTTGGTTATCTGCGTCTTACCGAAAGATACAGGAGATAAAATAATACCATCAGAAAAAGTCCAAGTGGCATACTAATAAATATAAACCAGGTTCCTACCATAAGCGCATACACCACCTCTCATCCAGAACAGTTTGGAACGACGATTTCCTTCATAGCAGGACAATCAAGCGCAAAAGAAAATATCTGAGCCACAATATAACTCAAAAGTGGAGAGATAGCAAAGAGCGCCGAAATGGCAATCGCAAGTTTGTAAATATTTTTTAGTTTCATAGAGTATTTTTATTTTGGTCATCAAATTGTTTTGCCACACTTGGGCTGTCCTTGGTAAGTCTCTTTATAGAGAGGTCACTGGCCTTATTATTTGCAAGTCTGAGATTATTATCAGATTTTAGGAGATTTTCCTTCACTTTATTTAAGTGATCAATTGTCTTATCTATTTCATCAATTGCTGTTGAAAACTGCTTTGATGCAAGCATATAATTTTTTCAAAATGCTTCTTTGAAATCATTCATATTTGCTTCAAAATTTGAAACATCAATATTTTGATTATTGAGTCTGTGAATCTCACTTTGAAGAAGCTGTGATTTAGTATTGGCCTGACGAAGAAAGCCAATAATCGTGATAAAATGCTGTGGTCTGATGACATACATGAGTTTATAATCATGCACCGTTACGATATCATCATAGTATTCATTATCTTTTTCAAGCAGGCTCACGAGTACCGCATATTCACATTTTTTTGCAGTTCTGTCTTGGTCGAGTTTTTTGAAAAAGTCGCTATTTTTTTTCTTAGTTGCCGTCGTATCAACTTCGTTTTTCATCTCAAACATGATAGAGAGAAGCTCATTTCCATCACTATCCATTTCTCTGTAAATATAATCCCCTTTCGTTCCTCATGAGGCATCATTATCTTTTGCAAACTGAGCATTTGGAAACGCAATAGAACGAATTCTATTAAATTCATTTTCACAGTGAAGCTCGAGAGACTCCCCAACCATTTTGGTACTCATTTTGGTTTTCATCTCTTTATAATGAACAAGTGCTGTTTCACTCGCTTTGAGCTGATCTTTGAGTCGCTCTTCTGTAAGCTCTTTATCCGTTTTGATTTTATTGAGTTCATTTTCTTTTTCTTTGAGCTGCATTTGATACTGCTCATCTATTTTTTGCTTTTCTTTGAGCAGAGCAAGTTCTCGCTGCCTTTCTGCCTTTTCTGCAATATTTTTGAGTTCTGATTGGAGCTCTCTAATTTTTTGTTCTTGCTGCGAGAT
Source organism: uncultured Candidatus Peribacteria bacterium (assembly GCA_964456335.1). Taxonomy (GTDB): domain Bacteria; phylum Patescibacteriota; class Gracilibacteria; order BD1-5; family UBA6164; genus JAACSU01. The sequence goes on along the minus strand of CAYVZQ010000016.1, from coordinate 7,813 downwards.
ATCATCCTTAGCTTTTTGAGTGAGCTCTTTTTCTTTCATCGTGAGATTGAGAGCATTTTCTCTCTGCAAGGCCTCAAGTTTGAGCTGATTTTCTCGCTCAAGGGCTTCAGTTTTTTCTTTAATTTTTGCATTAAACTGATCCATCTTAATGGATTTCACCACATTTTCTATGGTTGATTTGTCGATATCAACATCATGGAGCGCTCACAAATCAACGAGGTCTCACTTCTGAGCATCCTCCAAAAGTATGAGCGTATTTTCGTCCTTGATAGATACTTTTATTTTTTTCATAAATAAAAAATTTTTATGTAATATGAGCTCTAGTATAAAAAAATAAAACGAATTGTGAATAAAAAAGACTCATAATTATGAGTCTCCTGTATTAATCTCCCCAACGCTTAAAACTTGGACAGTCTTGAACCACATTTATAAGGGCAAAACCTGGATACTCGATAGCTTCTTTGATAAGATCCTTGAGTCATTTGAAGTCTTTTGAGTGTCACACTTTTGCAAAACCGCATCCAGCATCTGCAGCGAGTTTAAGTGGATCAAATGGAAGTGTTGTATTTCCTGTTGGAGTAGTTTTTGTTACAGCTCAGATTGGAGTGGTAGGACTTGCCTGCCCTGTTGTCAGAGCGTAGTTCTCGTTATCAAACACGAGATAGACCATATCGAGATTTCGGCGACACGCATGGATAAAGTGCCCCATACCGATTCCATATCCATCTCCATCTCCTCCCATAATTACGACCGTGAGTTCTGGATTTGCAATCTTCACCCCAGTGGCAAATGGAACTGCTCTCCCATGAAGCGTCTCAGCTGCGTAGCCATCCACATATTGACTCGCTTTCCCAGAGCATCATACTCCAGAAACTACCACTCTATTATGAGAAGCAATTTCAAGCTCTTTAAATGCATTTTTCAGCGCCATAATAATGAGGAAATCTCCACATCCAGGACACCACTGTATATTTGTTAATCCGCTTCTCATAGTATTATTTTAATGTTTCAAAATCTTCGTAGTAAAATGGATACAGGTCATATTTTCTGAGATTTCTGATCGTGAGACCTGATTTATATTTCAGTCCAAATTCTTTACAGATATAATTCTCAAGTTGTCCTGAATAGTTTGATTCTACAAAAATAATTTCGTCTTTGCCATCTATTTCACTGAGAAGTCTCTCGTCAAGAGGCTTCAAGAAATGAATAATAATAAGTCCAAATTCTGGATTATTTTTAATAAATTCTTTGGCTGTATAAATGGTATAACTGGTGGTTATAATCATTTTTTTCGCTTCGCTATTAAATACTTCATATCCAGAAATTCATTCTTTTTGGAAGAAATTCTCAAGTTTTTTCATACGTTTCTCCGTCATAGCAACCTTCATAGATGATTCCTCGGTCGTTGCTCCGTATTCGTCATGCTCATAACTGGTTGCAATGAAGTCCCCATCTACGGTTCAAGGAAGTGTGTATGGAGAGATCCCATCCTGCGTAAGTTCGTATCTCTTATACTCTTTGCTTGGACTGAGTTCTAGTTTTCCCCTCTCTACTTCTGGAACTACGAGCTTTGATTCAAGTGTTGCCTTCCCATCAGCGAACTGTTTATCGATAAGAACTATAACAACGGTTTGATATTTCTGAGCAAGATTGAGAGCTTGACCTCCAGTATAATATGCATTTTCTAAACTCGATGGAGCAATAACAATATGCTCAAAATCTCAAAAACTTGGGTTGAGGGCCATATTGAGATCTCCTTGTTCAAAAAACGTAGGAGTTCCTGTACTTGGTCCAGCTCTTTGAGCGAGTACCATAACCAGTGGGAGCTCTGCTTGCTGCGCAAAAGAAATAGATTCTACCATCAGAGCAAATCATCCTCAAGAGGTTCCAACCATAGATCTCTTCCCTGCAAAGCTCGCTCAAAGAGCCGACATCGCTACTGAGATTTCGTCCTCCGCTTGAAGATATGGAACCGTTCCTGCTTTTATAACTTCTGAGAGAATAGTGGAAGCAGGAGTCATTGGATATGCGCTGTAATACTCAAGCTCTCCAGCAACCGCTCAGAGTGTCAGAGCTTTATTTCCATAGGTTGTCTTTCTTGCTTCTCCAATTCTCATAAGTGCTCAAAATGGGTTATCTACAGTAATAGAATATTTCCCTATAATACTGCGAAAAATTTCAAGATTTGCATCAACCACTTCTTGTCATTTTCGTGCAAAAATTTTCTGAATCTTCGATTCAATAATTTCAGTATCTAAAGTAAAAAGTTTTGCTAAGAGAGATATGAGGTAGGTATTGTCATATTTTGCATCAATTTCAAGAGGAAGAATTTGAAAGTCAGAAAGTGAAACATCAGCTTTTTCAAGCTTCATTATATTTTTAGAATTTGTGATGATTATTGCTTGCTTTTTCAAAAACGAGAGAGCTGCCTCAAGATTCTTCGCATCAAGAGCAACTAAAACATCTACATATTTTGAGATATATTTTGAACTATCTGAAACAAAAATATCAAAATAATTAATTCCTCATTTAATAATAGATTGGTACTGAATATCAGTATTTACATTATATCAGAGCTCGGCAAATACGTCTGCAATAATATCAGCAGTTGAGTTCATTCCAAGTCCTGCAGCTCAAGTAACTCGTATATTTATACGCATAAAAATCTGTAAAAAATTAGCTTCTCCCTATTATGCAGAAAAAGAAATATTTTCAAAGAAATTATCTCACCATTAACATACCTTGCTGATTGAGCATATTTCCAAAATTTGATGTAGGTATATAATATCAGCCAGGTCTGAGTCAATAATTATCAAACGTGGTATCATCAAAATGATATGAAGTTGTAGCATTTATAAATCCCCAATTTCTAAATCTAGCACACACATTCGCAGCTCAAGGGTTTCAAAGAATAACGCGACAGCCATTACTAAGGGTTCAAGCAGCAGTTTCATTTACAATAAAGTTTTTATTAATATCAATTTTCATAGCGTGTTCTATGGAAAAAGAATCATTATACGAAGTTATTAACATTTCGCTTAGTCCTAAACTTTTTACATCTCATCAAAAAGAAAACGGTGCACTCAAATTTTGAATGTCTCAGGTTTGTATGAGCCAACCAAATGTTCCAGTTCATCCCTCTACACTTCTTGCAATCATCGTCCAACCTCAACCATCTGTTTCCATATCACAGTATACTTCTCTTGTATCTCATAGAGTTGTTAAAGTATAAATTCCATTTCCTCTCGATTGTCCTGTTTGTTTTATTCTATCACAGTTTGCATTTGGATTACTTGCTAGCAAGAGAGATCCTGTTCCTTGTATTGTTTCATCATCTGAAATATGAGCAGTGAATTCTGTTACAGTATTCACTATATCAAGAAATCAAGCAGTATTTACAGCAGATACTTCTTGAATTGGTGTATTCGTATCTATTTCTGTAAGAACTCACATCTTTTTTCCATATACTTTTGGAAATCTTTCAGAATAATCTGCAGCATATGTAGTATTATTTTGTAAAGCTACACTTCCTGATTCTTCCATAAGAGTCATAAGCTGAAGTGATTGTCTATCTTTTGTGAGATAATAGGTAAAATATGAATCGTCCTTTGGATCTTTTCCTCAGTTCGTATAGTCTATAGTTTCGAGCACATCGACTCAGACATATCATTGATACGCTATAACATTACTAGCCCCACTTGCGGTAATTTCAATATAATCATCAGGAAGTGGCAGGGATTTACTCGCAGCGTAGATTTGAAGAGAATCTGAGAGCTTGGTGAGCTGAGAAAATCTATTTGAGTCTCTCGCTCCAGTAAGATATCAAGAGTAAGAAACAAATCCTACTGTAGAAAGAATTCAAACAATAGTTATCACAACTATGAGTTCTACAAGAGTGAAGGCTAGGATATTATTTTTTTTCATGCTATTATTATTTTATAAACCTAATGCTTTTTTCTCTGAATTATATATATTTTGAACCTCTTGAAAATCTAAATCTCTTGCATATATTCTAAGCTCATCTATTTTACCATCATAATTTTCTTCGTTAAAAGTAGTGCTTTCTCTTCAAAGGTTTAATCAACTATTTTTAAGATTAAATCACTCGGTATACGTTCGAGCTTTTTTTGGAGGAACTTGTTTCCCATTTAAATAAATAGTTATATCTGTCCCATCATATACTGAGGCAACATGAGTCCACACTCAAGATTGTAAATCCCGAGTATCTCATTGAGATCAGTTTCATATTCAAAATCTATTGCCTTCATATCATCAAATAAGCCAAAGGTGGGTTCCTGTTATTATCCTAGTAACATCTCAAAATCATAAAACCCACTCTCTACAACTATTATTTCCTCAACAATCTCAAGGAATTGCAGTTGGCTTTATCCAAGCAGAAATAGTATGAGGAGAAGCTCAATTACTCCCAACTCATAAAATTTGAGGTACAACATATTCCCCATCTATTCAGTCAAATTGTACAGAGTTTCATATAACTCCATCCGCATCAACGGTCACTCATCATGAAGCAATTCAAGTAGCATTATTTATACTATTATCTTGAAAATTTGTTCCATTAAGAGATTCAAAACTCCAATATCAAATTAATCCTCCTCATCATATAGCTCATCTCAGCACAGTACTATCTCATGTGAGTATTTTTCCATCTCAGAAATGTACCGTATAACTATCATTTGTAGAAAAAATATCTAAAAATCAATCATTCACGAGCGTTGAAATTTCTTGGATCGGAGTATTATTTTCATCAGTATAAATTCACAGAGTTTTTCCATAGGACTTTATATTTCTCTCACTATAATCTATTGCCATACTTTGTGGCATGAAAAGTGAAGCTACTTCTTCTTCTAAAAATGATGTAAATTGAAACTGTTTTCGATCCCTTGAAACATTATAGGTGAAATACGTATCATCTTTTGGATCTATTCATCCATTCGTATAGTCTATAGTCTCAAGTACATCTGTCCCAGCGTATCACTGATACAAGAGTACCACTCCTGTAGCAGTAACTTCTACATAATCATCTGGAAGTGGCAGAGATTTAGCTGTCGCATACACTTGGAGAGAATCACTCATTTTTACCATCTGAGAAATTCTATTAGAGTCTCGGGCTCATGTCAAATAACCAGAATAACTTACAAAACCCACTGTAGAGAGGATTCCTACGATGGTGATAACTACTATGAGTTCTACAAGAGTGAAGGCAAGGATATTATTTTTTTTCATGCTATTATTATTTTATAAACCTAATGCTTTTTTCTCTGAATTATATATATTTTGAACCTCTTGAAAATCTAAATCTCTTGCATATATTCTAAGCTCATCTATTTTACCATCATAATTTTCTTCGTTAAAAGTAGTGCTTTCTCTTCAAAGGTTTAATCAACTATTTTTAAGATTAAATCACTCGGTATACGTTCGAGCTTTTTTTGGAGGAACTTGTTTCCCATTTAAATAAATAGTTATATCTGTCCCATCATATACTGAGGCAACATGAGTCCACACTCAAGATTGTAAATCCCGAGTATCTCATTGAGATCAGTTTCATATTCAAAATCTATTGCCTTCATATCATCAAATAAGCCAAAGGTGGGTTCCTGTTATTATCCTAGTAACATCTCAAAATCATAAAACCCACTCTCTACAACTATTATTTCCTCAACAATCTCAAGGAATTGCAGTTGGCTTTATCCAAGCAGAAATAGTATGAGGAGAAGCTCAATTACTCCCAACTCATAAAATTTGAGGTACAACATATTCCCCATCTATTCAGTCAAATTGTACAGAGTTTCATATAACTCCATCCGCATCAACGGTCACTCATCATGAAGCAATTCAAGTAGCATTATTTATACTATTATCTTGAAAATTTGTTCCATTAAGAGATTCAAAACTCCAATATCAAATTAATCCTCCTCATCATATAGCTCATCTCAGCACAGTACTATCTCATGTGAGTATTTTTCCATCTCAGAAATGTACCGTATAACTATCATTTGTAGAAAAAATATCTAAAAATCAATCATTCACGAGCGTTGAAATTTCTTGGATCGGAGTATTATTTTCATCAGTATAAATTCACAGAGTTTTTCCATAGGACTTTATATTTCTCTCACTATAATCTATTGCCATACTTTGTGGCATGAAAAGTGAAGCTACTTCTTCTTCTAAAAATGATGTAAATTGAAACTGTTTTCGATCCCTTGAAACATTATAGGTGAAATACGTATCATCTTTTGGATCTATTCATCCATTCGTATAGTCTATAGTCTCAAGTACATCTGTCCCAGCGTATCACTGATACAAGAGTACCACTCCTGTAGCAGTAACTTCTACATAATCATCTGGAAGTGGCAGAGATTTAGCTGTCGCATACACTTGGAGAGAATCACTCATTTTTACCATCTGAGAAATTCTATTAGAGTCTCGGGCTCATGTCAAATAACCAGAATAACTTACAAAACCCACTGTAGAGAGGATTCCTACGATGGTGATAACTACTATGAGTTCTACAAGAGTGAAGGCAAGGAATTGTTTTCTATTCATAGAGGTATAAAAATGGATAATTTCTCTTGAGTATAGATATTTATAAAGATTTAAAAAGATTTAAAAAGTAGAATCATTTGATTCTACTCATATTTATGCTATAAAAAAATTATCCAGTAATACTTTTACGCATGACAATGGACCAAACAAAAAATCATCCTATAAATAGTCCAAATACAAAGAAGAATCAAGCAAATCATGCAAGTGATAATATGAGTCAACCCAAGAATAATCATACAACATTCGCTAAATTTTGGAGAATTTTCATTGGCGCGGCTGAGGCATTTGCATCAATTTGAGTGAGTCATTTTCTATCTGCATAGGCAATATTATAGGTCTCTAAAAAATTCGCGACTGCCAAACTCATACATATTGCATATCATACAGAATTTACAAGCGCAAGTCACAGTACCACAAATAATTGTTTTTCGCCCGCAAAAAATGCCATTATTATAAGTGAACTAGAGGAAAGAAATAATCAAAACATTGAAAGTTTAAAACTTCCAATTTTATCTGATAATTTTCAAAAAATATCTTGGAGTCAGAATGCGGGAATTGCTATAAGTCCCAAAAGTGCAAAACTCCACCCTGGTTTCACTTGATTAAGAAAATCTATCAAAAATGTTGACGCGAAAGTATCCCAAAAACCAAAGGTTAAGAGCATAATAAAGGCCCAATATACAATGAGATGTTTATCAATTGAGTATGCTAAAGTTTCAAAAATATCTCGAAAACTCAGTGATGTTTTTTGTACAATTTCTTTCATAGAAATTTTAGACGAACCAACAAAACTTGGTTTTAAAATGAGATATTTTGTATTTTTGAGTGTTTGTTTTATATCAATTTTACTCACTACTTCTGAGACATTTTCAGATATTGTATCTCAAATAGTTACTCCTAACTTTTTAAAAGAAAAATTTCAACGTTGCAGATAAAAATTTTGAATATCTTTTACCTCAATAACTTTCCCGTCATTATCAAAAAATTTAAACGCTACAAAAAATATCATACACAGAATAAAAATGATATGAAAAATGATAAGCTGAGGTGAGCTTGATGAGAGAATTATACCAGATACAAAGAGTCATAAGAATGATCCAATTCAAAAAAAGATATTATTCTTTGCAAAAATTGTCTTATACTGATTCGGATTTGCGTTATTAAGTACATACGTGATTGTAGTAATATCATTTACTTCTTTAGTGAAACCGTAACACATTGCTGCTATCACAAGAAGTACGATATTTAG
>CAYVZQ010000015.1:0-25598 GCA_964456335.1 uncultured Candidatus Peribacteria bacterium | reverse complement strand
CATAAAGCATTACTTCATGGTTTTCAAGAAAATTCCGATGTGATAATATATCTTACGGAAAATAAAAGGTATATTTACAGTCGATTTCTCTGATTTTAGCCTATGATTTAACGAGCGTTAAACGCTTCGCAAAACTATCTTTGCCATGGATGACAGATACTTTTCCAAAGCGCATGTAAGTAAAGTCATCGTCTTCTGAGCTAAAATAAACCGGATGATTAGTATCATAGAGACATTCTTGTGTGACTGGTCTTCTTTTTGGTGTGAATTTAATAATATTACTCATGAAATATTCCCCAATAAATACGAGAATAAAATTACATAATATAATTAATAAAAGGTTAATAAATTAAACGCGCTTCATTTTAATTGAATTGTCGTCTTCATCATAAACTTCAAATCCTAAAGCTTCATATAAAGATTTTGCAGTATTGGTTTTTAAGACGCTTAAATATATGGGCAAACCTTTTTGTCGCGCTTCTGTAATAAGATCTTCTATGACGCATTTGCCTATACCTTTTCCTTGATATTTGGGGCTTATCTGAATTTGAATAAGCTCATAAAATTCTTTTTCCTTTTTTACTTTAATCATTCCAATTTGATTGTCGTTCTGAATAATTATTTGTGTATCTTCAAAATTGTAAAGTGTACGCTTTTTGAATTCTGCTTCTTCGATGGACATTCCTGAATTCAATAGATGTTCAGTCATGGTTTCTTTACGGAGATTTAATAACCAATCCAAATCACCTTGAACAACTGGTTTCAAAATATAATCTTTAACTTGTAACATTACTTATGTTGTTGCTGCTTTTAAATATTATTAATAATGAGCTAACAACGGATATATTAAATGATCAGATAGCCGTTGTTGATCATGTCCTGAGCGTCATGGCTGTGACCTGTGTAGCCTTCAATCATGGCGACATAGGTCATTGCTGATGATGTGCCTGTGCCATCGTCATCAACCTGAATGTATGTGTGCGAGCCATTGTCCACGACGTTCACAAAGTCACTCAGTAGGTCTGCAAGCGGATCGTAATTCGGGTGCAGTAGCTTCTCGATGCTGATAGCATCGTCAACAGCATTGAAATTCTTGATGCGGTTATATTGATTGCCTGCAAAGTCGCTCATTTCCATGAACATGAAGGTATCTAGGCCTGCGCCGCCGTCGAGATAATCCCATCCTTCATCAGCAAACAGGATATCATTCCCATTCTGACCGAATAGGCGGTCAAACCCTGCGCCGCCGTGAAGGTGATCGCCGTCATCGCCGCCTTGCAGGTTGTCGTTACCTGCGCCGCCATAAATTCGGTCTTTGCCTTCTTCTCCATAGATCAGATCAGTGCCGTTGCTGCCTTCGAGGTAATCCATACCTTCGCCGCCACGAAGCGTGTCATTATTGTCTTCGCCATACAGATGATCATGACCTGACTCACCGTCCAAAGTGTCATCGCCGATGCCACCATAGATGATGTCATTACCACCGCCTGTGGTCGAGAACTGCTCATCGCCGTAAAGGATGTCAGCGCCTTCATCACCGTAGATGGTGTCGTTGCCCAGATCGCCTTTGATCAAATCAGCGCTCGCGCCACCTTCAATGTAGTCATCGCCTTTTCCGCCGCGAATAGTGTCCGCACCATTCTCGCCATAGATGACATCGTTACCGCCATACGAGACGGTCAGGACGTTAGAATCTCCGTACAAGAGATCGTTGTATCCGCCGCCGTAAATGGTGTCGTTGCCTTCATTGCCGCGAATATAGTCTTCGCCGTTATTACCGTAGATGAGGTCATTACCCGCAAACCCTTGGATTTGGTCACCTGTTCCATTCGCGTTGCTGCCATTGATCACATCGGCATTGGCAGAGCCGTTGGTCACGATGTAAGTGCCATTCGATGAGCCCAGTGTGATCGCTGTGTAGTAGCTTGTGTCGATGACCCCATTGACATAGACTTCCATTTCTTCAAAATCACTGAGCGAAACGCCCAGATTTGAGAAGATGTAGGCGCTGCCTGAAGTCGATAGTGGGTCAGCGTTATTTGCCAGATACGTGTTGTAAGCTTGAAGCTCTGTTTGAACCGCGCTCGTGTATTCTGCTGTCGTAAAGTAGAAGCGGATGCGGTCTATCCCTTCATCCCCATCATAGAGGTCAGTACTGCTCGCATTGTAGGCCATGACGTAGTCAAAGGCATCGTCTCCTGCACCGCCATCAACCGTGTCGTCTCCCGAACCGCCATCAAGGATGTCGCTGCCATCACCTGCATCAATGACATCGTCGCCGTTGCCGCCGTCAACTTCGTCGTTGCCAAGGCCGCCGATAAGCGTGTTGTTCGTACCGTCGCCGATAATCACATCAGCAAAATCCGTACCTGTGACATTCTCAATAGCGCTCAGCGTATCAATATAGCCATATCCATCAATTACGCTGCCCAAAGATAAGTCTGCAATTATGCGTGCAGGAGAAGCGTTATAGTCCGCTGTATCTATACCGTTTTCACCATTGAGAGTATCGCCACCTTCACCGCCAATTAAGATGTCATCGCCATCACCAGCATTGATGATATCTTTGCCTTCTAATCCAGTTATTTTCTCACTTAAATCTGTTCCTGTGAGAGTATCATCAAATTCTGTCCCTATAATTGGAGGAGAAGATGCAAGAACGTTAATGAAAACAGCCCCGGATGTAACATTACCACTGCTATCGGTAACAAGATAATCAAAACGATCATTTCCGACATAACCTGTGGCAGGTGTATAAGTAAAATCTCCGTTTGCAGAAATAACAACTATGCCACCTTGTTGTGTATCTCTCGTTTCAGCTGTTACAGAAAAACTATCACCTTCTGGATCTTTATCAACTCCATTACCGTTATCAACTAAGACATTACCTGTGACTTGCTGATCAACAACACTTGTGAAGTTATCGTCTTTTGTGTCTGGCGCTTCATTTGGCGCGACAATTGTAAGAGAGACAATTCCATTATCGGCATTACCTGTCCCGTCAAGGAGTGTATATCCAAATGTATCTACTCCAGAAAATTCACTCGGCGGGATATAGGTAAAGCTTCCATCTTCGTTGATTGTTACAGAACCACCTTGTGCCGTTCCTGCGGCAATAGAACCAACCGATAAAGTATCTCCATCTAAATCACTATCAAGTCCATTGCCGTTGTCATTGAGGACATTGCCTGTTAAGGCAAAATCAACAAAACCGTTAAAGCTATCATTGGCCGCTACAGGCGCTCTTGATGATAACTCTTGAACATTAATTGTTACTGTAGCCGTATCAGTGTTTCCACGATTGTCCGTTACTGTATAAGCAAAGCTATCGCTTCCAAAGAAGCCCTGTGCAGGCGTATAAACAAAACTACCATCAGTTTGAATATCGACTGACCCACCTTGCGTTGTGGCTATAATACCAGCTGCTACATTTAATATAGAGCCTTCAGGATCAGTATCTGCACCATTGCCATTATCGGATAATACGTTACCTGAAGTGGTTTCGCCTTCTGATCCATTAATATTGTCATTTTGGGCAATAGGGGCAGCATTTGTAGGTAAGCTTGCCAGCTGAATTGTTGACCCGTCTGAGAATTCTAAAATTTCTACTGTTGAGCCGCCAACAGCGTTTTGTCCAATAATTGTAATTTTTGCAGTAAGGTTAGAACTCCAAGTAATTTCTGTATTATCACCAATATCGGTAATTGTGACATTTGAAGAGTTCAACGAAGCATCTGTTAATTTGATTGTATCAAGGCCATTTCCTAACTCTGTAATGCTTGTATCATAATTTGTTGAAGCACTTGTAAATTCATAAATATCATCGCCTTCTTGACCTACGAGGTTATCAACACCGCTACTACCTATAAAAGTATCGTCGCCTAGGCCACCATAGAAGCTATTGTCAGCGCTCCAGCTTGTGAACGTATCGTTGTAATTAGAGCCAATAGCGTTTTCAATGCTTGAAATAACGTCGTTTAATCCGTCTCTTGATGCCTGTGTGCTCGTAAATATGACGCTTGAAACAACTCTAGAAAAATCAATTGTATCTTGATCTGCCCCACCGTCGTATACATTCTCTTTTAAAATGCGATCAGCTATAAGCGTATCATTACCTGCTTCCCCATATAAATAGTTTTGCTTATACCCTGCACTGGTTACAAAACTACCAACATAAGTCCCAGCATCTAAAGTGTCGTCGCCATCACCGCCATAAAGGAAGCTTTGGGCTCTTGTCCCTATAAGGTGATCATTACCAGCATCGCCATAAACATTAATATCAGCGGTAATAGTGTCATTACCGGCATCACCGTGTATGAAAGAGGTATTAAATTGCTTAATATCGACGATAATATCATCGCCATCACCGCCATTTATGGTGTCTGCATCATTACCGCCCAAGATAGTGTCACTACCTAAACCGCCATTAAGCGTATTAACACCGTCACCACCAATCAAAACATCATCGCCATCAAGGCCATTTAGAGTATCATCGCTAGCTCGTCCATAAAGCGTATCATCAAGAGCAGTTCCATTTAATGTCTCAGCAATAGATGTGCCGTCTATCATGGATAGCAGTTTTGATATTTCTACTGTTATTAAAGTTGAAATATCATTAGCTGGGGTTATTTCAAAACCAATATATTCAACCTCATTACCATGATAGTAGTCTGTAATTGTTTCTGTACCAAAATAACTAGTAGTAATAATTAGATCGTCACCATTTTGCGTAAACGTAATGTCATCAAAATTATTGGTATCTTGAGCCTGTTCGATTTTAATTATATCTGACCCATTAGTATCTAAAATAACGTCATTACCACGTCCCAAAATATAAGTATCATTTCCTGCGCCACCTTCGAAGTCATCATCCCCATTATTTCCTTCTAAAACATTATTATTGACATCACCTATTAAAATGTCATTGCCATTGGCAGTTTCGATGTTTTCAATTGAAATGAAAGTATCTTGGAGGCCTTGAGGACCATTTGAAGGATGTAAATATTGTGCGTATCCATTTTCTAAATCAACAATGAAAGAAACAGTGTTGTTGTTCCAAACACGATAATAAACTGTATCATTTCCATCACCTCCATTAATTGAACTACCAGTAATAAAACCACCTTGAACTTCAATAAAATCATCTCCATCTTCTGCAAAAATAGTATCAACACCTCCTTGAAGCTGAATATAGTCATCGCCAGCTCCTGCGTATACAGAGTCATTGTTACCACTTGCTGCAGAGACAACTGTGCCGCTATTAGTTAGAATTTTATCAGGACGGATAGAGTCATTTCCACCCAATCCGTAGATTGTGTCATTACCATTTGCTAACCGTGTACCGTAAATAAAATCCTGGCCTTCTGAACCATATGCATCAAATGTAGCGCTTTGGAGATAAGTGATGTTTGACCCATCAGAAAATTCTAAAGTCTCAATTGTTCTTTTATTGTCGTGATAATATTGATCTTGAATTCTTATGCTGTTGTTATGATCAAACTCAATAATAAGATCTAAACCTGATCTGTAGATATTTGCATCAATATAAGTAAATCTATCTGAAACAATAATCTTATCACCAGTATTACTGGCGCCGTCAATATCCTGATATGTGTCATGCCCGCCAGTATAGAGATATGTATCAGCTGAAACACCGCCATTAGCAAAATCGTTTCCTAGACCAGGATCTAAAACATCAATCCCAAATGTATTAAAGCCCCCATCACCATATAATATATCGTTCCCAGACCCACCAATTAAATAGTCATCTCCATGATTACCCTCTAAACGATCATCCCCTAGACCACCTTGAATGTTATCATTACCTTCACCGCCCCAGATTTCATCATCACCATTACCGCCAACAAGATTGTCGTTACCTGCATAGCCGTAGATAAAATCATCTTGACTAACGCCAAATTGAACTCCTAAAATCGTGTCGTCGAGATCTGTTCCTTCAGTTATTATTTGTTCATTAAAGTTATTAAAATCAATATAGGTAAAGCCATTTAAATCTTCTAAACGCTCAATAATAGGGAGATTTAAAGCAGGGTCTGCCAATTGATTTTCTAAAGTCACTCGATGGTAAAAACCGTCACGCAACTGTAAATCACTGCCAAAAACGCGATAGAAAGTTAAATTTTGAGGGGTATCAACTCGAATAGCATCATCACCACCTGCATCAAATATAAAATCCTCTGTTAAAGTGTTATTACTTCCACCTTCCCAGAAATATGTATCATCACCTAAACCACCTTCAATAAGATCAGCGCCTGTACCATCACGAAGAATGTCATCACCACTGCCTCCTATAAGATGATCTGCATCAGCTCCACCTTCTAGTGTATCATTGCCTTCACCACCATTGAGGGTATCTGATCCCGCATTACCTTGTAGAGTATCATTGCCATTAAAACCGTTTAGTGTGTCATTACCACTACCGCCAATAAGCGTATTGTTTGCAAAATCCCCATCCAGTGTTACATCAGCTGTGTCAAAACGTGCGGCCTTAACATCGTCCCAATCGATAGTGTTATCCGACAATGCAATAGCGTTATTGAGCGCCGTCAATTCAGCAGCGGTAAAGCCTTCCAAACCACCTCTTACTTGATCTATAAAGGAGGCAATACCTGCCCAATAAGCGAGCGCATCAGCAGAACTCGCACCCGCTGCCCCTAACTCATCAAGACCGTTCGCGCTCAAAATAGGTGCTGCGCCGCCTTCAAATTCAATCGCATCTGTGGCTAGATTATAAGCACCCTCCGTTTCAAAAATATCACTACCACCACTTTGGTAAATAAACTTAGCTATAAAGCTATCGCGCTTATCATCAAATACATCTTGAATCGCTATTGCCGCTAGTGAAAGAGGGTTTAATTCTGGGAAACGAGCTTGAAAGAAACTTCCCCCAAAATAAACTTCCATAAACTCTAAAATACGTGCATCTGAAAAGAATGGGCCGCGACTATCTTGAGCAATATTTTCGACACCGCCCCACTTTAATAACATCTCCGTAAAGTCACTTCGGAAAGTAACAAAATTCTCGAATATATCATTTAAAGATTGTCCCGCTAATGCTTGCACATCAGTTAATAGAGCTGGGTCTAAGCTCATCGCGATGCGTAAATCGGGAAGTTGGCTGAAACCCCGAATTTCTGGGAGAAACAAAGCTTCAAACTTAAAGTCAAAATCACCGCTATAACGTGTATTACGTGGATCAAAGTTAAAATCAAATGCTCTTATTTGAATAGACCCACTTGTGCTATCAACTGTACTTAAATTACCACTACTCGGCAGGTTTAGAGCCGTGATACCCAAATCACTCATATCGTACCATTCATCTGTTTGAGTATAACCATCACGGTTTTTGTCTTCCCAAACATGTAGATCAGACCAGCCTAGGTCATTAGCATCAAGAATATTGTCACTGTTAAGATCAAGGGAGCCTAAGATGCTCCACGCGCTTTCACTATTAATACCAAGAAGCTCCGCCCCATTATCAGCACGGTTATTACCATTAATATCATGCACAATCATACCATCGCCGGGCGCAGCCCATTGAAGGACATGCTCTGCCAATCCATCATTATTGATATCAAAAAAGATATCTTCAGCTATTCGAGAAGCTGTGCCGTTACCATCTAGATCAATGATGAGTGGATCACGTTGTAGGCGAACAGATTGGAAGTTTGTAAGGCGCGCTATAAATTCACCAGGAAGATCAAGAAAGTTAGCTCCATTTAGATCCCAGAATCGACTTACTTCATTACTTAACAAGTTAGACATATCTCTTGTAACAGTTAAACCATTAAATTAAATCTCTAAATCGCCACCTGCATTGCCTGTTAGAGAGCTATCGAAAAAATTATGAAGAATAATGTCAGTTCCATCACCTCCGACGTATAACGAAGAACCTATTTTATTAAGTACAACTTTATTAGGATCCACATCTTTAAGGATTAATTTATTTGAAGTTGTTAAGTCACCGTCTAAATCAAAAGCTACATTAGTTCCTTTTTCTATTATAAAAGTATCATTACCATTTTGGTCTAATACTTTGTATGATTCAAAAAAGCCATTATTAAACAACGTATATGTTTCGTTTCCTTGACCATCTATAATAGTAGTCCACGCAGCGAACTTATCATAACTAGGAATAATATTTTGACTGGCAATATCTTTAAAATTTTTACCTATTAAGCTGAGAGCCGTGGTTATAACAGAATTACTATTCTGTTCAAATAAATGGTAAGATAGTCCAGTATCAATTGTTCCATTATTAGGGTTGCCTACAGTTGGTGAACCAAAAGAATTAATCCAATTTTCAATTATTACCCTGTCCTGCGCTGCATCTGTAGAATTTATATCATAATAGTTTCGATCTGTAGTAGTATCATCGCCACCATCATCTGAACCAGATTCATTTATATCTAAAGTATCTTCTGATACGTCCAATGGATCAATTGCATTGTAATTTAAAAAACCTGGCTCAATAATAATATTTCCAAAGTTTAGAAAATTATTCGTTGCTGGGCCTGCCCTATAAATAATTTGATCATCTAATGAAGATAAATCACCATTTAGGTCATATACTAAATACGCATGCTGTCCTAAAGCCGCAATATCTGTTGAAGCAAAGTATAGTTTAGGCATATATTTTTCCTTACTTTAAATGAAATTTTTCCAATTTATTATCTTTTGTGTAAATGCCAACCGTAACACCTTTTCCAGGATCTGGATGCATTGCCAAAAAAGAAAATATTGGATGGTACCAACGCCTATATTTGTAAGTGTACAAATTTTGCTTATTCACTAACGTTTTAACAAATTTCTTTTCTGCTTTACCAGAATCAACTAAGATTTTATCTATTTCCTCAATAGATATGCCGTTAGTAAGTGATTTATCTAAAGCATCATATAAATTATTATTAAAAGTATAATCGCTAAATTTGAACTTCATAGGATCAAACCGTGGATCGTTTGGATCCGTTACTTTAAAGGGATTACAAGCCACAAGGCTTAAACATAACGCCACAGCCATTATTATATTTTTCATAGAAACTTCTCTTTTTAGTTTTTTGGATATATTCACTAAACTCTGAAAAAACTTAAAAAACAAGACTTGTAGATTATGTACCTCCATGCTTTGATGTTTGGCTTAAATCATACTTTGTCAAAACAAATCCCTTTAATAGCTGCATTTGACCCGTCTCACGGGTTTTTTATGATATTTTGACCCGTCATACGGGTCATGGCTTATTTTCATTTCATTGTGTTTTCATCTTTATAGGTGGTGTTTATTATTCTAATAAGCGCATAAATAGCCTTGGCTAAGCGTTCATTCGGCAAGCGCGATATTTCTGACGTAATTAGTAAAGCGGCATTGCCATGATTTCTCTTAGGGTTTTCTCCGTATATTAAGCCGACAGAGACATTAAAATATCGGGCGCATTGGTAAATAACTTCTGGCGTTATCTTAATTTCACCGCTTTCGTATTTTTGAATTGTTTGTTTGGCTACGCCTAGCGCTAAGGCCAGCTTTTCTTGGGATACTCCCCTACCCTGCCGGATCTGTTTTAATCTAAATCCCATTTCAGCATAAAAGTAACGCGGCATCTTTTTATGATCGATATTGTCTTAAGAGGTTTTGGATAAAGTCACAAAAATGGTGATTGAGCTCCTTTGTAATATCCGTGTTATTTTCAGGATTAAGCTGATGCTGAATGTTTTGATATTCTGCCTCGATTACTTTTTTGATTTTAATGTATGACGGTTTCATATCATCCATTTGATCTAAAACAGCGCTGAGCTGTTTCGATAGTTTTTCTGGTGAATGGCTCATCTTTTATCTCCAAATTTTAGTTATGAAATATATCTGAAGCTGAGACAGGATCGCCTCAAACTTCAGATATTGGTCTGGTGAAATAAAACCAACAAGAACAGCATGGTTATTTAGAAAAGGTCGCGCAACTCATTCTGTAAATTACGCTTATTATACAACCATGAGCGTATAAGCTAGCTTTATGGTACGCATATGAAGTGTGGTTTTAGGTGTAGTATCTACAACTTTAATACTAAATGGTGTTTAGATTAAAAGATTCTATGCAATTCTAACGTTTAAGCTTTGTTGATATGCTCTTGGTTGATAATGAAAAATATGTGTTGCTATAGGATTGCCTTCTAATTCATATAACTTTTCAGATACAAACCCTGCTGCCTCAGCTGCTTTTATGAAGAAATCTGGCGGAAACTTATAGCTATTAACTATAGAAAACTCACGATCATGACCAATGGTGAAAGCTTGGTCGCCAATCTTAAAGCTTTGAGGTTGTCTGTCTGGTTTTAACCTAATATTCAAAGATAATAGATGTTCTTCCTCATTCCATCTGGGGACAAACTCAAATGCATCTGGATCAAAATTTTCCGTTGGAAGATCACGCTTCATTTTATGAAGGACAGATAAAATATATAAAGCCATATCAGGATGTGAATATGCCTCTAAGAGTGACTTCTTTATATTATTCGTATCTTGAGTAATAACTAAATAATCACCAGGCTTCATATTTTGAGCCAAGCCATTGAATGTTTCTTTTAAAACATCTTCAGCTTTTTTCTTAATATCTCTGCCAAAATTGCATAGCAGGCCACCGAATAGGGTAAATACTGCGCGCTGATCTGGAAATATATTTAGGTTTTCAGATAAAAAATCACCTACGACCGCTTTAGAGGCTGTTCCAGTCTCTCTTTCAACAAGAGCTGCGGCTGTTTTAGCAAAAACGTTATTTACATCAATCGCAGCAAAAGCAGTGCTATTGCGTAAAGATCTATTTAAAGGGAGTGTTTTGTTTCTCTGCGCTTTATCTTCACCAGGGCCTAAATCTCCTGAAGCAAGTCCTTCGGGCAAGTAAGCGCCAATTTTCGAAGCAAGCAACGTAACCGCCTCAGCTTCTCTAGTAATAAGGTAATAGGCCAAATTACGCAAAATCATATTTGACCAGTGTTCCCCGCCCCTAACAGGATCATCGGGAATAAAAGAATTAGGCTCATTAAACGCATATGCGTTTAAGTGTCCTGTCTCACGACCTGACCAAAAACTTATCGTATCATCTAAAAACCTTAGATTAGTTTCATCTAAATCGGATATTTTTATAGCAGCATCCAACATTATTTAACCTCTGGCTCAGAGGACTGCTTCCATAGAGATTCAAATTGCGCTTTATACAAATTAGTGAGTTCGGGCTCACTTAAGACATATATTCGAGGCTCATGTTCATCAAAAATGAGCATGGCTACCTTTTTCCCATAGATATAAAATGGAACAGAATAAAATGTGCCCTCTGGCATCCAACGATATTCTGCATAGTTTGATGCTGGGAAATAAGTATCACCATGCTGAATAAGAATTTTATATTTTGTTCCAAGGGCTCTCATGCGTTCTGAGTGTTCTTTTAGTTGCTCGCATTGCCATTGAACAAATTTGCGCTCATCAACATTACTAACGCTAACAGATGTAGCCCCTGTCTTTTGGACTTCTTCAAAAACATCCTCATAAAAATCCAAAAATCCCTTTTGTCCTTTTAAGACACGAATTTGAGAAGCAGAGCGTTTAACACTATCATTTTCTCCAAATTCTATGCCGGCGACAGTGAGACCATCTTCGATAGATTGGATAGATTTAAGACTTCCAGCTGACTTGCCTCCTTCTATCTTTGAGATCATATCCTTGCTAACACCCGAGGCATTAGCCAGATCATCTTGTGTCCATTCTAGTAAAGCGCGTGCGGCAGTAATTTGATATCGAGTAATCATTTTTTGAATTTATATAATAAAATTCTACATTACAAGGAATTAAATTCTATTTTTTTGTATTTTTTAACTGATCATTAACTTTTTACGCGTAAAAAAGCTTCATTCAGTTAATTATGTTAATAAAGGTGGGGTAAAAAATGAGTAACACTTTAACGAAAAAACAGAAGGTCAGCTTAGAAGATCTTCAGCAAGAGCTAGAGGTTCGCTATGGGCCAGCTTTAGCTCAAGAAATCATTGACCAGATCAAAAAAACAGAAGATCAGGACAATAAACCCGAATTTATGGCCGTAAAGGCACTATCAGAGGCGTTAGAGATTTTTAGAGGCGAAGCCCAAGAAATCATCAAAAAGCTTAAAATAGAGCGTTCCAAGGGCTTTGGAGAGAATATTGAAAGCCTTGAAATCAAACGTCTTCAAAATGAATTAAATACGATTTTTAAATTTTACTGGGTAATCCAGCATGGTTTTTACAAATCTTACACCAAAGCGATGAAGATTTGTGAGATCCCGGCGACTTATCGTTACGATAAGTATACACAGCCAACAAAGATGAAAATCGCGGCATAAGTATCAATTAGGTTGGGGAACCGAGGAAAATGGCGAATATATCAGAAGAAGAATTTAACAAAGAGCTCGGATTTAGGCTGATGCAAGTCCGTCAGCAGCACAAGATGTCTTTAGAACAGCTTGGGGCGCATATTGGGGTTCGATATCAACAAGTTCAAAAATATGAGAGTGGAGCCTGTAGAATCTCTCCCATGAGATTAGCGCTATGCGCTCAAATTTTCGAAGTTGGAATAGAGTATTTTTACGGAACAGATACCGAAATTACGGGATCGGGTTATAGCAAGGCGGTTTTAAATATAGCTTCTGAAATAGCCGAATTGCCAACTCTTGAACTGAAGAGATCAGTATTTCATATGGCGCGCGAAATTAACAAATTTGCATCTGAGGATGAAGAACAAGAAGATGTAGATATAGAAAAGCTTAGAATGCGCGCATAACAATTATAAAAATTTGGGAGTATCCCCTCTCCTAGTCAAAAAGCTCGAAAGGAAATCTTTTCGGGCTTTTTGATGTTCTGATGGTTTTAAGCCCCTGCCCTACGCACCACTTTTAGTTAAAGTAAAACATTAAATTAGAAATATTTTATAAATACAATACGGATAGTTTAATATTTAAATTATTTTATATCAGGTAGTTAATTGGTTTTCTAGTCTCAAAGATTGTAAGAGCTAAGGCAGTCCGCCTCGCGCCGTTCAAGCGCTGAATCTCAAAAATAGAGCGAAGATATTCCTGCTTTTAGTCGCCGTATTTTTTAAAAACGGCTTTAAAAAAGCCAAGAATATTTCGCCGATTTTTGCGACAGGGGTTTTGATAGAAACCTTCATCACTTGATCGTTGCTACCCGATCCTCGCCGGAGACGAGGTTGCATAACGTAACCCTACTCCAATTTAAGAGGATTAAAATGACTAAAATCGATATTTATCAAGATGTGACCAATCGTATCATAGAAGCTTTGGAAAAAGGCTTAGATGGCAAATTTGAATTGCCGTGGCATGGTGTATCCCAAATCCCAGAAAACGCTTTCACTAGCAAGAAGTATAAAGGCGTGAATGTCCCTCTTCTCTGGGTTTATCAGTTAAGCGAGGGCTATCAATCAGGTAATTGGGCGACTTACAAGCAATGGCAGGAATGCGGTGCGCAGGTTCGAAAAGGCGAAAAATCGACGCAAATTGTCTTTTGGAAGATGATTGAGCAAGAGCCGAGCCAAGATAATGAAGAACAATCCTTAAGAATGTTTGCCAGATGGTCAAGCGTCTTTAATGCCGATCAGGTTGAAGGCTTTAGCATTGATAATGACTTTATTCCCTCACAAATCGATGAAATGGCCACCGCTGATGCTCTTGTTTGCGCAACCGGCGCCGATATACGTGAAAATGAAATCAGAGCCTTTTACGCCCCTACAGGCGATTATATCAATATGCCCCCTGCAGAGCGTTTTATAGATACGGTAGATTCAACGGCCACTGAGAATTATTACAGCACGCTATTTCATGAATTGACCCACCGGACAGGCGCAAAACATCGCCTCGACCGCTTTGCTCTCGAAAAATTCTCCAAACGTGATTATGCCTTTGAGGAATTGGTGGCTGAACTTGGCGCAGCCATGACTTGTGCAATGACGGGCGTAACCCCTCTCCCCCGCGCCGATCACGCTAAATATATAGCTTGCTGGCTCAAAGCCCTGGCGGATGATAAGAAATTTATCTTTTCAGCTGCCTCTCATGCTCAAAAAGCGGTTGATTATCTCTACAGCACCATAGAAACAAAGGCGGCGGCATAGCCGCCCCCTTTTTAATATTTGGCATGGATTTATTTTCAAAAATACGAAATATTGTGATAATGAAAGCTTTCTTGATAATGGCTTCCTTAAGTCTGATAGCGTCCCCTGCCCTCGCCGGCGATTTATTTGTCCGGGATGGTGATAGTTTCGTGCTGAATGGACAGGAAATACGCCTCTGGGGCATTGATGCACCCGAATACCATCAATATTGCTTTCAGGATGAAAAAAGCGTTCCTTGCGGTAAATATGCGCGCCAGAGGCTTGAAAACCTTATGGAGGGTGAAGCCGTCAGCTGTGAGCGCGTCAATACAGATCGCTACAAGCGCATGGTGGCGCGCTGCTCAGTGCATGGTGAAGATATTGGGCGCTTGATGGTCAGTTCTGGTTTTGCTTTTGATTATACGCGCTATAGCCACGGTGCTTATTCTGCTGAACAAAAAACCGCGAAGAATGAACGTCGCGGTCTCTGGTCAATGGATTTTGAATTTCCCTGGATTTATAAGCGGAGAAAGTAAGTCCCCTACCCTACTCTGCTTTAACCAAATAATTTTTTGAAGAAAGGCTTATTCTTTTCTGCCTCTTCTTCTTCGGCTTTTTTCTTTTCCAATTCTTCTTGGCGTTTTTTGATGGCCTGACGGCGGGCTTCTTCTTTTTTGCGGGCCTCTTCTTTTTGCTCTTGGATCTCTTTTTTCAGATCTAGCACCGTTTGTTTTAGCTCATCTTGATCATCATTAGATTTTGTGCCGCGCTGATCTTCGAGCAACCTGGTGAAATTTTTAATATGATCTCCCTGATTGGCGAGCTGTTCCTTCATATATTCTTCAAATTGTTTTGCTGTTTCTCGCTCGCGTTTTCGCTCTTCTTGCTCTTTTTTGAGCAACTCTTCCAAATGTTCACAGCGTTTCTTCTCAGCTTCAAGACGTTCTTGGAGGACGGCAATCTGACCCCCTGCCCCGTTAGATTGCTCAATTTGACGTTCTTGACGTTTTTCTACATCTTTAGAATTGTCTGAATCTTCAGGAGATTTAAGTGTTTTATAGACTCTTTGAAGCTCAGACACATTAATCATTTTCTTTTCTTTAGGCCCAGTTTCAAAAGACAATGTACCAGAATCGATGTCATTATAGATTGTGGCGCGACTGACACCGGCCATCTTGGCTGCTTCTGTTATGCTGACTTGTGACATTTGACACTCCTTACTAATTTAAACATCTCTGACATCTTAATAAATAGCAAATAACGTCCAATCTGTCACCTTGTAAATTAACGTCAAAAACGTCAAAAGTGACGTAACTTTACAGTTTATGACGTAATTATACGTTCTAACAATGTACATTAATGTCAGAAACGTAAACGTAAGTTACGTTACGAAATAGTTAAACCCTTGCTACATAGTGTTATTATTTGTTCAGGGATACACCTTGACGTTTTTTAAGTGTCAAAAGTGTAGGTTGCGAAAGTAACGTCCATCTGATAAGTTAAAACTATTCCGATTCCCTTTCTTGAGGAATCAAATTTCCACACTTAACCACACCTATCTCGAAAGGAGCGCATCAATAGTCTTATAAGATTTCTTAGATAAGGAAAAACCGCCGTTGGCGCGGCGGTTTTCAAAAAATCGAAAGCGAACTTTCCTCTCAAATCTATTTAGATGGTATCGCTATTCGAATTGGGTTGCAAGTCTTAACTGACTTCCGCAAACCCTTTTTGCGGCCTTATCCAGAGTGATTTGCGAGACTTCGCGATTATAATCATGCAAGTTGATATTTCCCAAAAAATAAACATACCCGGGGGAGGGCGCATTGCTTCTCCCAAATTAAGACATTCACAAGATCAATGTGAAGAGTTTGACGGATTGGATAAAAATGCCAATCGCTACGATCTACTTCTTCTGGTGAAGCGCGTAGGGAAGGCGGCCGGTTTTTCACCGCGCATGATTACGCTGCTCGACTACTATATGAGCTTCACGCGTGACATTGACTGGGAAGAGGGGAGCCGTCCGATTGTTTATCAGTCTTTGGCTAAAACCGCTCTTGATATGGGAGTCTCTGAACGCCAGATCCAAATCTTAGAAAACCAGCTTTTCGAAATAGGGGCTCTCACATGGCATGATAGTGGCAATCACAGACGCTTTGGTAAAAGATGCGACGAAACAGGCCATATCTTGTTTGCCTATGGCGTGGAATTAACGCCTCTGGCTTTCCTCAAGAATGAATTAGAGAGCAAACTGCAAGAAAAGCAGCTCTATGATAAAGCATGGATGGAGACCAAGCGCCAAATTTCTTACTACCGCCGCCAAATTCGCAGTATTTTGCTCGAGGCTGAAATGGGAGAAGGGGAGTCTGATGCCGGATTTGTTCTAGAAGAGGCTGGTCTGATCGATTTTACTGCCCGTTACGAGCATATTGCCGTTCCTATCCGCACCTATATGGATTTAATGGCTCTTAGAGAGCTTCTTGATAAGCATAAACAACTTTATGCAGTTCTGAGCGATAAAGTTGCCGAGTACGATCAGAAGGCTTCTAGAGACGTTAATAATGATCAATTGTTGAATAAAGATTCATCCAAGGACGAGTCAAATGACGCTCACTACAAATATACAAATAAAAAACAACTTAATAAATTAAGTACTAGTAGGACTTCATCCAATTTCCTTCAAGAAGGAGTAGCCGATCCTTCAGAGCCTCAAAGTAAGGCCAGTGAAGAAGGAAAGGGGAGCAAAAAAGAAGAGAAGAAACAGGAATCATCAGAAGAACAGTCTACCATTCTTTCAACAGGTCTTCAGCATGTGACGTTAAAACAACTTCTCAATATTTCGAGTGATCGCTTGAAGTCCCAGTTGCCAATGGCGCCACGGCCAATGAACGCCAATGACTTTATCGAAGCGTCTTACGGTTTGATCAAAACGCTCGGGATTTCTCAAAATTCCTGGGGTCATGCGTGCCTAACTTTGGGCCGAATAGGCGCCGCTGTGTGTGTGATTTTAACCGATCAGGCGAATTTACGCGAAGAAAACCGCGTTAGAAAGCCGGGCGCTTACTTCAATGCGATGGTGAACCGCGCCAAAACTGGCGATTTGAAACTTCATAAATCCGTTATGGGTCACTTAAAGCGCGACTTACCAAGTGAAGCCAGCAATTCCAACAACCAACTTCAATCTAAAAAAGGATAATCCAATGAATTTACAACATTACGCTATTCAACCTCGTTTTTTGCCGTTAAAAACAAAATCACTCTATCCGCATCGCCTTCATAACGGCTATTTTTATACCGATGACGTGCGCGCTGCGATCTATAAGGATGAAAGATTAGGCTTTGTGGAACATATTTTTGCGCTTCAAAAAGAAGAGGGGGCTTTGAGTGCGACATCTGTTCAATACTGGGATTTTAAAAACCTGAAAGACGGCCATGTGATGTTTATGTGCCGCGATAACAAGGGCAGGGAGCTTTATTTCAAAAATTTCCACGCGCCAAACGCCAAAATTCAGGATATATCGTTCATTCTCAGAAAGAATATTCTCGATCTTGTGCCTTGTAAGAGGGTTATTTAACGCTATCAAGCCTTAATACATCTTTTTGGCGTGAACGTGGGCATCGCCGTTTCATAGTAAGCTTGTTGGATAATCTCTGGAATAACATCAAAATGTTTGAAATCAGGATCATAAAAATCATTTCTACCCACTTCCATATCCACCCGACAAAATGTTCCTTGCATCGTGTGCTGCGGACGCACATGGATATAAAAATGAAATTGTTCTGGGCGCGGCGTATCATCACCGAAGAAAGCAGGCCTTTCATTGAAAAGCCACCATCATTGGAGGGGTGGGATGATTTTTTATCTGATTCATGTAAGGCGAGGGCACGGCGATACATCGTTGTGCCTAAGTCTTCAATAAAATTCATCGAAGATCCGCCGCCGCGATGGGTATCAGGGTCATGCATAAAGCAGATATGATATTCTCCTTCTCTTTGATCTACCGTTACAAGGGAATGAGAATGCCAATTATTGGTCAGCCCAGGATTATATCCCATGGTTGATGCATCAAAAACTTGCCACGAACTTGAGATTTGATTGTCACCAGTTTCAGTAAAGATATCAGAGCCATCTGGCTGTCCTATATCAAGGGCGTTGCGCTGATCCGCTTCCATTTGCTGTGAAACATCATTGGCCTGAACCCAAGCCGCATGTACTTCATCAATTGTTTGAAATTGCTTAAAATCAATCTGGTGAATGGTTTAAGCGCCAATAGTTCCCATGCTTGGATCAAAACGATCAAATAACCAGATGGCCGCATCTTGAACCGTTTCATGCTGATATCTATCTAAACATCTTAGGCATTCTCGATGATGGGTGTCCCATTCTTCTTGAAGCGCTTGGGAATCACGCGTTAAGGCTTTCCTTTCATCGGATTGATAAGAAACACCTGCTTGAAACAGTTCATTCTCTTTTTCTTGAAGAGCCTCTCTTTCAACGTCTATACGTTTTCTTTCCGCGTTATGAAAGTCATGAACTTCTTGCCAATCTGGCTTATATTCAGGATTTGGGATGGCCAATATTGTTACCTATTTACACATTAAAACTGATATTAATTAACATAATATTTGTGATTTTATCAAGACATAAATCTGAAAGATTAAATGAGCAACCTTTTTGTCTTGTTTGTTCTTGTAATGTTCTGTTTTTTACAGTATGGGTAAAAAATGCTCCAACTAATAGAAAATCATCAGATTTTACCGCTCCATTCTTTTGTGGTGCCTTGTGGCTTTCCAAGCCCTGCCGATGATCATCTTGAAGATCATATCGACTTGGTGGCACATCTGGTTTCAAGGCCATCCGCAACATTTGTAATGCAAGTCTCAGGGGATAGCATGGAAGGGGCGGGGATATTTACAGGGGATTACGTTGTTATTGATAAAAGCGTAGAAACAAAATCGGGTCATATCGTTGTTGCTGTATTGAACGGTGAAATGACCCTGAAGAGATTTGAAAAGCGAGCAGGCCAGTATTTTTTAATCTCTACCAATCCGCGCAAATACAAACCTATTCAGCTAGATGAGGATAATCCGCCAGAAATTTGGGGCGTTGTTGTTGGCGTTGTGAGGAAATGTGTCTGAACATATTTTCGCGTTGATTGATTGTAATTCTTTTTATTGCTCGTGCGAGCGTGTGTTTCAGCCGCATTTGAATAATAAACCCGTAGTTGTTTTATCCAATAATGATGGCTGCGCGATTGCGAGAACGCCAGAAGCCAAAGCCCTTGGTATTAAAATGGGCACGCCTGAATTTATGATCCGCAATGATGCTAAAATGCGTCAAACCCTGATGTTCTCCTCAAATTATACGCTTTACGGTGATATGTCACAGCGCGTTCAGGACGTAGTGCGCGAATTTGCGCCTGAATGTGAGGTATATTCTATCGATGAGCTTTTTACAAAATTGGAAAAATTTCAAAGTATCGGCGTTATAAAGCATGCAAAAAATATGCGCGAGGCTGTTTTGAAATGGACGGGGATTCCAACAGGTGTTGGTATAGGCCCGACTAAAACCCTTGCAAAAATTGCCAATCATCTCGCCAAACAAACGCCAGAGTGTGAGAGTGTATTTTCTTTAATGGAGGAGGGGGCTAGAGCCCGTATTTTGGATAAGTTTCCGATTGAGGATGTTTGGGGCATAGGCCGCGCGAGTGCCGCAAAACTCAACGCTATGGGCATTTATACGGCAGGTCATTTGCGTGATATGCCTGCGCGCCAAGCCAGACAATATGGAAGCGTCATTGCAGAGCGTACTATTTTAGAGCTGCGCGGTATTTGCTGTATTCCGCTTGAAGAAATACCGCCAGTGCGTAAAGGCACTGCCGTGACCCGATCCTTTGGCAAGCCTGTGACATCGCTAGATGAAATGAAACAGGCGATTTCAACGCATGCGGCTAGAGGCGCAGAAAAATTAAGAACTCATGGTGTGATCGCTGGCAATATTCGCGTCTTTATGCATACAAATAAATATCGCAAAACCCCTCAATTTTATGGTGTTGAGCGCGGCTCATTGCGTCCCTATACCAATGATACACGTCAAATCATAATTGAGGCTATGCGTCTTACCGATCTGGTTTTTAAGGCTGGAATAGAATTTGGTAAATGCGGCATTATCTTGGAAGATTTATTGCCAGAGAGCGAAAAACCACAAGATTTATTCAGCCAAGATCTTCCCCATAGTCCTGCTTTGATGAAAGCCCTTGATAGCATTAACCAGAAACATGGGCGTAATACATTACAAATGGCAGGAATGGGCACGAATAAAAAATGGAAACAACGCTCTGAACGACAATCTCCTTGCTATACAACCCGTATTGACGAAGTGTGCCAAGTCTATGCACGGTAATCTTTGTTTGATCTAAATTTGCATTGATAAAATCATTAAATAATACTATAATATTACTAATAAAACATAAAATGGATTATATAATATAATGGTATTATTTATAACACCTTCTAAAGCGCAGAACAAACTGGCTGAAAATGTCCGTCAAAGACGATTGAACATGGATTTAACGCAAGAAGGTTTATCGAAGCGTTCAGGCGTTCCGTTGCCCACTTTACGCAAATTTGAGCAAAAAGGGGTCATTTCTATCGAATCTTATTTAAAAATTTTAATGGTGGTGGGCGGCCTTGAGAAAATGCTCGATGCCTTAACCGTCGAACATCAAAGCTTCTCTTCGATTGATGAGGTTCTTGAAGATGATACTAAACCATTAAGACAAAGAGGAAGCCGGACATGAAGGACATCGAGGGAGTTAAAGAAATCAAGGTCGGGCTTAATTTTGGAGAAAAAACCATTGCTGTTGGTCGTTTAGCCCTTCGCAAACGTAAAATCTATTTTGAATATGATGCCTCGTTTATTGACAGCGGCCCTGCCATATCACCGCTACGCTTGCCGCTTCAATCAGGTGTAAGCAGCTTTGATTATCATCTATTTGAGGGCTTGCCTGGGGTTTTTAATGACAGCCTTCCTGATGGCTGGGGCAGATTACTTTTTGATCGCTTTGCGCGTTCTAAAAATATTTTGCCTTCCGATATTACGCCGCTTGATAGATTGGCGCATGTTGGCATGAGTGCTTTAGGCGCGCTTGTCTATGAGCCAGATCACAGCGAGAATAACAATAGTGAGCAGATCAATCTTGATGTTTTGGCGCGCCAATCTAGGGATGTATTGGAAGGGGAGGCGACAGATGTTCTTGCCGAGCTGATAGCCCTCAATGGATCATCTGGCGGCGCGCGCCCCAAAGCATTGATTGGGGTTAATGAAGATTTTTCTCAAATTGTGCATGGCGCATCAAATATTCCTGATGGTTATCAGCCGTGGATGGTGAAATTTGCTAATTCAGAAGATGGCGCTGATGCCGGCGCCATTGAATATGTTTATGCCTTAATGGCAAAACAGGCCGGTATTAATATGCCGCGCGCGCATTTGTTTAAAGCGCAAACAGGCGCCGGTTATTTTGCCATTAAGCGTTTTGATCGTCAGGGTTCAAAAAGACTTCATATGCATACGGCCTGCGGTTTATTACATTCTGATTACAGAACGCCATCCCTTGATTATGAAGATCTAGCCGCGCTAACCTTAAGTTTGACCCGTGATGTTCGTGAAGTTGAAAAACTCTACCAATTGGCCGTGTTTAATATACTGGCTCATAACCGTGATGATCATTCTAAAAACTTTAGCTTTTTAATGGATGAGATAGGCGAATGGAAATTATCACCCGCTTATGATCTGACTTTTTCTTCTGGCCCGCGCGGGGAGCAAAGTACAATGGTAATGGGGGAGGGACGAGATCCTAGTCTAAGCCATTTACGCGCGCTTGCTAAAGAGGCTCAAATAGATAGCGCGCGCGCTGAAGAAATTATTGATCAAACACTTGAGGCTTTATCTCATTGGGAAGAGCTTGCTAGTCAATATGGGGTGAGTGCAGCAAATATTAAATTGATCTGCTCAAAAATGCAGGAGAGTGATTAACCTATAGGTTAATAAAAGAGCTTAAGAATTAATATGAAGGTTAATTTTATTGGGGCGTTCCCCGTTATAAAAAACGGGTCAGGCTTTACTCGCCTAGGCTCCCCGAACCACTTTAAAAAAAGCGTTTCGGCCCTTCGGGTGACAATCCTTAACGCAGGCCTTGAAAGCCTTCAAAGGCAGTATGGCTGTTTATTATAAATATTTTGTTTTATAATTTTCTAATATGGTAGAAATTTGGTCTTTAAATGCTTTGATATATTCGTAGTGCAATCGTTTGCTGCCTGAAGGATGTGGTAAAGCAATAACATCACATGCCTCAAATTTTTGAAAACCAACTCTGAATTTTCTCAGTGTTTTGCCATCTATGATAGTATCTTTTATTTGGTAGTTTACTGGGCTTTCATAGCCCAGAACTGGCCTAATATAAGGTATACAATCTTTATCGTTGAGCGCGTCTAAAAGTTTTATACCCATAAACAAAATTATTTTAGGCTTAAAATAATTCACGTGAAAAACAAAATTATCTATGTGCTTTAAATATTCACTGAACTCTGTGTTGTTCATATTAATGCTCTGTGAGGGGCACCAGTTTGTTTGAATGATCGATTGTTCAAAAATGCCGGACTTAGATGTATTCAGTGGATGTCCCCATAAGCGAAACCATTCTAATATTCTGTTTCTATAAGGGTAGTTGTTTGCTTTTTTATTAGAAAAAACGATAGTTCTTCTTGAATTTGTTGATCATCAGGTGACCCTCCCCAATTATATCCGCAGATCATTATGCCATTGCGCTTGTTTTCTGGATAAATTGCTGTCGCTACGTTAATCTTCATTATTTAGCAAAGATTGCTATTGATGATTTAGGGATATATAGCTTGTGATTCACACTACTGTGATCGACTTCATAAAGGTCTAAGTCCTTTACTTCCCCAGTTATTGTAACCTCAGAGCCATTGGTAATTTTTGAAGTTCTTGCGGGATTTTCTGGAGCATGTAATGCCTCAACATCTTTGGAAACAAAGCCACTTTTTGGGTTTAATGGAATAATTGTGACATTTTTCTTATTTTGCTTAATATCCGGTTCTTGAGATATGTTTGCTGTTTCGGTCTCAGTATAAAATGAACTTTTTACTTCATTATTTTCATCTACAAATACAATGAAAGTAAAGGCGTTCATAATGAGAATAACTACCAGCAATAATGAAAATGGCTTTTTATTAATTTGTGGTAATTTTTTAGGAGTAAGTTCACCGTTTCTGGTCTCGATTGCAACAACTGATCTGGCTGCAAAAGCTATAAAAAGCGAGAATATTACTGCTATTGTTGGCGCATACATTTCATTAATCTGAAAAAATGCCAAACCTAAAATGGCGATAAGATAAGACCATATTGCAGCCTTGAGGAAAGTGGCATTTTTATAAGTCCCTAAAATCTTGTTAAGAACTTGAATATTCCCACTTAAATTGCGTTCCACCTCCCGAACTTTACTGTTGGCTTGTTTGCCTGCATTGGAACGTTCATCGTAAGAACCATCATTTTTAACTCTTAAATCACTATATTGCTGTTTTAGACGGTTTAATAACGTAAAATTGACTAATGCCAATTCATAATTAT
Organism: uncultured Candidatus Peribacteria bacterium; assembly: GCA_964456335.1. GTDB lineage: Bacteria > Patescibacteriota > Gracilibacteria > BD1-5 > UBA6164 > JAACSU01. Next base: position 1,818 of record CAYVZQ010000015.1, on the reverse strand, counting down.
CAGCATAAGTTTGCTGGTTTTTTCTTAATTTAGATGAGCCAAATGTCAAATAATACAAGAAGGGTAGAATTAAGAAGACAACGTAAAGGATAGAGCTAAAGTAAATAATGGCTAATAATGTGGGTAAAACATATATGCCCAAAGTTATAAATAAACCGCTGATACCACCGTCATTTCTTTTTGCCATTTAATTCAATCTTTCTACTGCCGTATTTACGATCAAACAAAAAAGAACGATCCAAAATAAAGATGAGATAATGGCAGTAACCAGAGGACTCCGCGCCCATCTGGAGCTTTGTCGTGTATTTGCATATCCCCCACTTGGAAACATATAGAAAATCCACAGCAATGCTTTTCCTGGAAATATAAACCAGTTAAATAGGCGGCTACGTTTTTCAATTCCAGATAAATTATCACGCACAAACATAGCTTAATTTAAAATATATTAAGATATTAAGCAATCCTCCTTTAAAAAATTTCTGTTGGCTGTATCCGTCAAGACTTCCCTTCGGGCCGTTAAAGCGCATAAAAAATGGTATTCCCTGCTTGGCGAGAACCTCAAAAGTGTCACTTATGGTTCATCTGACGTTCTGACACTTTGTAGGACTAAGGATAGTAAGGGCTTTCAGGGTTTTTGAGTGTCAAGAGATGCCAAATAATGAAACTTGTGTCAGTTCTGTTTTGTCTTGGCAAGATCCGTCAAATCCCAAAGCCAAAAAATAGAAAAAATGACGGCTTTCACGAAACTGACGTTTCACAAACCTTCCGCAATTTTGTCGATTTTTAGCCCTTCGTCCTTCTTCGAAGGATTTGGGTTTGACCTCTCATGCCGCTTTTTGCTCGCCGTTCCTGCTCGCCCCGAAAAAAGTATGTTTCGGGGCGATATTTAAAAAGAAAGGAATGAATATGAGCCAAACAACAAACACCAGTAAAAAAGCATCACTTCGCAAGGAGGATTTACTTCAATTCACAGGGAGCGAGACTTGGTTTCGCCATAGCCTGTTTCGTCAATTTCTCTATACCGATGGGGCGCAATATGTCGCTGAAAAAGCCGAAGCCTATTGGCTGATTGATAAAATCATGGCCTGTCATGCCAGTGTGTCCAAACTTCAAGCGGAAGAGTTCTGCGTCTGGGATTTAAATCTCAATGATGAAGGCGAGGGGGCAACGCTGATTTGCACTGATGGCAATGAGAACGAGCTTCACCGTGAGGCTATTCCCTTCACCGATTTTCCGCTCAAGACCATCCGCTTTTATTTTCAGAATAAAACTCTGTTTTTACCAAGCGAATATTAAAGCGCCGATGGCATCACAGAAGCCATTCGAGAGGAGTGGCTTCGATGATGCAATCCCGCATCACTTTAAAAACAGCAAAAAAGGAGCTGATATTATGAGCACTCAAATTCTTAAACTTGGCCAAATCAAAACCTCAAAGGACAATCCCCGCAAAGGCTTTGACGAAAAATCAATCGAAGGGCTGGCGCAATCAATTAAAAATGATGGCTTGCTTCAAAACCTGATTGTGTCCGCGCCCACTTCCAAACGCGCAAAACATACCATTATTTGCGGTGAAAGACGCTTTCGCGCCCTGAACCTGCTTTTGGAGCGTGGCGAGATAGACGCCGATTTTCTGGTGAATGTCGAAATCAAAGAAGGTTTAAGCGAAGATGATATTTTACGCATGGCAACGGTTGAAAATGTCCAACGTGAAAATCTTAGCCCCTTGGAAGAAGCCCAAGCCATTGCAACGCTGATTAAGGACGGTGAAAAACTGGATGTGATTGAAAGCCAGACAGGGCTGACCACAAGCACAATCCG
>CAYVZQ010000014.1:0-26340 GCA_964456335.1 uncultured Candidatus Peribacteria bacterium | reverse complement strand
TGTAAGAGCCATTTCTACTTCCCGTTTACTTCTCATCTCTCAAAACAATATTACTTGAGGTGCTTGTCTCATTGCACCGATAAGAGCTGTTTCATAATCAGGAACATCTCTTCCGACTTCTTTTTGTTCAATAATTGATTTCTTATGTTTATGAACATACTCAATTGGATCTTCTATTGTAATAATATGTTTTTTATAATTTTCATTAATAAAATTAATCATTGCAGCGAGAGTCGTCGTTTTTCATGATCCAGTTGGACCTGTAATCAGTACGAGTCATTGTCAGAGCCTCGTCACATCTTTATACACATCAGTAAGTCATAGAGACTCAATATCTGGTATTTCTGCACTGAGTAAACGTACAACTACCATATAACTTCACATCTGAAAAGATACATTTCCTCGAAAACGTGCTCCTGCAAAAGAAAATGAAAAATCTAAATTTTTTTCTGCTTGCAGTCTTGTATGCTGACGCTCGTCAATCAGTGACTGCGCGAATTCTAAAGTATCTTTCCAAGTAAACTCATCAATATCCTGATCAATACTTGTAATCTCCCCAGCAATCTTAATCGCAGGATAGGTTCATGCAGTAATAAACATATCACTTCCAGAGTTGTCAATCATAACTTGGAGTAATTGATCTCGCATCATATGTTCGGTTTTTATAACGTTTTGCATAGACTAAATAAAAAAAATAAAACGTACTCTTTATATTAGAGCACGTTTTATGTATTTAAACAAGTATTTATGCAAGAACTGATTTCTTTCTTCTCGATAAATAATAAAAAGTATTTATAAATAATGTTGCAATAATGAGAACCCAAGTTTCAGCTCCTGTATCTGGTGTTTGTGTTACCATGGTAGCAGCCTCTGTTACTTCTATAGTAGCATCTTCTTCATCAGACATATCTTCTTGCATCGCTGCATCTTCAGGCGCAGCCTCTAAATCTACATCTAAACTACTTTCATCTTCAAGCATTGTATCTTCAAGCATAGCCTGCGAATTTTCATCTTCTCACATCATTGAGTCTTCATCTTCAAGCATCATATCTTCTTGCGAATTCTCTTCATTTTCACTTGTATCTAACATTTCGTTTGTCTCTTCTACTTCTGTAATTTCTTCAGTTGAGAAATCATATATACCTACATCAAATTCGAGATAATTCCCTGCCGCATCCTGCATATCAATAAACATAAGAATATAATCTTTATTTGATACGAGTGGTGGCTCTAGTGTAATGACAAGTTCAGGAAGAAAATAATCTGGTTTTTCAATTTTTGTTACAAGACTTTCTGCAAGAAGCTTATATTCATATGAATTTGAACTGACATCTTCCGTATAACTAATAATTATAGTTCTATCATCAAGAATCTCAATAGAATCAATATCTTGACCACCTCAAAGGTTAAGATTTACTGTTTGATATCCTTCAACACTCGCTGGGGTTTCAAAATCAATACTTCCATCTGCTCCAGATATAGTTAATAGACTATATTTCGTATTTGGAAGAAGTGGATCAACGAGCATTACTTCAATTTGATTTTGAGCTGTTTCAGAAACAACTGATCCTCTGATTGACATATCATTCAGAATTGTAATTTCTCATTGTACTTCTCCAACTTCGAGATTAGGATTGTCAGAGAGCATAACACTCAGAGTATTAGCATCAATAACATTTATTTCATCTACTCCAATATTTTCACCATATGAAATTTGGATAAGACCGATAATAGCAATAAAAGCTATAATTTTTTGTATGTGTTTCATAATTTATATATTAATGTGTAATTAAGAATACATAAATATTAAAACACATATAAATATTATTGTCAAAAATATACTTAATATTTTATAAATAATAATTGTCAATATTATAAAAAAGCCTATCTTATGGGAAAAAGATAGGCTTTGTCTTATTGTATTTTTAATCTATAATACTTGAGAATATATCAAATATCCTATATATACAAAGTAAAGGAGAAGAAAAAATCATCCTTCAACTCTCGTAATAAGTCCCCTTTTTCCAATAAATAATAAAAATATAATGAGAAGCAAAATAGCAAAGAGTTCAACTATAATATCAATCACCAAACTAGAAGTAAGTGGCAGATCTCATACTATTCATGTTGCCCCTAAGACTAATAAAATATTAAAAATATTGCTCCCTACCACGTTTCAGATTGCTATGTCAGATTGCTTCTTGAGTGAAGCAACAACAGAGGTTACTAACTCAGGAGCGCTTGTACCAAAAGCTACTATTGTAAGTCAAATAATAGATGCAGGAACTCAAAATGATGCTGCAATATTTGTAGCAGAGCCAACTAAGAAATCTGCTCAAATTCATAGTCCAATAAGTCATAGAAGTATAAATCAGAGAGAAAGAGCTACGGATCTCTGCTCAATATTTTCTTCTTCTACTTCTGATTTTCAAGATTTTGCCAATCAAAACGTATAGGAAAAAAATATAACAAAGAATAGTAGAAGAACAAATGAATCTCCTCTTGTTATTAAATTTTCAACTCATCCTGAGAAAAACGTATCAAATGCAAGAAAAAACAATGCAAATGAAGCAATCAACGTAAATGGCACTTCTTTATATATAGTTGAGCTTTTTGCTTGAAGTGGATAGATAAGAGCCGCAGCTCAAAGAACGAGCCAAGTATTAGCAATGTTAGAACCAACAACATTTCATAGAGCAAGCTCAGTCTCACCATTAAGTGCAGAAAAAATATTTACAAATAATTCTGGCGCGCTGGTTCAAAATGCGACTATCGTCAAACCAATAACTAGAGGTGAAATTCCAAAGCGCACTGCGAGTGAAGAAGCTCATGACACGAGAACATCAGCTCATTTTATGAGTATAACAAATCCAATGAGTAAAAAAATATAATCACTTCAAGGAAAAGCAGGAAAAAAATTCATACTAGTATTTTTTAGTATCTAAAAATGATTGGAGAATACATTGAGCTGCAACATCGTCTCTATGATCTGTATATCATCCCAGAGATGCCTGAAAACTCGTAAATCGCTCATCATGTCAATGAATAACTTTATCGGGAAAAATTTCTCCTAATTTCTGGATAAATTTATGTGTTTTATCAAGTTGTCTTAGATCAACTCCATACAAATCATATGGCAATCAGACTACTATATCATTGTAATCCTGGTTATCTCGAAAGAATTTCTTTAAATATCTTATAATATCGCTTCTTTGTACCACAGCTTTTGGAAAAGCAATATTTTCATTACTCGTGGCAATTCATACTCTTTTATCTCATAAATCTATGGCTATGAATTTCATGATGCATCTAAGCTAATTTCTACAATAGCTTTCGCAGCATAATTTTCTCATAGATCTATATAAATATCATGTTTCCCAAGGGTTTTAAAATTGGAGTGTACTCCTCAAAAATCTATATGTTTTTTTGTGAGAGGTATTTGAAATTTCTTTTTAATATATTCTGCTACATCTTTTGGATGAATACTTCCGTAGAGTTTTTCTCAGCTTCATGGTAGTTGAAAAGAAAAAACTTTTCCACTCAAGGTTTCTATAATTTTTCCTTTTTCTCATAGCAGCATTCTCCTGTCTGATTCTTTTTTTTGTATTGATTCTGCTATTTTATTCTCAATTTGTTTTGTATACGGCTCCGCAAGCTTTTTAGGAAATAAGAAATTACTTGCATATCCTGAAGAGACTTCCTTTACTTCTCATTTTTTTCCAACATGTAAAACATGTTCTAAAAATATTACTTTCATATAAAATTAGTCTACGAAATAAACTCTATAATTATACTGCTTCTGATTCTGACTCATGCGCTGCTTCTGCTTTTTGCTCTTCGCTTTGAGGCATTTCTTCTACTGAAATTCTACATCCTGTAAGTTCTGAAGCTAGATTTACATTGATACCACCTCGACCTACAGCTTTCGCTCTTTCACCAAATGGGATATATGCAATATATGAATCTTCTTCATCACCATCTTCTACTTTTACGACAGTAGCTGGCGTGAGACTTCTTGCAATAACATCTCTGATATCATTACTATTTGGAATAATATCAATTTTTTCACCACTGAGTTCTTCCATCACTGCTTTTACTCTCATCCCCTTTTGACCAATAAGCGTTCCAGCTGGATCAATTTCTTCATACTCACTGCTGACAAGAAGCTTTGTTTTTACTCCGGCATGTCTTACTACTGCATCAATCGATACCACTCCTTCTCCAATTTCAGGAACATACTCTGCAAAGACTGCAGGAACTAACTCAGCTCTTTTTCTTGAGAGAATTACTTTAGGAAGCATATTTTCTTCTTTTGAAACTTCAGCTACATAGAGATACAGTCTGTTATCAGCTACATAACTATCACGTGATACTTGCTCAGATCTTGGAAGTGTTACTTGATTTCCATTGTAGTCAAATACTACTTTTCCTCCCTCAACGAGATCAACTCTCATATTTACAACCTCACCTTCTTTATCTGCAAAGAGTTCATAAATTTTTTCTTTTTCACTATCAGCAACTTTTTGAATAATCACTTGTCTTGCAGCTTGAGAAGCAATTCTCCCAAAAATATCTCCATCGTGTTCAAGTACTTCTTCTGTCATATCAAGCTCAATCACATCTCCTTCTTCGAATCATTCAGCGTCATCTCCAAGTTCTTCAAATGAAATTTCTGTATTTGGATCTTCTACTGTTTTCACAACTGTTTTTTCAACGAGGAATTCAATTTCACCAGACTCTAAATCAAATTTTACATTTACATTTTCGTCTTTGTTCCCAAAGTCTTTTTTATACGCAGTCTTGAGTGCTGCTTCAATAATCTCAACGAGTTTTTGTTTTGGAAGTTTTTTCTCTGCAGCAATAAGGTTAATCGCAGCCTGAATTTTTTGTACGTCTAACATAGGTGTAAAAAATTAGTTGTAAATATTTTTAAAAGAAAACGAGAACTTGTTTCCAAATCCTCGTCTCTTCCCTCTTAAAATCTAAGAGTATTATAAGAATATTTTTGTAGATGCAAAAAATATTTTTACTTTGTAGCATCATATAGAAGCTTTATTTCTTCTGATGATAAAGGTTTTTTAAAAATATAGATTTCATCTAATTGCCCATCAAAATAATTTCTCACATCTCATCCTCCAGGTCATCCAGCTCAAATAGTCATTCCTCATGAACCTCGATTTACAAAATCACTCACTTGAACTGAATTTTCTAATTCACCATTGAGATATACAGATAGTTCTTCTCAATTAAAAGTACAAACAATATTATGCCATTGATTAAGTCATAATACTGAATCAATTCTTACTGCGTAAATTCATAGACTTGTACCATCAGTATTTATAGCACACTTTTGAGTGCTTTGTAATGTTTGATGGTCAAATGAATCCCAATTAAATTCAAATATTCTAAGGTTATTTCCCTCATCCTGGGTATAATTTTTTATAATATGTGACATTGTAGGTCGTAACTGTGGATTTGCGTCAGGATTAATCCAAAATGATAATGTAAAAGTTCCTGTATCAAGACTTTTATCTTTTGGAATATCAACAATTCATCCTGATGTACCATCACCTGATGTAAAATTAAGTCCATTTCATTTTTTTCATGCTATAATATTTGGCATCGTCGCACCAGAGAGTACTCCATTATTTCATTTTCAAGAACTATCAGGAGCATTTATTCATGAAATAGTATCAAAGTTCCATCAAGCCACTAATAATCATTCTGATAATATAGAAATTCAGAGTAAATTACCTGTTCCAGTAATATTTCATGAATCTCAAAAGTAAGCGGTATATTCATCAGCTGTATGAAATATATCGAGAAATCATGCTGTTTGCAGGCTTCCAATTTCTTGGACCGGAGTATTAGTTGTGTCTGTTAGAACTCAAAGTCTATTTCCATAGGTTCTTGGAAATCTCTCTTCATAATCTACTGCATAGCTTTTTTGAAATATATCTGTATTTGCTGAAGCCCCATCCTCCATAAGTGCAAGAAGCTGAAGGGTTTTTCTATCTTTTGTCAGATAATACGTATAGTAAGAATCATCCTTTGGATCTTTTCCTCCATTGGTATAATCTATTGTTTCAAGGACATCAACTCAGACATATCATTGGTAGGCAATAACATTCGTCGCTCCACTCGCTGTAATCTCAATATAGTCATCTGGAAGTGGAAGAGATTTACTCGCAGCGTATGTTTGCAGTGAATCAGAAAGCTTGGTCAGCTGAGAAAATCTATTTGAGTCTCTCGCTCATGTAAGATATCCAGAGTAACTCACAAATCCTACGGTTGAGAGGATTCATACTATCGTGATAACGACTATGAGTTCAACAAGGGTGAATGCTCGCAGTGAATAATTCATTAAATCAAATTAAATTTTAGAGTATAGTTACAGGTAGTATAGATACATTCTTCATAAAAAAAAGTAGAATGTCTGGATTCTACTTTTTTTTATACTATAAGAATACAATTATTTTTTCTTTCTTAAGAAAGCTGGAATATCTAAATCCTCACCATTATGCATATTTCCTTGTTCTGGTTTTGGAGTCGATGATTGTGGAGCTGGAATAACTCTAGAATCTGAAACAGATCTTTTCCCAAAAACACTACTTGGAGCTCCACGTGATTCAGCTTTTTTCTCCATATACTGTTTATTTGTACCTTCATCAAATCATGTTGCTACAACAGTAATTTTTATTTCTCCTTCGTAATCCTCTCTAATAGATGCACCAAATATAATATTCGCGTCCCCATCTACAGAATCAGTAATGACTTTTGCAGCTTCATCAACTTCAAACATTGAAAGATCAGTACCACCTGTGATATTAAAGAGAAGACCTTTTGCTCCTGCAATTGATAAATCAAGCAGTGGACTATCAATAGCACTTCTTGCTGCTTCTACAGCTCTATTTTCACCACTTCCATATCCAATACCCATAAGAGCTGAACCAGCTGAATTCATGACAGATCGAACATCTGCAAAGTCAACATTAATAAGCCCTGGTTGGGTGATAAGATCAGATATTCATTGTACCCCTTGATTGAGAACTTCATCAACAATACCAAATGCATCAAGAAGAGGTGTTTTTTTATCAATGATAGAAAGAATTCTATCGTTTGGAATCGTGATAAGTGTATCTACTTTTTCTTTGAGTTCATCGTATCCGTCCATTGCTTTTGAAGTTCTATTTTGTCCTTCAAAACTAAATGGTCTTGTAACAACTCATACGGTAAGTGCTCCTACTTCTTTTGCAATTTCTGCTACAACTGGAGCAGCCCCTGTACCAGTTCCTCCTCAAAGTCCACAAGTAATAAATACCATATCAGCTCCTTCTATGAGTGATTTGATTTCTTCTCTACTTTCTTCAGCAGCTTTTTTTCCAATATCTGGATTACTTCAAGCTCCAAGCCCTCCAGTAATCATTTTTCAGAGATTAATCTTATGTTCCGCGAGTGAACCGTAAAGAGCCTGAACATCCGTATTCATTACAATAAAATCTACTCCATCGAGTCCTGCTTCAATCATTCGATTTACTGCATTTTGTCATCCTCATCCAACTCAGATAACTTTAATATTTGCTACAGGAGAAATTGCTCATGAAAGGCGAACTTCCTCCGCTCCGCTTTTTGTATTTTTTGATGGTTTACTTGAGAGTAAACTCTTGAGTCTGTCATCTCGCATGCTCATAGTCATTTAGTATTATAGGTAAATAAAATTTATAAATATCTCTGTATTTACGAATTTTACAGGAGCTTTGTATATATATTGTATAAAAAACCTCAGTAAAATCCGTAAATATGTATATTTCTCTACTACGGGAGTATTTTTTTAAACGCTTTTATAATTGATTCAAAAAATCAACCAATATTGAGTTTAAAGCTTGTCTTTCAAATATTTAATTTGTTTCCAAAAATCAAACTTCACACTACACCAGCAAACACTGGATCACTAATCGAAGTCTCACTCATCGCTTGCTTTTCAACTGGAATTCCAACAAAAACAGGAAGTCTCAATGCTTTTTTTGCAAGTTCTACAACTCATTGTTGTTTTACTGCTCCTCATACGAGAATTGCTCCTTCAGGAAGCATCCCATCTCTTCCAATTTTTTTCAGTTCTTGCCCGACAAAGTAAAAAATTTCTTCATATCTTGCTGTCACAATTTGTGAGAGATAAATATTTGATATACTTCCTTCTTCACCTGGAAGAATGTCATGAAGATGAATTTCTTTCTCTTTTGTTTCTTCTTCGCTGAGTCCTACTTCAGCAAATTGTGTTTTAAGCTTTTCAGCAATATCTATTGATGTTCGAGCTCATAGAGCTATATCATTAGTAACACTATCTCATCCAACTGGAATAATACTTGCAAATTTCAAAACTCATTCTTCATACACTGTTACACCTGTTGTAGAAGCTCCAATATCAATACATACAACTCCGAGCTCTTTTTGTCTTTTTGAAAGGACTCCTTCTGGAGCTGTAATAAGGTTTGGAGTAATGTCATAAATTTCTATTCCAACATCTGCTACGGCTTTTTTAATATTTCAAAGAACATTCTTATTCATTGAAAATATATTTGCAACTACCTCTAGTTTTCGAGCTGACATCCCAACAGGATTTTTTACTCCTTCCTCAAGATCAACCATAAAGTATTCAGGAACCACTTTGAGGATTTCCCTATTTGGCATATCTACTCAGTTTCTTGCCATATCAAGGACTCTATCTATATCTGCTGGAGAAATTTCTTCTCCTGAAACAGCTATAATTCCTTTACTTTGAATCACTTCCATAGAAGACGAATTAAATGAAAGATGCACTCAAGTAGTAGGTTCTCCTGACATTTTTTCTGCTTCCTCAAGAGAATTATCAAGATTTGATTTAAACTCCTCCATATCTAGAATATTCCCTTTTCTCATAGCATTTGATTGTGCTGTTCACACTCAAAGTACATGGAAGTCAGAACTTTTTATATCTTCAAAACCTGCAATAATGGTTCGAATTTTTGAACTCCCTATATCTATCGAGCTTATTATATTTTCTGGTGCCATCGTATTAGTATTGTAATTTTAGAATTAAAATATTGTTCTTTTTTTTTATACATCCTTAGCTTTGGATTATAGCGAAATGTCTCGTTTTTTCATTTTTTAATGTATAGCAATTATACCTTCCTTTTTTTTGCCTGCAAAGTAAGTCTTACAAGTCTTGTTGAAAACAAAAAAAAGATGCCCGAAATTTGCAAAAAATTGAGAACTATGATATTTTTTATTAACACACCAGAATTAAATTTATAAACATATTATGAAACTGCTGAAACATATCACGAAATTCATAATTCTTCTCACTCTTTTATCATGAGCCTTTTTGACGTATTTTATCGCAAATGGAGCATCAGAAAATTCTGTAATAGGCATGATTTATGTCATTTTTATTCTTATAATCGAGTTTATTGTTATTGTCTGTATCATTTATGTATTCTATGATAGACCTATAGGAAATCTTGAATATACAATTAAAAAATTTCTTGTATGATCTCTGAAATGAGAAGACCTAAGTTTTAAAAAAACGACGAATCCCCATCTCAATTATGTACTTCTCTTTTTCAGTAAAACACTGGGAACATTAAAAAATATCAAATCAGAGTTTCTTCACGGAAAAGAAATCAAATCAGAAGTAGATCTCGCAGGAGAAATCCAAGGAAAACTCTTGTGAAAAAACTTCATGGAAGTACCAGATTTGCAAATTGTCGCAAAATCAAAACCAGCATGAGAAATTGGATGAGATAGTTATGATGTCATATCTCAGTGAGATAATCACTATATATATGTGTGAGATGCAACTGGACATTGAGTTTGAGCTGGTTTTATTATGATGATGGTAAACGCGCTCGTAAGTGGATTTGCAAAAGTTACTCATAGATGAAATCATATTCTTGCCCTCACAAATGACATTATTAAACCTCGAGTTAAGGCGAATCTTCTCATGAGTATGCTCATGATACGCTGGGACTCGAAAGAAAAAAGAATGTACATGACAGGAGCTGGACATGAATATCTCATGATATATAAACACTCAAAAAAGAAATGTTATAAAATAAAATCAGGTTGAGTGGCACTTGGAATGACAAAAAATATTCACAAACTCCTGAAAGAAAAAGAAATCTCTTTTGAGCCAAATGATGTTGCAATACTTTATAGTGATGGAATTACAGAAGCAATTAACAAACCAAGAAGAGACGGAACAGAAGCGATGTTTGGTGAAGATATGCTCGTAAGAGCTATACAAGACGCCCCTGAGATTGGAGAGGCAAAAATAAAAACTGCAAAAAGTATTTTTAAAAATATCTCTATTTCTCTCTCAAGTTTTATGGGGTATAAATATATTCAGCTCGATGATATTACCCTTGCAACGGTACAATATATGTCTCCAGAATATAAAAAAGAAGAGGACTGTAGTGAAAATATGTGAGAAGACTTCGTGACAGAATGGAATTGGACAAAATAAGTAAAAGAGCGAGTAATTTACTCAGGCTTTTACTTAGAAGGGGCAATCATTATTTGTAAAGGCTAAGCTTTGCAAGACACTTTACAAAGCTACTACGGGGAGTATTATTGAAAAATAATATTTTCATCTTCTAACTCATAATCACTGTGTGAAGCCAAGAAAAAATGATTGCCCTCATTAAGGGTAGATATAGCGGAGATGCTTTTTGATATCTTGCAAAAGAAAACACAAAAGAAAGCAGCAAAGAAAAAAAATGAAAAGAAAATAGTAAAAATAATGCTGAGTCAAAATCTATACTCAAAGCGGAAAAAGACTATAAAGAGGCTCTCGCATATATCAAAGATGCTATTTCTCCAGCCTTTATGAAGGTGCAACAAGATAAGATACGTATCAATAATACTTACGCTAAGACATTTTTTGTGTATTCGTATCCAAATTTTTTAGAAGGAAACTGGCTCTCTCCTGTTATCAACTGGGATGTAAAATTTGACATGAGTCTATATGTCTATCCTATTGATTCAGCCTTTGTACAAAAATATTTACGAAAGAGACTGACTCAGCTCCACTCTGAGCGTTCTATTAATGCAGAAAAGGGTTTGATTAACGATCCATGACTTGAAGCTCAAATTCAAGATGTTGAAGAACTTCGGGCAAAGCTCACTCGCTGAATGGAAAAATATTTTCATCTATGAATCTATATTACCGTATATGCAGATGATGAGGATTCACTCAACAGAGTTTGAAAAGATATCCAAACAATCTTAGCTGGTCGAAATGTACTCCAAAAACAAAGCTTTTTAAGGGCCGAACAAGCATTTATTTCTACTGGTCCATTTGCAAAAGACGAGCTTGGAGTGTATCGAAATATCTCAACTGGAGGACTCTCAACGACTTTCCCGTTTTCTTCCAGTACACTTTCACACGATGATGGAATACTCTATGGAGTAAATACTCACAATAACTCACTGATTCTCTTTGATAGATTTAAAACAGAAAATGCGAATATGTGTGTTTTTGCGAAATCTGGTGGATGAAAATCTTTTGGAGTAAAACTCGAGATTCTCAGAATGCTGATGATGGGAATTGATGTTATCGTTATTGATCCTGAAAACGAGTACAAGAGTCTGGTTGATACGGTATGAGGAAGTTATCTCGATGTAAGTCTCAACTCAAATGAGCGAATCAATCCTTTTGACCTCCCTCTTGGGATGAAAGACCATGAAGAAAGACCTTGAGACCTCCTCAGGTCAGCGGTGATTAATCTCCTTGGACTTATGAATCTTCTTCTCGGAAAAATGACTCCAGAGGAAGAATCGATTATGGAAAAATGACTCATGACCACCTATTCTCTCAAAGGTATTACGATAGAAGACGATAGTATCATAGGAAAAGAAATTCCTATCATGGATGACCTGAGAAATGTCCTTGAGACGATGGATGGAGCAAAATCGCTTGTAGTAAGAATGGAAAAATATACATCTTGAATTTTTGCAGGAATTTTCTCTAAACGAACGAACGTAGACTTGCGAGAATGACTTCAGGTATTTTCTGTGCGTGATCTCGATGATATTCTCAGACCAACTACGATGTATGTTATATTGAATCATATTTGGAATAAAGTTCGTAGTTCCAATAAAAAACGTGTGCTGGTTATCGATGAGGCCTGGAATATTATGCAGCACGAAGATTCTGCAAAATTCCTCTTTGGCCTTGTAAAACGTGCCCGTAAGTATAATCTGGGGATTACGACTATCACTCAAGATGTAGAAGACTTTGCTGCAAGTCCGTTTGGAAAACCGATTATTACAAACTCTTCTATGCAAATTCTCTTAAAACAATCGACAGCTTCTATTGACGCACTCCAAAATATCTTTAAGCTTACAGAACAAGAAAAATATATTCTTCTGAATTCAGCCGTGTGACAATGACTCTTCTTTGCGTGAGCAGAGCATGTCGGAATACAAATTGTTGCCTCTTTTTATGAAGAACAAATAGTCTCCAGCAATCCTAATAAATAAAAGTTTTTGTCTCATGAAAAGGTACGTGATTCTCATAGTTTCTCTCTTCACCGTTGCTCTCACGTTTTACCTTATGTTTCATCCAGTAGGATGAATGAGTGTATGAGATATTTCAGATAAATATTTTACGAGTATCACTCCTATTTGATATACTTTTTCAATTTGGATGCTCATATATATCGCTTGGATCAGTTTATGACTTCTCAATGCCTTTAAAATAGAAAAAGTTTCATGACACTATATTGCTCTCTCGTGAGCTATTATTTCAATCCTTGGTTGGATTATCGCTTGGCAGTTAGAGTATTTTTTCCTCAGCTTAGTATTTGATAGTATTTGTCTCTATCTGCTTTTTTCTACTTATCTCTACAAGGAAAACAAAAAATATTTTGAAGCTGTATTAGAGATTTTTCTCTGATGGATGCTCGTTTCATGGCTTGCAACGCTTCACATATTTCTGCTTGCACAAGGCTGGTACTTTTCACCTCTTTTTCTCACGATTTTTTCATTGAGTATCTGAATATGCGTTACTTTGTTCTATGTTTTTTATAAGGATACTCATCTGCAAGTATTTGTATATTTCTGGGCACTTCAGTGAATATTTACTCAACAAGAAAGTATTATAATCCGATGTATTATTTTGTTTAATATTATTACGGTCTCACTCGCACTTATAATAAATAAATATATCACAAAATATCAAATTAAGTCCATAAAACCTTTTAAAATTCTGAAGTGAAAGTAATACAGCTTTCTTACAGTATTCAGCTATGATACAAAGTATCAAACTTACTTTCTAATTTTATATATGAAACATTCCAAATATATTCTATTAATCTCTGGTATCATCGCCACTATTATTTCTTCTCTTGTGAGCGCAATTCCAATTTGAATGTATAATCAAGCGCAAGTGTCTGCGATGTTCCCTACGCTCTTTACTCCTGCGACCATTACCTTTTCGATTTGGGGAATTATTTATGCTTCATGGATAGTGCTTGGTATTTTTGTAGCACTGTGAAAAATACATGTTTCTTATAAAAATGCCTGACTTCTTGCCTCTGCACAAATACTCTCATCATTTTGGCTCATTCCCTCTCAATATCTCTACACTGCAACGAGTCTCGTAGTTATGTCTGGAGTACTATTCCTTCTGCTTCTTGGATTCTTTATTTCACAAAGAGAAAATAAGTATTTTCAGTACACACAGGAATTATTTTTAGGTTGGATTATTGTTGCGAGTATTGCAAACCTTCACTTAGTACTGGTTGATTATAATTTATATGGTTATCCAGTTTGATTTACTCTTGCATCTATTTTGCTTGCTACAGGAATATTTGCTCTATGAATTCTCAGGTATAATGCAATCATTGCAAGCCTCGTATTTCTTTGGGCAAGTTATGGTATAGTTGCATGACAATCGAATGATTTGGTAGAGCTGAGCGCTGGAGCTTGATTTCTCATCATACTCGCTCTTCTCATTTTTTCACAAAAAGATTTCATACGCTTACAGGCTTCTAGTCTAAAAAAATCTCAAAAATAATTTGCATTTTTCTGCTATTTTTATACAATCCCTGTGCTTCTAAAATCCTATATTTCTCTCGGAAATTAGGTTATATACATGAGACTTGGGGGAGATTTTATTCCCGAAATTCCGTCATTAAGAGTCTTTTGTATATACTCAAACATGTGTCTTTGATTTTATCAACGTTATTATACAATTATGGCTAAAAAAGAAGTAAAAGGATATATTAAATTGCAGATCAAATGAGGACAAGCTAATCCAGCTCCTCCAGTTGGTCCTGCACTTGGTCAATACGGAGTACCTATTCAAGAATTTACATCTCAATTTAATGAGAGAACAAAAGAAAGAATGGGAATTAAACTTCCTGTAGTTATTACAGTTTATGATGATAGATCATTTGAATTCATCGTAAAACAACCACCTGCAAGTACACTTATTAAGAATAAATTGAATCTTCAATCTGGTTCTAAAATTCCTCAAAAAGATAAAGTAGGACATCTTTCATTTGATGATCTTAAAGCTCTTGCTGAAGAAAAACTTCCAGATCTTAACGCATTTGACGTTGCTGGTGCAATGAAAACACTTATGGGTACTGCGAGAGCAACTGGTGTTACTACTGATGTAGACAACATGACTCTAGCAGAACTTAGAGAAAAACTCGCTGCATAATTCTATTCTCAGGATACTCTCCTGAGAATCTTTGCTCTCATCGTCTAGTGGTTAGGACACGGGATTCTCATTCCCGGAACCGGAGTTCGATTCTCCGTGGGAGTACCAAAACATACAATAAACAAAGCCCTATTCAGGGCTTTGTTTTATATACTAGTTCATCGTTTTTGTAGAAAATATTTTTTCTAAATATGCTCAAATTAATTCTTCATCTTCTCAAGATTCTTGCAGTCTTTGGAGATGAACAATCTGCGTCATTGCATCTAATGATAAATCCATAGGAAGACCAAGTATGTGTGATGTTCTATTTAAGAAACAAATATTATAAAATTCACATGCATTACATATTTGCGGCTTCTCTGGATGAGTCACTCCTCACATTCACGTTTCTAGTTCCCAATCTGGGTAATTTCATCAACAATTCATACTAGGTTTTCACATAAGTATTGACTAATATTAAAATTATGTAATACAGTATTTGAATAGTTCAAAAAATCAAACAATTATGAATGAATATGTTCCTGCATGTAAAATTTATACTGATGATCCTTTTGCTTTTGAAGCTATAGAATGAGAAGTAGATGATACGTGAGAAGTAGAGATTACAATTACTCATGATTCACGGTGTGCTAGTTGTTTCTTATTAGAAGATTGTCTTGCAAAAGTAGAAGCTGTGATGAATGAAGCCTTTGAGTTAGAGGAGGAGGAAAACCCAGATGGCAGAATATTAAATTAATACGAGTTTCAAATAAAAAAATGTATCTAATAAGATACATTTTTTTATTTGAAAACTAAATATCCACCTACATAAAAGCCTCTCTCATACTCTGATAATATTGTGGAAAATACAAAGAGGCAAATATCAGAAATACGGTAAATACGAGAGTAAAACTATTTTGAGAAGTATGTTTTTGAAATCTCTTCGAGCTAAGAAAATATTGCTGTGAGAGATAGTAGGATCAGCCCAAGCATACACTTCACACGAGAAATCATGCAAGTACATCGCTGAGATAATGAACTCCTAAAATGATTCGAGATGCTCAAACTCACACAGCCATACTCGCAGCAAGAAGTATGACGATATATCTCAGAAAATTCTGATGTATACTGTGCTTTTCCTTGATGAAGTAATAGGCAATGTATCAAAAAATTCAAAATGCAATAGAGGCGTGAAAACTGGGAAAAGAATATCCTACTTCACTGTAGAGAGCGAGCTCTGGTCTATTTCTGGCAAATAAAAATTTGAGCGAGGTGGTAATAATACTAACACTCAAAATACTGAGAACAAGTCCTCAAAAAAATGCTTTATTTCTTGAAAGCAGCACTCAGACAAGTGCGAGAAGAAATACTGCTCCTACTATTTCAGGAATTCCAAAATAGCTGAGTATTGTGGATAAAAATACTCACGTTTCTCAAATATTTTCGCTCATAAAGAGTGATACAGCAGTATCAATCTGATCAAATATTCAGCTATAAGGACTTAGAAAAAATAATACTCACAGAGCGATAAAGACGAGAGTAAAAAAATATGATGTATGTTTCATAAGCAGTGAAATGATGAATGTAAATTTTTAATAAGTATATAAAAAGATGTAGTGAATTTGAAAGATTCTTCTTCCAACTCCTACATCTCTATACTTAATTTCTTCTTCCTCTTCCTGAGTTTCGTGGGCTTGCATTTCTATAGGCTTTTTTGCGTTCTAACTTTTCTGCATTTATTTTTTTCTTCTCAGCTGCTGAAATTGGCCCTTTGATTTCTATATGATATGGATGTTTTTCCATTCGTCTGATTTTTTGTCCAATAAGTTTTTCTATGTCTATGAGAAATTCATACTCTTCTCTATCACAGAAACTGAGCGCTACTCCATCATTTCCAGCTCTTCCTGTTCGGCCGATTCGGTGTACGTAGGTTTCAGGTTCATTTGGAAGATCATAGTTTACCACAAACATCAGCTCATCAATATCGATTCCCCTCGCTGCGATATCAGTTGCTACGAGTACTCTGATTTTTCCAGCTTTGAAATCAGCAAGCGCTCTTTGACGATTATTTTGTGATTTATTTCCATGAATGGCTGCAGCTCGTATTCCAGAGCCGTCTAAGTCACGTACGATTCTATCTGCTCCATGTTTCGTACGACTAAATACGAGAACTGATGTCATTTTCTCATTTTTGAGTATTTCTTCCAGCAAGAGTTTTTTGTCTGAACGTTTTACGAAAAATACGGCTTGTGAGACTTTTTCCGCAGTAGAAGATACGGGAGTCACTTCGACTTTTACGGGATTTACGAGAATAGAATCTGCAAGATGCAAAATTTCTTTTGGCATCGTCGCTGAAAACAGGAGTGTTTGTTTTTTAGCCGGAAGCTTTGCAAGAACCTTTCTCACGTCATTGATAAATCCCATATTGAGCATTCTATCAGCTTCATCGAGGATAAATATTTCTACATGCCTGAGGTCAATAAATCATTGCTGCATAAGGTCGAGGAGTCTTCCTGGAGTTGCGACGAGAATATCTATTCCTGATTTGAGTTTGGCAACTTGACTTCCCTGCGTCACACCTCAAAAAATTACTGCATGTTTGAGGTTGAGATTTTTTCCATACTGGACAATATTTTCTTCGATTTGAATCGCGAGTTCCCTGGTAGGAGTGAGTATGAGCGACTTAATCGTTCGTCCTCTATTTTCGAGTTTTCATTCTCTCGCTAAAAGCTGCAGTGTCGGAATAGCAAAGGCTGCGGTTTTCCCTGTACCAGTTTGCGCTGCTCCCATAACATCTCTCCCTTCTAATATTGGTGGAATAGATTTTTCTTGGATAGGAGTAGGATTTTTGTAGCCCTGAGATTCTAAAGCTCTAAGTATTGAGGGGTGAATGTGTAGATCAGAAAATTGCATGAAGAAATATATATATAATAATTGCGATATTATAGGGATAAATGCTCAGAATACGAGGAGAAAAAAATTTTCATATTCTGAAAAAAAATAGGCTTATAAAATATTTATCAAAATAAACAAGCAATAATATATAAATATGGCTCTTTTTCTTCGCTCTTTTTGACGAGAGATAAGCATTATGGTAGAATATAAAGAAATATCCTTTGTATTAATCGCTTTGCTGAAACAAAAAAATACATCTGCCTTCACACTCACAGAGCTCATAGTTGTGATTACGATTCTTGCGATTTTATGAACCCTCTGATTTATTAGTTATTGAGGTTTTACAAAATGAGCAAGAAATTCTGCCAGAATATCAGATATGAAGATTATTCAAAAAGCAGTATCAGTATATAGCACGGCTCAAGCTGAACTTCCTCTCCCAGATAATGCTACTGCTATTTCTTATTCAGGAGCCACTGCTTGGACTCAAGGAACATTTTGAGAAAATGTAATTTTAAAAATAGGAAGAATCTCAAATATTCCATACGACCCTACCTTTTGAACTCAATATACCTATTCGCTTCTCAATAATAGAAGAACCTTTAGTATCTGATCTGTTATTGAAGATGGTCTTTTTAGTATAGCAAAGCCTCTCGTATCTGAATCATATGCTCTTGCCTGAAATGGCCTTAAAACACATACTATTTGAAACTATCTTTCCTATGATATTGCCATGCGAACAGCAAGTGGATGTACTATCATTACTGCTCCAAGTATTATTCTCAGCGATATACCAAACTGAGGAATCATTGAAAATGAAGGATACTATACTTATGCCTACTGAGATTCTAAAAACCTCCCAAGTTCGTATAGTGGCTCTCTAGAATTTCCACAGATTTCTACAGATAGTTTTCAAATGTTTGAAATACTTAATAGCTGTAAAATCACAAATCTTACTCAACTAAAACTCTATATTGCAAAACTTGCAACCATCTATCAACCTCTCGCAAACATAGAAAGATTTGAGTCACTTGTTTTTCTCTCAAATACGAAAGAGTTTCAAATCACCGCAGCAAATATTCTCTTAGAACATGGAATCGAAATCGACAAATCAGTGCTGGATGAAATCAACTCTCCCCTATATTTTGAATATTTTATAGATACTTTTTCAGATTCAGATTGAACCCAACTTGTTACATCACATTTTACTGATGATGAAGTTGGTCAGTGGAAACAAATTACATGAAATCCAAGCGATTACACTATTGAAAACAATACGTTACAAAAAAATACAGCTACCGACGCACTCGTTGCTCCAGTTCCATTTCCCGCTATTTGAAATAGTAATTACTCTCTGAGTTTTGAAGTAGATGATTTCGCTGGATGAACTATCTCAACATACCTAAGATATACTGATAGCGATAATTACTATAGACTTGATATTTCTTCATCATGATATGTATTAATGCGAAGATTTCAGTGAGTTGATTCCATATTTCAAAATATTAATGACCCTATCAGCTCTTGAAGTACAATAGTTTTTTCTGTAGAAGATGATACTATCAGCTTTGGAGTTGATGGAATAGAAAAAGAAAATGTCCTCGCAGGATGAGTCATACAAGCAGGAGATGTTGTCATCTCTCTTGAAAACAGTGGAAGCTAAATAGATAATTTTAACCTCAGCTATAAATAAAATGAATAATTTTTTTGATGTCATTCTCGATAAATGGTATGGATTTTTATATTTTTTACGTGATATATCCTACTCTATTTCTGATCATAAGCTTATCAGTCTTATAGTATTTTTTACGTTTCTTTGAGCTGGATATGCTTCATATAATTATGTACTTCCTGCATTTCAAAATACTGAAGATACACAGAATGAAATTGTGATGCAAGAAGAAATAATTCCTGAGGAAAATATTTCAGAAAATCCTGAGCAAACTCCAGAAAATATTTCTGCTTCTGGAAGTAGTCAAGATCTCAACTCTCAGGAAAATAATATCGAGAACCCATGAGAATCGAATCCTTATAATTCTGAAAACACTACAAATAATAGCAATAATACCACAGAAAATAATCCAAATTCTTCAGGTAATTCTCTCCCAAGTAATAACAATAATACGCCTGCTAATAATTCTCAAAATACAAGTACGATTCCAAATAATCAAAATATTGAAACTGATGAAACAGAGAGAGAAGCATCTCAAGAGCAGCCACAATCTCCGAAAGATCTTCTCACACAAGCTCTTCAAGAAAAATTTATAGAAGAAACGCAAAAGCCTATAAATACTGAAGTATCAGAAGACAAGAAGCAAGTCGTCTGAAATACGCAGGCCTGAGAGAATACCACTCCAACTCAAGAGTCTAACAATCAAGGAAATACCAACACAGGAACTTCAGGTGGAACAACATCTGGTGGAACAACAACGGGTGGAACAACCTCAGGTGGAACAACTTCTGGTGGAACAACCTCTGGTGGAACAACCTCTGGTGGAACAACCTCTGGTGGAACAACTTCTGGTGGAACAACTTCTGGTGGAACAACCTCTGGTGGAACAACTTCTGGTGGTACAACTTCTGGTGGAACAACATGAGGCGGAACAACCACAGGTGGAACCAACAACACAGGAACTTCTGGTGGTACAACTTCTGGTGGAACAACTTCTGGTGGTACAACTTCCGGTGGAACAAGCTCAGGTGGAACAACTTCTGGTGGAACAAGCTCAGGTGGAACAACTTCTGGTGGAACAACCTCAGGCGGAACAACTTCTGGTGGAACAACCTCAGGCGGAACAACTTCTGGTGGAAGTAATTCTTGAAATACAGGAATGACATGAGAAGCAAATACTTGAAGCTCTGGATGAACTACGACAAACGATGAAAACACTAGCAACGAAACACTCCCTCCTGAAAATACAAACCAAAATGGTGGAAGCAATGGTACTACAGCATGAAATACCTGAGCAGATTGAAATCCTGTAGAAACACATGTAGATGATTATCAAAACAACTCTGCTACCTTTAATACGGGAGAAAAAGATGTACCTATAAAAGTAGTTGCAGTACATTCTCGTATTCCCATAGAACCAATCGCTGGAAGCTGTCCAAGTGGATATTATATGTTTGGAATAAACTCAAATATTTATGACAATACTACCCTTTCTCTTCCTTATACACAAAATGGAAATAACATGACTCTCACAAATGAATTTATTAAAAAAGGTGGAAGCGACTATTATTTCAAAATATTCAATGTAAATGGGACCAAAATTGGATGAGTCATTTATAAAATAGGAAATCCAGATTTTGACTATCACTGGAGTTTTAGCATATGTTTACAAGAATAATTAGATTCCTACTCTAATTTTCTCTCCTCCGTATTTTTTATGAATGTCTCACAGAACCTTCTCAAGAGAGATATCTCGCTGAAATTTTTCATTATTTCCTGAAAATATACTGAGTTGTTTGGGAGTATATTTTTGTATATCGGTGGTAATAACTCCCGTAGACCTGTAGATAACTCATGGCTGCTGAAGCTTTCCTAACAAATCTGAGAGTATAGACGTAATCTGCTTTCGGTCACAGTGATAGTCCTCAAACTCATAACTTATTTTTGTGACGATAAATGCCTTATCCCTGAGCATGAGCGTAATATTACGAAGATGAAATTCTTTTAAAATAAGTTCTTCAAATAGACGCTCTATATTCATAAGCAGCTTTTTCCAGAGAACATCTCTACTACTTGAAAGTTCATGATTAAAGCTTCTGGTTTTTGAGATACTTTTTTGTACCCCTGTTTGCAAGAAATTCATAGAGTTTACTCCATTAATTTCAAACCAGAGATGTGTTGCATTTTTTCCAATCAGACGCTTATAATAAAACATACTCTCACGACTAAAATCATAGACCGTCTCAATATGATGTCATAAACGCTTCTGATATCATTTCCCGATAAATGGAATAGAGCTCACGGGAAGATCTTGAAATATATCATAGACCACCTGATTGGTCAAACCAATAAAATAGCCATAAGGTTTATTTATTTTTGAAAACATCTTTGCTCTCAATCGCGTATTACTCACTCATAGAGAGACAGGAACTCCGATATCTTGCAATATTTTTTTTTGGAGAAATGCTATGTACTCCTCGAGTGTCATCCCGAGAGATTCTGGAATTCACGTGAGTTCTACAAATGCTTCATCAATACTAAATATCTCTACATTTTGCGTATATTCTCTGAGGAAATTCATAAGTTTTTTCGAAATTTTCCCGTAGAGGGCCATATCAGGCTGGAGTCACACGAAGTCTTTTCCAAGAATTCTCTTGGCTTCCCAAAAAGGAGTTCCTACCTTTACGCCTTTTCTCTTGGCGCTATAACTCGCAGCTATCGTAATATCTTTTCCCACACATACATGTTTTTTAGCGAGACCTGGATTTCTAAAGACCTCACAGGCAACAAAAAAACTATCGCAGTCAATATGAGCATATATTTTTTTTGATATTTTAAATCGCATAAAAAACTCTAAAACTTACGAAGCAGACTCACCACAACTCAAAATATTTCGAGATTTTCTTCTGGATACAAAACCGTATTGTCCCCATCTGCTGCCTGAAGATATATTTTTTTCTCTGCATTTTTATAAAAATATTTTATCGTATAACTGCCGTCGATTTGTGCAATGACGATATCTCCATGTTTCACGCTTTGCGATTTATCTACAATCACGACATCTCATGGATAAATCCCAGCTTCTCTCATAGACTCCCCCTTTACCCTGACAAGTACAGAGGTATTTGGATGCTCAATAACATAGCTATCTAAATCAATACTGTACCTCGACTGCTCTTCTGCTGGAGCATGAAAGCCCGCAGCAATACTCTCATAGATTTCATATTTAGACATACAATATTTCTTTAATATATATACATTTTATACTCATATAATATACTCTAAATATATACTCTTTGCAAGAAATTATTTATTTTTTTCTTACACTTTTTTGTCACTTATATACTAATATTACGTTGTATACTGTGTGAATAGAGTTTTATTTGTATAAAAAAATAGCTATGAAAAAATTATTTTTTCTCTCGGTATTCTTATTTGG
This sequence comes from uncultured Candidatus Peribacteria bacterium, assembly GCA_964456335.1. Classification (GTDB taxonomy): domain Bacteria; phylum Patescibacteriota; class Gracilibacteria; order BD1-5; family UBA6164; genus JAACSU01. The sequence continues at coordinate 3,648 of CAYVZQ010000014.1, read as the reverse complement.
GGCTTTATTTTTAAGCCTTGGAAATACCTATGCATGTTCATGTATGATGCCTGCTGACCCTCTTACGAGTATGGAAAATAGCGAAAGTGTATTTAGCGGAACGGTGAAAAGTATCTCAAATAACGAGATGGTAAATAGTGTAGAATTTGAAGTAGGAACTATTTGGAAATGAATAGAACCCACAAGAATCACAGTAGAAACAGCAACTCAATCAGCTGCATGTGGATATAATTTTGAAAAAGGTGAAGACTATCTCGTATATGCGTACGAAAAAAATGATGGTGAGCTCGGTGTCTCTCTTTGTTCAAGAACAGCACTTCTCGAGGATGCTCTGGAAGATGTAAAAGCTCTCACACTTGGAAGAAATGCTGGAGCAGAGTGAGAATTCTGTGGTGGAATCGCAAATCTCAGCTGTCAGTCAGGACTTACCTGTAATATCACTGAAACGTATCCTGATGCAGGAGGAATCTGTGTTGCCGAAGAACCAAGAATCTGTACTATGCAATATGATCCAGTATGTGGAGTTGATGGAAAAACATATGGAAACGCATGTAGTGCAGGAAAAACTCCAGTAGCCTATGAATGAGAATGTGCTACAAAAGAAAATATAGCTTCACTTGAAGCAATGTTTGATACGAATATCTTAAATATTCTTGATACAAACTTAGATATATACGCAGATAAAATATCTGATAAGTCACAAGCACAGCAAAATTCAATGCATAGAAATATCATTGAAAAAACAGATGAAGTAAAACAAACACTTGCTGAAAGATACTCAGGACAAAATCAAACACGACTCCGAGAAAAAATTATAAATCTTATAGAGCTTCTCAGATTAAAAGTTGCGCAGATGATTTCATAAATAAACAAATTAAAAAGAATCCCAAATGGGATTCTTTTTAATTTGTTTATGGATTTGCTGGTCGAGTTACAGTAAATGTTCCAGTTTGCCCATTCACAGTAATCTCTACAATTCGAGTTTCTCCTGGACTTGGTGGGTCTACTTCAATATTTGTTCCATATGACATGGTTCATGAATTAGCTCGAGGTTTACCACCATCTTGCTGCGCCGTAGGATTTCCGCCTGCACTAAGAGTAAAAGCTGTCGGACTCGTCAGTGTTGGAAAATTCTTATAATCTGATGTGATTCTTCCATTACAATAATAACAAGCCTGCTTTGTTCCAAAGTCTAAATCTAATGCTCCAACAGCAGGAGCAGGACTTCTTACAGCTGTAAAGCTTATATCATATCCTGGGATACTTACTATTGCAGTATAACTTTCACCTATAGGTGGAGTATCCATTTCTATATTTGTACCATTTTGAAGAAAACCACTCGTAACTCTCGCTCCATTTACGAATACTGTTGGATTTCACTGACCACTCAGAGTAAATGGAATATCTTGTTGAAATTGAAATCAAGAGTAAGTGTTCACGATATCAATATACTCAGAGAGAACCTTTTCTTGAGTAGAATCATATGCTACTGTTTGTGTTGGGAAATTAGTTGCAATATTCGTAACAGGATTGCTGAGCGAATCAGACGGAGAGATGACAATAGACTCTACTTTTGATTCAAGAGGTGAATCCATTAAAACTATTTGTGTAGAAGAAGCTACCTGACTCACAAAGTCATCACTTTCAGGATTTGCTGCGACAATAGATTGGACATTTTGATTATCTGAGAATTCGCTCTCGCTGAAAATATTATGAATATTAGTAGCAAGATTTTCTAAATCTGATTTTGTAAAATCATCATTTGAGTCTGTGATAGAAACAATAATATCACTCGGATCTGTAACATTCAGCCCAATAGATGAAAAAGAATTTTGCAAAGAACCAGTTGCCGTAGGAATAAATTTAGCTCTATTTTTGAGAAATCTATTTTGAGACACAATATCTAAAATACTTATGTTAGAATCAGTGCGTACAATTAAACTCGGAACTCAGAGAATGTAGAGATTATTTGCAATATTTGTAGAGAGAAAAACACCATTAAAATCCCCTGTAATATAGAGTTGAACAAAGTCAGCATATGTAGGAGAAATAAGCGAGTTTGGACTCTGAGACTCTAAAGCTGCAGCAATTTGAAACTCTCCTCGGTTCTGAGTAACAGAATATATATAGTTTTCTCAGGTAAGAGGATCAGTTGGAACTTCTGAAACTCTTTGAGTTTGAAGTCGTACTGCATTATCAAAAGTACCCTGAGTCCAGAGAGTTGCTCAAGAAAAACTCACTATCGAGCCTGAGTTAGTAGGATATGAACCATCTTCTAGATATGTGAGCTCAAGAGATTTCTTCAAAATACCAATATCATTTATTCGTTTTGCATCACGAGAAGAAAGACTGTATCACTGCATAGAAATAAATCAAATCGTTCAGAGAATCGCAAGAATAGTAATAACCACAATAAGCTCTACCAGAGTAAATCACTTTTTTGACATATACTGTTAATAATAAAATAAACATCTATCAAATATAGATTATAGACAAAATTGTTATTTACTATTTTAATCATAAAAAACACTTGATCGTAGCAAAAAATGTATTCTAAGAGATGTTTCTCAGCATTTTATCTATGAAAATTTTGCTTATAGGTCTGATACATCAGTTTTGCAAGGATTCACTCAAATGGAGACACTATTTTTATGAGTTTACTGGCGCTATCAGGATATATTTTTTTCTTTCTTTTTAATATTCACATAAGAGATTTCTCTGCGATTTTTTGAACTTTTCTTCGAGATTTTTGGTCACGCTTTTGCTCTTGTCCGTAGTATTTTACGTGCGCTGTTGGCATAGGACCAGGATACACTCTGGAAACAGATATTTTTCTTCAAGTGAGATAGCTTGAGAGTGCTCAGGCAAAGCTATCAAGCGCTCATTTACTCGCAGCGTATCACAGCGCAATAGGAAATGGAAGCATCTGCGAAGCTGAAACAATACAGCCAATATTTCCAGAATCTTTTATTTTTTGATGTATAAGCAGCAAGCGAATCAGCTCCATATGCCCGAGCGCATTAATCTGCATGAGCTTTAAATTTTGTTCAGCTGAGTGCTCGATGTAATCTCCACTCAAGCTTATTCCAGCATTACAAATCACGACATCATACTGGGATAAAGTTTCGACAAAATCTGCAGAAATCTGAGAAATATCACCCTCTAAATACTGAAGCTTTGCAGGAAAATCGCTCAGTTTTTTGTCTCACAGAGAAATATCAAGTATATCTACCTCATATCATTTCCTGAGCGCAAGTTGACTCATTTCCCAGCCAAGACCAGAGCAGCCTCCGGTAATTAATATTTTTTTCATAATTGTTTCAGTGAAAATATGATTTTTAAAATAGGTCACATGGCATAGCTTGCCAAAAACCAGTCTGGATATATCCACCTATTTCCTTGCTTATGTTCTATAGCGAAAATAATTTTAGGAATGACGTCTTCCAGTTTTCGCCCCTTCATTTCTCCCATACCTGAAGTGATATGCATAGGAGTTTGCACTGCCCCAAGATGCAAGTTGAGAATACTGAGTGCTGGATACTGCTCTGAAATTCTCCCAAGAGCATAGTTCATCGCTCATTTACTCGCTCAATAGACGCTCATATTTTTAAGCGGCATATCAGCAACAACGGAAGACAAATAGACTAT
>CAYVZQ010000013.1:0-33239 GCA_964456335.1 uncultured Candidatus Peribacteria bacterium | reverse complement strand
CTACTTTTACTAAAAAAGACAAACCGACTACCGATTATACAAAATTAGATAAACCTTCAACAATTTGGTCGAAATTATCAAAACCCGAATAAAAATATGCCAGAAGAACCAAAAGAAGAAAAAAAGGAAAAAATTGAAACTGAAACTCTTGAACTTATGACACCACCTGCCGAAAAGCCAGACCTTGAAGAAGGAATTGAGAAGATTGTCACGATTGACGATATTAAAGAAACTCTTGAATCCATTTCAACAACACCGATTCATAAGCCAAAGCGTTTTTTCGAGCAGATAGTTTTTTATAAGTCCGGCACGGTTTATCGAGTTTATCTCTATATTAAAGAGAGATTCTGGCATATCATCAGTCATTTGATAATAACTTCATTTATAATTTTCTTGAAGTGTATTATTTCTTATAGTATATCAATTCAATTGGTAAAATGCGTAGGTTTGTTCGTCTTTTTTTATAGAAAACACTCTAATTTCATACGGGATTCAGTATGAAGAAACAAAATCTTTACTCTCAAGTCAAAGGGTGTCAAAATTTATACTTCCAGTATAGAGTATTCAATCATTTGTTTGTATAGGTTCTCAGCTGTTTACATATGAATCAAAGGCTCTTCAAGTACTTGTTATATCTACTTCAATCATTGTAGCTATTGTTCTAATATCTGAGAGAGTTTTTGAATTCATTGCATCAACTCTATATTGTGCCATTGGTCAATTTCCAATTCATAACTCCTTGTTTATGTCTATCTGTTCTCCAGCTTTTAGACGTATAATTATATCTTTTATTTTTTCAGCTTGTTGCTTTTCTATTTTGTTCTTATTGATTTGTATCATGGAATCAAGATTCTTTTGTGGAATGATATCTGCTGGTGTTTCAAAGTTTGAAGTAAGTGTATCAGAAAAACTGAAGTCATAGTTGATATTATATTTTCAAGATGCTATGTTTGGAATATTGAGTTCATAACTTATATCTCATTTTGCGAGAGATTCATTTGTTTGTGTATTCCAATCAGCTGTTATGTCTCAAGAAATTGGTGAAGCATTTTCTCATAATTTCAGTTCTCATGAAATTTTCATTTCTCAAGAGTCTGTATCTCATAGAGATTTTCCATCAATCTCAATAACAGCTTTTCAACTCATAGCGTGTTCTTTTTGTAAAAAGTTATGAGTAATTTGCATACTATAATCTTCTTTTTGTATGTTTGCATCAATATTTCCACTAAATTCTACAGATTCTAGAATTTGTAAATCTCTTTCTTCAATTTCTTCTGGAGCAATAAGTGAATAATTTCCTACTATTTCTAAATTATCAGTGCTTCCAGTGAGCGTCACATTGGAATCAAAGTTATATTTTGGGAGGTCGATATCTACATATCCTTGAATATCTTTACCATTTTGCTCTATCAGTAGACCGCTTCCTGTGACAGAATCGTGCTGAATTTGCATATATACTTTTGATGACTCAGATTCGCTCATCGATACGGTTCCTTCTATTCATGTCATAATACGTACTGGTGATTCTACAGATTCAAGACTTTTAAACGTAGTATCTAGCACATAATGCATTTTCGTTGTATTGAGCTCAATATATAGATTCGCTATTTCATGGATTTCAGATGACATAAATTGATTTACAAATTCTTCATATTCTTCCTGCGTACACGTAGCAAAGTTATTTTTGAAATCCTCATAGTTTCACAGAGTATTTTTTACTACTGGTCAATCTGCAACGATATCTAACTCCTCAGCTGCATATCACTGATTATTTATGTTTTCATTTTTTTTGAGTGTACAAATTCAAAGAGAAGGAGCCAGAAAATACTTTGTGTCTTCTTGTCTTGTGGCTACTAAAATATTTTCATTTTTTGCAAAATCAATCATGAATTTTTGCATGTCAGATACGGTGTCTGATTGACTTGTAATTTGCTTTTTAAAGATATCATAGAATACATTTTCTGTAAGATTGATATATTTATCAGCTTCTCACAGTTTGTTGAGTGTCATGATAACTTCTTCTGGAATTATTTCTCAGAAATCAGACATATCTACTTCAAGTCCAGCGATTTTAATATATGATCCAGAACTATTTGCGATGAGATGTCATTCTGTGAGAGAGAGATTTAACTGAGTCTTTTCTCCAAATACTTGTCAATTTCATGAAAAATTGACTCACTCTACTAAAATATCCGTATTTGAAGCACCATATTGAACATCAATATTATCAAGTGAAATGCTTCCACTTCCACCTCAAAAAGATGATTGAGCTTGTAGGTCGAGAGATATTTTTCCGTTGATTCTTTGAGAATCTTCTGATGTTATTGATTCATTAAGAGTAGCCTCTATTTTTGCTACAGCTTTATTTTGAGCTTTGAGAATTTTTTCATTCAATTCTTCTAAAGTATATGAACTGGAATATCATTGAGAAACAATTCAACTGAGAGAATCTATGTTTATATAGGCTGCAAATCAAGCACCTACTACGAGACATGTAGATACCATAGCAGTGATAATTTTTGTTCTTTTTTTCATTGAAATTTAAATATAATAAAATATGGATATATTATTACATATATATTAAACAAGGTCAAATTACAGATAAACACAGAGAACTATGGTGATAAAAAGTTGTATTTCTGTTGATTATACGGTAAAATTATTATATTTCTTGTACTGTTATCTCATATACAAATACATTATGGTGACTCGCGATAAATATCTTTGAGGTCTGAATGATAGAATTATATCTTCTGAAGTTTCAACGCTCCCAAGAATTATTTTGCCAGAAGAAATTCAGCGATTTCAGAGTACAATAGGAAGTATTGTCTCATTCTGAAGTCAATTAGACCAACTTCCATATGCTGCAAATGCAACTCTCAATATGCTTGATTTTGATGATACTCTCTACAGCAGAACTCCTCAACTCCAACTTCCTACGTTTCAAGATAATAGAGGAAGTGCCTGAGATAGAGTCTTAGAAGAAATGGGACATCAAAATGTATTAGAGCAATTTTATCGTAGTAGTAGAGCAGTGAGAAGACTGATGTGAATCATCGAAAAACAATGAAAAAATCACAAGGCGCTTATTCTCACTGCATGAAATGATGATTGGCAGATAGGGAAGTGTGCATCAATCTGAATCCATGGTTGAGTCGTCCCTATTGAAGTAGTGCCTTCATGAGCAGACAAGCCAAGAAGACTTTTAGAATATATTATTGAATTATGATATATACCTGGCAAAATAATTATTTATGAGGACAGGCCAGAATATTTTTTGCAGTCTGCTTCAGCGCTTGCAAAAATGCTTCCACATACTGAAATAGTTATAGACAAAGTAACGCTTGCTCAGTGACATCCGAGTAGACAGATAGATTCTATAGAGCAAACAATTTTTAAAGTAGAGAGCGTATTATAAGCGCTCTTTTATTTTTTCTAATAATTTGATTATAATCTGCTCTTCACTTTCAAAGCTTTGAAATCAAGAAGCCAAAATATGTCCTCAACCTCAAAATAGTTCACAGATAGCTGCCACATTATTTCATGGCTGCGCGCGCATCGAGACCTTGTTTTCCTCTGCGTCGAGTGGATAGAGCAGAAAAGCAATTTGAGTTCACTGTATATTTATCAGAAGCTCGTTAATAGCTCATTTTAAATATCCACCTATTTCTTCTCTCGGTATTCCAAGCTCACGAATATTTTCTTTACTGATAAATGAATATCGTACTTTTCCGTCACAATCTTCTTGGAGATTTTCAAGCAAATATTTCCAGAGCTTCATCTGCATAAATGATTTCTTTTGAAACATTTCATAGATAACTTTTCTAAAATCAGCTCATTTTTCTATGAGATTTGCTCATACTCTCAGAGTTTCTGGTGAAACATCATTGTTAAAATACATATTCGTATCTGTCTGGAGTCCAAGATATAGAAGTGTTGCTTCTCACGATTCTATATATGTATCTAATTCTAAATCATAGAGTACTTTTGTGAGAAGTTCGCAGGTAGAGGTTGCATGAATATCTATAATATTTATATCTCAAAAATATGGATTTGAATCATGATGATCTATAACAATAAGTGTTTTTTCATCAAATATATGTTTCCATGTTTCATATATGTTTCAAAGTCTCTTCGTATCACTGGCATCAAGGGAAATAATTATGTCTGGATTAAAAGCCGCAACATCTCACTTTGGCTGTATTATATCAATTTTTCAGAAGCTATTTAAGCCTGGAGGGACTGGACAATCATTGAGAGCCATAACTTGCTTCCCCATGTTTTCTAATACTCAACCAAGAGCTCATAGGCTTCCCCAAGCATCTCCATCCATTCGGATGTGGTTTATGAGAAGAATTTTCTGAGAAGTTTGTAGTAATTCTCAGAATTTTTGTATTTCGTTTTGCATAATGTTTTAATTTAAATCCACGAATATCATCTATTTCAAAGTTATTTATTCTATGTGGATATCAGCAAATAATATGTTGAGTATAGAAGTATATGTAAAAAAATCCAGACAAAAAAAAGACTCAGTATTTTGGGTAAAATTGACTGAGTCGATTGTATGTCCAGATTCACTTCCTGTGACGGTAAATGTGTTTGTTTGTTGTCCAGGGGAATAAGGATCGGTTTTGAAAAACTAATCCTGGTCTTTCGTGAGAATCGATATGATTCTTGCGAACATATCTAGACTCTAGAATTCAAACCTCTCTTGGGTGATGATTTAAAAGCGATTCACCATGCTTTTTTATTTTTATTTTTTTGTTCAGTAAAGAACTTTTTTGTGTTGTTATGAGAGTGTTTTTGTGATAGTACTTGCTGACAAAAATACTTTTGTAGAAAAAATATTCTTAGCAGCAAATACTATCTGGTTCTCATGTTTTTGTTTTTATTTTTGTATATTCCTAATGGAATATAAATTTTTGTTGCGGGTTGCTTGTTGGATTTCTACAAGGCCCATACTCGAGAAGTAAGATTCTGTTATGTAAGGAACATCAGTAAATTACAGATGTAACTTACATATCTATTATATCCCATTATTTTTATATGCTCAAATATTTGTATACTTTTCTTTTAAAAAAGTTTTTAAATGATGCTTTTTTGTGTATAAATAGGGAAGAACAAGCGTGAAGAAAAAGTGAAGAAAATTATTATGAGAGGCTTATTTTTTGGAAAAAAATGATATAAAAACATAGCAAAAAGTGAGACTTTGTACAAAAAAATGACACATAAAGTAAGAAGTTTGTATGAGTGTTAAAAACTTGTGCATAGATGGAATTTAATATTTTTATATAGCTATGGATATACAACAAGCCTTTGGATTATCGAAAGAATTTCTTGAGCTTTCTGCTGAGAATTTCACAAAAGAACAAGTACAAAAATTATGAGAATTAGTAGCATTTCATAGTGAATTATATTACAGACACGAAAATCCTATTATTTCTGATAGTGAATATGATGTATTATTTAAAAAACTTGAGGTCTGAGAAAAACTCTATAAGACCGATATTCATATTTCATCCTCCGTTGGGAGTAATATAGAACAGTCTAGTTTTCAAAAAGTAGCACATAGTAGAGCTATGATTAGTCTTGATAATACCTACAATGAAGAAGATTTGCATGATTTTGATACGAGATTATCGAGAATTCTTGGAGAGAGCTCTGAGCTCTCATACATGATAGAGTTTAAATTTGATGGATTAGGAATAGAGCTCATATATGAAGAGGGAATACTCGTTCAGGCAATTACGAGATGAAATGGGATTCTCGGAGAAGATGTAACGCAAAATATCATGCAGATATCTAATATCCCAAAAACGATTGATAAAAAATGAAGGTTTGAAGTACGCTGAGAAGTAGTCATGCCACTTTCGAGTTTTCATAGACTTAATGAATATGCAAAACAGCACTGACAAAAAATATTTTCAAATCCTCGCAACGCTGCCTCTGGGAGTCTGAGAGTATTAGATACAAGTATTACAAAGCAAAGAGATTTGATGTATTTTGCCTATGATGTCAGTGATACCTCAGAGTTTTTTGGTTGAACATATAAGGATATGATAGAGTATTTAGCTTCGCTCTGATTTGATATATCAAGTTATTTTACCTACTGTGAAAATATTTCTGAGGTTATTTCATCTATAGAAAAAATAGGAAATATTAAGCAGCAAATTGATTTCGAGATAGATGGTCTGGTTATTAAGCTCAATGATATGTCACTCTGGAGTGAAGCCTGATTTACTCAGCATCATCCAAGATATGCTATTGCGTACAAATTTCCAGCTGAAATTGTAACGACAAATTTACTATCTGTAGAACATAGTATAGGAAGAACCGGGAGTATTACTCCAGTAGCCAATCTAGAGCCTGTTTGTATTTGAGGAGCCATGATTCGTAGAGCAACGCTGCATAATTATGACGAAGTAGCAAAGCTCTGAGTTCGGGTCGGAGATAGTGTTTTTTTAAAACGAGCATGAGAAGTTATTCCGAAAATCATTTCTGTTGCGGTTGCCGGAATTTGAGATGATATTGTTCCACCAAAATATTGTCCGAGCTGTCATACGCAGATTCTGAAAGATACTGATAAAGTGAGATACTATTGTCCAAACAGTTATGGATGTCCAGCCCAAATGCATGAAAAAATTGCCTTTGCAGTGTGAAAACATTGATTTGATATTGATGGATTTTGAGAGAAACAAGCACAGTTATTTTATACGCTCTGATTTATTGAGCATATAGGAGATATATTTAGACTCAAATATCATAAAAAAACTATTTTGCAGCTTGATTGATTTAAGGAGAAATCTGTTGAGAATCTGCTTACATGAATAGAGAAAAAACGAACGCTCGATATTGTAACATTTCTCAAAGCGCTTTGAATTCCGTGAGTTGGAAAGAAAACAGCAAAAACCCTTTCTGTTTTATTTCATAGTAAAGATGATATCTGTTATCAGCTCTTACCACCAAAAGATGTGATAGAGCAGCTTCCAGATATAGGACCAGAAGTTGCAGACTGACTCCGAAATTTCTTTATGACGCAAGAACAAGAAATTCGTGATGTACTCTCAGAACTTACTCTTATATTTCCAGAAAAGAAGATTACACAGTGAAAATATAGTGGTAAAAAAATATGTATTACGGGAAGTTTTGAGTGATTTTCTCGTGATCAACTCATAGAAATACTCGAATCTCAGGGGTGAAACTTTACTAGTTCAGTTTCTAAAAATACAGATTATCTTCTTGCAGGAGAAAAGGCCGGAAGCAAACTCAAAAAAGCTACTGAACTGGGTGTTCAAGTATTAGATCTTGAAGGTTTTCTGATAAAAAGCTAAGATTTCTCATATTTTTAAAAATATGCTAGAGTGTTTCTAGTATATTTTTTCTTATAATATGAATACCGCTAGAAGTCATACTAATATTACTCCAAGAAGGAGTAAAGCTCTCCCAATTGTTATGGATTCAAAATTATGAAAGTGTATTTTGGTTTCAAAAGAATCAAACCATGGAAGATGGAGTTTATTTTGATGATGAAATAATACAAAAAAAGATAGAGGAGGAAGAATTACATGGCAAGAAAAAAGTTCTGATGCTGTTGTAAGAGAAATTCAGGAAGAACTATGAAAGTGATTATCAGTATGAAAAATACAGGACTTATGAACTATAATTACAGATAAAAAATGAAAAATTATTTCTCATAGAGAAAGTAAAAGAGTGAAACAAAGAATTTTTGCTCTATTAGTAGAATGATGTACTCAAAAAGATGATTCAGAGATCGAAGCAGTATGACTGTATCCAATAGAAGAAAAATATTCAGCTATTCGTAGAGAAATGAGAAAAAATATGGATGAGTTTGCACAAAAAGCACTTATTGATTACAGAAAAAAACTTTCATGACCATGATATGAAGCAGGGGATGTTTCTATTCAGAATAGTGATAGAAAAATTTTTGATGATTTCATATCAGAGCTTTGATTTCATAGAAGTATTATTTCAAGAATATTAAATTGGTAATATGCTCTGAAAAGATTTTGAAAATTTTGAACTAAGACTCCAGAAGCTCAAAGAAGAATCTGAGGACTTATTTCAATCTGCGGAAAAAATATTTTCGACGGAGTATGAATCTGTGATTCAGAATGCATTTCCTCGAGATGTGCTAGGAGTAAAATCTTATCTACGTTGATATTTTGCATTAGAATACGCGGATAAAAAAAATTCTGGGAAAGAAATTGTTTCTGATAGAATTTTTAAAAATGCAGTGCATATTTCTCTTTCCGCACTACATTTATCAGGGCAGCAAAAATCTGAACTTGAAAAAAATATTTCATCACTTCTCTCAGCGTCCAGTGAGAAATTACTCCAAAAAAGTTCAGATATTTCCAAGGATCCCTTTTTTGCTCTTGTTGAGGATTTTGCGCTTGATGGAAATATTTCTCCAGAAGAGTTTTCTATTCTTCAGCAGAGTTATAATTCAAGGAGAGATTTTATTGATTCACTTGATTCTCTCCCACGAGAAACAAAAATATTATTTCAGCAGCATCTTGATATTTTGCTCTCTCCGAATAATCTAGAAAAACAGCAGTGATTTGAATCAGAATATGCTCCAGAGCTGAAGAAACTCAGTGACTCATGACTTGATATACAATCTGTTATTGTATTTGTATCAAGAAGTTTTTATAAATCTCCAGGAAAACTGAGAAAATACGAAAGTCCCAAAAGACGTATGCGTAGAACTTTTAAAATGGCGCTTCTGAGACTTCTTAGGCTCAAGTTTTGAAACGTAAAAGCGCAGGATATGCTCGAAAAATTTGAAAATGGAGAGAGTTTTGAGGATTATTTCATACTGATATATAAACTCATGGAAATTATCGATGAAAATCCATCAAATGAAGAAGTATTTACGCTCAGTGAAATAGAAGAATCTACCACACAAATTGTATATACAGCGGAAGAAAATAAACAAAAAATTCTTGATGGAGAATCTCTCGTTATGAGAATTGCAGGACTCTTTAGCAGGGCAGATGCATGACTGGAAGAATGAATTTTATGAAAACTCCTAGAGGACGACACGCACTTTATAGGAGATGAAGTGCATTTTGCTCATGGTGCAGAGGATGCCGGAATACTCGCAGATGGAAATGAAAAAATGAAATCTGACGATGAGGATGAAGACGAAGATGAAAGTGAACCAGACTATGATACTCTCTCTCCCGAAGTAGCCTATGAAATGCTCCAACATCAGTTCCAAAAAATAGAAGAGGACAAACGCCAAGCTTTTTTAGCATGAGAATATGATTGTATAGATAGCATAAATGAAAAACTTCTCGCCGTGCAATCAAAGCTGGAAAAAATTATTAAAATTCTCGGTTTAGAGATCTAAGAGACATGATTATTCACTGAGAAAATCTCAGGTGACTTTTTTTGCAATTTGAAATCAAAAACTTCCACTAAAATAGGTAAATCCATGTTCTGCATATGGGATAAAAACAAAAGTATTTTTTATATTGTATGTGTTTAGTGCATTCTCAAGTGGTAGAAGTGTATCATAGGGAATCAAGTGATCAGATTTTCCATGAATCACGAGCGTAGGAGAAGAGTTTTTATTTGCGAGTAGGGCAGTATTAATTCTCTCATATCTCTTTGGAAACTCTTCAGGTCCTCCTCATGTATATTTCATTCCTACTCATCTTGATGTAATGGAGAGAAATCTTGTATCTCTATTCCAAAGTGGTTCCATAGAAGTTGCAGGGAAATACGCGATGACTTTTTTGGCTTTGGTGTACACTCAAGAAATACTCGAAGGAAAGGTTTCGACTCATCCATAGGCTGCTTGGAGAGCAAGAGATCCTCCTGCAGAAGAACCTGCTAGTACAAGCTCTGACATATCAAGCTTATATGTATTTTGATTCTCGGTAAGCCATACAATTGCAGAATTAATATCTGTAGCGGCCTTGTCCCAAGTTTGGTATTCTTTTGTCGCTAATCGATACTGCACATCAAAGACAGAGTATCACAGCACTCTAAAATACTCTCTCCATTCAGGCTCTTGACTCCTATTTCCTTCTACAAATCATCCTCCGTGTATGAGAATAAGAGGTTTTACTGTTTCATTATCTTGTAAATTATCCGCAGGATAATAATCTAGATACAAGTCTTGACCGTCTATGCTGAGATATTGTATAGACCTCTCAAGATTCGGCTCTCATCTATTAATAGATAGTGTGAGATTATCTGTTATAGAGAGTTTTGTTCCTGTACCACGAGCAAGACAATAGATGTGTGCAACAGGATATATCCATCAAATGAAGTTCAGGAGAGATAGGATTCATATACTAAGAGGGAGTATTCAAGTATTAAAATATACTATTACTATCGAAATTATGAGAAATATCGCGGTGAGAAGAATCCCATATACCGAAAAAAAACTTGTTAGTATGCTACTGTACATACCAATATTTCCAGAAGTTGGAAGATAAATTCAAGCAATGAAAATACTCACGACAAGCGTGAGTAATATGAAAATTCATAATAATATGTTCATGTTTTGAAATTAGTCGATATCTACACTCTTTTTCATTTCTTCTTTCTTTTCTACAGGAACATTTGTCTCATAGTAGTGATGCACATCTCTTTGTGGAAAAGGGAAGTTAAGTTTTCCATCAGTTTTATCAAACTCTTTTTTAATGGTTTCAATCAACTCAAATCTGAGTCCCCAGTAATTATCCATGGTTGTCCAAGTTCTGAGTCATAAAATAACAGCATTGTCTCAGAGAGATTTTACTATAACTCGTATTGGATGCTCGTCATCATCCACAATAGTTTTTTCATTTTCCTGGGCTATTTTCGTCAGTACTTCTCTGGCAAAATCAATATCATCACTGTATGATATTCAGATTTCTAGGTCAATTTGTCTTTCACTCTTCATCGAGTAATTGATGATACTTCCACCAATCGCATCACTGTTTGGAATTATAACGATTTTCGTATCTACGGTTTGAATTTTGGTACTAAATATCGTGATATCAATGACGGTTCCAGTATCTCCATTTATTTCTACGATATCTCAGATTTTAAATGGCCTAAAAGCAAGAATCACAATCCCACTGGCAAAATGCCCCAGAGTCCCTGAGAGTGCTCCACCAAGCGCGAAACCAGCAGCAGCGAAGAGCGCTACAAAACTTGTTGTTTGTACTCACAGTATACCAACTGTAGCAACTATAACTAATATTTTGAGTGCTACTTTGAGAATATTTACAACAAATCTTTTTACCGTTGCATCAAAGTCAGCCTTATCAAAATATCTTTCTAAAGCATTTCAAATAATATTTGCAATCTTGAACCCGATAAAAAGTACGAGAAGAGCTCAGATAAATTTGGGAATAAAGCTAACCCCAAAGGCAAAGAGTATGTCATAGTATGACTCTATATTGGTGTAATCGAAATCTTGAAGGCTAAATTGCATAATTTAATTAGGTTAGTAAATATTTTTAGAGTATTTCTGAGATGTAATATTTCTGTATGAAGTTTTAATTCTCAGGCTTTACCAGCTCAATATAGTTTATATCTGTTTTCTCTCCTCTATAAAATGATTCAAATTCTGTAATATTTTTCATATCAAAGACTTCAGAGTTTTCATAATTATGTGTCCAATTCTTTATTTGCCAGAGTCATTGTGTCTCTATGATTTCTCTGGTTGAATCAAAGTATTCTCTATGGTCGGTTTTAAAGAAAAATTTCCCTCATTGCTTTGTAATATCATAGAGCTTTTCTAAAAAAGGAGCTTGCATAATTCTGTGTTTTTTTTGTCGGTCTTTATTTGCCCAAGGATCAGGAAAAAATATATATGTTTCAGAAATTTCTTCTGGAGCAAAAATTTTATCAATATTTTGCCCAAAATCTTTGAGCATCACAAAATTATTATTTCCTCATTTCCTTGCTTTTTGTGCTGACTGGTAGAGTCGTTTGAATTTGATTTCCATTCACAGGAAGTTTTTATCAGCATGCTCGCTTGCTTGCTTTCAAAAAAAGTTTCACATCCCAGTTCCTATTTCAAGAATTCTTTCATTATTATTTCAGAAATATTCTGACCATATTCATTTATGTGTATAAATATCTTCAGGAATACTGAGTATATCAGGGTCATTATGAACCAGTTCAACGTAGGGATTGTTAATTGCCATTGAGAAATTTTGCTTTGAAAACTAATTGAGCTTTATTGTAATAATTCTGATTATATTGCAAGAAATAGCATTATCTTTTGCTTTCTCAAATATAAGAGTATCATTTGCACAATTAATTTAAGGGATATCAAAATTTTTTAGTTAGTTACATTTATTTTTTAATATACTATCATTATGACAGGTACTATTAAAGTTCTTAAGGAAGGTTTCGGTTTTATTTCTTCAGAAGGAACAGAAGGGGATACTTTTTTCCACGCTAATAATCTTATTGACGTAGAATTTAATTCTCTTAACGTTGGTGACGAACTTGAGTTCGAAATCGGTGAAGGAAAAAACGGAAAACAACAAGCTATCGACGTTAGACTCGTATAATTGTCCATCCAAAATAAAAAAGCTCTCAGAATTTCTGAGAGCTTTTTTATAGTTTTTATGCTGCTCATCCAACATACTCTATAGTTCACCAAGAAATAACAGTTCCATCACTTTTTACTGCATAAAAAGCTTGATCTGTAGAGTATATTTTGATGACTCATGAACTTAATTCCGTTTCAACAGCACTCGTATCTCATCATTGTGATGAAAATCCCCAAGCAACGACACTTCCATCATTTTTGAGTGCAGCAAAAGCTCAAGCTGTAGAATAAATAGAAGATACTCAAGAACTTATCTCTCATGATACGCTTGAGCTATCTCAACCACTTGGACCTCCCCATGTTATAACACTTCCATCATTTTTAAGTGCTGCAAAAGCGAGAGAATTTGAATATATTTTTGTGACTCATCATTGGAGAGAAGGAGTCACAGATATTGGGGGAATTCCTCATTGAGAGCCATTTCCCCAAGCAACGACACTTCCATTATTTTTGAGTGCAGCAAAAGCGTTACTCGTAGTTGTAATATCAATAACATTTTGGTCTAAGTCCAAACTATCGACACCATTTCATCCTGAAGCACTATGTCCCCAAGTAATAACACTTCCATCATTTTTGAGTGCGGCAAATGCATTATCATTTGAATATATACGACTAACATCACTTGTGAGAGACGATGATACACTACTTGAGTTTCACCCATTATTTCCCCAAGTAACAACACTTCCATCATTTTTCAATGCTGCTACTGCTGATAATGTATAAGATACTTTGTTTACTCATGACGATATTTGTGATGAGACGGAGCTACTATCTCACCCTTCGTTATCAATTCACCATGTTACAAGACTTCAGTCACTTTTTATTGCTGAAAAAACATTGTAGCCTGCATATATATTTGTTACTCATGAACTTAAGTCTCATATAACATTCGTAGTGTTTCATGCTCCGTATTCACTTCCCCACACTATGACACTCCCATCATTTTTAAGTGCAGCAAAGTTTCCATTAGTTGATGCAATACTGACTACTCAAGAGTTTATATCTGATTGGACTCAGCTAGTATCTGCTCATCAATAAATATTTCACCAAGTTATAACACTTCCATTATTTTTGAGTGCAGCAAAGGCTCCACTATTACAATATATTTTTTCTACTCATCATTGAAGCTCTGATTCTACCTGTGAAAATCATTCACTTGCATTTCAATAAATCTTTACAGATCCATCGCTGTATCTCATTGCTATACCCATATATGGAGGGTAATTTTGAGCATTATGTATTCATCAGTAATTATTGCTCGCATCCGAATAATCAATATTACAACTTGAAACAACGCTTGCTATAGCCGGAGTATTTGATGTTGATACATTAATTTTAATATCTTTTCCTGGTATACCACCTGTATCATTTTGTATAAGCGTATTTACATACGTAAGCTCATCTCACGTTGTTACATTCTTGAGGTCTTTTCTATCATTGTTATCTAAATTAGAACCTTGGTAATAGCTTACAAGGTTATCTGCAAAAACTTGTTTTTCAGTATCGTCATTTAGACTTTCGGCACTTCCATCATAGATGAGTGGAGCTGTAAGGGTTACGGTTCATGGAGTGAAGCTGGTGGCTCCAGTGAGTGTTTGTCATTCAGGGAGATTATTTGTATAACTTGCTGGGAGGCTCTTTGAGTTCTTCACTGAAAAGGTTCCTCTTGCAAGAATATCTTGCACCGTCACATCCGTGATTTCACTTGTAATAAGAGTAGGAACTCAGAGAATATAGAGTCTTGTAGGTTCTTTTACGGTAACTATTTGTTTGTTATAGTTTCAAATGACATTTGTAAAATAATTATTTGCTGCATAGGTTTGCTGAAGAAAATTGTTCGTAGAAGCAAGTGGCGTTTCACTTATAGCTCAGAGCTCAAATTCCTGACGATTATTCGTAACTGAATAGGCATACAGATTATCTGTGAGTGGATCACGAGGTGATTCATCAATTCGTCCTACAACGAGTCTCGTGTCTTCTCCAAAAACACCTTGTTTCCATGCGAGAGAACCAGAGTAAGTTATATTAATAAAGTCTGTCGGTTCTGGAAAGTAATTTTCTGTAGTATGAAAAAAGACAAGTGCTTTTTCTATTGTCGTGAGATCACTGATTCTCGTTGCTTCTCTAGCTGACTGAGAATATCCTTGCATTGAGATAAATCCAATGGTTCCAAGAATCGCAAGAATCGTAATCACAACGATGAGCTCAACGAGCGTGAATCACAATGTATGAAGTTTACGCATATAAAAAACCTTATAAATAAAAGAGTTGTTTTATTTATAAGGCTTTTAGATTTGAATACTAATTTTTTAGTATGTACAAATACTTTTATTTATTTCCCACTAATACATATCAGCTAAAATATCAAAAATCTGTATATTCACCATCATAATCACTTGGGACTTTTTCCAACGGAATCCGTCCATAATTCACTAATATTTTATAATTTCTTATATCAGAAGAAAATTCAAATAAAAGTTCTCAGTCTGATGTTCATCATGCTCGTAATCTTGTGAATAACTCTGAGATATTGACCGAATCAATCTCCTGATTATTTTCTCAAGAGAATATCAATTTTTCTTCTCTCATATCAATTTTGAGTGATGTAGAAGATGATGGGTCTATATCATACATTTCTTCATATCAGCTGATATTGAGTGGAAATAAATCATACGGAGTTGATCTATTAACTTCTATGAACTCAAGATCATTGTTGTTGTTTGGATTATAAGACCTAACTTTGATAGTGTCTGATATTTTTTGAATATATTTCCAGTCACTTACTCCCGAATATTCTTTTTTTATTTGCTCAGGATTCTTAAGCGTAATGTGAGAATAATACTGATAATCTCAGGTAGCATTTTGATAGTCATTAAAATCTTTTGTTTCTATTTCTTCCATAATGGTAGGAAAAATATCTCTGAGAGAACTGCAAGTTTGAAATCTGCAAATATACTCTATACCATCATAAATTTGTCTTGAGAGCTCATCGTCAATATCGCTGTAGTTTTCTAGCGGAGTTATCTCTCAGTTTTGGAGAATATTTGCCTGCATGAGATTATTTTCTAGTCTTGATAGCTGTCTCTCTAGAGGGAGATTATAGACTGACCAAGGTCCAATTGAAATGAGAACTATGATTGCTGTGAGACTTGCAGGGATATATATAAGAGACTTAGGTTTTGAAATAATAAAGTAGAGTGAAATCCCTAAAAGCCATAATCAAAATACTACTACAAAATATCTATTTATAGTCAGATCATACTGGTGAATTCTCAGTCAGATTGCATAAAATAATATCGCTATTTGTGGAATAACCGCATAGGGAAAGTATTTTCTAAAAAATACAATAGCGTTATGCCCTGATTTATGGACTTCAAAATTATAGGAAAATATATAACAAAGATATCAAAAAATAGAAAATGCTATGACAAGCCAGCTTATTTCTCATTTTGGCCAATCTCCAAAACTTAAGAGTAATCTCACACTATAGGTATAGAGAATACAAAAATAAATATAGATAAATGGTATAGCAATAAAGCGAATCAAAAAACTAAAAAAGAGACTTTCCTCATGATTTTTTTGCTTGAAAAAATCTTGTTCAGGAATCTCTGAGAGAAAAAATAGTGGAGTAAAAAGCGCAAGAGCAAGAGTAGTCCAATATCCATAAATATCTCACGAACTGGAATAATTTATATCAAAGAGTGTTTCTACTGCGAGAATTGCTCCGTTTCATAGGAGTGTGAGGACGATAGCAACAATTCAAGTAAATAAAAATACTACAGAAATTTTATAAAAATATTCAAAATAGTTTTTATATTTCTTATCTAGTCAGAAATGAGAAATAAACGGTGAAAACAATATAAGACTCGCGGTTCAAACAAGTGTGAGAATAACATAGATAATAGTTTCAAAATTATCTATATCTGTGTTCATGTTCAGATAAAAGAGAACTCAAAAAATTAATACGGCTCACTGAAAGAGCATTTTTTTGAAATTATCAATTTTTTTATCACTTTCGCAGAAAAGTGAAATACCTACTGAGAGAAAAAATACAACAGATAAACTTATGACAATTTTAACTAATATAGTTGCGATATAGTCATTTTGAGTATTTGAAGCTATGAGAAAAACTATTATTCCAGTGATTATCAATGATAAAATAACTGGAAGCGGAAATCGTCTCATAATTCTATGAAATGTATCTTTTAAAGACACAAGACTCAAGCTGGAAAATAAATGTTTCATATTTTATACTTTAAAAAGTAAGCTACATTTTGTAGTATATCTAAAAAATATATCTATGGAATTATAAGTTTATTTTTTATCATATCTGGGTTTTCCGTATACGAAATAACTATATGCAAGTCATGCGAGAGGAACTATCCCAATAAGATAGAATATTGAAAAATTTACTATCCCGTAGATAAATGTAGCAACTGGAGGAACCCATATAGAAACAAAACTTTTAATACTTGAAGCGTATCACAATACCTCTCATTGCTGATCATCATTAACACTTTTTGAAAAGAGTCAGCTATCAGTACTAAAACAGGTAGATATTCACGCTACGGTAAAAAAGTAGGCGATAGTATAGAAGATGAGATTTTCTCAGGAGAGTGCTTGTCAGAGATATCATGCTCCCATAAGTCACAATCAGAGTAGGAGTCATTTCCTATCTCAGAGTTTTGAGATTATTGTCTTTATTGTGACAGACTGATGAAAAATGATAAATGTCCCAGCAAAAGCGAGATAGTATCAAACGGTTGTTTCATTAAATCCAAAGGTATCTAAGAGGTAGAGCGTTGAGACACTGGTACCAGAAATAAAAGTTACAAATATAAATAGACGCATGATACTTGCATAATTAATCACTCCGACTCAGTTCCATTTTTTGACTTGAGAGATAATATTGAAGTTTTTAGCATTGATTTCTATTTCATCATCTCGCTCTCTTGGTGGATGTGATTCTTGTAGAAAATAATAAATAATTCCGAGCGTAATAGCTGAAATTATTGCTCAGAGGATTGCGGTACCAAGAAATGAATACATTGAAATTCACATTGAGAGAGATCACAGCGCAGGTCAGACTATGATAGCAAATCACATCACGGCACTATTTTGTCCAAATGTTTGCGAGCGATTCTGTGGCGTAGTTTTATCAGCTATCACAGCTTGGGCGACTGATGCATTTCATCATGTGATACCATCAAGTGCTCGAGCCAAAAATACCACAATAATAGGAAGAACCGTGAGACCGAAAATATTTGTTTCTGGCATGAGGTAGGCAATTCATAAAACACACCAAGCAAGAAATGTCCCAGCTTGCGTGACCAGTAGGAGACTCCTTCTTCCATATCTATCAGAAAAAGCTCAAATTACAGGGGTTGCAATAAACTGAAATAAACTGTAGGTTGCAAGCAAGAGTCATAAAAATATTTCTGGCTGATTGTATTCTCTCACGATAAAAGGGAGAACGGGAATGAGCATTGCAAAACTCAGTCCATTGGTAAATGTAAGCAAATAAATCACAAAAAAATGTGATTTAAATGTTTTTTTGAAAAAATCTTTCATGAACATCTGTAAAAAATATTGGCTCCAAGTATAGGAGAAATAATTTTATTACCTAGAAAATATAGCTAATATATTCTCATATTTTTACTATACATTTACAAATACTCAGCAACTGAGTAAAAAATTTTGATTTTTTGAGCAAGGGACTTATACTCTTCCTGCTTTTAAAAATATGTGGGTCGTTAGCTCAGTTGGTAGAGCACAGGACTCTTAATCCTTAGGTCCCGGGTTCGAGCCCCGGACGGCCCACCATTGTAGAAATAAAGACAAAACTCAGGAATTATTCCTGAGTTTTTTTGTGATTTTGTCACGATTTATTATTATGTGCGTTATAAACTATGACCAATGTCTGTATATTATTATGTAATGATAAATTCTATGAAAAGTATGCTCGTGTTTATTGGTATTATGTTTCTTTTTACTTCATGCACATTTATGTGAGAGAGTGAAATACAAAGTGGAAGTGGCACTGTAAGTGGTAGCTGAGAAACTCAGTCTTGAGATACTTCATCTCAGGAAGTATTTAGTCCATTTTCAGGAACTTGGATGGTTCAAGATAGTGATGTTATGATTTCTTTTGCTGGTTCAAACTATATGCTTGATGCTGGATGTAATAGTATAAATGGAGTATATCAAGCAGACGAAGAAAGTAATAAGGTGACCTTTACTGCTGGAGCTATGACGGAGATGTACTGTGAAGGAATTATGGAACTTGAAAATGAGATGATTCAAATATTTTCTCAAATTGAGTCATACGAAATGGACTCAGAAAGTATAGAACTCATAGGAAGTGAGACATCTCTTAGCCTTGTAAAACCAATTCCTGTTACACTTTCAGGGACTTCATGGGAACTCTCACAACTCTTGATGGATGACGCGATGGTAAGTGATGTCATGTTTGAGCAATCTACGCTTACACTTTCAGAATCTGGATCAATATCTGGTAAAGCAATGTGTAATTCTATGATGGGATCATATCAAACCGAAGGAAAATGAATTTCATTTGGTCCAATTGCAAGCACGAAAATGATGTGTGAATCAGAGCTTGCAAATAGCTACGAACAAAAAGTCATTACAAGTCTTGAAAAAGTAACACAGTATACAACAAATAGAAATACTCTGACACTTCATGATGAAGCAGGACAAACACTTCTCGTGTACACGAAAAAATAGTCTTCAGAAAGAAGTCTTTCTCTCCATAAAAAATACTTCTCATAGAAGTATTTTTTTAGTATTTACATTTCTATATTAATATTTATATTATTGAAAGTATACATAATATAATCTATGCTCGACACTCCAAAATCTGATTTTCAGCTTCCTGATATTTCTGCAGAAATTCACAAAAAACATACCTGAGAGTCTCTCCGTCAGGCAAAAAGAATTGCAGCACATTTTGATATCTCAAAGTATCTTGGTCGCTTTCACACTACTGGAGTTACGATAGATTCGCTCTCATCTCCTGACCTCGATGATGGGATACATGTAGAGAAATTAGATGGGAAAAAGTGATGGAAACTCTTGGTTTCCATTGCCAGTCCAACTGAAATCGTCGAACCAAACTCTCCAATGGAGCAGGAGGCGATTGATAGAGCTACAAGTGTCTATTTTTGAGAAAAACATATTTTGCATATGTTTCCAAATCGTATTTCTACAGATATCAGTTCACTCAATCACAAAAAACACAGACTCACTCTTACGCTCGAACTTCATGTAAACGAGGATTTTGAAATTACTTCGAGAGATCTGTATCAATCTGTATTTTTTAATCGCCAGAGACACTCTCCACAGAGTTTCACGCGTGGAATTACTGATACAGCAAGCGGGGAATATGAATATTTTTCCCAGATGCATGAGCTCGCAAGATGACTGAGAAAGCGTCGAGAAAGTGAATTTCGTATAGATAGTTTTGATGATGCGGATAGACGCATCACGATGTGAGAAAAAATTCACGGACACACCAACTCTCATATCTCGAGCTTTGTAATCCAAGAGTTTATGCTCGTAGCAAATACGCAGATAGCAGAGATGATGGATGAGAATGCTGTTCACTGAGTTTACAGGATGCATATGCCAGAGTATGAGCATATTCGTGACCTTCCAAAGAGACTTGATAGAGCTGAGTATGCCCCAGAGCCTTGATTTCATCGCTGACTATGAATAGCAAAATACTCTCACTTTACTTCGCCCATTCGTCGTATCGCTGATTATATTTCTCACCGGCAGCTTGTGTGTCTGCTTGAGGGAAGGGAAGAGTTTTATACTGCTGAACAAATTCAGGAGCTCTGTAGATATATAAATCTCCAGATTACGGCCACCCTCTCAAATCAGCGTATAGAAATGCAGGATATGCGAGGGAAGCAGATTGTCCGAAAGGGCAAAAGAAATCCAGATGGACTCTACTCCAGCATGAAGCAGCATATAAAATTCAGAAAAAATCAGTGACTGAGAATTCCTAAAAGTATCCGAGACGAGATTATTCGGCAAATTCAGGATAAGCAGCACGTCGAGGATTGGATTATTAAAGAGTTTATTCTCAGCTCTGAGACAGATATTATCGAAGAAATGCGAGATATGATTTTATCTGATTGCTCTACTCGAAAATACATAAATATCCTATGAATTATAGATGGGATAACAATTACCGAGAATCCGATTATACAAGATGGAGTTAAGTATTATAGAGTACTCGTAGATATTGATGGAAATGAGCTTGAGTTTCGCACGCCTATCGAGCACAATTTCTCTGACGGTGACACATCTCCAATACCTAAAAAGCAGAGAAAAGAAGTCACTATTGAAGGAACTAATTATACTCTCGATGTAAATAATCATCGTAAGGCAGTCATCGCGACTCTCAAAAAAGCCATTGCCTGAGTTTTTGATTTTGTGCTTTCTTAATTTTTCAGCACTTCACTATGAAGTGCTTTTAAAATATTATATTTTTATTAATTTTGTTCAATTTCTTAGTATTATTTCAACCATTTATTACTCTAAGCTAATACTCAAGATTGAATTCTTGATTTATTTAAAAATAAATATATTATATGTCAAATATTTTTGATATATCTTTATGCAAAAACTTTCTCAAGTTACCAATTTAGTTCATGTTTGATTTGATAGAAATCCACAAGAAGACTTTGAAACAAGAGTTTTAAGATATTTAGAGGAAACTTCTGAAATAACAGGTCATATTTTAAACTTTGTTGATGAGTCAGAGTATAGTTTAGAAGATATTGAACTTATGGAACAAAACTATTTCGCAAAAGCATTAAGTAATTGCCTATGAGTCCAAAGTGCTCGATCTCTTTCTATTTCTGATGGTAGACCAGAGGAGATTATTCTACGTCAATTAGCTTGGATTCCGAGAGAAATACTTGCTGCTATTAAAGAAATTTTATGAGATGACTGGGAAGCAATGGCTCAAAGAATTCCTTCATATGAAACATGGAGAGATACGAGAAAAGCACCATCTGATTATTTATCATGAAAGGCTGATAGTAGCGAATTAGTACTACCAGAAGATATACAAAAACAGATATCAAATCAAGACGGAATAGTAAAGAGAATCAAAACACATGAGTTTGAGGATATACTTCAAGAGTTACAAAAAAGATTTTGAGGAAGAAATATATTTTGATTTCATGCTGCAAATATAGCCAGAAATGACATAGTAAAGAATCCTGAGAGAAGGGAGAGAATCATACATAGAGCAAATGAATTATTTGGAAATGATCGTATTATATTTTCATCTATGCGTGATGGTGACACGAACAAACTTCTGCATGCTTTTCTTTGAGAAGAGTGGGATAAAGAAATTGCGCAGCACTGGATAGATACAGAAGAATCATTTGGTGTAAAATTTGAAATATCTGACTACTTGTATTGAAATGCTGATAGAAGATTACAAAGACAAAATAGACAAATAACCGTTGATAGATTTGAGCGTTTTAGAATAGATGCTGCTAAGCAGATTTTATACCTCTGATATCAAATGACAGAATCTACAATGCATATTCTTTGATGAGAATATTATCATAGATGTGTTGCTTCTTGGGCGGATGTTCTCTGATTGTATGGAGCACCAAAAGATAGAATTTTCATAGAACCTGAGATTTCCCTTGTTCATCCTGACGATATATAATAAATGAATATAAATCAAATCCAAGAATCCATACAAATAATCTCCCAGTTTGAGGCTGGAAATTTTATGGTGGAATCCAGAGGGGAGAGCTACAATCTCACGGTAGAAAAACAGCAAAATAATAAAGTCCTCAAGTTCTTTGCGAGAAACTTGAGGACTGGGGAAGTTGTGAGTGGGAATTTCTATCTCCTCAGAGGAGAATATAGATTTAGACCCTGTGAAATCTCGGTAGAGCGAGCACATGACTTTTTGAAGAAACTCAAAATGTAATGCTCAAACTATAAATCAAACTCTTTAAAAAGCGTGAATTCCTCTACTTCTTCTCACTCATTTTCTGGAGTTGATTCTTCAAGAAATTTTTTATACACCTTGAGCGTATTTCCATCTACGACAGCATAATAATAGTTTCATCCTCCTGCATAGTAGGTATTAAATGCTATTATCGCATCAGCGGGAATATCAAATCCATCGTATATATCTTGATCCATTTTGGTGAAAGCATAATCTGAGTCTATTAAGAATTCTTTCTCAAGAGAATCAAAGCGGAGATAAATATCTAGAAGCTCTAACTCAGTTGCTTCATTTATCTCACCAGTTGGCTGAGCAAATGCGCTGACATCTCTGGCAATATATGAATACTGATTATCATCTGTGCTCGTATCAGGATAACATCTCTCGACAAAGGTGAAATCTACGAAATCTGCTGGTTCCACTTGTCCTTCTCATGCATCTATTTTTACTCTATTTCCATCAAACTCAATTGTTCCGTTTGGGTAGGTAGTTCTATTCCAAACTCAGTCAATGGTGTTATCTGTAATGGCGATATTTGCGTCTATATTTTCATTTTGATAGGGAATAAAGTTTTTATTATCGTCTACTCCATAATAGAGTGTTTTTCCATTTTTGATAAGCACATTACACATTCATTCACCTTGGACCATTCTTGCGACATCTGCAGAGTAGCTTTCAAACTGATTTATGGGGTCAAAATCATCATAACTTCTCGCAGCAATATCAAACACGCCTCCTCTCGCTGCGGCAGAATTATCTAGGTTAAAAGGTGTATCGATAAGACCTTCTTGCAACGCCTTTAGCATATACCCAACTTGCCAGAGCTCGTCATTGCTTTTTGGGATTCATCGAGCTTGCATAATCATTTTGAGCGCTTCAGATTTTGAAACCGCATCATTTGGTCTAAAGAAAGTGTTTTGTGCTATAAATCAATGCTCTACAGCAGCTTCCGCATATTTACATCCATAATCTGATGCTTCAAGATCTACAAATATTCCGCTGCAAGTATCTTCTACTTCATCTCAGGAGATATTCATCATCACTTTGAGCATTTCTCTTCGCGTGATTTGCGTTTCGATATTGTATTCACTGGTGTTATTTCATTTATCCACTATGACATTTTCATTTGCAAGAAAATCAGCTGCTTCTATTCATGCCTCGTAATTTCAATTAAATGCATTTGTATTTCATGCTCCAAGCACAGAGAGAGCTACAAAGGCGATTCATATCTGTATTTTATTCATAGATTTGTATTAGAAATATAATACGAGCATACTAGCATATAAATGTAATATTCCTGTAAATTTTACAGTGAATAGTCAGGGGAAATAATATCAAGCTTTGTTTTATTATTTCTATGAGAAGAATCATAAACTTTTCATACATTCAAAATCTATACTAAAAAACATAATCTACTCAGTTCATTCTGAGAGATTTTTATATGTTAACTATAAAAGTATGCAAGTATCAGCGCGAGGAGTCACAAAAAAATGAGGAAATTTTGAAGAGCTTCAAATTGAGAGACGTGAGTTAGATAAAAAGGATGTATTAATTGAGATTAAATACTGCGGTATCTGTCACTCAGATATCCACACGGTAAAATCAGAGTGGGGAGAAGTAGATTTTCCACTGGTTCCAGGACATGAAATCGCTGGAATAGTTGTAGAAACTGGAACCGAAGTAACGAAATTCAAAAAAGACGATAGAGTCTGAGTTGGATGTATGGTTGACTCATGCCAAGAGTGCGTGAACTGTAAGAATGATGAAGAACAATTCTGTAAAAAATGAATGACCGGGACCTATGGTGCAACAGACAAATATGGAGAAAAAACACAAGGTGGATATTCAAAATATATTGTAGTACAAGAGGATTTCGTACTCAGTATACCTGAGAGTATTCCACTAGACGCTGCGGCGCCACTTCTATGTGCTGGGATTACAACTTACTCTCCACTGCATCACTGGAATGCAGGACCAGGGAAAAAAGTAGCGGTTCTTGGAATGGGAGGACTCGGACATATGGCCGTAAAGATTGCAAGCGCTATGGGAGCAGAAGTAACGGTTCTCTCTCACTCAGATGATAAAAAAGAGGACTCTATGAAATTTGGTGCTACGCATCACGTGAATACAAAAAATGATGGAGTATTTGATGAATTCAACGAGACCTTTGACCTGATTATAAATACGGTCGGAGCGAAACTTGATATCGACCAGTATTTGAGTTTACTGCGCGTGAATGGAACCCTCGTGAATCTCTGAGTTCCTTCTGATAAAATGGAGTTATGAGTATTTTCTCTTATTGGAAGAAGACGCTCATATGCGGGGTCACTCATAGGAGGAATCAAAGAAACACAAGAAATGCTCGACTTCTGCGCAAAGCACGATATTGCTCCTGAGATAGAAGTTATCTCAGCAGATACAGACAAGATTGATAACGCATATGAGAGAGTCATAGATTCTGACGTGAGATACCGATTTGTAATTGATATGTCTACGATGGATTAATATTTTTCTATACTATATTTATGGCAGAGAGAGAACTCATACTCTGAGGAGGATGCTTTTGGTGAGTCCAGCAACACTTTGATAATTTTGATGTATTTTGAGAAGTTCTGGAAACAGAGGTGTGATACGCAGGCTGAGAGTACGAAGATGCAGATTATGAAAATATTTGAGACCACAGCGAAGTAGTTAAGATTCGTTATGATGATGAGCAGGTAAGTGCTAGTGAATTAGTGGAATACCTCTTTGAGAAGCGTGATCCAACCTTTCCTACCTATAAAACCCAGTATGAGACAGTGATTCTCTACAATGATGTAGAAGAAAAGCTGAAATTGCAAGAATTACTCGACTTTGAAGCCTCCCAGCATGAGCGAGAAATGAATGTCAGACTTGAACCAAGAGGGAAATACTACAAGGCCGAAGAGCGGCATCAAAAGTATTTTGAAAAACAAGAACACAGCGGAACTATTATTTAATACACATATTATGAATTTACAAAAAGCCTATCTTGCCTGAGGATGTTTCTGGGGAATGGAAGAGCTCTTTCGGGCATTTCCATGAATTATCAATACTGAGGTATGATATATAGGATGAGAAAATGAGAATCCTACGTATAGAAATCATCCATGACACGCTGAAGCGCTCGAAATCACCTACGAAGCTGATGAAATAGATTATTCTACCGTTCTTGATTATTTCTTTCGTATTCATGACCCAACAACTCTGAATCAGCAGGGGAATGATAGAGGAACGTCTTATCGCTCTGCAATTTTTTTCCAGAACAAATTTGAGCTTGAACAGGCTGAGAAATTTATCAAAATTGTTAATGATTCTGGCAGATGGGACAAAGAGGTTGTAACCACACTCGAACCCTTCGAAGCATTTTATCCCGCTGAGGATTATCACCAAGATTATCTCCAAAAATCTCCAAACGGATATACCTGTCACTATGTTAGATGGCCAAGCTATATCGAAGAATAATCCAAAAACCTGAAACTTAGAGTTTCAGGTTTTTTATGTCTCGCTTAGCTGCCTCCAGCATATAATTTGTTTTACAGCTGGGGCAGTGATGATAGTACTCATAGTAGTACTGTTTTTCGAGGGTCTTTTTTGTATGTTTTGGAATTTTCTTTTCGAGCTCTGCACCACATTTTTTACAGGTTTCTCATATTTTTTCTCAGGGAGCACTCTTGGTTTTATTTTTTTTATCCTGAGAGGGAAGTGATGTCTGCTTTGTAGCAGGAGTTTCTACATATCACTCATCTATGCGTAAATCGCTACGATTCATCGCAAGGGTTGCCAGCTCATCACAGAGCTCATTCTCTACATGTCCATTATGTCACTTTATCCATTTGAATTCTACTTCATGTTTTTCAAGCTCACTAAGTAGTATTTCCCAGAGATCCCAATTTACAGCTTTTGTATTTCAGGTTCGAATCCAGTTATTTGCCTGCCATTTTTTTGCCCATCACTTTTGAATTCCATTAATCGTATACTGCGAGTCTGTGGTGATGATTACTTTTGATGATTTTTTGAGTGCTTGCAACCCTGTTATGACTCCTCTCAGCTCCATTCTATTATTCGTCGTTTTTTTGTACCCCTGTGAAATATCTTTTTGATACTCACCACATTTCAAAATAACTCCAAAACCTCAAGGACCAGGATTTGGATTGGCTCCTCCGTCGGAAAATATATGTATTATTTGCTCTGATTTTATATTCATGAGCCCAAGTATAGTCAGGAAATATATTTGTGAAGAGGAATTTTATAAATATTTTTTACTTACTGAGTATTTTCAGTAGAATTTAAAATATTATACAACAAAAAAATAAAAAGGAAATGACTCAAAAAAGTACTCCCACTCTTTCTCATGAATCTGAGGAAATAAAAAATCAGAAACTCAACCAAATCTGAATCCTTTCACAGTCAGATTTTTTGAAAGAGGCAAGTACACATTATGGTCGTGTTATACTCGCAGATTCACTGTGAAAACCAGTTGAGAATATTAATAATCTCACTGCATTTTTTGATTTACTGAGAGTTGAGGGAATAACTCCAAAACTTTCTGAGTCTCTTGTTAAACTTGGGATTGCTGGAGTCCAAGATCTCCGAAAGCAAAATCCAAATGAGTTATTTGATTACTTTCTTTGATTACATCAATCAGTAGAAAAAGATTTTAGTCAGGCTGATATCACACGCGCTATTCACAGAGCAAATAATACGCAGCTTGTTACATTTGATTTACACAATAAAAAACTTGCTCAGGATTCTACAAAATACGCAACCCTCAAAAAGAAACAGCAGCAGGAAGTAGAATATATTCGCTATGATTCTAAAAAAGAATTCATCTCTTTTTGTCTTCAGTGTATATGATTTATAGCGCTTTCCTATTTCTCAGCATATTTTTTACTCTTTATTCCAATACTCCTTGCGTTTCATATTTACAAAAATTCGTATTTTATTGCAAATATAAACTATAATGTCAGAAAATTTATTGAAGAGAGTATTTATGAAAATACAGGAGCTCTGTCTTCGTGACTTATGAAAGTCCAAGATTCACTCACTCAAATTAAAAATTTCTCTTGTATTTCTGTAATGGTTCTCTGAACTATTATATTCTTTTTTGGTGTAACTGGGGGAAATTTTATGAATCAAATTCGTGATGTCCTTCCAGAAAAAAAACCGCAAGTTCAAGAAAAAGGAAAAGCAAGATATCTGAGCCAAGAAGTTTTTGATACTTTTGATGGGAGAGAAATTACCAGGGCTGAGATACTCTGAGTTCTTATTCTTTCAACCCCTATGAGAGAAAATGTCTGATCAATGAGTGACTGTTTTGGAGATATTTCTAGCTCTCAGTACGCTGAGCAAATCTGTTATGCGAAAAACAGGGGAATAGTTTCAGGTGATGCGAACAATAATTTTAATCCAAATTGAATTGTAACAAATGGAGCCTGACTCAAATTTATTTTGAACTTCTACGAAGCAAACGTTCCAAGGAGAGCACTCTATATTACGTATAATGATATCACCCCTAAAGATTGGTTTAGTACCTATGCAGAATATGCAAAAAGTCATGGCATTATTCCGAGGTCACAAAATGAATTTCATCCAAATGAAGCAATTACTATTGAGACAATTGATAGGTATATAGAGAAAATTTCCGAGATGAATCAAAATTAAAATCCCTTTTTGGGATTTTTTTGTCACGAAATTTCTATTGTCTCGTTTGAGTATATGCAATTTATTTTTAACTATACTGCTATGAAAAAAACACATATACAAATTGGAGTTATTACCGCTGGTCTTTTATCTCTGTCTATTGCTCCAAGTAGTGCGATGTATGTTGAGTACAATACCGTAAATGATTTCCTTGATGCAAATGAGCTCTGTCTGCAGGCAACAAATTGAGAAAATGAATTTGATATCAAAGACGGAACACTCCTGTGATACGACAAGAGTTATGAAGCTGATCTTTGAATGAACTGGCAATGTGCGCTTTCAAGTGGACCAACAAATAAAATCATGACAATTACCCAGGACAATATTGCATTCGATTCTGTAACAGGAGAAGTTACTCAGATAGAAAATGGAAAAGATGGAAAACAAATCACGATTACAACAGCAGATGGAGAAATCTACACGACGGCAGTTTCTGTTATTTCAGATACTATTCAGTACGGTGAATATGAAGATATCGTGGTTGGTGCTACGGTAATTATAAACTACACAGACAAATCTGGAAATCTCTTAATTGGAGATAGTATCGTCATAAACAATGTACTATTTGATACTATTGATTCTGGAATTGACCTCATTCCTACTACGGTTCTCCCTGTTGTAAATGCAAGTTATGAGAAAAAACTAGAAGCTACAATGGATAAAATAGAGAATAATACTAAGAACTTTTCTTCGCTAAAAAAAGCAGAATTTATGGATAAGCTCGAAGCGCTCATCGATTCAAAACTTACTCCTCTCTACGCAGTAGAAAATAAATCTCAGGATGATGTTCAAAAAATATACTCACTTGAACTTCTCAAAATTAAACTTTCTCTGAATTAATATTCGGACATACAAAAAATCCCCAAATCTGGGGATTTTTTAGTATATTTCTTCAAATCATTTTTCTGGCTCATCATAGAGACTGAGAGTTTGATCTTTTATCAGCCAGAGCTTGTTTGAGACTGACTCAAGCAAATCTCTGTCATGCGAGACAATCAGAGTTGTTCACTCAAAGCTTTTCAGCATATGTTTTATCACCTCTTTCGAGTGGATATCGAGATGATTCGTTGGCTCATCCATGATGATGATATCAGGGCGAGCAAGCAGCATCTTGGTAAGTGCGACCTTAGCACGTTCTCATCCAGAGAGAGTAGAGATGACTTGCTCGACTTTATCTCAGGTAATCAGGAGTCCACCAAGCATCGTGCGAATATCTTGCTGATTTTCATGCTCTTTAGCCAGCTCAGCTATGATGCTCATACTGGTATCAAGTCATTCAAGTACTTGACCATAGCTCCCAACTCTAAGAGCAGGATGAATCTGACTTGCTCCAGAGAGTGCTGGAAGCTCTCAGAGAATGGTTTTGAGAAGTGTCGTTTTCCCAGCTCCATTTTTCCCGATGATTCATATCTTATCTTGTTTGTGAACCTCAATAAATTCTGGGAGTACGACGAGCGGATAGTCATATCAGACGATGATATCCTGTAGCTTCATAATCACTTCTGGGAGTCTGAGATTCGGCTGGAGAGTAATAAACTTCGCTGTAGTTTCATTTTCTGGTTTTTGCAGTCTCTCGACCTTATCCAGCGCCTTGATGCGACTCTGGACGCTGGCTGCCTTTGCTGAGTTGGCTCTAAATCTATTTATATAGGCTTCTTGCGTTTCTATTTCTCGCTGCTGGTTGGTGAAGTCGCGCATTTGCTTATCATATCGCTCCTGCTTTTCGGTGATATAGAAATCATAGTTTCCTGCATAGGTATGTATCTGCTTTCCTGAGATTTCAGCAATGCGCTTACAGGTATGATTGATAAACTGTACGTCATGTGAGATGGATACTATAGCTTTTTTCCAGACCTGACAAAACTTCTCAAGAAAAATAATTCCATCAATATCTAGGTGATTCGTCGGCTCATCAAGTATCAAGATATCGACTTCTGAAATAAGGAATTTTGCGATTTGTACCTTTGTCTGTTCTCATCCTGAGAGCATGAGGACATTAAAATCGAGCTGATCATCCGTAATCCCAAAATATCTGAGAATTTCTTGCCTGAGAATATCTTTTTTAAAGCCGTCACATTCTATGAGCTGCTTATTAAGTCTTTCTCGCTCTTCCCACGCTTCAGCATCATCACTCAGACTATGCAGTTTCTCTATTTTTTGCGTAATATCTGGGAAGATACTTGCCATTTCTTGTTTCAGGGTATTTCTGCTGTCGGACCAAAAGAGATCTTGTGAGAGGTAACCAATCTTGATTCCAGATGCGAGCTCGATACTCCCATCAATATTTTCTAAATCGAGAACTTCTGCTTGCGCTCCCTGTAAAATTCCAGCTTTTGCGAGAATCATCTTGAGAAGCGTCGTTTTCCCAGCTCCATTTTTCCCAATCAGCGCTACTTTATCATTGGTATTTATCTTGAGATTGGCATTTACAAGGAGTGGCTCAGCTCATATAGATTTACTCAGATTTTGTATATCTATGAGACTTGAAGCTATGGCTGATTTTCCTTCAAAGAGATGTTTGGGAATGGTTTCGAGTCAGTACTGCTTATTTGCGCCAATTTCTTTTACGATATCTTGCCCAGTATCTCCCGTGAGTTCAAACTCACTGCGCATATATTTCACGGTTCGCTTGATTCGGGTTTCCTCTTTGATTTTTGGAGAAATCTCGTCAAAGTATGCCTGAGCAATTTCCTCGAGTTCCTGCCCGCTAAACTCGTCGTGCTGGGCGAGTATTTCATCTATTATTTCCTGAAACATATTTGTATTTAATAATTTCACTGATTATAGGGAGATATAGAAAAATGCGAGAGATTTTTGAAAGATAATCCAAAATATATATTTGATATATGTACAAATTATATATTATATGAATAATAATACATATTTCTAAAAGAATGGTAATAATTTGTCGTCATGGTCAGACGGAGTGGAATAGAGCGTGAAAGCTTCAGTGAAGTCAGGATTCTCCTCTTACTCAAGTATGAGTTGTGCAAGCTCTCCAGGTTTCTCATATTTTAGAGTGAGTGTATCCTAAGGTTCAAAAAATATTTTCAAGTCCGCAGGGAAGAGCACTTTCAACCAGTAAAATACTTGCGAATACACTCGCTCTTCCACATAGCAGTATCTTGCAAGACGACTTACTCAAAGAGATGTCATTTTGAGAACATGAGTGACTTCATAAACATCTCAGAAAAGAGGGAATTCTGTGAGAACAAATGCAGGCAAGAGATGCAGACCCATATAATGTGAGCTTTCCTTGAGGGGAAAACTACTCTGAGGTACGTGACAGAGCGAGACAATTTATACAAACAGCCGATATAGATTCTGCAAGTATCATCGTTGCTCATGAGGCTTTTAATAGAATGCTTCTGTGAATGTTGTGAAATTGTTCAGATAATCAGGCACTTGAGATATCTCAGCCAAATGATGTCGTATATAGATATCAGTTTGGAAACATCTATCATAAACGAGTAGATTCCGATGGGAAGTGGACTCCATGATTTCTGAAGAAATAATAATATTTCTTTTATGTATCATATTGTTTCAATATATGATATCATTGTAATAGTACTTCACTATATAAAAAATGATTTCACCAAAACTACAAGTACAACTATCAGATGAACTCCACGGAACTCCAAGAGAGCTGCTTCCAGAGCAATTTGAATCTATTTTCGAATACGTAAAAAGTAATGAAGTTCTCGCTGCTATCCTATGACAAGATGCTGCCCAGTTAGAGAAACAAACTCGTCAAATTATGTACGCGAGACATATTATGCCTCCTGATATATTCCTTGAAATCTGAGATGAGTGGATTATGTCTCCTGCAATGACGCTGGATAAGATATGCACGATAGCAATCGGAGATCCAGAGTCAGATAATCTGCGAGATGGAGGACTTACGGTGGAGCAAGTACAAGCAATCACAGGAGAGTATCTCGCACACCCAGAAATG
This sequence comes from uncultured Candidatus Peribacteria bacterium, assembly GCA_964456335.1. Classification (GTDB taxonomy): domain Bacteria; phylum Patescibacteriota; class Gracilibacteria; order BD1-5; family UBA6164; genus JAACSU01. The sequence goes on along the minus strand of CAYVZQ010000013.1, from coordinate 968 downwards.
ACGGTAGATAAAATCACGCTTCTCTGATTCTGAGCAACACCAGAGGATATACAGAGAATAGGAGCTAAAAATATACCGACGATGTCAGTTGCAGATTTGAGCCAAGAGTTATTTTAAAATAACTCTTTTTTGTTTCTATTTTCTCAGATTTTTCATATCATAGCTCTATGAAAAAAATTACAGAAACAAACTATAGAGACATACTCTCTTGAGAAGATATATCATGAATACATTTCTTTTGAATCGATTTTTCTGGGCAGATTTTCTCTCGTAAGAACTTTATCTGATGCACATTTGAGAAGTGTAATCTCTCAAATATCAAGCTCAAGGATACGACGCTCAATGACGTGAGTTTTCGTAACTGCAAGATTCTCGGAATAAAATTCTGAGATATTTCTACGATGCTCTCGCATTTTAACTTTTATGATTGCACTATTGCACTCTCCAGCTTCTTTGGTCTCACGCTCAAGGGAATTGAGTTTCAGGATTGTCAGATTACCGAGTCAGACTTCAGCAATGCACTCCTAGAAAATGCGACTTTTAGCTACTGTGACCTCGAGAAATCCAGCTTTACGGGCTGTAATCTCAAAAATGCTGACTTCATCGGAAGCTACAACTTCATCATAGATCCAGCTCACAACAAGCTCTCAAAAACCAAGTTTAGCCGAGAGAATTGTATCTGACTCCTGCAAAATTTGGATATTATTATTGAGTAGGGGAGAATATTAATTTTTCATTAAATTTTGGCTTTTTCTTGAGAAAGAGCCTTTTTTTTATATAGTACTGTTAATATATTTTTTATAAAAATTATGGCAACAAAAGAACAACAAAGAGCAGACTTGCACAAATCAATTTGGCAAATGGCAAATAGTGCAAGATGAAGTGTAGATGGTTGGGATTTTAAACAATATGTTTTATGAATGCTATTTTATCGTTTTATTAGTGAAAATTTAACTATTTATATCAAT
>CAYVZQ010000012.1:0-37926 GCA_964456335.1 uncultured Candidatus Peribacteria bacterium | reverse complement strand
AGAATTGCTCAAAAACTTCAAAAACTTAGCTTTACTACTGATTTACTTTGAGAATCAAAAAGAGCAGAAAAAAGAACGACATCTACTATCAAATCATACGAAGATATTCTCGACGCAGTAAGTAGACATTTTGGAATTGAAAAAGAAGGAATTCTCTGAGAAAATAGAAAAAAAGAATTTATGCTTCCAAGACAAGTAGGAATGTATCTTCTCAAAACAAAAATGAACTATACCTATGAGAGAATAGGGAACATCTTTAATGGAAGAAATCATGCATCAGTACTCTATTCTTGTAATAAACTCGATAAACTCCTCAAAAAAGATAAAACATTACTCTATGAAGTAAATGCTATCAAGGATCAAGTAGGGATATAAATAATAAAAAAAAGGCTCAAGCCTTTTTTTTATTATTTCTTTATGAGACTCACAATAGTCTCTATATGATGCGTATGCGGGAACATATCTACTGCTTGAACTTTTTCTATTCTATAATCAGAATTTTTTAATATGAACTCTAAGTCACGAGCAAGTGTTGCAGGGTTACAGCTCACATAAATCATTTGCTGAGTCCCAAACTTGAGAATATTTGGAAGCGCTGATGGATGCATACCAGCTCTCGGAGGATCTATGATAAGTAGATCAGCTTTTTTATCTTGCGCAATATAGTCATCTAAAAACTCTTCTACCTTCGCATTTACAAAACTTATATTCGTAATCCCATTTTTTACTGCATTTTTCTCTCAGCTCTGAGAAGCTTCTCACACGAGTTCAACACTAATTACCGCACTGGCACTATCTGCAAATATCATACCTATCGTACCTGTACCAGCATATAAGTCTAAGACCGTTCATACTTGTCCATCAGACTGAAACTCTTTAAAAAAGTCTTTCACTCGAGAGTAGAGTATTTCAGCTCCCTGAGAATTTGTCTGAAAGAAGCTCTTTGGCCCAATATCAAAAGTAAGACCGAGAAGTGTCTCATGAATCACTTCATCTCATTGAATCAGCTCCATATCTCCTATCAGTGTATCTGCCTTATTTGCGTTATGTGAAATATATACAGACTTAATATTGAGATACTTTTTACAAAGTTGAGCAAAGAAATCTCGAATAGATTGTAAAACGAATGTTTTACTAAACTTATCTGCTTCATCACTTTCAAAAAATCCAGGATGTATAGAAAGTACAAGAAGTATCTCATCACTAAAGTGCATTTTTCGCATCATAAAATGTCTCCAGAATCATGTTCACATCTTTTGATCATACACAGGGAGTCATGAATCTTTGCAAAATTGCTTTACTTCTCTATATATTTCGTTTTGCTGCTCATCAATTAAAAGACAGCTATCATAATCTTCTACTTTAGAGAACTCTCATCTTTTATGAAAGCCTACATTAAATTCTTGCCGTATATCATCTCTATGAGAAATATATTTCCCAAATGAGAACTCTATTTTATTCCTGTAGCCAAATTGTTCAGGAGCAGGGATAATTGGAAGAAAGTTAATATTTTCTTGAAGTTTCTTTATGTGAAACATAGATTCTTCAATCTGTGTTTGTTTTATTTGGAGCTGAGAATCATAGTTTATATTCATCCATGGAGCTCAAGGGAATAGGTCGTAATTCTCAGTTTCAAGAGGTGATTTTTGTATAACCTGAGTTATTTGAGCCTCATAAAAATCTTTTCTCTTTTTAATAATTTTTATGTCCACTATAGCTCATGGCACAGCTCAACCAGTGATGAATGCAACTTTTCCATCCTCGAGTCTTACGAATCACTTTCAACCAAAAACAAGTTTTTCTATAGTTATATTTTCAATTATTGCTCACTTTTTCATAAAAAAATCTCTCTTAAGGAATTAACTGCGAGAGATTGTAGTGAAGAAGGGGAGAAATGCAATATTATAGCTGCTTAGCGTACATTTATAAATTCTCATTGATTATCTATTTTGAGATAGTCATTTCCATTCAAAGTCAGATTATATGCAATTCCTTCTTCTGTTGTTCGACTTATACCCACTCTTCAACCGGCAGGAAATGAGATATCTCAAAGTTTCATTAAACTATTCATTACATCACTTTGTGATAAGCTTGTATTTGGATTAAATATCTTTATGAGATTCATAAAAAACTCTGCTTGTCCAGTTCCAGGAAGTATTAATCCTTGGACCTCTGAGCCAGGAGTACCAGTATATACTTCAATTTCTTTCCCATAAATATCTCTTCCTGCTAAGAGCATTAAAAGTTCTGTAGAAGCATCTGTATCTGTATGATGGAGTCTGTAGAGCTCTTCTACTGCTTCTATATCTCACTGAAACATCTTTGTAATATGACTCTCAGCTCAAGGCCTCTCGCGTAAGTCAGAAAGAAATAAGATTGTTTGATTTTCAGCTGAAAGAGCTCGGGGATCTTGAATTTCTTGATTTCATCTTTTTTCTATTTCTGTTTGAAATTCATTTCTCATTTGAATTGATTCAGGAATTTGGGTAAGAGCAGTTTCATATGAGTTCGTTCACCAAACTCTTCGAACGGTAGCTGATTCATTATGCTCTCAACTCCAATCACCTCATTGTGTCCAATTCCCATCTTGCATTATTTCTCTCAAATATACTCAATTTCAAGTGAGATATTGAAAATATCATTTTGCAGTACTTACTCATTCATAGTTTGCTACATTATATCATCAGGATGACTCAATATATAAAACATACCGTGTCATATTTAATAGATTTTGAACTTCTGTTTGACTGAGTTCTCTTCAAAAAATTGTATTAATGTCTTCTTGTAGAGAATCTGAAAAACCTACATCTCTGAGAGCATCTCAATAAGAATAACCGTTATTTTTATCTCTCTGAAATCATGAATCTCACTCAAAATAAGACATAACATCGCTATGAGAATATGCTCACTGATAATATCACTCAAGAACTCTATCATAGGAAACATCATCTATATCTTCAAAAAATTCTCTTGGATCCTCTGGAGATATAAGTGTTTCTGGACTTTCTGAAATATTTGGAGCTCACATATCTTCATCGGTGATAATATCTTCTATACTGTCAGGTGAAGATTCATTTGAGTCAATTATTGGTGTTTGTGGATAATCAGAAAAATCTATTTGACGCTCTCAGTACTCTGATAGAATAAATCCAACTGTAAATGCACTGATACTTGCATAGTTTTCTATATTTGAATTAAATATTCGAGAAAGAGCATTTGAGAGAACGGCATCCAATTCATTTGGGTCTAATTCAAGCTCACTTCAAATCTCCTCAGCATCAATTTTTCTTCATTCTCTCGATTCTAGAAAATTTATGTATTCAATGGTAAATGCATCTAAAAAAATAGTCATTTCTCTTGTCTCATTATATGTTTCTCTCAGTCCCCATCACTTAAAATCAACAGAACTCTCAACTTTATCACGAAAGGTAGATGACATAAATGTATCTGCTAACCTATCGAGTTCTCAATCAATTCTAGATTCAATAAGGTCACTCATTCAGTCTAAATTATTTCCTTGCTCAATGAGTCAAATAATAGAACGAAAAGATTCTCATACTTCTAAGTTTCATGTTCTCGTAAAACTGTGAGATAAATACTCATTTTGAAACAAATCATATAAATCTTGAATTTCCTGTAATTGTTGATAGGCCAGCTCTGTTGCATCAGAAAAGTCTTCTGCATCTTTTACTTTATCTTGAATAGCATCTATACTTCTCTGGAAAATCTCATGTAAATTATTTGCTCACTCAAATTCAGAAAGTTCTCTTTCGATATACTCTTTCTGTGTTCTATGAGGTAAATTTCAAAAAAATTCCATGAAGTTGTGCAATATATAGTATGCTTTAAAAATACCATACTCTGTACAAAAACACAAAAAAAGCTCTAATAATTTAGAGCTTTTAAGATTACATCATTCCCATTCATGGCATTCATCACATTCATGACATGTCTGGCATACTTGCTGTGTCTCATCATTTTTTAGGAATTTCTACAATGGCTGATTCAGTTGTAAGAAACATTCAAGCAAGAGATATAGCCTCTTGGAGTGCTATCCTCTCGACTTTTTTAGGATCTATAATACCTGCTTCAAGCATATCAGTAAATTCTTCATTTGCAGCATCATATCCATAGTTTATATCATCTTCTTTGAGGAGTTCATCCAATACAATCTCTGCATCTCTTCCAGAATTCATTACTATTTGTCTGAGAGGATAGAAGAGTGCCTCACGAACTATATCAGCTCAGATATTTTGATCTTCACTTCATAAATCTATATCATCCAAAACAACAGAAGCTCTTAGTAGTGCAATTCATCATCCAGCAACCACTCATTCAGCAACTGCAGCTCTGGTTGCATTGAGCGCATCTTCGATTCTTAGTTTTTTCTCCTTCATTTCAACTTCGCTCGCAGCTCACACTTTTATAACGGCAACTCAGCCAGCAAGTCTTGCGATTCGCTCAGCAATTTTTTCCATATCATATTTGCTCTGAGTATTTTGATACTGAGTTTTAAGGTCACGAATTCGAGCATCTATATCTAGAGTCTCTCAAGCACCTCAAATAATAGTAGTGGTAGTTTGCGTAGAAATAATACTCTTTGATTTCCCTAAGTGCTCTACTGTAACATTTTCAAGCTTCATTCAGAGCTCTTCTGAGATTACAGTTCCACCCGTTAAAATAGCGATATCTCGGAGATTATCTTTTTTCTTTTCTCCAAATCATGGAGCTTTAATTCACAGAACATTGAGAACTCATTTGAGTTTATTGAGAATAATCGTAGTGAGTGCTTCTCAATCTATATCATCAGCAATAATAACAAGATCTTTTTTTCCAGAATTTACAAGTTGCTCTAAAAGAGGCAGAATTTCCTTCATATTAGAGATTTTCTTATCAGTGATAAGAATCGGGGCTTCTGATATCTCACAGGTCATTTTTTCACTGTTTGAGACCATATAAGGACTCATATATCATTGGTCAAATTGCATCCCTTCTGTAATCTCTACTTCCATATCAAATGTTTGACCTTCTTCAACGGTAATAACTCCATCATTTCATACTTTTTCCATAGCCTCTGCAATAATATCTCCGACGTTTGCATCTTGCGCAGAGATAGTGGCAACTTGAGTGATTTCTTCTCTCGTCGAGATGAGTTTTGCATTTTTTGAGAGTTCTCTTCCTATGAGTTCTCCAGCTGCTTTCATACCATTTTTTAGTTCAACCGCATTGACTCCATCTTTTATTTTTTTGAGGCCTTCTTTTGCAAGTGCGTAGGTGAGAAGGGTAGCAGTTGTAGTCCCGTCACCAGCAAGCGTGTTGGTTCTCTCAGCAGCTTCTTTCACGAGCTCTGCTCCCATATTTTCAAACTTGTCCTCTAATTCAATTTCTTTTGCTATAGTCGCTCCATCATTGGTAACCTGAGGCGCTCAAAAACCTCTATCAAATACCACATTTCTTCCTCTTGGTCACATAGTTACTGTAACCGTTTTTGCTACCTGCTCAATTCCTGAAAACATAGCTGAGCGGGCGTCATCTCAAAATTTTATTTCTTTTGCCATAATTTCTATATTTTACTAAAATCAATAATTCATACTTGTCTCTCAATCTCTGTTTCTCCATCAAATGTTATAAGTGTAGGAACTCCCATAACTCTATATTTCATTTTCAAATCTCTCCCTGAGCGTTCACTTATATCAATATGAACTATTTCGATATCTGTAATATTATTATCTGCGATATATTTTTTTGCTGCCTCACAGTTTGAGCAGTTATCTCAAGTAAATAATTTTTTCATAATTCATTTTTAAAAAATAAAATGCACATGATTTTTTATGTCTTATCAATATATATTTTTATATAACTTTTCCTAAAATATACTCTATTGCAACTACTTTAAATTCTTCATCTCAGAGCTTTACTTCATCTCCTGAGTATTGACCCGCAAGAACCTTATCTCATACTGATATACTCGACATATCTCTGTCTGCTTTACCAGGTCATACTGCAATCACTTCATAGATAAATGGTCGCTCTTTGCTGCTGGTATCTGGAATATAAATTCCTGAGTTTGTCACGCTTTCAGCTTCAACGGCTCGCAAGACAACTCTATCAAATAATGGCTCTATTTTCATACATTTTACTCTTAGAAAAATATAAATATACTTGTAAATAAGTATACACACAGACCACAAAATTCAAGACTTTTATGAACAACTCATCATATACTCCTCAGAGACTCAAAGACTATGCTCTTTGGTATTATTTTCGCTACTACCCAAGTAACGCAAGGCTCATACAAAAACTTCAGGAAAAATGAAGTAGGGAAGACGCTGAAAGTGTTTACAAAGAATTAGAGCATCTCTTGCAAGAAGACGAAATTATAAAAGCTAAAATAGATAATTATCTCTTTCGAAACAAGAACTTCAGGTATATCAAACAAAAAATGAGAGAAAAACTTTTTCCTAACGATAAGATACAGAAGTATTTAGAACCACTATTAGAATCATGAGAAAGCATATTAGACGAAAACTGGCTTTGTAAAAAGATAGAGAATTTTGCATCAAGAGGAAAGAGTCGAAGCTATATCTTCTATAAGCTCTGAGAAACTGCTGCTGATAGAGAAGTATTAGAAAAGCTTTTAGATGTATATTTTCCTGCATGAGAGCATGAAAATATACAGAAAGAATATGACAAAATAATTTCAAGTAAACCAGAGTTACTGAAAACAAAAGAATGAAAACAAAAAATAACCCAGAAGCTTATTTCCAAGTGATTTAAGTATGATGAAATAAAGAGAGTTATTTAATTATTATGCTGCATAAAGTATATCAGATTCAAAAATCTTTGGATCAAGCATGACACCATCTGTTTGACGTATAATTCAAGGATATCATAGATTTCTCCAGTTTGATCACGTAAAGGTTGCATAATGTCATCATTTTACTCTGACAACCTCTCATCTCATATGTTCCTGAAGCATATCTAAAATAGCTGTTCACTGTCTTTCAGGAGCAATATCATCAGTCTCTCATACGACAGGAATATATTTTCATGAAGCATAGTGAGAAATCATATATTTTTTTCCATTAAATATTCCATATCATTTCTGAAGCTCAGGATCTGCAAAATATCTATCTTTTTTTCATAGCTCATTTTCTGTTCCTAGAAAATTATCTGCAGTAAAACTTCTTCCATTCATCATTAATTTATTTTGGTGAATTCATTTTCGAGTTAAATCTGGGTCATTGAGTCACTTGCTATATAAATCCATAGCACGCTTCGTATTAGCATCCATGCTCTGAGAAAGAAAGTTAAGAATATTGATCTCAGCTGGAATAATTCTTACTCAAGATGGGAGCGTAACTGCAAGCTTATCAACCTCTGCATTAGAAATTTTTCTTGATGAAATTGAAACATCTGAAGGCTGTGCATCCGGAAATGCTGCAGCAGCTATTCATACAAAATTTTCTGGAGCAAATCAATATTCTTCTAAACATACCATAGCAGCTATAAAACCTACTTGTGTTCACTCACAAATTGCCAGTACATCAAAGCCATCAGGATACCTTTCATGCATGAGTTTCATTGCTTCTACTATCATTCAAATTTCAGCATTCATAGATGTATCAACTTGAGAGCTCAAATCTTCTCATGATTTTCTTGCTAAAACATGATGATCCGTCTGATATCTTGTCATAGCTGCTGAGGTATCTTGTGCAAGCATTTCATCATGACTACTTGCTGCAGGAATAACGAGTTTCGGTCGAATATTTGTATTTATATCTTCTGGAGTTACATGAATCAAATCAGCGAGCTCATGAAATTGAAATCTTTCTACACTTTGAGCATTCGGAATTTCAAATTCTCGTTTATGTGTATTAAAAATATATGACTCTGTCACCTTTGCATAGTGAGCAACTTCAGGAATAGGTGATAGAGCAAGGATATTACAACTATTTCTCGCAGCATCCTGCATTGCTCTAACTACTTGTAAACTATGTGTTTTAACTCCTTCTACATATGCCTCTTGTGCACATAAAGCGAGCCGAGTACTTGTAGTATATAATTCCAGCCAAGCTTTTATTGGTGATGCATTTAGAGAAGACTCAACTACGTCTTCTCTGTCTAGTGATATATCTAGTGCCATAATCTAAGATATTAGAATATAAAGCTTTTATAGAAACTCAAACAATAAAAGTATACAAATATGAGAGACTTATGCAAAAAAGAGATTCAAATTTTGAATCTCTTTTTATATTATAATTTTTTCTCATTAATCTCACTTTCTATCATTTCACTAAACTCTTCAATCTTCATCACAGATTGATCTTTTGTTTTGTAGTTTCTTACAGCAACTGAGCTATTATTTACTTCTTCTTCTCCTACTACGAGTATATAATTTACATGCATCTGCTCTGCATTTCGTACTTTTTTATTGAGACTGTCAGTAGACGCATCAACCGTAACTCTCACTCACTTTGATTCAAGATTTTTCTTTACCTCATAAGCATAATCAGCAAAATTTTCAGCAACTGGGACAAGTCGTACTTGCTCAGGAGCGAGCCAAAGAGGGAAGGTACCAGCAAAATGCTCAATCATAATTCCCATAAATCTCTCGAGAGAACCTGAAATCGCACGATGAATCACAACTGGTTGCTCGTCTTCGTTTTCTTCGTTTTTAAAACTGAGCTCAAATCTATTTGGCTGATTAAAATCACACTGAATCGTCGCAAGCTGCCATTCTCTTCCTATAGCATCTTTGAACATAAAATCAAGTTTTGGTCCATAAAAAGCCGCTTCTCCTGGCATTTCTTTGTAATTGAGTCATTGCGCCTTTGCTGCATTTTCAAGTGATCTTTCTGCTATTTCCCAAACTTCATTTCCTCCAAGATATTTTTCAGGAGTTTCAGGATCTCTGACTGAGAGAGAAACCCAATATCACTCAAGAAGTCCAAAAGTTTTATAGAACTCTTTCACGATTTCGACAATTGATGCTACTTCCTCCTCTATTTGTGATACTCTACAAAAGAGATGTCCATCGTCTTGCGTGATAGAGCGTACACGAGTGAGACCTGCAAGTTGTCCTGTTTTTTCATCTCTATATACGGTTGCTGGTTCAAAATACCTGATTGGCATATCTCTATAAGAAAACTGATTATCAGCAAAAATTTGCATATGATGCGGGCAGTTCATAGGTTTTAGGAAAAAGTTTTCTTTACTCGTCCCCCCATAGACTGAAAACATATCTTCAAGATATTTTCCCGCATGACCTGATGTTTGATACAGCTCTTCTTTGGCAAGATGTGGAGACCATACTCTATCGTATCCTCGAGTTTTATGAAGATCCCAAAGATAGTCTTCAATAGCTTTACGAATTATCATTCCTTTTGGCTGCATAAGTGGGAGACCAGAACCTACTAAGTCAGAAGTAGTAAAGAGTTTGAGTTTCTTTCAGAGGATTCTATGGTCTCTTTTTTTTGCTTCTTCCAGCATCTTTACATGCACATCAAGTTCTTCTTTATTTTCAAAAGCGTATGTATAAATACGTGTGAGCTGCTGATTCTCAGCATTTCAGAGCCAATAAGCTCCAGCTAATCGAGCAATTTTAAAACTGTTCGCATCAAGAGACGCAGTACTTTCAACATGAGGGCCTGTACACATATCAATAAATTTGAGGTTTTTTACTTGGTCTCCATCCATTTCATCAAATGCAAAATATCAATTTTCTTTCAAAAATTCTTGCGTTGATGCATTTTTCTCAGAAGATTTTCATTTTCAGATATTAAGATAAAAAGAAATTCTCCCAGTAATTTTTTCTTTATTCTTAAATTCTCATGACTCAAGTCTCTCTACAAGCTCTATTTTAAATGCTTCTCACATTTGAGAGAGAATTTCTTTTGCCTGCTCATAGCTTACCTCAAACATCACAAAGTTTTGATTTTGAGATATGATTTTTTTCATAGATTTTTCTATTTTTTTGAAATCTTTATCTGAAATTTCAGCATTTCCAAAATCAAAATCATAATAAAATCCATCATCTGTGTATGGTCCTGTCGCTATTTTTACATCTGGAAAATTTTCTTGTACTGCCTGCGCCATCACATGTGCAAGTCAATGTCTTTTGAGTTCTATAGGGTAATCCATAATCTTATAATTACATAATAAAAAAATCTCTCTAGAAATAGAGAGATTTTGAAGTTTTTTTACTGCAAACTACAAAATCTCTCATAGGAGAGTTGTAGTAGTTGTTTCAAGTAATGCTAGCATATACGTGCTTTCTTTAACTGATACTAAAAAGCATAGTATAAAGACTCTTAAAAAAGTCAATTTTTTTGTGATAAAGCGACTATATGATATAGTGTAGAAATGAATATACATACTCCTACATCATTTGAGTATAAATATGAAGACGAGAAACTGCTTATACAAAGCCTAAGCAAAACTGGTCTTATTTCAAAAGCTGCCTTACTGGATATTAAAGACGACTATAATAAAGATGTTCCATATCACAATTTCCTTCATGCACTCAAGGTCGCGGAAGGAGTTTTGCGACTTCCACGATGAGTACTCACGCTTACTGAAACAAAGAGCCTATTTATTGCTGCATTATTCCATGATGCAGGACATACTGGTACAGCTCAGGATTTAGATGAATTTAGGTCACTAGATATTGCTTTTGGAGGGATTATGGATTTTGAAAAAAAATATAATTACACCTGAATCGATTATAGCATTGTGCGCAAAGCGATAATTGGAACAGTATTTAAAAACAGATGAAAAAATACAGACAAATATGCTATACTGCTTGCTGATTTAGACATTTCTACTATTTGAATGAGTTTTCCAGAGTTTTTATATTTTTGTGATTTTCCTATTTCTATCGAAGTCTGAGTAGAGATTTCAGAGTGGGAACATGATGTAAATTATTTTAAGTTCCTTGCAGGAGTTGATAAAAATATATTTCGTAGTAGGGAAGTAGCAGAAGTGTTTCCAAGAGCTCTTGAAAATATTAAAAAATATATTCAGTTAGATGCAGACATATTTATAAAATTATTCCATTATTATCTACATGATTCAAAAAATTTTAGCGATTTTAAGAAATATTATGATTCTATTACTTAGTTTTTTTGTATTTTAAGAGAGAGAGTGTTATACTTTTGTTATATTATTATTTAGCTTTTATATATGAACTTATCTTGAATTCTTCAAATTGCCGTTGAAAAATGAGCTTCTGATATCATTCTGTCATCTGGAAATTTTCCAAGTCTAAAATTGGGGTGAGAAATTTTTCAACTCACTGATATGGAAAAAGTAGAATCTGACACACTAAAAGAGGAAATGAAAAAATTTATTCCTCCACATCTTTTTGAGAGATTTATGTCAGAATTAGAACTAGATTTTTCTATGCAGGTATCTGGACTAGGAAGATTTAGGGTAAATGGTTTTAAAGATAAAGGGGGACTAGGACTTGTATTCCGCGTGATTCCATCTTCAATTCCAGAGTTCGATACACTTGGAATTCCTGAAGTCATTAAGAGCTTTTCAGATAGAAAATCATGACTTTTACTCGTAACATGAGGAGTAGGTTCATGAAAATCAACAACTCTTGCAGCTATCATCAATGAAATAAATAAACATCATAAAAAACATATTATTACTATTGAGGATCCAATAGAATTTATGCATCAAAGCAAAGAATCTATTATAGAGCAAAGAGAAGTAGGGAGTAGTACAAAAAGTTTTGAAAACGGTCTTAAATATGCCCTCAGACAAGCAAGTGATGTTATCATGGTAGGTGAGATGAGAGATTTAGAAACATTTAGACTGGCACTGAGAGCTGCAGAAACAGGAAATCTCGTACTTGCTACGCTTCATACTTCGTGAGCAGCAAGAACTATATCCCGTATTATTGATATGTTTCCTTGAGATGAAAAAGCTCATATTAGGGCTCAAGTTGCAGAATCACTTATTTGAGTAGTTTGGCAAGACCTTGTAAAAGTAGGGGATAATGTGAGACTACCAGCTACGGAAGTAATGATAAAAAACAAAGCAATTGAAAATATGATCAGAGAAAACCATGTTCATCAAATAAATGGAGCAATAGAAACATGAAACGATGATGGCATGATTCCTATGAAGAGATGTTTAAAGCACATGAAAGAATCCGGAAAAATCAATCAAGAAATTTTTGATAAATATATGAATAGATATGGTTTGTCTGAAAACTCAAATGATTAAAATATTCGTTGCAATACAAAATTTATGCTTAAAATAGAGGGAATTTATTCCTTCTATTTTTTTTATGAAAATTATAGCACCAATTATATTTATTTGATTATTCATTTGAACATATTCCTCTCTATATGCTCAAGACCCTGTAATAATACCGAGAGCAAGCTGGTGAGCAAATAGTTTGTACAACTCGATTAATTCAGAGTATTGGAAAAATATTCTTTCTGAGAGAGAGGCAAGTTACGCAAAATATGAATGAAAACAGCCAACAGCTGCTCAGCTCGCTGCAAGAGAAAAAACAAAGAAAGTTAATGCCTATCTTAATGAAAATTTTTCAGATCAATTTGATATCCAAGAGAGAGTTGCTATGAGTCCAAATACATGAACTGATTTAGCTTGGGATCTGGAATATGCTGATATTATCGATGGTATTGTTATACACCATACAGATACAGAATATCCAAATAGTCTCGATGGGATGAAAAATATTCACAAATTTCATAGCCTCAGCAGACAATGGTGAGACATAGGATACAATTACATTATCTGATATGATGGTCAAATTTATGAATGAAGGGAAGGAGGTGACTATGTTGTAGCGGCACATTCAAAATACAATAACATATGAACCGTATGAATCGCAATTATGGGAAACTATAGTCATAAATGAATTGATGAAAAACAATACCAAGCACTTGATAGTCTTGTAAAATATCTTACAAAGAAATATGGAATCGATTTGAGTAAAAAAAGATACTATCACAGTGATTGTGCATACGAAGCATGTAAGATATTTCCGATTGAAACATACTTAGATGAATCACTGGTATGACATAGAGATACGTGACATACTTCATGTCCATGAGATGAACTCTATGAGCAAATACAAAAAATTAGAACAGATAATATAGAGTTTACAAAATGATTCACACCGGTTATCAGATGAGAATCTCAAAGTAAAAATACAGATGTAGAATTCCAAACTCCACAGATCCAAAAAATTATATGAATATTAAAAAAATATAGTGATGAACAAATCATAGCGATAAATACTATAATTGATCAGAGATTAATGACTGAACAGAATGAAAATATGAGAAAAACACTACAAATGATAAAAACTGCAGGTATAATTAGACTCAAATAAAAGTTTAATAGTACTTAACATAATATTATTTTGTATAAAAACTATAGAGATTCAAAAATAGATGGTAGTACACCATCTATTTTTATTGTTAAACATATAATTCAAATAAGAATTTATTTTTTATAAAATTTAAGAATTATTTATTACAAATAGTTACAATATAAGAGTTATGAAGAAGTAAAAATATCAAATGAACATATAGTACGAATAGTCAATTAATTGTATTATCACTTAACATAAGTTATATTATGTTAAGTAATTCATTTGTAAATATTGATTCCCTTATATGACATTTGCAATCTATTTTCTGATTCTATAATGAGTATTATAAATAATTATTTCTACAATACTATATCTATGTATAAAATTTTTCTTATAAGTATTATTTCTTTTCTCTTCCCTCTTTGAGTATTTGCAAATCAGTTTACTGAAATAAAGCTTGATACTGTTACATTGAAATACGTAACATATAAAGTAGGATCGGATGATTATTCACTTGATGTAGTGGTATCTGATGACGCGAAAGCACTTGAAGAAATAGCAAGAGAAAATGGGGCTATTACAGCAATAAATGGTATATTTTTCTGTCCTGAGGACTATACTGACTGTGGAGGAAAAAACTATACAATCAATGAACGTTTTGTCGACTGAGAAGATTTAAGTTTTTATGATGACACCTGAGAGAGATGAGTATTTGCCTGGGATAACGAGGGTATTCCTTTTCTCTTTCGAACAGGATTTATAAATCAAGACCGAAGAAATGATATATATGAATGAATGGGAAACTTCCCTATTCTCCTTTCAGCATGAAAAAATCAAATTACCTATTATGATGCCGTTGGATTACTGGATAACAAAATGAAAGTTGCAGGTCCAAGGCATTTTATATGCAGTAATGAGGAAAAAGATGAAATAATCTTTGGAAGAAGTAGTAGTATATCTCTCGAAGGACTCGCTGCAGAGCTGTGAAATATTGGTTGTTATGATGCTCTGAATCTCGATGCAGGTTTATCTTCATACTATATATATAATGGACGCAAT
This sequence comes from uncultured Candidatus Peribacteria bacterium, assembly GCA_964456335.1. Lineage (GTDB taxonomy): Bacteria > Patescibacteriota > Gracilibacteria > BD1-5 > UBA6164 > JAACSU01. The sequence goes on along the minus strand of CAYVZQ010000012.1, from coordinate 23,507 downwards.
CTCGTAACCGGACAAAGAAAAGTTATAGATGCATTTGCTATCAGCAGCAAACATGTTGATGTAAAAGCAATTGAATCAAGACTTGACAGAGCATTTCAAAAATATTTTGAACCATTAAAAAATGGACCTAAAATTCGATGAATCAAAACAGTAGAAGCTTATAAAGCAGCTTTTGCAGAGGCGCGAAAAAATATTTATGAAAATAATTCGGTAGATTTATACGACAATAATTGAAAAGATATTGGCTATGAAATTGATATTCATGATCCTAAAACACTCAACACTATCTACATAGTAAATTCTTTTGAGAAAAGACTTGAAAGACTTGCCAGAGAGCTGGGTAGATAATCATTAGTATCTCTGTACTTCCTTTTTAAATTCTTCAGCTTTTTGAACATAGTTTTTCCAAAGAGAAAAACTCGGTGCTGCGCACGAGAGAAGTGCTACTCTTCAAGGAAATGTTGTCCTGAAACTAAAATCAACTCACTGCTTCATACTTCGAGTTTTTATGAACTGAATCTCTTTTCCTTCAATCTCGATTTCAAAAGCTTTTTCATAATCTCTGAGCTCTATTTCAGGGAAGATTTTTTCACTCGTATCTGGAAAAGCAATAATGTTTTGTATCTCTGAACTAAGTATTACTTCTCTGAGTTTTTTAAAATCAAATCAGCTGTCTTCTCAGCCTAAAAAGAGTGTTTGGATAGTAGTGTCAAAGGTATGAATTGCAGCAATGGTGCTTTCAGGAGTAGTAGCTATAGCATCGTTAATAAAGCGTATTCACTCGTACACTCAAATATCTTCAAGTCTATGTGGAAGACCTACAAAATTTGGGAGTATTTCTAAGAGAATTTCAGCAATTTGAACTCTATCTCATATCAGAGTATCAAGTATTGCAATAACTCAGGTAATATTTGCTTTGTTATGGTCTCACAAGAGTTTTTGTTCTCCAGCATATATATATTCTCAGTCAATAATATAGCCATTTTCATCATATCTATATTTTCCTTTTGAATCAAAAAATACTTTTCCTTCTTTCATGTCCGCGATTTCTGAAATCCCTGCAAAATCTCAGTGAATAATTTTTGCCTCTGCGTTCGTAAGAATATTTATCTTCGCTTGCTTATAAATTGCAAAAGAATCATAATGCCAATCAAGATGACATGGATAAATATTATTAAGAAATCCTACTTCTAATTTTGGAGTAAAATCTTGAAGCATATAGCTTGAAAGCTCATAGATAACATAATCATGATCAGCTCAAAAAATATCTATTTCATCAAGTACTGGAGAGCCGATATTTCATACGAGTTGAACGTCATATCATGCATGTTTCAAGCAGGTATACAGGAGCGTCGAACACGTAGATTTTCACTTTGTTCCTGTAATACCAATTACTTTCCCTCGATAATGAGAAAAAAATAGCTCTGTTTGAGAAGTAAATTTTGCTCTATGTTCTATGAGTTCACTGTGAAATGGTGATATACCTGGGGTTTTGAAAATAACATCAAAATCTCAGATATTTTTGAGATAATTTTCTCAAGAAATGATATTTCCTGTAAAATCTTCTGGAAGCGACTCAGGTTTTATTTCTTGCTTATCAAGTACGCTCATATCAGATATTCATTGTCTCAAAAGAAATTGAAGTGTACTCTTCCCTTCTTTACCAAAACCAAGAATCGCAATTTTTTTATTTTTTAGGTCAGATATCATCATAGAGAATTTATAACAAATCTAAAGCACGTTGCACCTGTGTTAAAAACGAGACTCTTTCAATAGGAAATTCACTATCGTCCAATCTTTGAAGGGTATCAAAATCATATACTTCTATAGTCTCATTTTCTATACTTTTTTTCTCACTCTCAGAGAGAACTACAACAAAGTATCTTGAAATCCAAGAACCAGTTGGAAATGCTCTTTCAGGCTGTATTTCTCATGCCAATAGTTTATCGATAGTAAGATGTATTCCTAGCTCTTCTCGTATTTCTCGTAATAATGCAGATTCATAATCTTCTCACTGCTCTACTTTTCCACCAATAAAACTTAAAGATCATATTTTACGATTTCTTTCAAGATAGATATTTCTATCTTCGTCTACGATAATTGCTTGAGAAGAATAGTTCATATACTTATTTTTTTGATTTTTTAAGAGCTTTTTTCGCTAAAACCTGATCATTGTGCTCAATAGTTTCTTCTATCTCTCTGAGCTCTCTTTTATGGCGTTTTACATAGTATACATATGCAGCAACTATCGTTCAAAGTATTACAACTAATACTAAAAAGCTTTCTGATAAGAGACGTTTCACGAGCTCATCATTTTTTCATGCTATATATCAAATTGCAATCAAAATTATATTCCAAGTACCTGCTCAGAGTGCAGTAAAAAATATAAATTTTCCATATGACATTCGAAATATTCCTGCAGGAATAGATATAAGTTGTCTTACCGCAGGTATAAATCTTCCAACGAGCGTTGTAATAGCTCCGTGTTTTTCAAAATATGTTTCTGCTTGAATATAATGCTTTTCTGAAAGGAGGATATATTTTCCATATTTATGCACAAGACTCATAACAATTGGTTTTCACAAATACATTCCAAGAAAATAATTTATACTTGCTCAGAGAATTGCTCCGAGTGTTGCTGCAATAAAGATATATAGAAGGCTCATTTCTCAAAGTGCTGCAAGATATCAAGCTGGAAGAAGCGCTACTTCACTCGGAAATGGAATAAATGATGATTCAATCGTCATCATAATAAAAATTCATGTATATCCCATTCACTCAACGAGTCCTAAAATAATATCAACAATATTATGCATATAAGTCCGTGTTTAAAATTAATACAGATATACTACGAAAAAACAGCCAAAAAGCCAAAAATATTTGCGAGAATACTATAAAAGTCTCAGTCCATTTTTTACTGGTCTATCAATACTTCCTACAACTACTCCCTCCTCACTATATACTCCAGTAATTAAAAACTCACTCATAAAACTCCCAATCTGTTTCGGTTCAAAATTTGCAACTCAAAGGATTTGTTTTCAGACTAAGTTTTCTCTGTTATACAGATGCGTAATCTGAGCAGAAGTCTTTTTTATTCAAATTTCTTCCCCAAAGTCTACCCAAACTTTATAGGCAGGATTTCGAGCTTCTGGAAAATCCTGTACATCAACAATGGTTCAAACTCGTATATCTACCGATTTGAAATCTTCCCAAGAAATAGTCTTCATAAATATTAAGTAATTTATTATATTATTGTATCATCACTCTATTAAAAAAATATATATATCAAAGAAATTACTGAAAATAAATAAAATATGTTACACTAAAATAAGATAAAAATATCTGTATTACATATTTCTTCAAATGTGAATCGATAGTAGCAAAATACCGGGTTTTGAAATAGGAAATGAACATGAAGATGATGAATGAGTATCCTACTTTGAATATCCTAAGGTTAATTGAAATAGTTGAATAAAAAAAACTCAACAGGAACGACTACTTGAAGCTTTTTTAGACTGAAAAAAGCCTTTATCAAATATTTCAACTATTATATTATATCAATATTGCATCTTACATAATATAGCAATACCTGAATGATTAGAAGAAAAATATCAACTCGCAATTCAGAGTGATGGAGTCTCGACTCAATGATGGATTGAAAAATATTTGTTTTCAAAAATTAAAGAAAAATTTCCAGACGCAGAGTCTAATATATTTATTGATTGATTTGAGGTTGATATATTTATTCCTTCATTATGAGTTATTGTCGAATCTGATACTCCAAATAAATATCCACATAGATATCCTTATCTTCAGAAAAGAGATACTCATCTTTTAAAAAAATATTGATATACAACAACAAGATTTTCATCTCTATATAAGCAAATTGCACAAACATGAAATAAAAGTAAAAAGCTCAAAGATGATATTACAAAAATAGTAGCATTTCTGCTATCAATTCCTCCAAATAATTAATAAATCATAAAAAAATACTTAGCTCTAGACTAAGTATTTTTTTATGATTTATGCAAAGTATGCATCAAACTCTTTTCTATCAATTTCTTCTTTTTCGAGAAGATCTTCAGATATTTTAATATGGAGTTTTTTGTTATCTTTGATCAGTTTAATTGCTCGTTGATACTGCTCTGCAAGAATAGATTGCACCTTCATATCAATTGCTTTTTGTGTAGATTCAGACACAAGCGGTCTTTCACCTTCAGCTCAAGTATAATTTCACATTCATCTTTCTCAAGCAAAATTTTCTTGCCCAATATCATCATACATCCCATATCGCATAACCATATTTCTTGCAATAGATGTTGCCCTTTCTATATCATTTGACGCTCAAGTAGTAATCATATCAGCTCAGAAGAATATCTCTTCACTGGCTCGTCCACCATAGAGTACACAGAGTTCATCTAAGAATTTCGCTTTGCTCGTAAGTATCGCGTCTCTCTCTGGCATAAACCATGTTACTCAGAGTGCTCCACCACGTGGAGTAATAGATATTTTATGAACTGGATCAGAGTGAAGACAGAGTTTTCCAAGGAGTGCGTGTCATACTTCATGATATGCTGTGATTTTTCGTTCCTGAGCATTCATCACAAGAGATTTTTTAGAGAGCCCCATAACAATTCTTTCAAAGGCAATTTGAAGATGTTTGTTTGAAATCTTTTTTTCATTATATCTTGCAGATATGATTGCTGCTTCATTGAGAACATTTCCTAAATCAGCACCAGAGAATCCAACCGTAGAACTTGCAAGAGCTTTGAAATCTATATCATCTTCCATTTTTTTATTTCTTGCATGTACTTCAAGAATTTTTTCTCTATCTGATTGATTTGGGAGATTTACCGTAATTTTTCTATCAAACCTACCTGGTCTAAGAAGCGCCTTATCAAGTACATCAGATCTATTCGTAGCACCAATAACGATTACATTAGTATCATTATCAAATCCGTCCATTTCTGTGAGAATTTGGTTGAGTGTTTGTTCTCTTTCATCGTGTCATCCACCTGTTCCTGGTCCTCGCTTCTTCCCTATTGCATCAATCTCATCTATAAAAATAATTGCCGGAGCTATTTTTTTCGCGTTCGTAAATAAGTCACGGACTCTACTTGCCCCAACTCATACAAACATTTCTACGAATTCTGAACCTGATATAGACAGAAATGGGACATTACTTTCTCCAGCAACGGCTCTTGCAAGCATCGTCTTACCAGTACCTGGAGGACCTACAAGGAGTGTTCCTTTTGGGATTTTTGCACCAATATCTCTATATTTTTTTGGATTTTTTAAGAAATCAACCATTTCCGTGAGTTCTTCTTTTTCTTCCTCTGCCCCAGCAACATCTTTAAACAAGATTTTTTCTTTGCTTGGATCATAGAGTTTGGCTCTTGATTTCCCAAAAGTCATCGCATTATTCGCCATTCCCCCCATACGAGAAATAAGAAATATTCCTATAACGAGAAAGAGAATAACCATCACTATCGTAGGAAAGAGATTTGCCCAAAACTGCTCAGAACTTAAGTCTTTTACTTCAACTTGTGTCTGAATATTTTCATTTTGAAGTCACAAATCAGCAAGAGAATCTCTCTCTGGAAGAATAGCTGTTTGAATTTGTTGTTTTTCAATACCATTTTCCTCTACAATTCATCCAGAAAGAGTAGCAATGGCCTTATTTCAGTCAATAAGTATTTCAGAGTATTGTCCGTCATTATAATTCTCAGTAAGAGTTGAAATTGCAACATTTTCATTTACGGTTGTGATGCTGTTTCCAAGATATGGCAGCATAGCCGCAAGAGCAAGAGAAAGTGCAAAGAGAATAAAAAATGGAGTATATTTGTTATTTGGTTTTTGAGGTTTTTTCCCTTTTGGGAGTTTCATATTTTTTAAGTTGTCCAGTGGACCTTTTTTTTGAGCCATTTATTTATGTGTTGTAATGTAGTATATTTTTGTTACTTGCAGCAAATTGTGCCGAATTATTGTATGAGAAAGGTATGTTTTTGCAAAAGAAAGTTCACCCAATTCTCTCTAAAAAATTACTCGTAATTTAGAAGAAAAAATATATAATTCCAAAAAATATTTCTAAAACACATCACTTTGGACCACTTAAAAATTAAAATAGAATCACTCGAATTTTCATGAGAACCTATACTCAGGGATATTTCTTTGACAATAAATAAATGAGATACACTTTCTATCGTATGACCAAATGGATCTGGAAAGACAACCTTTATGAAAATTCTTACCTGAGAAATTACTGGATACGAAGGTTTTATCGAAAATGTCTGAAATATGAAGCTGTGATACCTGCATCAAGTATACAGCGATAATGAAGAGAGAGTTGTGCGAGAAGAACTTGCAGGAGCCTTTTCTCAAATTGAAGAAATGGATAATAATCTCAAGCTTTTAGAATCCGAAATGGCTGAAAATCCAGACGTCATAGAGCAGTATACTTCCCTACTCGAACAATTTTGAAATATCTGAGGATATGATTACGAAAATAAAATTCACTGAGTGGCCAATGGGATGTGAATTCTAGAACTCCTTGATAAAAAACTCACAGAAATCTCAGGATGACAGAGAACCAAAGTTGCCCTTGCAAAAGTCCTACTAGAGTCTCCTGATATACTTTTCCTCGACGAGCCGACAAACTTTATAGACATGAGCTCTGTTGAGTGGCTTGAGAGCTACTTGCAAAATAAATGGACTGGGTGATATGTTATCATCTCCCATGATAGAGAATTCCTCGATAAAACCTGTAATAAAACACTAGAAATTCAGCCTCAAAGACCAGCAACGCTCTATCACTGTAGTTATAGTGACTATGTTATCGAGCGAGAAAAAATAGAAAAAATCAGAATGGATGACTGGGAAAGACAGCAGGAATATATCTGAAAGCAAGAGCAGCTCATCAATAGATTTAGGGCAGGTTCACGGGCTTGATGGGCTAAATCTAGAGAAAAGATGATTGATAAAATGGAGAGAGTAGAAAAACCCTATATTCCACAAAAGCCAAAATTCTTTTTTGAATACTCTGGAGAATCTCCTGAAAAACTTATTACCTATAAAGAAGCGTTTATTGGAAGAGATAAAGCAAATCCACTCTTTTTTATTAACGAAGTTATTTTGCATAAATGAATGCGAGTATGAGTTGTCTGAGAAAATGGAGCTGGGAAATCTACATTTATCAAAACTATTCTTGGACAAATACCTCTTCTCGATGGATATCAATCTCTGTGAAAAGCAGCGAGTATTCTCTATTATTCTCAAATGCACGAAGAGCTTCACCGAGACCTCACGATGCGAGAAAACTTCGTAAAACACGGAATTAATTATCCTGACGAACATCTTATCGGGTTAATTAAGCATTACCTCTTTGAGCGAGAAGACCTTGATAAAAAAGTTTCACAGCTCTCTGGATGACAAACGAGCAAGCTCCTCTTTTGTATCTTATGACAAAAATCAAGTAACCTGCTTATTCTCGATGAACCGACAAATCATCTTGATTATGATACTCGGGAGTCACTTGAGTTTGCACTCAAGCAGTATGAGTGAAGCATTCTCTTTATTTCACATGACAGATATTTCGTGAATAAGCTTGCTTCTCACGTCTGGTTTATTTCTGAAAATGAGCTCTCTATTTCGTACGGAAACTATGAAGACTACCGATTCAAAATCGAGCATAAGCTTGATATGGATATGCATCTCTTTGATGAAGAGGCGCAGCTTAATCTCGTGCTCGAAGACAAGCTCTGAGAAAAGGAATTCAAGAGGCTCAAAAATAAATTCAGTAAGGATAAAAAAAGAAGGAGATAATTCCTTCTTTTTTTACACAATTACGGATGACATGACATACGGACTCAAAAATAAAAGAATCACCATTTTAGTGAGATAGCCTGAATATGAAACAAACCTAACACTTATAAGGTGCTCATCTCAATATAGTTAAGATTAAAAAATTAATAACATGAAAATCTTACTCATGTAAAATAAAAATCAGATGGATCTTCACTATTATATCCTAAATACCAGTTAAACGTGACCATTGCTTGTGTAATAGTTTTCGCATATTGATGTTGCTCCCAAGTCACACCATTTACAATTTTAGTATTAAGAATTTTTCAATATGCACTCGTAGTAGTATTATGTTGAACATAACTATCATAGGAGTGAAACACATTTCCATCTTCTCAAGTAAGCCACACCGTCATATAAATACTTTCACCTACTTTACAATTTTTAGCTCAAGGCAATTGTAATTGATATTCTCAAGTTCTAACACCAGTTTGATGTACTATATAGTTTGAATCAATGGGTGAATCTCAAAGTATAAATGTATTCGTTCATCCATTTGGATCTACATACGTTGAAACATTTTCTCATGTTTCAAAACTTCCTTCTCATTCTAGCATATCTTCTATTGGGAATATATCTCACTCCATTAAACAAAATATATTTTTTTCATATCAGTTTGGTGAAATATTATAAAATCAGTTTCATTTGGATCAACCTGTCTCCCTGATTCTTTTACATGAATAATTCTCAATCGACTGTTTTAGTACAGCACCTGTTCATTCTAATATAGATGTTTCATCAATATACGACTTATATCTATTATTTGTATGAAATACATCTAAGTATCCAGATCCATTAATCACTGTAGATATTTCTTGTACAGGAGTATTGAGTGTAGAATCATCTGCCGAAACCAAAACTCAGAGTTTTTTTCCATATACTTTTGGAAATCTCTCAGAATAATCTGCTGCATATAATTCATTATTCCCTTTCAATGCTACACTTGTACTATCTTCCATCAGGGCTAGAAGCTGAAGACTCTTTCTATCTTTTGTGAGATAGTATGTGAAGTAAGAATCATCTTTTGGGTCTTTTCCTCCATTGGTATAATCAATCGTTTCAAGAACATCAACTCACACATATCCTTGATAGGCAATAATATTTTCTGAACCACTTGATGTTATTTCCACATAGTCATCTGGAAGTGGAAGAGTTTTACTTGCAGCGTAGGTCTGGAGTGAATCGGAAAGTTTCGTGAGTTGAGAAAACCTATTAGAATCTCTCGCACCAGTAAGATATCCTGAATAACTCACAAATCCCACAGTTGAAAGGATTCAGACAATCGTAATTACTACTATGAGTTCAACAAGTGTAAAAGCCAACTTATTTTGTATCTTAGTATTCATATTAATTAATATTTCTATAAATTTTTATATTATGGTTCACAGGACAGTCTTACTCAAGTGAAATAAAAGTTATCTGGTGAAGGTGTATATGAAGTATTATTCCATCATATTTTCCAGTCAAAGCTCGATAAAGTTTTACTACTGTTGAGAGGAAATTCTACCTGTACTTTTCTCCATTGAACTCAATTAACATTCTTAGTATCTATAACTTCTTTTGGTAGATTATCAGCAGTACTAGAAGATAAATCCGTATAATTTATTCTTGCATGAAATACATTATTGTCAGGCCTATGGTCACTTAACCATAAGGTCATATAAATACTATCTCAAGCATCACATTGAGTAAAATCATAAAAAAATAATTGGTAAGAGCTTGGTGGAGTTCATATTTGATGTACCGCGTAGTCACTTAATATTGGAGTTCTCATAGAAACTATTTCATTACTTCCTCCTCACCAATGTGCCCCTCACGGGATTCATTCTCAATTAGCAAAATCTCACTTTCACTCCAACATGTCCTCAATTGTTTCTCAATTTTCAAAGTAACAAAATCTAGTTCTCAGTTCTCAAAAGAAGTTTAGTTCGTAAAATCTATTTCCATCCATATTTCAGGTTTCTCGTAATCTTTTGCAACTACTATTTTGTATAATTCAAGATATAACACTTCAGTCTCACTGTAATATATTATCGTTTGCTATTAAAGCTTTATACGTATCTATTGCATTTACAACATCCAAATAGCCAGATCAATTAGTAATAGCAGTAAGTTCTTGAACTGGAGTGTTGAGTGTAGCATCTTCTGCTGAAACTAAAACTCAGAGTTTTTTTCAATACATTTTTGGAAATCGTTCCGTATAATCTGCTGCATACGTGCTATGTAGTTTTGGTCAAAAATTTGTATTTGCTGTTATACTTTCTTCCATAAATGCAAGAAGCTGGAGATTTTTCCGATCTTTTGTAAGAAAATAAGTATAAAAAGAATCATCTTTCGGATCTTTTCATCCATTCGTATAATCAATAGTTTCAAGGACATCAGTTCAGATATATCCTTGGTACGCAATAACATTGCTTGATCCACTGGCGGTTATTTCTATATAATCATCAGGAAGAGGAAGTGACTTTGTTGTAGCGTAAACCTGAAGAGAGTCACTTAACTTTGTAAGCTGTGAAAATCTATTTGAGTCTCTCGCACCAGTAAGATATCCTGAATAACTCACAAACCCGACCGTTGAGAGAATTCATACTATTGTAATGACAACTATCAGTTCAACCAAAGTAAAGGCTTGCAAAGTTTTATGTTTCATGGAAATAATTATTTAAAATCTCAATATATTGCAGTGTAATAGATTTCGGTGATAAAAAAAGTAGAATCCCCTGATTCTACTTAATTATGTGGTCTAAGGTTTATTCCTCTCCTAACTTTTCTAAGCTATTATCATTGAGAATCAAAATCGCAATTCAAATAATAATTGATAAAACACTTGATAACACCCAGTAGTTCGGAAGGAAATAATGGTCAATCAGATTCCAAACACCTCTCCAAATCATAATGATTGCAATAGCAATCAAAAATATTCTCAGATCATTTAAAAGAGATTTTTTTGTAAAACGTTTTTTCACTTCTTGTTTTCTAAACATGTTGTAATTTTAAAACTATATGAACAGCGTAGCATATTCTGCTAGAAAAATAAAAAAACTCAGAATTACTTCTGAGTTTTTTATGTTGATTTTAGTATCTTCCTGATTTCACCCTTGCTATTTCAGTCTCTGTTTCATATATATCGCAAGAAGCTGCTTCTAACTTTTGGAGTGCATTTGGCTGAAAATAGAGATTTTGACAATAATTTCTATGATATACCAGTGTATCTTCGTAAGAAATATTTTTTGATGAAGCGTAGAGAGCAAGAATTGCAAGAAAATCCATAATTGTGGAAAACTAAAAACTAATGCCTTTAATATAGGAATATCTCACGGCAAAGCAAGAAGAAAAAATACTTTTTTATCAATATATTATACTGCTTGAAATGCAGAATTATGATTTTCATCATCACGGTCTACGTGAAACTCAATATTTTTAAAAAATATTCGACTGATTATAAATCACACAAGAGGGATAAATCCGATATAGAGATATGGTGAAAAATCTATTCAACTATACAGCGCAGTAAATACGACTGGAGCAAGAATTGCTATAAAGCTCTCGAAACTCGATGAAATTCCCATAATTTCACCCTGATTTTTCTCATTCACACTGCGAGATATCAGTGAACCAAGCGTAGCAAAACAGAGTGAAATCCCAAGAATAGCAAAAAAGTATACAAAGGTAAATATAACAATATTTGGAGCAAGTCACATCATCAAAAATGAAACTCACATACACAGCATCCCTATAAGCAGACTTTTTCTATCTCTAAATTTATTTACAAAATACCTGATACTTACGGCTTGATGAAAAATAAGAAATGACCCAGTAAATGTGAGATAGAGACCAGTTTGAAGCTCAGAGAAATTAAATCTATCTATGAGGTAGAGCGTTGAAATACTCGTATATCAGACAAAACCAAAAAATATAAATGCCTTCATGAGAATGGTATAACGAACTGTATTTATATGCCTCCATCTCATAAATTGTGCCAGAATATTCATTTGTTTAAATGAGATTTTCATCTTTTCTTTTCGCTTTGATTCTGGAAGTGATTCTCTGAGTAACTTATACATTAATCATAGGGTCACGAGAGAGATAATTCATCACACTATCGCAGTCAAGAGATATCACATATCTGATGCAATCGTGAGTCCTCCAAGAGCTGGTCCAATAATAAGAGAAAATCCAAATACTGCACCATTGAGACCAAATACTTTTGTCCTCTCATCGGGTGTGCTCATATCAGCAAGAATCGCCTGAGCAACGGACATATTTCATCCAGTTATTCCATCAAAAACTCGTGAGAAGAAAATAATCAAAATAGGAACGGAAATTATTCACACTGATACATCTGGAACCTGACTTGCAATCCCGAGAACCACCCAGCTGAGAAATGTCCCAAGCTGCGTAATCATAAGTACTGGTTTTCGTCCATGCATATCAGAGAGTGCTCACATAATTGGAGCCGCAAGAAATTGAAAAAGACTAAAGGTCGCAAGCAAAATACCAAGTACAATTTCTGGCTGGTTATATCATTTTACAATAAATGGCAGAACCGGGAAGAGCATCGTCATAGAGAGTCCATTGACGAAGGTAATAAGAAACACACTGAAGTATTTTGAAGCAAAAATTTTTCCTAACATGCAGTAACGTAAAAAAATAACTGGTGGAGTATAGAAATATTTTCTGAGATTGCAAACTCTCAGGTTTCAAAAATCTTCTGCTAGATTAACACAGCTCTTACACACATACTATATGCTTGAATATATTTTAAATTTCTAATACAAAAATTATGACAAAAATAAGTGGGAGATGTGATTGTGGTCACGTAGCATACGAAGCTGAGGGAGAAATAGAGGGAGTGATAAGCTGTCACTGTAAGCAGTGTCAGAGAATTCATGGAATCTATAAACCGATGCTTATGGTAAATAAATCTGATCTAAAATTTACAAATGACTCGTGACTTGCTTGGTATGATTCAAGTGATGATGCAAAAAGAGGTTTTTGCAAGGATTGTGGATCTGCAATATTTAAAAAACCAAATGATGATGCTCCAGAAATGTCAGACAAGATTATGCCATCAGTGGGAAGTCTCGATGATACCAGTGAATGGAAGAACAAACTCAATGTATTCGTAAAATTTAGAGGACACTACTATAATATGCCAGATGGAGAACAAAAAGAAATTATGTAATTATCGATACTCTCAGAAATGAGAGTATTTTTTAAAAAATAAAATAGCACCAAAAAATATTTTATTATACTCTTCCCTGTTATACTTTTAAAAATATAGAATGCTCCAAGAACCAAATTATCCAAAAGAAATTAGTACTGCACTATGACTCTGAGAAAGCTCGGTAGAAATAGTCCTCGAGATGATAGCAGCTTGAGACTCTGTTCCGTTTATTGCCAGATATCGAAAGGAAAAAACCGGAGGAATGGACGAAAATAATATCAGAGATATCCTCGAACTTCACAAGAAAATAGAGAATCTCTACAAAGCTAAAAATACTGCCATAAATGGTATTACAGAAATGTGAGCTATGACTGACGAACTCATGGAAAATATCCTTGCTTCTACCAGCGTAAAAGCAGTGGAAGAAATATATAAGCCCTATAAATCTAAGAAAAAAACCAAAGCAATGCTCGCTATAGAAAAATGATTTGGAGCCATTGCTGAGCTCATAAAAACAAATATTTCTCTTAGCGTGCTTGGAAATTCAGCAGAAATGCAAAAGCTTCTTGAAACCTATTCTCAAGAGGAAATCATAGAGTGAGCTCAGGATATTATAGCGGCTGAAATAGCCGCTAACTCAGAGCTTCGTCAAGATCTTCTCGAGACACTTCAAAAATACTGAGTTATTCTCTCAAAAATAAAGTCTGATAAAATGCTTGAAAAGCTCAATGAAAAAGACAGAGAGCAAGTATCAAAATTTGAAATATACAAAGATTTCTCAACTAAAATATCCTATCACAAACCCTACCAGATTCTCGCGCTCAACAGAGGAGAAAATATCGGAATACTCACAGTAAAAATAGAAAAATCAGAGCAAACTTACGAAGGAATCATGCTACATTACGCGCGAGTTTTAGGTGCGAGATTACCACTATCTGATCTGCTGGAAGGCGCTTTTAAAAATGGATTTGATACCCTCTTTAAGTCAGTAGAAAATGAACTGCGCTCAAACTTGAGTGAGCTGTGAGAAGATGATGCAATAGCTTCATTCCAGTCGAATCTGCAGAGTCTTTTGATGACTCGTCCAGAATATGGAAATATGATTCTCGCAATAGATCCAGGTTTCGCAGCTGGATGCAAAATGTGCGTGCTTGATGAAGGAGGAAATCCTATCATGTTTGATAAGATATTTCTTAGAAGTCCTGAGAAGTCTGCCCAGGCTCTTGAGAAAATTTTAAAAAAATACCAACTTACAACTATTGTAGTAGGAAATGGAACCTGAGTCAATGAAACGATAGAACTCGTTCAAAAAGTATTAGAAAATATGAAGCAATCAGGTCTTCTAGATAATATTTATATTGTCAATGAATCTTGAGCCTCTGTCTACTCAGCCAGTAAAGTAGCCCAAGAAGAATTCCCTGATTTAGATTCTTTGGATAGAGGGACCATATCTATCGGAAGACGATTCATCGATCCCCTCTCTGAGCTCGTAAAAGTCCCAGTTGGAAGTATCTGAGTAGGGATGTATCAGCATGATATCCCAGAAAAAAAACTGGAGGAAAAACTCGGATATGTCGTAGAAGACACGGTGAACGAAGTCGGAATCAATGTAAATACTGCATCTAGCTATGTCTTACATCATATTTCTTGAATCAATAAAACTGCAGCAAAAAAAATATACAATCATAGACCCTATAGATCCAGAGCAGACCTCAAAAAGCAGCTAAGTCTAAAAGTCTATGAACTCGCAGCAGGATTTCTCAGAGTACCAGAAAGTACTGAGCCACTGGATAACACAGATATTCATCCAGAGCAATATGCACTCGCAAAATATATTTCATCCTCACAAATAGATTCCACAGAACAGATTACAGCGTTCTATACTAATAATAAAGAAGAAATCACATCGCTCTATCCAGATGCAACACCATGAACGCTTGAGTTTATACTCTCTGCACTCAAATCTGCGTGAATAGAAAAACGTATCCATAGCACTCATAAAAAGGCTAGCTCCGGAGTACAAAGCTACAAGGTGTGAGATATCGTCTCAGGAATTGTGAGAAATGTGGTAGCATTTTGAGCCTTTGTAGATATTGGGATGAAGCAAGACTGACTCGTACACGTCTCACAAATTGCTGATAGATATGTTTCAAATCCTGCTGATGAGCTTGAGCTTGGAGAAACTGTGCGGGTAAAAATCACAGCCATAGATGAAAAAACAGGAAAAATACAACTGAGTATAAAAGAAGCGTTGTAGCTTGTATTTTATAAAAGCTGGATTATAATATCACCAGTTTATTTCTTCTTAAATAATTCTATGAAACATACCTATCACATACTTTGATTGCTGCTCATATCACTTGTAGTAGTGGGCTGCTCAGCAAATGCTCCACAAGAACCAATGGATCCATTTCCAGAAGCTATTGATATGGTTCCTGAAAATGCCTGAGAAGAAATCACTCAGCCGACCATTCTAGAAGAATATTCTCTCACAACTCAGAATGGAAATACGATTATCCTCAATGACTTTGGAGAAAATATAGCGCTCTCATCTCCATTTACTCTTTCTGGAAAAGCGCCAAGAAAATGGTTCTTTGAAGGAATCTTCCCGGTTTCTCTTGAAGCGCCAAATGGAGACAATATCATCACTGTATGAGCTACTGGTCCATGGCTTGACACTGTCTGAGGAAATCCTGAGCTCACGGGTGAAGATATGATTCCCTTCACTGCAGAGTTTGAGTTTAGTGCCCCACTCTGACTGACTGAGTGAAAACTCGTTCTCAGAGCAGATAATCCAAGTGGTGATGAGGTCAACGATGATTCGACTGAAGTACAAATACAGTTTCAATAAAATAAAAGACTCACGAAAGTGAGTTTTTTTGTGCCTGCTTCATTCGTACACTTCTTATATAAATTGACTTTGGTACAATATATTTATAATACATAAACCAATTTTTACGCAATCCGAGAGAGGAACAAGAAAATGGCCAAAAAGAAAAACACAATGAAGAAACCTGTTTCGATGGTTCTCAAGCAGAACCTCGGAACCCAAGGGGCAGATACCGATGCTCGCAAAGAAGCTGTCTATCAGGCCTTCCGCAATCGAGCATACGAAAAAAGCCTCCACAACTACGTTGACCTCGGTGAGGTACCCTCCTTGCTTCGGCTCTATCTGCTGGGGACGAAATTCAACTCCACCGTGGAGTTTCTCGTCAAGGTAGGAAGCTTCAAGCCCCTCATGGGAAGCTCCAAAGGGACGGAAGAAACCGAAATCGGCTTCACTGTGGAGCTCAAATCGCCCCTTATCAAGGGGACGATTGTTCTGGAAGTTCTCCGGCGCCAGTTCAAGGCGACACTTATTATCCCAAACTAATCCAGCTGGATTTGGTTTTGGAAAAGAAAATAAAAGAGCCCTACGGGGCTCTTTTGAGTAGCTTAATTAGGTTATATCAAAAAATCTATCAAAAAATTTCATAAATTTCTGTGTTACTGTACTACACTTCTTGGAATATTCTCAACTTGGGCTGAAACGAGACATCTTAGGCACAATTTTAGTTATACTTGTTCATGTTGTTTTTACATTTCATTCTCTGAATGATTTTTCAATAAAAGCATATGTTTCTTCTTTATTTAAATTTTCTTCCTCAATAATTTTTTCTAATTCCTCAACTTTTTTCTTTTCTACAAAAGATAGCCATTCTTCATCTACAGATGAAGATATATCTAAAGATTGAATAAATTGTTCGATGAGGTCTTTTTTATTACGAAGTTCAATACTGGAACTAATAGCTTTATTAATATCACTGAGAATCTCTTTATCTTTTGTATTTCAAGAATGATATTTTTTAATAAGTTCAATAATATAGTCTATGTTTATTTCTACTTGTTTTATTAATTCCATCTCAAAAACTAAGTCATCATTAATAACTTCTTTTTCACTATCTTTATCTTTTCTGAATTCATTATATAAATCGATATACATACTATGATAATCCTGTATATCTCTATCAGATAATATTCATTTGCCTTCAAACTTATCAAAACTCGATAAAATATTGCGAACTTTTAGTATTCAACCATAGAGTTTAATAAATTCTTTTTGTGCTTCTTCTGATATAATTCTTTCTCATAGTGGAAATTTTTCTTGTAACTCTGAAATAAGAGTTGTATATCATTTTACAATTTTTTCATCTTCAGTGTATCAATTATAATATTCATCAAAGCTCTTTAGTAAAACAATACCACTAGCTTCTTTATCACCAAATAATGAAATTGCTTCATTTGTTTTTTTCTCTAAATTACGAAAACAAACAATATTCCCAAAAGTTTTTACACTATTCAAAATACGATTGGTTCTTGAAAAAGCTTGGATAAGTCAATGGGATTGTAAATTCTTATCAATCCATAAAGTATTAAGTGTTGTTGCATCAAAACCAGTTAAAAACATATTTACAACAATCAGTATATCAATTTCCCTATCTTTTACTCTCTGACTCACATCTTTATAATAATTTTGAAATTTATCTGATGAAGTATCATATGAAGTCTGAAACATATCATTGTAATCTCATATTGCTCTCTCTAAAAAATCTTTTGAAGTTGCATCCAAATTATCAGTATTTTCGGAGTTCTCATCTATCATTCAATCCACTTCAGCTTCAGCTTCATTTACTCAGTAACTAAAAATAGTAGCAATTTTTAACTTTTTATCGCTTGGTAAATCTTGTAGTTGTTTTTGGAACTCATCGTAATATTTTTTTGCCATTTCGATAGATGAAACAGCAAAAATTGAATTAAATCACGCGAGTCTTCTTTCTTTTAATGTATAGTAACTATTCCTTTTCGTTTTTTGGTCAAAATGTTCACGAATATATTTTACAATATTTCTAATTCTTTTTGCAGCAGCAAGAGCTTTTTTCCTATCAATATCACTTATTGATGTATCTTCTATATTTTCTGCTTGCTTCATTGTAGAAATATAATCTACTTTAAAAGGCAGTACATTTTTATCAGCAATAGCATCAACTATGGTATAAGTATGAAGCTTTTCTCAAAAAGCTTGCTGTGTTGTTCGTAAATCCACATGTTTTCAAGCTGTAGAATTCACAGCAAAAATTGGAGTTCCTGTAAATCCAAAAATATGATATTTATTAAATGCTTTGGTAATAGATTTATGCATATCACCAAACTGGCTTCTATGACATTCATCGAAAATCATTACAAGATGTCCTCAAAAAATAGTATGCCCTTTATTTTTTTTGATAAATTTATCAAGTTTCTGGATAGTTGTAATAATTATTTTTGCATTTGGATCTTCCAGTTGTTTTTGGAACTTTGCTGTGCTTGTATTACTATTAGCTGCTCATTTTTCAAACTTATCATACTCCTTCATAGTTTGATAATCTAAATCTTTTCTATCAACTATAAAGAGTACTTTTTTGATATATGGTAATTTACTAGCAAGTTGAGCTGTTTTAAAACTTGTAAGAGTCTTTCATGAACCAGTTGTATGCCAAACATATCATCCTGCTTCTATTGTTCCATATTTTTTATAGTTAGTACTGGTTTCAATTCTATTTATAATTTTTTCTGTAGCTACGATTTGATATGGTCTCATTACAAGTAGAGATTTATCACTCGTATAAATACAATATTTCGTCAAAATATTTAATAGAGAGTGTTTCGCAAAAAATGTTTTTGCAAAATCAATCAAGTCAGTAATTGGTCTATTTGTTTTATCAGCCCACCAGCTGGTAAATTCAAAACTATTACTCGACCTTTTTCATTTTCTTGTTTTTCAATTTTTTTGTTCTTTTATATGAGAAAAGCGAGTGGTATTACTATAATACTTTGTATGAGTTCCATTTGAAATAACAAACATTTGTACATATTCAAATAGCCCACTATCAGCCCAAAAACTTTCTCTTTGATACCTGTTTATTTGATTAAATGCTTCCTGAATTGCTACTCATCTTCTTTTTAGCTCGATATGAACCAACGGTAAACCATTCACTAAAACCGTTACATCATAACGGTTTGAGCTTACCCCTTTATCAGTTGCATATTGATTGATAACTTGAAGTGAATTATTATGAATATTTTTTTTATCCAGAAGATAAATATTTTTTTCAGTTCCATCATCACATACCAAAATTTTGATAAAATCCTCCTGAATAGTAACAGTTTTTTCCTCTATACCTTGAGCTGTGTTTGAGATTTCTTTCTCAAAAAAATACATCCATTCATTATCACTAAAATGGTAGTTATTAAGTTTTTCAAGCTGCGTTCTGAGATTATCTTTCAAATCATCATTATTTGTAATTTTCAGATATTCGTAAGCTTGTTTTTGCAGTTGAGCAATAAACTCTTTTTCGAGAGCATCTTCACTTTGATAATGTTCAGCCCTCTTTTTAGATGGTATAAACTCAGCCACAACCGTACTTTGATTGCTTTCTGCTATGAGATTTATATCTTTATTTGTCATAAATTTATAATTATATTTAAATTTTTCAACAAATTCATTAAATGTTGTTATAAAAATTTCTTTATCTCTACTAGATAATTCATTACTTTCTAAATCAGATAATCTACTATGGCTATAATTATTTAAAAGTCTCGTAGACTCTTGTTTATTAACTCATGTTATACAATCATACCAATTTTCATATCATAAAAAATTTGCTGTTTTTTCCAATAAAGCTCTCAGTAAATTAAAATGAAATTTTTCAATTAAATCATCATTTATAACTTTTTTAATAAGTTCTTTTACTGCTAGATGATAAGAAAACGGAGCATCTCATTGTTTAACAAGTTTAAGATTATTGTTTTCTCTAGATAAACTATAGGATAAAAATTTATTAGACCTAGCTTGCAATCTAAAAGAATTAACTAAAACGTTATAATATAAAGCATGATGCGTAGTTAATAAAAATTTTAACTTAAGCTCTTCATAATATTCAGATCTTATTTCTTCTAATCTCGTTCGAATATATTCAAATGAAAAATCTTCTTGTTTCTCTAGTTCTATTTTAGTTTTTTCAAGATGTTTTTCAACTTGATCATCTCTGATTAATTCAACTAGTTTAAGAGCGATTGAAATAATTCTTGTATCGTCAATTGAAGAAACTGGATCATCGATAATAATACACTCTAGATTATTGAAAATATCAGTTGTTCTATTTTCTTCTTTTAAAATCAATTCAGAAATTGCAGCTTCTAAAATTGTATAAAATACAGACCAAATAAAAATACTTTCTTCACCTTTTGATATTTTAATATTATCTGCGCTTTCACTATCTCATGAAGCTATTTTAAAAGAAACTTCTCAATGTTCTCTGTAATTTCAATTTTTGTCTTCATCTGTAAAATCAATACTAGGTTCAAGCTTTAACCCATTATGATTGACAATATCAGTAAAATTTTCCACAACTCTTCTGTCTAATGATTGTCATTTTATAACATTCATAAACCAAGATTTTAAATTAAATTTCAAGACATAATCATCATTATCCCAAATAAAAATATCTTCTAGAAATGCATTATAACAAAGTGTTTTTATTTTTCATTCTTCTTCTATTGTTTCACCATTTTCATCTTCTAAGGCTTCTCTATCTTCATCTTCCAAAGCTTCTCAGCTTTCATTTTCACCATTTAAGAAATTTGAAAGTCTTGTCTTACCTGTTGCATTAAACGCATAAATAGCCACTACTTTTTTATCAGTTGTCGCATCTCCAAGCTTCATCTTCAAATTTCAAGCAAGGTTTTCAATATTTTCAAAAATTTCAGGTTGACTAGTCATTTACTTTTCTAATTCCTTAAAAGTTAATAATTTTTCTCTATAATATTCATACTGCTGTTTTCTTGCTTTTATTTCAGCAGGTAGACCACTCGAAATATCATTCACCAAAGCATCAAATTTATCAAGTACATTAACAATTTCTTGTTGTTTTTGTAAAGAAGGAAGTGGGATTCTAAATTTTCTTATATTTGTCATAGTTAAATTTTTCATTGAAGAGCTTGACAAATAACGATTAATTTGATTAGTAATAAATATATGTGTTTGAAAATAATATCTCATAAATGTAGGATTTATTACTTCTGTATTAAATCTAATTCTTGCAACATTAGGTGCTAAATAATATTTATCATTTATATCAATTAGAGCAACTTCTCAAATAGTTCAAACATAGGTAAATAACATATCATTAATATACAATTTACTTCTTGAAAGTTTTTCAAATTCACTACCATCAACATATTTAACTTGTGATATATCTAATGTTCACTTTTTAACATTCAAAGCACGAAGTGCGATAATATTACCAGTATCAGAATATCTAACATGTTTTGTAAATTCATATCATGCCAATTTTGTTACTTCTCAAACTTCACCCAACTCTTTCCACTCCACCTCATCATCCCCAAAACTCAGCATCTCATCTCTATAATACTCATATTGCTTCTTTCTTGCTTCCAGCTCTGCTTCCAGCTCTGCTTCCAGCTCTGCTTCCAGCTGAGTAAAAGTATCAAGAATTTTTACTATTTCTTGTTGAATTGGCTCATCAGGTGTAGGAACTTTAAATTTAGAATACTTTGAAATCCAATGTCTTGCATGATCTTGAGGTTTATATCAAATACATTTCATTGCAAAATAAATAAATCTGAAAACATCATTTTCATTACTTTCCTTTAATTTAATTATTTTTAATGCAGATGATTTAACCTTAAAATTAAAATCGACCCAATGAAATGATGTTGTAAAATCATCAAATATAATAACAGGATTTTCTATACTAGCATTATAAATTCAATCAATCTCATCTGTATAACCTAGAATAAATGTCTTACCAGCAGTTAAAACAGGTATTTTAAAATCATTAGAATATTTATTTGATTTTACAATATATTTAGTTGGTTGAATGTAATCACAAACCTCTCAAAGCTCCTTAAACTCAACTCCATCCGGACAATATCTTTCTAGTAATTGTTCTATTTTATTCATAGTATTTTTTGTATTCGTAAAATATTAAACCGTTTCTTCGATTTCTGCCACGATTTGGTCAATAGAAGTTCTAAGAGTGTTTTGCCTTGCAACTATTTCAGCTATATTTTTATTCAGTTTTATTATATCAACTATTTCTCTATCATCTTTTTGTTCTACATAACTTGAAACTGCGATATTGTAATCATTGTCAGCGATTTCAGAGTTTGGAACGAGTTTCGCAAAGTGTTCTATATCTTCACGCTTTGAAAATGCTTCTAAGATTTTTTTACGATTTTCATCACCAAGCTTATTTTTTGCACTTCATCTTACAAATTCATTTGATGCGTCTATAAAGAGAGTCTTATTATTAAATTTTGATTTTTTTAATACTAAAATACATGTAGCAATTGTTGTTCCAAAAAATAAATCTGCAGGCAATTGAATAACTGCGTCTACATAATTGTTATCAATCAAGTATTTTCTGATTTTTCCTTCTGCTCATCCTCTGTATAAAACTCATGGAAATTCAACTATTGCAGCTGTTCACTCAGTAGAAAGATATCTCAGCATATGAAGAGTAAAGGCAAGATCTGCTTTTGACTTTGGTGCGAGAACTCACGCAGGTGAAAAACGAGGATCATTTATAAGGATTGGATTTGCATCTCACTCCCAATTAATAGAGTATGGAGGATTTGAAACAATTGCATCAAATGGCTCATCATCCCAATGCTTTGGGTCAGTGAGAGTATCTCCATGTGCTATATCAAATTTTTCATAATTTATGTCATGGAGAAACATATTGATACGACACAGATTGAAAGTTGTGATATTTATTTCTTGACCAAAAAATCATCCATGAACATTTTCTTTTCATAAAACTTTTGCAAATTTTAGAAGCAGAGAACCAGAACCACAACATGGGTCATATACTTTATTTACCTGCGTTTTTCAAACAGTGGTTATTTCAGCGAGCAATTCACTCACTTCTTGAGGTGTAAAGTATTCTCATCCTGATTTTCAAGCATTACTCGCATACATACCCATGAGGTATTCATACGCATCTCAAAAAATATCTATACTATTATCATGATATTCTCATAATGGGAGATTAGCAACAGAGTGCATGAGTTCAGATAACTTTTTATTTCTTTGTTCTACGGTATTTCAAAGCTTGTTTGAATTAACATTAAAATCATCAAACAATCATTTTATATCAGCTTCACTCTCTGTTCAAATAGCTGAAGATTCTATATTTTTAAAAACCTTTGCAACAGTCTCATTGAGATTTCCATCATTCTTTGCATTTTTTAAAACATTAAAAAATAACTCACTTGGCAAGATATAAAAACCTTTTTCTTTTACTGTTTCACTTCTTCAAAATTCAGCTTCCTCATCTGTGAGTTTTGCATAATCAAAATTTGAATCAGGTTCATTTTTATTGATATAAATAGTAAAATTTTCACTAATAAAACGATAAAATAGCATTCATAAAACATA
>CAYVZQ010000011.1:0-43896 GCA_964456335.1 uncultured Candidatus Peribacteria bacterium | reverse complement strand
AGAGTCTTCCAGCAAGTTATATAAATAACCTTCCAGAATGACAAACACTCACTGGAGCTACCAGCTTCACTCCATGAACCGTAACCCTTACAGCTCCTCTCATCTATGATGGAAGTGTAGAAAACTTGAATGATAGTAATGTTAAAA
The DNA here is from genome assembly GCA_964456335.1 of uncultured Candidatus Peribacteria bacterium. Classification (GTDB taxonomy): domain Bacteria; phylum Patescibacteriota; class Gracilibacteria; order BD1-5; family UBA6164; genus JAACSU01. The sequence continues at coordinate 43,749 of CAYVZQ010000011.1, read as the reverse complement.
ATATTTTGTGAGAAAACATTATTTCCTATTATAAAAATTCAAATATAACATGATATCCATACGATAATTATCCATCTGTATCAGAAAGAAATAATATTGATATAGTTAATAATTTAATTTCTGCTTGAATAGCTTGATTAAATACAGATATTATTACTTTGTCTGAACTTCCTGAAGCACAAGAAGAAGTTATAGCAAGTACTGGTGTATGATGTGAATTCGATGTACACAATTTTAATGAATGTGATTTCCAGTAATTTATAACTTTGATTTTTCATAATGAAAAAAATATTTAAAACAATATCTATTCAATTGAGTCTATTTGTCTTGCTAATTAGTAGTTTTTGAATTATTTATGCAGCTTGGAATGATAGTGTAAGTCCATGAAATCCTCTTACGGCTGAAAGTTGGAATGAAATAGTAGACAGAGTAAGTGTTTTTAATATTGATGGTTGAAATATTTGAATTGGTTTAAGTTCTTCTTATCCTTTATCTGTTAAGTGACCAAATAACAATGGTAATCCAGCTTTCTATGCTCAAAATCCAAACAGAGATATTGCGGCTACTTTTGAGGGGAGGAATAACAGTGCTGCATTTCCTAATGGTTTAGCCTCAATTAATATTGTTAATAATGCTGCTGTTACTTGACGTAGATCTTGAGTTCGATTGGGACTGTCATGAATACCAGAATCAGTTATACTTTCTTCTATAACTCATGAAGAAACAACAGCTACGTGACTTCCGTGAGTAAACGGTTATGGTGATTTTCTAATAGCAACTAGAAGTTCATGAGGCATAACAGAAAAAATACGAGTTACTAATTTTTGAAATGTTTGAATTTGAACTTCTACTCCTTGATCAAAACTTTCTGTTGTGGGACTACAGAGTGGTACGAGTTTGAGTGATGCAGGACTAGACAGTACACCTATATGAGCAGTATGTATCGCAGCTGATGGAGATATATATGTAGATACAGATGGTGTATGTAATTAGAATATATTATATAAAATTGTTTATGAAAAAAATAATAAAGACAACATGAATACAACTGAGCTTATTTGTTTTACTTATAAGTAGTTTTTGAATTATTTATGCCGCTTGGAATGATACAGTAAGTCCTTGAAGTCCCCTTACAGCAGAGAGTTGGAATGAGGTATTACAAAGAGTAAGCATATTTAGTACTAGTAATTGAAATCTTTGAATTTGAAATTCAAATCCAGAAGCCCCTCTTCATGTCCAATGATCTGTGAAAATTTCTTCACAAGAATGAGCAGGCGCTCCAAATTTGACTTTAGAGTGAAATAGTACTTCTTCTTGGTGATCAGCTTTTAACTTATGAGCGCTAAATGATGCTGGAGAATCTATTACATATGCTCATTTTATATCAGATGTTCAAAGCAGGGTTGATGGTTCAGAAAGTGCAAGACTCATAATACGAAATAGACAAACTTCAAATTGAAATTTTCCTTCAAATGCTATTGTGATTGATGGAAGCAATGGTAATAATGTTTGAATTTGAAATTCAAATCCTTGATCAAAACTCTCTGTTTCCTGATTACCTTCAGGTACAAGCTTGTCTAATGCAGGTTTAGATTCTACTTCAGCATGAGCAGTCTGTATTGCAGTTGATGGTGATATGTATATTGATACTGATGGTGTATGTAATTAATTTTCTTTTAAAAAAATGAAACAAATATTAAAAACTCTCTGAATTCAACTGAGCTTATTTATTTTACTTATAAGCAGTTTTTGAATTATTTATGCAGCTTGGAACGATGTCGTTAGTCCATGAAATCCACTTACGGCTGAGAGTTGGAATGAAATTGTGAAAAGAGTTAGTCCATTTAATGTTGATAATGGAAATATTGGTATAGGAACAAATAATCCAGAAAATTTCATTCATATTTTAGGCTCTGATAAACAAGCTTGAATACTTCAAGAAAATATTGACGGTTCAGCTTGATGATTATATCCATCAATAACTCAGTATGCCTATAATGCTTGACATGCTTGATTAGTTTGATGAAGATCAAGTGGAACGAAGCAAAGTCCTGGAGTGGCTCCAGCAAATGTAACACTTCAAACTATGGTCTGAAGAGCTCACGACTGAAGTCAGTTCAAGGAAGTTTGAAGAATTAGTATAAAAAGTTGAGATAACTTTTCTAATTCTGAGATAGATTGAAAAATTGAGTTTCAAGTAAGGGATAATGACTGAGCAAACACTGCTATGGTTATTATTGAGAATTGAAATGTTGGAATTTGAACTTTAACCCCTTGATCAAAATTCTCGGTAGTATGACTTCCAAGTTGAACAAGCTGACTAAATGCTTGACTTGATGGAAGCTCTGTGTGAGCTGTATGTATTATGTCTGATGGAGATATGTATATTGATACTGACTGAGTATGTAATTAAAAATAAAATCGATAGAAAAACTCTCAAGTTCCGAGAGTTTTTTTACTTTTTTCTTCTTCTGCTTATACTCTTTGTAAGCCTAAAATATTAAAGGCTTATTTGAAATTCTTACCTTTCTAATAGTTTTGCATAAGTTTTATAATATATTTCAGGCACTATATTTTTTAATTTATGATATATGTACGGACTCTCAGATACTACCGCTATAACTATGCAGCCTCTTAAAAAAACCTATGAGATTGCTGGAAAAAAACTCTCGTTTGAAACAGGGAAATTAGGTCTTCTTGCTAATGGAGCTATTACGATGAGTGATGAGAATGGAAATATGCTTTTTACTACAGCTGGAATTAAAGAAGCAGGACTTAATGAAAAGGCAGATTTTTTTCCACTCGTTGTGGATTATCAAGAAAAATACTACGCTGCTGGGAAGATTGGTGGAAACAGATTTATGAAAAGAGAAGCTAGGCCAAGTGAGGCAGCAACACTTACTTCAAGAATGATAGACAGACCTATTAGACCAATGTTTCCAAAATGAATGATAAACGATACTCAGATTATCGCTACAACCCTTTCAAGTGATAACAATTGTGAAATGGGAAGTTGGGGAATCACTTCCGCTTCACTCGCTCTTATGGTTGCTGGAGCTCCGTTTGAATGACCAGTATCTGGAGTAAAAATTGTTTTAAATCATGATGGCTCATATACATTTGATCCAGACTTTGAGTGTGAAAATGCTGGAAAGCTGCATCTTGTTGTTGCTGGTACGCTTGACGCTCTTACTATGGTTGAAGCTGGAGCAAATGAAGTTTCAAATCAGGAAATGCTGGATGCTCTCTCACATGCTCACGAGATTATTAAAGAGCTTTGTAATGCGCAGCTTGATTTTGTCAAAGCTTATGAAACTCAGTATGGAGAAATTCATAAGATAGAGCCGAGTTTTAATCTTCCAGATACGAGTCTGTATGACCATGTAAGAGAATTCCTCACGGAAGAAAAAATGCAAGCTCTCTATAATGTATGAAAAAAAGAATTTCAAGCTGTACTTGATAGATTTGATATTGAAACAAAAGACTTCCTACTTGAAAAAGAATATATGAGTGAAGAGGATGATACCTCAGGCGTTGGAGCTATGGTCTATAAGCGAGTGAAAGAAGTGATGAGAAAAAATATTCTCAGTACATGAACTCGTCTTGATGGACGAAAAACGGATGAAGTTCGAAAAATTAAATCAGAAGTAGGACTCCTTCCACGAACGCATGGATCAGCACTGTTCCAAAGAGGGATGACACAAGTACTCAATATCTGTACACTCGGTGGACCTGAGGATAATATGCTCGTTGATGGTATGTTTGATGAATCTACCAAGAGATATATTCATCATTATAACTTTCCTCCATATTCAGTTGGGGAAGTACGAATGATGCGAGGAGCCGGTCGTCGAGAAATTGGACATGGAAGGCTCGCAGAAAGAGCACTCGAACCAGTACTTCCGAGTGAAGCTGAGTTTCCATATATGATTCGAACGGTTTCAGAGGTTACCACATGTAACGGATCAAGCTCTATGGCTTCTGTATGTGGTTCTACTATGAGTCTTATGAATGCATGAGTTCCAATTAAAAGACCGGTTTCAGCTGTAGCTATGGGGATGATTTATGACGAAGATTCAGGAGAGTATAAGATTCTCTCAGATATTCAGGCGCAAGAAGATTTCCTCTGAGACATGGATTTCAAAGTGGCAAGAACCGCAGAGGGTATTACTGCCATGCAAATGGATGTAAAAATAAAATGACTTCAAATGAAAGTATTTGAGGAAGCATTTGCTCAAGGTGAAACAGCTACTATGTATATCCTTGATGAAATGCTCAAAACTCAAGCAGAAGTTGCTTCAGAGCTTTCTCCATATGCTCCACTAATTATGAGTATGCAAATAGCTGAGTCTCAAATTAGAACTGTTATTGGAAAAGGTGGAGAAACAATTCAAAAAATTCAAGCAGATCATGATGTAGTGATTTCGATAGCAGATGATGGACTTGCTACGATTACTGCTAAAACACAAGAATCCGGAAAAGCTGCTATTGATGTCATAAAAGAAATTCTCTGGGTTCCTGAGGTTGGGTACATTGGTTCATGAAAAATTGTAAAACTCATTGATGGAGTTGGTGCCATTGTAGAGTTCAGGGGGAAACAATCAGGTATGATTCATATCTCAAAACTCTCTAAAGAAAAAGTAGCAAAAGTTGAGGATGTGGTAAAAGTAGACGACATGGTAGATTTCGAAATTATTCAAGTTGACCTTGCAAAGGGAAGAATTTGACTCAAACGTATGGAAAAATAATAATATTAATCAGATATTATGACAATTAATAAGTACAGGAATTATATATTCTATATAATTATTCTTCAATTCATTTTAACATTTTTACTTTTTACTTCTTTTCAGCGTATATTATTACTTCCAGTAAATATTATAGAGCATGTTATGGGTATAGTATATTTTATTATTTTATGATATATGCTATATTTATTTGTTATAAAGAAAGCATATAAAGATATTAAAAAATCAATTTGAAATATATTATTATGGATTCTATTTATAATTTTAGTTTTCTTCACAAGTCAGGATTATTTTTATACAATTATTACTCCACATCCTCTATTTCATGATTCATACTATATTTAACATATAAAAAACTCTCATAAAGAGAGTTTTTTATATCTTGCTTTGCAATAAAAATATTTTTTAGTATATTTTATAATATAGTACTTATTATATAAAATTACTAATTTTGTTATCAAAAGTTGAGTGAATTGATGTACCTGATTTTTCATTTGAAACATTTGATGAATTTGAAAAATCGAGAAAATCTATACGAAAATTTGTAGATAGAATTCTATCAATTCAAAAATGAATCGAGTTTATCGCGGAGAAAAAAGCATGAATCGATGAAAAAAAATGGAAATGTATATATAAAATAATTGAAGAAGCAAGAACGAGAAATAATCTCTCAAAGAGTGAAATTGATATTTCTTGATGATTTGTTGCAAAATTATATTTAATATTTTGAGACAAGCATTTAGTATCACTTCTTGTTCTTTTGATTGAGAGTGGAATTCTCTCTATTAGTGATAATAGAGTGAACGAAATACTTATAGAATTAGAAAATAAATTATATGCTACTCATGATTTGCCTGGTGTAGATTTACTGAGAACGAGAACTGAAATCATATCAGAATGATGAGAGAAGAGATACGAATGAGTATTAACAGATAATTATTTTGATAGAAAAGATGTTCTTCTAAAGAAGAATGGAGGAAGGCAGCTAAGAACTCGAGAACGAATATTAACAGATTGAACTATTACAGAAACCCTTACAGGAAAGAGAAAAATTTGATCGATATGAAAAGATAGAGAAATGGCATTATCAAAGTTTTTTGAAAAGTTATGAGAAGATGTTGATATAGAAAAAATTGAAAAATTCATGAAAATTTTATTAGAAGATGAAATGAATATTCATGATATGGAGGCATTAGAAGATATACTTGAAATTCTGAGATTTTTCGTAAATAGATCAAAAATTAAGCTCCGTTCTTCTATGAAAATTCAGGGAGCAAAAGTTGAGTTAGAATATTATCCTTGAATAGAGGCTTCTAAAACTCAGAGCTGATATATGAGACCATTTGTTGAAATGGAGGCAGAGACATTAGAGCAGTCAGAAGAAGTTCGAAGACTCATAAATTTATATGGAGATCATATTATTCTTGCAACTGATGGTTCTGAGTGAGCATTTGAATTTGATTGAGCTGGGGATTCATATTTACGTTTTTGAAATGGAGGAACGATTGATAGTAGAGTTCATCAAGCAAAAGAAAGAATAAAAAGACTCGCTATGAGAAAAATGAGCCAGTGATACTTTGATACATTTAACATATAAATTAAAACCCTACATTGGGTTTTATTTTTTGGGTATAATATGTTATACTATTTCATATATTTTTTATTACAGAAGATGCTCGAAAAAGAAATTAAAATTCTAGAAATTAATAGAGAAGAAATTGTAGCAAAACTTGAAGAACTCTGAGCTGAAAAAACCTTTGAATGATTTATTCATGATATTTATTATGATTTTCCAGATGATGCTCCAAAAAATAAAATGGAAGCAAATGGACGAATGTTTCGCCTCAGACAAAAAGGGGAAGAGCATATTTATACTATCAAAAATAAACGAAAAGAAATTCGAAAAAAAGAAAAAGTCGTAGCAAAAGACGAGCATGAAACTCCAATCTCAAATATCGAAAGCTTTGCAAAAGTTTTAGAGAAATACGGAATGGAAAAAACAAGAGAAAAAAAGAAGCATAGAATTTCCTATAAGCTTGAAAATATGGAATTTGATTTTGATGTCTACGAGGATATTCCAGAATTTTTAGAAATAGAAGGTCCAGATGGAAAGACTATTCAGTCGTGGGTCAGAAAACTCTGACTTGAATGATATGAGCAAATGCTCTGAGGCTCACGAAAAATATTCAAGCATTATGGAGTTCCATATCTCCATATAGATTCATAAAAAAATATCTCCTTTTGGAGATATTTTTTGTAAACAATACATATATAAAAAATCTCAGAATACTCTGAGATTTTTTATACTTATGCCATGCTCGAAACAGCTTTGAGAGGAGTTTTTTTGAAATTGTGTCAGAGCGCTTTTTCAACTTTTTTTACAGAAGCATTTCTTTGATCTTTTGCAACCTCCATTCTAATTTCAGCAATTTTATCCATAGTTTCTTGGAATTTTGTCCATTTTTCAGCAAGCCCAGAGTAGACTACTCCGAGAGAATATTTAGAGCATGAACTCGCTCGCTCTATTCCATGAGATTCGATAATCTCAAGAGACTTACAGTTATCGGAGAGTGATTTACTCTCTATAATAACAAGATTATCAAGGGAAATATTTTCCGCTTTTTTATTTCGTAGATCTTTTACAGAGATATTAAAATCTATGGTAAGTCTTTCTTCACCTGTATTACTTACAAGCGTAAGTCTATTGTATTTTGTCTGCATAGCTGGAGAAATATCTGGAGCTTTTTCGTTGTACATACTTTGAAATACTCCTTCAAAAAATCGTTTTTTTCCTTTGGTCATAGTTCCATGTTCTTCTGCGGGAAATTGATATCTAAATTTTTTAGTGACTCCATTTTCTTTTTGTTTATATTCAAAAAATGCGAGATCTCCAGCATCAGTATAGTGACGAGTTCTGATTTTTGTTCTGCTTGGAACTTTGTTTTGATGTTGATTATAAAAGAGATATTCTTCTGTATCCATATAGACATTATCATAGAGGAAAACTCTTTTCCCATCAATTTCAAGAGCTTTGAAATCTGTCGAGAGATCTGAGAGGATTTCTAAAAATTGTTTTTCAGTAAGAAGAAATTTTCTATCTATTCTTTTGAGATAGCTTGCGGTTGCATTAAGCTCTGTGAGATTGATAGCAGAAAAACCAGAAAGTCTATTAAGTAGTGCATATCCCATAATTGTATTTTTATTTTTTCATATAAAATAGTAAGAAGGGTATGTATTAGTTTGTATTCCTAAAACTTCTACATCTCATCTATATAAAAATTCTATCATACAAAAAAATAATTGTGAAGAATAAATAAGTTTATTTTTTAGAGAATGCATTGACTTTTTTATTTTTTAAAATATATTATTTTTCCAACGAAGAACTGTCTTCTTGTAGGACTGGTGAAGTTGAAATGGGAGGATATACAATGGATGCAGGAAATGTAGTTTTCTATTTTACGGTTCTGTGCCTGACGGGCATTGCCGCAATGTATTCATACAGCTTTTACCGGCTGTTTGTGAAAAATCTCTCAGAATGGAAGATCTCAATCTGATTCCATTCCAGGAAAAAAAAGGGCTGCATTTGCAGCCCTTTTTCATTTATGAATTTTTTTCTGTGATAACTTTTAGTTTCAGTTTTTCAGTTTTTCCATCATCGATATGTTTAAGATAGTAGCCATCAATCACTTTTGCAGTGAGTAAATCTCCCCATACATTCACAGCGGTACGAAACATATCAAGCAGTCTATCAATTGCTAGAATTAGTCCGATTGCTTCTATCGGAAGTCAGATTGAGAGAAATACGGTAGTGAGTATAACAATCCCAGCTCCTGGTACTCATGCAGCTCAAATGGAAGCAAGAATTATCATAATTACTACCGTGATTTGCTGCATGATACTTAAATCTATTCCTATAACTTGGGCTACAAATATAGCAGCTCATGCTTGATAGAGAGCAGTTCCGTCCATATTTACAGTTGTTCCAATAGGAAAGGTAAATTTTACAACTTCGTCAGAGAGTTTTGCATTTTCTCTCGCAACCCGCATAGAAACTCACATAGTTGCACTGCTAGATGAAGTAGAAAATGCAACAAGTATAGCTTCTTTTACTTTGAGGAAATATTTCCATGGATTAAATTTTCATACAAAATATCATATGGCCGTGAGCGTAACACAAGCATGAAGAGTCAGAGCAAGGAGTGAAACTCATGCAAATGGAAGAAGTTTTATAATACTCTCAATCCCGCTTTCAGCCACGACTCAAGATACAATGGCAAATACTCAAATTGGAGTGAGAAGTATTACCCAAGAGATAAATGTGAGAATGGCAGAATTAATTGTTTCAACAATTGATTTTACGTGGAGTATTTCTTCTCTTTTTGCTGACACAATTAATGCAACTCAAAATATGATTCACATAGTCACAATTTGCATGGCATTGAGCGTCACAAATGATTCAACAATATTATCTGGTATGAGTGAGAGGAGAAATCATGAAAAACTGAGCGTGGTTACTTCTGCTGCTTCATAGTTTTCAAATTCAAAATTCACTCAAGATCCAGGTTTTAAAATATTCATTAGGAGGAGCGATAAACTTATAGCCAGGGTAGTAGTGAGCATATAATATCAAAATGTTCTCAGTCCAATACTTCAGAGTTTTTTCATATCACCAAGTGATAATATGGCGCTCAGAATAGAAAATAAAAGTAGCGGCGCAAGAAAGGTTTTGAGTAACTTCATAAATATATCTCCAATCCAAGATATTTGCTGAACCATTTCTGGAAAATATATTCCAGCAAGTAAGGCCAATCACAATGATACTATAACCTGAAGTTCTAATCTTTTTGAGGCCTTTTTCACAATTTTATTGAGCTTTTTGAGCTTCATAATATATGTAATATAGGAAATAAAAAAGTATTAATCCACTATTATTTCTAATGTGGCTGAGTGTTATTGGTATCTATATACTACCATAGCTAAAATCTCTCGTAAAAAAAATACCAAGATTCTCTCTTGGCATTTTTTTATTTATGGCATTAATATTCTTTATCCTACAAAATATATGATGGATGTATAACTTATTGCAGAAATCAAAGCTGAAGCTGGAAGCGTAATAATCCATGAAAGTATGATTTGCTTGAGCATTGATTTATCAAGATATTCTTTTTCTTTTCTCCCAGAAATTTTTCTTTCGACTTCTCTATAAATTCAGATACCAAATATACCTCAAATTGCAATATGTGTAGAACTCACTGGAAGTCCAAGAGCACTGGCAATAATTACTGTGATTGCAGCAGAAAGGGCAACACAATATGCTCTGACTTGGTTCAGTTTTGTAATTTCATTTCATACCGTTTTGATAAGCGTACTTCCGTATACTGCAAGTCCGATAGCAAGACCAAGAGCTCCAATAATCATAATCCAAATAGGAATACCAACATCTCAAGCAGCTATAGTTCAAAAAGAAACAGTATCATATATAGCAGCAAATGGTCCAATAGCATTTGCGACATCATTCGCTCAGTGAGCAAATGAGAGGAGCGCTGCAGAAAATACGAGAGGAAGATTAAAGAGTCTATTAATTGATTTTTTTGAATTTTTAAAGAATCATTCATATTTTATTAATAGCTTTTTGACTACAAAATATGTCAGAATCGAACACAAAATTCCAAGTAAATATGCCTGATAACTTTCTACATGTACAATTTGTTTCAGACCTTTCATGATAAGATAGCTGGTAAATGCTCCAGTCATCAGTGCTACATATACTGGAACCCATCGTTTAGCAGCACTATGTCTATCTTCACGCTTCATAATTGTTTTGTCTATACTCCAGAGAAGTAAAGCCGCAATTCAACCTCATAAAACTGGAGAAATAACCCAACTAGCAATAATTTGACCTATTTTTTCCCAATGAATAACATCAAACCCAAGAGCAATTAGAGCTGCACCGATAAGTCATCCTATCACACTGTGAGTTGCTGATACAGGTGATTTTGTATATGTTGCTATATTTATCCAAACGGCTGATCCTAGCAGGGTAGCAAGCATAATCCCAATAAATACTTGAGGATTTGGAACACTACTGGCGTCTATAATTCCTCATTTAATAGTATTTACGACATCTCAACCAGCAATAATAGCTCAACCAGCTTCAAATATTCACGCAATAAGGATAGCTCATCCAATCGTAATAGCTTTTGCTCCAACTGCTGGTCCCATATTGTTTGCAACATCATTTGCTCCAATATTTACTGCAAGATAAAATGCAAGCATTGCTGCAATTATGATTATCAGGCTCGTAAAACCTCAACCATAATATCCAACGAGGAGTACAATGATAAAGAGAAATATAGCTGGAAGGAAGAGTTTTCAAAGTGTAGATTGCCCTTGAATATTATCTAGAAAAGCTTCTATTTTTTGAGTCATGATGACGTGTTATAAGTAAATATACAAAGAATAGTAACATATATGAAAATACTGTACAAAAAAAAGAGCTTGCCATAAGCTCTCTTTTATAGATTAAAAATATATTTATATGATTTCTTCTTGGATTTTTTTTACACCATCGAGGAATCACTCAAGATTCAAATCACATTTTCGTAATGGCTTATACATCTGGAGTTTTCTGAAAAGTTCTAAATTGAGATTATCATCTTCATCGAGGATATCTGAACCGTATTTTTCATGAAAGTACTCTGCATTTTTAAATTGATGCGTCCCGGCTGCTTTAAGAGGAACAATAATAGCGTGAACTCAGAAATAAAATAATTCCCAAAGGGTTGAGCTTCATCTTGTAATTGCTATATCACAAAGAATATATAGCTTTGCTAGTTCGCTTTGTGGTATAAATCAATAGGCTTTTACGTTAGTATATTTTAGAAGGTTTCTTTTTATTTCTGGATTATCATTGGTTCCAAGTATCACATGAAAAATTATATCACTACAATCTGGAAGAATTTTTATAAGATTTTCAAATATTTTTTCAGCTCCTTGACTTCCTCCTATTACGAGAACATTAAGTTGCTGGTTTTCCTCTTTAGAGAGTGATCGAACACTATCAAGCATTTCAGGATTCATGATATGCCCAGAGTGAATATATTTTTTCTTATCTGAGAGAGGATAACTGGTAAATACTTTTGTCGCAAGTTTACTCGTGATTTTATTTGCGAGTCACATAGTTGCATCTGACTCATGGATGTATATTTTTTTTCTGAGAACAAATGCAGCCAGACATACTGGAACCGAAACAAATCCTCATTTAGAGAAGACGAAATCTCCTTTATATCTCAAAATATAATAGATTGATTCAAAGAATCATGTTAGGTTTTTGAGTGGTTCATAAAAGTTTCGGAAATCAAAGTATCTTCTGATTTTTCCAGCCGCTATTTCATGAAACTCTATGTTATTTTTTTCTGCAGTTTCTTCCTCCATAGAATCCCTTTCTCAGAGCCACATCGCATCATATTTCTGTGTTTCGCAGAGATAATTATAGAGGCTAATATTTGGGGTGATATGTCCGCCTGTGCCTCATCCAGTGAAAATAATTTTTTTGTAGGGCTTCATGACTTAGAGTTTAATGTAGGATAATGCTTTTATTATGAAAGAATCAAGGGATTTTACAAATTTTAGTTGTGAGAAATAAGTGAAAAAAAGAAAAGCTGAGAATATTCCCAAGAGTGTTCCTGCAAAAATATCAAGAGGCCAATGCACTCACACAAGAATTCGAGCGAGATTCATACATATCATGATAGGAAAGAGTATATATCAAAGTGTTTTATATCAGGTAAATAGCAGGGCAGTAACAAAGGCTATACTGACTGTTGCATGGTCAGAGGGAAAACTTTTTGATGGAATAGTATTTAAAATAAGATTTCAAGTACTTTCTAAATACAATTCTGGCCTTTCTATGTCTACGAAAAGTTTAATAATATAGGAAAGTATAATTCAAGTTACGCACGCATAAAAAATATGTAGCAGCTTTTTTTTCTCATGGGTATCTTTTTTTGTAGAAAATGTGTAATACTGCCACATTCATAAAAGAAAAAGTGGAAGAAAAAATATAGGAAGGTCTGCAAGAATTCCTATAAAAGGAAGAGTAGAAAACTGTGAGAGAAAAACAAAAATTTGTGTGTTTAATTCCAGCATACAAGGTGGTTACATATTATGAGCTGTATCATAACCTAGAATTGAGAAAAAACAACTTTGAAAATGCATTTTTTGTACTATACTTAGTGTATTATTTTTTGATTTTTATCAATGCAGTCGACAATGGAAACGAGATTAGAATGAACCCGTGATATGCTCCCAGAAGATCATAAGTATCTTACCTTTTTGAAGAAAGTTTTTCGTCATGAATTTAGAAAGAATGGTTTTAGGCGTATTTCAACTCCAATGCTTGAAGAAACATCACTTCTCCGAAAAGTATATCCAGAAAATGAGAATATATATGGATTATACAATTTTGAGAATAAAGATGGTACTCCAGTTGCGCTTCTCCCATCTCCTACGGTTGGGATTATGAGAAGCTATCTTGAGAATGAAACTTTTGAAGAACTTCAACCAGTATACTACTATCATATGGAGAGAAGTTTTAGACAATCACGCCAAAGGAAAGAATTCTATGCGATAGGATGAGAAATAATCTGAGAATCTGATCCAATTATTGACGCACAGAATATATACATGCTTTTTACAGCTCTCAAAAAAATGGGACTGATTGAGTGAATGAAAATAAGAGTTAACTCTTATGGGAATGTGAAAGAAATGGATAAATACTTTGCAGAGCTTGAAAATTATTTTGCAAATAAAAAAGGAGTTATGTCTGAAAAGACAGCAGAGCTTTATGATTCTAATCCTCTTGCTGTATTTTTTTCTGCAGATGAGGATGATATGATTCTTGCTTCCGGTGCTCCGTCAATACTAAAGTTTCTCAAAAAAGACAGTAAAAAACATCATGAGGATGTTAAAATGTATTTGAGTGATTTGGAAATTCCATTTGAAGAAGATCATACTTTGTTTTTTTCTGAAGGATTTTATACCAACACTATTTGGCAAATAGAAGATAGTGAGGGAAGAATCATTGCAAGTGGTGGGAGGTACAATAATCTCGCAACCCAGATTTGAAGTCCAAAACCATATGGAGCTGCTGGTTTCTCTATTGATGTAGGACATCTTATAGATACTCTTCGAGGAAGACATATTTCAATCAAAAATAAAGACCAAATTGACTTATATTTTGTTCAGTTGGGAGAAGAAGCCAAAAGAGTAGTATTTCCTCTCAGTCTTGAGGCGAGAGCAAAAGGAATAAATACTATGACGTCACTTTGAACTCCTTCAATTAAAGAGCAAATGCTCAAAGCGCAAAGAATAGGATCAACCTATGTCGTTCTTGTAGGACTTATGGAAGCGCGAAACGGTGTATTTCAAGTAAGAAATATTCCAGCAGGGACGCAAGAAGAAGTAAAAAAAGAAGAACTTATTGATTATATTATTGGTAAAATTGGAGAAGATAAGCTTGATTTTTATGAACCAAGTAGAGATTTGCAGCAAAATGAGGCTCCAAAAATAGAGGAAGATAACTAATCTTTTGGTATGAACCTAATTCAAAGATATAAAGATGAATACAATGAACTTGGTGGATGAGCAAAGCTTATTCATAACTCTCTGTATGCTTTGAGTCTCATAATTTGATTATATCCAACAGGGGTCTATGATTCTTATTATAGAAACTACGTAAAATCTCGCGTGACGCAGCATCTTACCTTACCAAATGAAATAAATACAGAAGGTATGCTGTGACTTACTGTTGCTGCAGCAAGTACGGTATCACCTGGTTTTTCCTCATCCTCTCTGCAAACTTCAATTTCACTCGATAATCTTTGTAATGGGGTTGTGTGTCAGATATGAGTATTGCTGTGTACGAGCTCAAAAGAAAATTTTAATACTTGCGCATGAATGCTTGCAAGTTCAATATCTGAATAAAGTAATATGAAAACAAATCATGAAATTCTCCATGGGATATCACTACAGAATATTTTAGAAAAACTTATTGAAGTATATGGCTTTGGTGGCTTAGATGAGAGACTCAAAATGAATTGTTTTTCACATAATCCTAGTGTGAAATCAAGCTTAAAATTTTTAAGAACAACTCCTTGGGCGCGAGAGAAAGTAGAGTCTTTGTATATTTCATATATACAAGATATCTCATAAAAAAAAGTTCCATTGTGGAACTTTTTTTATGTAATTATAATTATACTCTGATTTTTGTTATTTTTTGTCCTGTTTTGAGACCTTTCTTTGTGATGGCTTTTCCTGTAACTCCTGCTATAAATACCACGAGTCATAGGAGGAAGTAAAAAATATCCACAGAGAGAGTTGGTGTTTCAACAAACATACCAGATATTATGAAAAGAATTATTGCGAAAACTATTTGCAAGATTCTTGTTCGTCCTCTTGAGAGAAGGTTAATATCAAGTCCTCATAAAACAAGAGGAATTATTCCAATCCCCATAATAATATATGAGATGTATTGTTTACTCGTTGCATCCAAATTAATACCAAAAATGCTATTTTCTAGTGAAAGATTTTGTATATTAAAGGCTGCAATTCCAGTAAGGATAAGCATAATACCAAGTACTATTTTTGCGATTCTAATTTGCGAGTCAGAAGGACGTTTCATAATAAGTCCTAGGAATTTCATCATACTTTAGATAATTTTATAGAAATATTTTCGAGTAATAGCATAGTCAAAACAAAAAAAACAGCAAAATAATTTTGACTTTTCCTTGTATTTTATATAATAACGTGGCTAAAAATATTGGGGTGTAGCCAAGTGGTAAGGCATCGGACTTTGACTCCGACATGCGTAGGTTCGATCCCTACCACCCCAACCATACAAAAAATTTAAACTTATGGATTTTAGTGAGGCTCTTGCAGGAGTGAAAAAAATAAAAAATAAGTAAATTAGGGATTTGTTTTTTAGGTTTTTCCTAAAATTTGTATTAATATAACTATATATATATGTTAGCAGTAGTAGAACTTGGAGGGAATCAGTTTATGGTTCAAAAAGGTGATATCATCGAAGTAAAAAAACAAGATATTGAAGTAGGAAAAAAAATGTCAGTAGAAGCTATGCTTATTGCTGGTGTTGATGGAAGTGATGTAAAAATTGGAACTCCAGTTATTTCAGGTTCAAAAGTTGAATTCAAAGTACTTGATCAGAAAAAAGGTGAGAAAGTAAGAGTTTTTAAGATGAAAGCGAAGAAAAGATATATGAGAAATAGAGGGTTTAGACCATCTGTAACACAATTAGAAGTATTGTCTATAGCATAATATAGGCAATTTTTGTTTTTTTCGGTATAATATTAGCTGAGGATTTAAGAAGATTTTAATATAGGGGAATAGAATCACATGATATATGAATAATATATAATGGAGATAATAATTTCTAAATTTATATTTTGGGATCCAAAATTAATTTAAAAGCTCGTATTGAGCGACATTCAAGAGTACTCCAGCATAATTTATATGCAGGAACTCGAAAAACAGGAAAAACTGGTTTAACATTCGTATCACTTGTGGCTGCAATCATGTTTCCAATTTATCCAAGTTTCGCTTCATTTGTAAATGGAGCAACAGAAACTGATTTCTATAGAGGTGATATTGATGAATCTACGATTATAAGCTCATATTTTTGAGAAGATAATACTGTATGAGACGGAAATGT
This sequence comes from uncultured Candidatus Peribacteria bacterium, assembly GCA_964456335.1. Classification (GTDB taxonomy): domain Bacteria; phylum Patescibacteriota; class Gracilibacteria; order BD1-5; family UBA6164; genus JAACSU01. The sequence goes on along the minus strand of CAYVZQ010000011.1, from coordinate 27,273 downwards.
ATTTATACAATCAAAGGATTCATACCTGTATATTAATGCAGCTCTGAATGAAGAAGGAAGAGATGTTTCAGGTACAAAGGAAATTATCCAGTACGAAGTAAAAGATGGAGAATCTGTAGCCGCTATTGCAGCGCTATTTAATGTTACAAGAAACTCTATTTACTGGGCAAATGATTTTGATAGTAATCATATTATTCATCCAGGAGATGTAATCAAAGTTCCACCTGTTTCATGACTTATACATGAAGTAAAATCTGGAGAGACAATAGGATGACTTGCAGTGAAATATGATGTTGAAACTGAAGATATCATGAGACAAAATCTTCTTCTTTCTGGAAGTGATTTAAAAATAGGAGACACTATTATTATTCCTGGAGCAATAAAAGAAGTTCCAAAACCAGTCGTTGCACCTAAGGCATTTGTAAATAGTGCACCATCTCAAAAAGCAGCTGCTGCTCCTGCGGATTATAACTTCTCAGCAAAAGCTCAAAGTGAGTTTGTAAATACTCAATGAGAATATAAACTTGTATGGAGACAACCATATTCAGGTGTATGGGGGAACTGTACTTGGTATGTAGCCTCATATAAAAATGTAAACTGGAGAGGAAATGCAAACCAATGGTTAAGAAATGCAGCAAAAGCAGGTCATGCAACTGGATCTACACCATCTGTCTGAGCTATCGTTCAGTTTGGTTGAAGAGGATATAACCCATATTATGGTCACGTTGGTATTGTTATAGATATGACAGCAACTGATATTATAGTTTCTGATATGAACTATAGAAGACTCGGGGAAGTTACCACTCGTAAAGTTCCAAAAAACGATAGAGCGATTCAATGATATATATATGTAGATTAAGAAATGATTAAGTAAAGCACCATATAATTATGGTGCTTTTTTGTTTTCTTCTACTTTTGATTATACTGCTGCAAATTTATTTTTTATCTATTCACAATGAAGGGACGCTCTATAGAACATATAAGAGAATTATTTGTAAAATATATTTTAGATGCAAAATTTGCTCTCCCACTTAAAATTATCAACCCACTCATCTATTATATACTACCAGTAACAATCTTTATTATTTTTTCAATATATGTAATTTTTAATATTGATACTTGGGAAATTGGTATATCAATGGGAGAAATTGGATGGTATATTCTTTTGATAATTTTATTTTTAAAACCCCTCTCACAAATATTTTCAGATGTGAGATTGGTTGCAAAATCTATGGTATTACGTCGATAACTCTGAGTTGCGATGCTCTGGTTTTTTCTCTGACACGCATTTGGAACGATACATTCTCTTGGGTATGATATTGTAATTCCACTTATCAAAATAGAAGGAATCAAATCATATTTATTGTGGGGAATACTCGGCTGAATAATAATTTTTCTTCTTGGAATAACCTCAAATACAAAATCAGTAAAGTTTTTAAAGAAAAACTGGAAACGACTCCATATGCTCGTGTATCCAGCACTCCTATTTGTCGCATTACATATTTATTTTATTGATGGAAAGATCTTGTCACTGTGAATAGTTATTTTATATGGAATTTCAAAAATTATTGCAAAAAAATGAATAAAAATTCCTGTGAAAAAATATTTTATCTCAGAGCAAAAAAAAGAAGCCTAAGGCTTCTTTTTTTGTTTCGAAAATGGTGCACCCAGCTGGAGTCGAACCAGCAACCAACGGCTTCGAAGACCGGTACTCTATCCAATTGAGCTATGGGTGCAAAATATGTAATGGTGCAACCAGCTGGGTTCGAACCAGCGGCCTCAACCTTCGCAGGGCTGCGCTCTTCCAACTGAGCTATGGCTGCATTAATGCCTCAATAGTATAAATAATTCGCGGAAAAGTAAAGTTTAATTTTAGACTTTGAAAAATCTCTATCATCCTCATAATAGGAGACGAAAATATACCAATTTAGATTAGAAATACATGCAGAGAAAAACAAGCATAAAAAATACCGATATTATATTTGATGAAACGAGTCGCAATTGCTCTCTTACGGAAATCCTTACAAAACGATTTGAAGGAGTATCCATTTTAGAAAAAACCTTAGATGATCTCTATGATCCATATTTAATGAAGGATATGGATAGAGCAGTAGAGAGAATACACAGAGCAAAAGAACATGATGAAAAAGTCGTTGTGTTTTGAGATTATGATGTTGATGGAGTGACTTCAACTTCGCTTCTTGTGCATTTGTTTTCAAAACTTGGGATGAAAGTCAGCTATAGACTCCCGCATAGAGTGCATGATGGCTATGGACTCAAAAAATATTTTGTCGATGAACTTGCTGGACTTGGCGTAACACTCATTGTGACGGTAGACTGTGGTTCAAGAGATAGAGAAATAGTAACCTACGCAAAAGAGCTCTGAGTAGATATCATTGTAACAGACCATCATCACGTACCTGAAGATATGCCAGATGACGCACAGGCCTTTTTAAATCCAAATAGACCAGACTGTAGCTATCCTGATAAATGTCTTTCTGGAGCGGGAGTAGCATATAAACTCGTGATGGCTGTTGCAAAAAAATATTTTTCCTATCAAGAATATTTGAAATATATAGAGGAAAGTATCGATATTGCTGCTATCTGAACCGTTGCTGATTGTATGCTCCTTACGGGAGAAAATAGAATTATTGTTACTCTCTGACTCAGGCAGCTCAAAAAATCTCGAAGTAATGGAATTCGCCAGATGATAGAGGATAAAATAAATGATGATCTCGATGCAGATATTTTTTGATTTCTGATTGGTCCGAGACTCAACGCGGCAGGGAGAATGGATACTCCCTACAAAGCAGTGAACCTCATTCTCAATAATAGTGAAACGGTACATGATACACTCAGAGATATAGAAAATCTTAATACACTGAGAAAATCTAAGACCCTGTATCATACAGAATCGGCTCTCGAGAATATTAATCCTGAGGATAATATTATTTTCTATCATAGTAGCGATATAGAGCATGGAATTATAGGTATTGTTGCAGGGAGACTCACTGAAAAATACTTTAAACCATCTATTGTCCTGATTGATGAATGAGAAAAATATGTCGCGAGTTGTCGAAGTCCTGATTATTTTTCACTTATTGAAATTTTAGATACGTATCAAGAAATGTTTATTGCTTACGGCTGACATAGAAATGCAGCTGGATTTTCTATTAGTAAGGAAAAATTTCCAGAATTTCAGAAAAAAATATTAGCAGATGTGAATGCTCAGGATTTCTCAGAATATAAAAAAGAACTCGTGATTGATAAATGTGTCAGACTCGATGAAATATGATTCAGACTTTTAGAAGAACAAAACGTATTCAAACCATTTTGAATGGGAAATACAAAACCACTCTATCTCATAGAAGATTTTTCACCCGAAAAAATAGCATTTCTCTGAAAATGACGAGAACATCTCAAATTTGAGAATAGGTATGGTTTTAAAATATTTGGTTTTTCTCTGTGAGAATATTATGAAATTCTCAGAAAAAATTGAGCACTTGGGCTGGTTGTAGATATTGCGGAAGATAATTTCTGAGGTCAGAGAGGAATAATGCTGAAAGTTATTGATATCATAGTATAATTTTTTACTTTTCTATCAATATAGGGCATACTATGAGAGATATTTATTAACCTCATACTATTATGTGAAAAAATACAGAAATTATTCCAAATTATTGGTCAGTTTATAAAGCTATTAATTTCAAAAGATTCTCAAAAGATAGAGAATTTGTTGATGCAAATTCTGGAAAAAAACTAAGCTATACTTTTATTTCAGAAGAAAGAGTCAAAAATGACTTTGTGCTCTCACTTGTTTCTATGCTTCTCTGGCTCTGTCCAGCTTTGCTTATCGCAATGCTCACAGTAATTTATGCAAAATGGACACTTATGGCTTTCCCAGTAGGAATTCTTGCGCTTGTAGGATATCACTTTGCTGGAATGTATTACGTAATTAGAGGACCAATTATAGAGTATCACGAAGAAAAAAAGAAAAAATGATTTTTCAGTTTCTAAATTAAAAAAAGAGCAGGCGCTCTTTTTTTTAATTCCTAGTCGGTATAGAGAATATCATCCCAGGAAGTTCTGTAGAGTCCTTCTCAGAGTCTTTTTTGGTCTATTGCATGCCCTATAAATCAGATACTTCGTGCAAGTAAGAACAGACCATTAAATATTCATGCTTCGATATACATTTTTTTCTCGTCAAAACCCATTCACATGTCTTCAAAGATATCTAAGAGCATTGCTGCGATATACCCGTCTACATTGAGAATCAGATTTGCTTTTTTTTCGAGCGTCAATGCTTCAATAGATTTGGCAAAAGCAAGATGTTTTTTTACAGGGAAGTCACCGGCAAGATTTTCTAGAATCTCGCATCTCACATCTGGATTAAATTTGGATTTTACTTTATGACCAATTCCAGGAATATGTTCTCATGATTGTTTCATATTATCTATAAAATCCCCTGGAGAAATATTATTTTTGAGCGACTCAAGCCAGTATTTTCCAGCCCCATCAATTGCTCCACCAAATCGTGGTCAGACGGTAGCAAGTCAAGAAATCAGTGATGATTTTAAGTCATTTCCAGCTCTTGCAGTAACCATTGCATTATGTGCTCCAGAAACTGCTGGGCCATGATCAGCTATTAGCACTAATACGGTGTTGATAAAACAGCAAGCATACTCTGGAAGTTCTCGCTTGAGCCAGAGATTTCAAATAACTCTTCAGATATCAGGATTTTTTGTAAACTCTGATATTTTTTTTCCATTATAGAGCAGCTCTTCTCCTCGCTCATTTGAGATTGTTGATGTAAAATGTGTTTTTTTTCTATGCGAGATATGTGAGAGTTTTTCACTGATATCAGTTTCATCGCTTTCTGAAATTCCCAGAGAATTATATGTTTGCTGAATCACATCTCCAAAATCCATATAGCTTTCTGGAACTATTGCTCATGATTCTCTGAGGAAATTATTTTTATAGTTGGCTGTTTCCTCATCTTTATTAGATTTGGCCCCTGCATGGCCAAATTGTACTTCTCAAGAAATTTCTTCATTAATGGTTCCTATACACCACGCAGCAACTGGTTTTGTGATTTCATTTTCTTGTATCATTCTTGCAACTTCCAGCTCGTCTCGTCAACCGATTTCTCAGAGCATCACAATCATTTTTACTGAAGCGTCGTCTTGCATGATTTTCATCGCAGTAGGGAAGTCCATGACATTATAAGTATCTCATCAAAGCGCGATAGAAAGTCCTGTTCCATCAGTTCTATCAGCGATAACTCTACGAAGCTCGTTGCTCATCCCTCCAGACTTTGACACAAATCCTACTGATCATGGTCTATAGAGCTGAGAATCTATAATATTCTCGAGACTCCCACCAGTATTTCCAGCCCGAAATATTCATGCACTCATAGCTCAAACTGTTGCGGGTCAGACAATATTAAGCCCGAGAGATTTATTTTTTTCTATTATCTGAAGTGTTTGCCTTTCTGGGATCCCCTCTGCAATAATAACTATATTTTTGAATAATTTGCTTTCCATTGCGTCAAGCGTTGCTTTGGCTGCAGAGCGAAAAGATGCAAAATTCACCAGAGTATCTACTTTTGTAGAGATATTTTCAGGAATGCTGTCGAAATCAGGAAAGCTCGGGATGAGAATTTCTTTGTTTCAAAAGAAGAGCTTGTGCACGGATGACTTTTTTCCGGGATGAATAAATCACAGCACACTTGGTTCTCTTCCAGAGAGATAGTCAAAGTCGAGCATGTGCTGCGCAGCGCTGAGTTGGAGTCAGTAAATAATTGCGCAAGAAGTGTGAGTAAACATAGCTTAGAGTTTTATTTCTTTTAAAATATCGGTCATATACGTATCGCTTCCAGTTATCTTCGCTGGAATTCCAAGTTTTTTGCAAGCATCTTCTAAAATATTCAGTCACTTTTTTTCGTTAATTCCTCATCTACGTACGAGTATTTGCACTTGCTGCTCTTTCATTTCAGAGCTATACATTTCAAAAGCATCAATGACCCCTTGAAATGTTGAATCAATATGCGTAAAATTTGCAATGGCTCCAGCGATAATGAGGTATTTTCAAACTATTTTATTTTTGAGCATTTCCTCAAGAATTGTTTTGGTATATTCTCTTGTAAATTCTCGGCTTGGATTTCAGCTGCACTCCCCATAATTTCAGATTTCATCCGAATATCCTAGAGCTCAGAGCGTATCAGTCATGACGAGAGAACCTCCTCATCCAGCAAGTAGCGTCCAGATAAGTGCCTGCGGATTAAGTATCTTGAGTTTGAGAGATGCTCCAGTTTGCTCATCCAGCTCTCTGATATAACGCTCTCACGCATTCTCGATGAAACCATAATTATTTGGTATCTCAAGATTTTTCCAATGATTTTTTTGAAGAAATGCCTCTTGATCATCAATTTTTGCAACTGCATCTAGGAGTACTAAGCTTCCACTGCTATCTAGAGCAATAGGATTGAACTCAAGAGAAATAAATCAATAGTTTCTATAATAACTCCAGAGCTGAGAAATAACATTTATTAGGATTTGTTCATCACACCCAAATTTTTTAAGAAATTTCGAAATATCTTCATGAGACATATCACTATCTACAGGAATTAAAAGAGACTGTGTTTTATCCCAGTTTTCTTCAATTTCAACTCATCCTTCATCTGAAAATGTTATGATATCTCCATCTCGGCTCTGAGCGAAAGAAAGGTAATATTCTTTTTGAGTCTGTACAAATGGTTCAGCGAGAAATACTTCAAGCACTCCGTCAACACCATCAATATTTTCTGATTTCATAAAATGTTTTTCTAGCCAAGTTTGGCACTCAGATTTTGAGAGACCCAATCACAAAAGTCCTCTTTTTCAGCGTTTTCCAAAGAGCATATCTGGTTTGATCACATAGCGAACATTTTCTTTCAGCTTCTCTATATCAGACAATGCTCTGATTTGGATTCAGTGATAGCTTTCTCAAATACTCTCAAAAAACATCTTTTTCACGTCGTATTCACGAACTGATAATTGTGCCATTTTCTCCAGTGATAATTTACAAATATATGCCGAAGTATACTGAGTTTTGCAATTTATGGAACAAAAAATATACTAGAAATATTACTCTTTTACTACATAGATATGTCCGAACTCGTCGTTTTTTCAAATCTTCCGACACTGGTTTTTTATTTCTTTCTCACATTTCTGCTTGGAGCATTTGTTTGAATGCAAAAAGATGTTATAGGAGAAAAAAAATCTGGCTTTCTGAGCTCAAAAAAAGAAATTTTTGATAATTTTTCAGGTATCAGAGCATATGGACTTATTGCATTATTTTGAGCTTTGACTCAGTATTTGGATCAAATATTTACAACATATCTTATTGTCACGATATTTGGATTTATCTTAGTAAGTATATTTGTGGTTATTGATTACATCTACAATGTTTACAAAAGAGAGAGTCATTCTCCAGCAAGTGAAATCGCTGCGGTTCTTGTTTATTTTCTATGAGTTCTTGTATTTCTCTGAGCCCAAGAAGTTGCTATTATTATGGCTATTGCACTGGCGCTGATTGTTTCATCAAAAGATATTATTCATCTCTATCTTTCAAAAATTTCTCGTAGAGAAATGGATACGACTCTCAAGTTTGCAATTATTGCCTTTGTCATCTTGCCACTTCTTCCTGACGAGAAATATTCTTTTCTCACACTTTTTCAGGCACTGTGACTTTCTGGAGCAGCAGCTATAAATCATCCTATTTGGACAACCGCATTTTTTAATCCATATTCTCTCTGGCTCTTTGTTGTAGTGATGTCAGCCATTTCATATATCGGATATTTCCTTACGAAAATATTTTGAAGCACTTCATGAATTCTGCTCTCGAGCGTCATATGAGGTCTCATTTCATCAACAGCAGTAACCGCATCTATGAGTGAAGAGAGTAAAAAGCATCCAGCAAATTCTTCTCTCTATACTACCGGAACACTTCTCGCTTCCGCGGTAATGTTTCTGAGAGTAATTGCCATCGTCTGATTTGTCTATGCAAGCTTACTTGGATTTATATTTATCCCAGCTCTTGTCATGTTTGTGATATTTATGGCCTGCACATGATACTTTTATGTTACTTCAAAAAATCAAAAGTCAGGGGAGACACACATTGAAGAAAAAGTAGAGAGCCCATTTCGTCTTGCACCTGCACTCAAATTTGCTGGATTTATCCTGATGATAAAATTTATTGCAGCCATTGGAATTATATATAAAGATATTTGGGGAGAAGGACTTTTTTATTATACCCTTTGAATTATCTCAGGACTTGCAGATGTTGACGCTATAACACAAACTATGGCGTCAGATGCATGAGCTGGATCAATTGGAATCGTAGTTGCTGGAACGACGATTTTGATAGCAGTTATGTCGAATAATATCGTAAAGGGAAGTCTCGCATTTCGATTCTGAGAAAAAGTATTTTGAAAAAAAGTACTCTTTACCTTTGTCGCGTCAGCAATCTGAGGGTTAGTTACTTTGTTTTTCATATAATCTAAATTATCTACACATGGAGACTTGGATAATTTGGGCTATAGTATCTGCTATAACTTCATGACTGTATAATTTTTGATTTAAAATTATAACACAACGAAAATATAGTACCTATTATTCTACTCTTTGGAGTTATAGTGTAGCAAGTTTTATAGCATTTATATTTCTTTTATTTGATGGCTTTTCTGGATTTAAAAATATAAACATTTTTTTACTCTTAAGTTTAGCGTTCGGAAATATATTATTTTTCTACCTCTCAGTTTTAACAAGAATTAAGAGTATGGAAAATATTGATAATGTAATTTTCTATCCACTCTATAAGACTTTTTGACCAATATTAGTAACACTCATCAGTATATTTTATTTCAAAGAGTCGCTTGATTTTTATGAATCTCTTTGAATCGTTCTTGGGATTTGTATTCCTCTTCTTCTCATTTCCAGAGCTGAAAGCAAGCTTCAAAAAAACTTGTTTCTCTGAATCATGTTTATGCTATTAACAGCACTTGTATGAGCAGTTGCTCCAATATTTGTAAAGCTCGCAAATAATCAATGATTTGATACTATGACCTATGTATTTATAAGTTTTGTTATAGGAATATTTTTTTCTTATCTATGATTTGTATACGAAAAAAAGACAAATAAGATATCAAATCAAGAGTGAGTTGGAAAATTTGCTATAATTATATGAGTGCTTCATTTCATGACATTTTACTCATATACAAAAGCTTTTGAGGGAAATATTGCCATAGCTTTTACTATTAATTCCTTTGCGATACTCATCCCAATTATATTGTCTATCATATTTTATGGTGAGCATTTTAATTTTAAAAAATGAGTGGTCATCGTGCTTTCGATAGTTTCTATTTTATTATTTTTATAAATCATGAAAACAAGATGCGCTTGGGTCAAGCTAGATAATCCACTCTATGTAGCATATCACGATAACGAGTGGGGAAAAGCAGTATATGACGATAGAGTACTTTTTGAGTTTCTCATTTTAGAATGAGCGCAAGCTGGACTCAGTTGGGAAACCCTGCTCAAAAAAAGAGAGAATTATAGAGCAGCTTTTGATAATTTTGATTATGAAAAAATAGCATATTATCAGGAAGATAAAATTCAAGAACTTCTTCATAATGAATGAATTATCAGAAACAAACTTAAAATTCATTCAGCTGTAAAAAACGCAAAAGCATTTATAGAAATAAGAAAAGAATTTGGAAGTTTTTCAAGATATCTTTGGGGCTATGTAGAGAATAAACAAATTATAAATAATCCTAAATCACTCTCTGAAGTTCCAGCTTCCACAGAGCTATCAGAGAAAATTTCAAAAGACCTCAAAAAGCGATGAATGAGCTTCGTTTGAACCACAATAATGTATGCATATTTGCAAGCAGTATGAATTATAGATGATCATACCACTGATTGTTTTTGTAAAAATAACATCAAATTTTAATTGACAATTGATATTTTTACTTTATTTATTAAAAATAAATATTTATTATTTTCGAAAAATGAAATTAGTATGAGCGTTAGCTTGCAGTTTAATGATCTCACCTTGATCTCTCTTAGCACAAGGAGAATCTGAAATTTATTGAGATATAAAAGAATGTAGTGTTTCTCTTAAACCCACAAGTACACTAGTAACTTCTTTAGATATAAGTGATCAAGGTGCAAAAATAATCTATGATTCTAGAGCTACAATATTAGAAAAATTGTTTTCAAAAAGAGTTCTTTATTGAACAGAACTTAGCTTAGTAGATGAAAATCTTGATTGAGATGTTGAGTATGTCATAGATGAAGTGACCTTTGATGGAACAACAACACGAAGAGTATATTCTGACACAAATGTAGATGGTAAATTTGATAAACTTGAAACAACAATTTTTAAATCACCATCCGAACGTCCTTTTTTCTCTAGTTGAATTGATATACAATCAACTAATACTTTCACAGATACAGATTGAGATTGAATAATTGATAGAGGAACATGAGATTGAAATATATGAGCACGCTTTGACTCAATGTGACTTGATTTTAAAAAAATACAAATGGATTATTCAGAAATATTAAGAATGTATGTATTTGAACTAATATCGAATTGTTAAGAATCAGAATTATTCATTTTATCTGTCTTTATATTATAAGATTTATTTTTATAGTTTTTCACTATTTATTTCATAGTAAGGGGCATTCTTGAGAATTTGAGTTATTGTTTTTGTCAAGTATTCAAAAAAAAGGTAGAGGAAATAATAGCTTTCAACTTAATATATACTTAGATAAATTGTACATACTCCCGAGTTACCACATATTCCAGAGATTTGAATTAAAATATGAAATTATATTACTTCTAAATTGAATAAGATACATCCTTAATTCTTCGAGATACTTTAGATTCTATATTACCTATCTTATGAGAACCCGCTATGGTCTGAATGAGTTATCATTGATGTGAAGAAAGATAATTTCTGCAAAAAGTGACAATCCTCTCATGACAGTATGAGTTTCAAATTGTAAATAAATAATTTTAGTTTTTAAAGATATAAAAACTGCATGTATTTCTTACTTATTAGAACACGTGAGTCCAGAATCAGAACCTGACCTATCTGTTATTCTATGATCTGTTTTGATTCGAGGATATTGGATTAATAGACCTGCTAAATCTTTAAGAGATAATTTAAGTATGGAACAAGTTTTTTTATTTAATGGATTTGATGAACCAGATGAAGAGCTAAAAATAGTACATAAAAATCATTCAGGATTAGGTGTTTCTTTGGGAATTGATATTCATCTTGATAATAGGGCAAGGACAATTTATATTGCAAGGGAATAAGGAATATTCCTACAATTTTCTTACAGAATTACATTATAATTTATTTTGAATTTTATTTACGTATATATCCAAATATGAAGTTATATAGCCTTATTATTTTACTTGTTTCTATGAGTTTTTTAGCATCATGCAGCTCTGAAATAGATTCTGATATGCAGAATGCTGAAAATGTAAATCAAGAACAAAATACTCCTAACGAAGATACTATGACAGATGAAGATACTATGGATTCCAATGTAAGTGAAAATGTAGAAACATCATATATTGTAGAAAATAATAGTTATACATTTACGACTGAAAATGGTGACTCAGTTAAAGTAAATCCTATCTCACATGCTACGATGGTACTCAATTGGGCCGATACGACTATGTATATTGATCCGGCAGAACCAATAGAATCGTATGCTGCTTTCGATGCTCCGAATGTTATACTTGTAACCCATGAGCATGGAGATCATTTTAAGTTAGAGGTTTTAGAAGAATTAGTAATAGATGGAGTTGAGCTTATTGTGAATGATGGAGTATATCAAAAACTTTCTCCAGAACTTCAAGAAAAAGCAATTGTTATGGCTAATGGAGACATTGATAGTCTTATTGGTTTTGAAATAACTGCAATTCCTGCTTACAACATCAGAGAAGAAGCATTAAACTATCATCCTAAAGGAAGAGATAATGGATATCTCATTGAGCAAAATTGATTTAGAGTCTATGTGTCTTGAGATACTGAAGACACTCCAGAAATGAGAGCGCTGGAAGATATTGATGTAGCCTTTGTTTCTATGAACCTTCCATATACAATGCCAATAGATAGTGCTATAGAAGGTGTGAGAGCATTTGCTCCAAAAACTATTTTTCCATATCATTTTAGAGGAGAAGATGGTATGAGTGATGTAGAGCAATTAAAAACTCAGGTTGAATCAAATAATGAAAATATTGATGTAGTACTGGCAAATTGGTACTAAAAACTTTCACTCTTATTATATAAAAGTCCAAATTTATTGGACTTTTTCTACTCTCTGGAGTATAACTGGAGATGATTATTTACTAAATGAAAAAAAGTGGGAAATATATTAGAAATTAAAGATTTAAAAAAATCATACTGAGATTTAGAGGTTTTAAAGTGAGTGAATCTGGAAGTCAAAGAGGGTGATTTTTTTGCACTACTCGGACATAACTGAGCAGGAAAAACGACCACTATTGGGATAATGACAAGTCTTGTAAACAAAACAAGTGGAACAGTAAAAATATGAGGAATTAGTATTGATGATGATTTTTCTGCTGCGAGAAAACTTATCTGAGTCGTCCCTCAAGAGTTTAACTTTGATGCATTTGCAAAGGTAAAAGATATTTGTTTATTTTCTGCTTGATATTATGGGGTCGAAAAAGATGAAGCAAAAAAAAGAGTAGAGTTATATCTCACAAAACTTGGGCTTTGGGATAAGAGAGATGTAAAAGCAAAAGAACTTTCAGGAGGTATGAAGCGAAGACTTATGATAGCCAGAGCGCTTATGCATGAGCCTAAAATATTAGTACTGGATGAACCAACAGCTTGAGTTGATGTGGAGCTGAGAAAAACAATGTGGGATTTTATTGGGGAATTAAATGATCAGGGAACCACTATAATTCTTACCACACATTATCTTGAAGAAGTAGAGCAGCTTTGCAAGAATGTTGCAATACTCTCAGGAGGACTCATTGTAAAAAATTCACCAGTAAAGGCGCTTTTGAAAACGCTCAATCAAGAAGTTTTTGTCTTAGACTTGAAAGACTCACTGAAAGAAATTCCTGAAAGATTTAAGCAATACAGCCCAGTGCTCGTTGATGAACATACACTTGAGGTTACTGTACTTGCAAGTGAAAGTCTCAATCATATTTTTGAAGTCCTTTCAGAAAAAAATGTTGAAGTTCTCTCTATGAGAAATAAATCAAATCGTATGGAACAACTCTTCCTCTCACTTGCTCCAAAAACATAAAAAATATTTCTAATTATTAATACATAATCAAGCACATGACTGACTTAATTACTCTTACAAAAAAAGAAGTTTCCAGATTTCTGAGAGTTTGGAAACAAACACTCGTTCCACCAGTGATAACCATAGTTTTATACCTCTGAATATTTTGAAAATTTATTGGAGATAGAATCTCAGTGGTAGAAGGAGTGAGTTATATAGATTTTATATTTCCATGACTTCTTATGATGGCCGTTATTATGGCTGCCTATCAAAATACCTCAAGTAGTTTTTTTGGAGCGAAGTTCCAAAAATCTATCGAAGAACTCTTTGTTTCTCCGATGGCATATTGGAAAATTCTTCTCGGTTTTTGTGCTGGAGCGATGCTCAGAGCTATGATGGTAGCAGGACTTGTTTTTGGGGCTGCTGCTTTTATGACGGACATTACAATAAAACATATTGGACTTGCATTCATATTCATATTTCTCTCGGCTCTTTTATTTGCTCTTCTCGGGCTTTACAATGCGCTCTATGCAAAGAGTTTTGATGATATCGCGCTGATTCCAACATTTCTTATTACGCCTCTCATTTATTTAGGGGGAGTATTTTATCCCATTTCTATTCTGCCGAATTTTTGGCAAATAGTGAGTCAGTTTAATCCAATCCTCTATATGATAGGTGGGTTGAGATATGCCTTTATTGGGAGTTCGGAAATTAATATATATCTCTCTTTTGGTATTCTCATAAGTTTTATTACGGTACTAATACTTGTGATTCTCTATCTTCTCAAAAAATGATACGGAATTCGCAGTTAAAAACTCTCGAAAATTATGAAAAAATACATACACTTCTTGTATGTATTTTTTAATGCAAAAAATTATGAAGAAGCAGTTCATTTTCATCAATGGATGAGAGCCAAAAGAAAATTTCGAGAGTTATCATGACATGCTGAGAAAACTCGAGTATAATCCCTATGAAGAAAAATTTCTCAGCTGGAATAAGACCCTTTGAGAAAAGCTCTGAGATGATTGGGAATACCTTAGAGCTCCACTGCATGATCGAGATTACGCAGATTATGAGGCATGGAAAATTATGTTTGAGAAAATGCTTCCATTTATGAACTGAGAAATATATCTTTGAGCGAGTTCACTTGGGTGAGCATTTATCATAAAATATCTCTGAGAAAATGATGGAATATTTGATCCAAAAAGTGGAAAAAAAATTAAAATAAAAAAAATATTTTTTATAGCTGCAGCGATAGAGGAAACACCACGTGAAGTTCTGTGAAGTTTCGCATTTAATATAGAAGAACTCTATACAAGAGTTTCGAGATGGTGCGAGAGAATTTATATTTACCATAGCCATGATGATGATGTTGTTCCTTTTGAGCAGTGACTCAAACTTAATTCATTTTTTCCAGAAGCTATATTTCGAGAATTTTATGACAAAGGACATTTTTATAATCAGGTCGAACTTCCAGAAATCCTAGAGGACATTAAAAACTAAAAGAGCTTGAAGAAAGCTCTTTTTTTCGTATCCTTTATGAGATTTGCCAACTTAAAAATACCTATGAAAAAAATTACAAAATGCGTGATTCCAGCAGCGGGAATGGGGACGAGATTTCTGCCAGCTACCAAAGCACTCCCAAAAGAGATGTTTCCGATTGTCGATAAACCAGTGATGCAGTATCTTGTGGAAGAAGCTATAGCAGCTGGCTGCGAGGATATCATTATTATAACTGGGCGAAGTAAGAGGGCAATAGAGGATCACTTTGATTCAAATCCAGAATTAGAACATAGACTTGATGATTCAGGGAAATTCAGTTATCTCAAAAAAGTAAAATCTGTTTCAGGGGAAGCAAATATTATGTATATCAGACAGCCATATCCAAAAGGAGATGGTGATGCGATACTTAGAGCAAAAAGTATTATTGGTGACGAACCATTTCTTGTACTCTTTGGGGATGATATTATTGATAATGAAGTGACAGCAGCAGAGCAGCTCATTACGAAATTTGAAGAAACACAACGACCAGTAATTGCCAGTATAGAGGTACCAAAAAATGAAGTGAAAAACTATGGAATCGTAGAAACGCTCGAGTGAAAAGTGACAAAATTTATTGAAAAACCAAAAGCTGATGAGACAGACTCGACCCAGGCAGCAATTGGGAAATATGTACTCACTCCTGATATATTTCACTACTTAGAAAATGCAAAATCGAGTGTGTGAGATGGGGAAATTCGTTTGGCGGATGCATTTATAGATATGCTCAAAGATGATGCTATTTATGCTCACAATGTGCAGGGAACGAGATATGATACGGGGAGTAAGGTATGATATCTCAAAGCTTGCATTGCCTACGCTATGAAAGACCCTGAACTTGCGAGTGAGATGAAAGATTTTCTCAAAAGTTTTTCATCGTAAAATTCCTCGCTCTTTTCTTAAAAATACATACAATTTTTGTATGTATTTTTTTATATTCAGAGTATGATCAAAATTATAGAGAATCCTGAAATTCCATGTTTTTCTGAACTGCAAAATGTGGGAGAAAGTATAGAAATAAAACGTAGCTCTCTTGGATTTATTGATGTAGATACGAGCGTAAATACCAAAGAAATTACAGAGTATATATCGCAAATTCATGAGAGTTTTGATACCATGGTCGTTTTGTGAATTGGAGGATCAGCGCTTGGAACAAGAGCAATTTTTGAAGCTCTGAAATGAAAACATCACAATGAAAAGCTTTGAGTAAAAAAACTCTATATATTAGATAGTATAGAAACAGACAGTATTTCTGATTTACTTGAAGCTTTAGATTTGAAGAGTACTATTTTTTGCGTCATTTCAAAATCAGGAAGCACTATAGAAACACAGTCTCAATACGTATTTTTTAGAAAAAAAATACAAGAGATTACAGGAGAATGGAAAAAGCATTTTTGTTTTGTGGTCTGAGAAAAATTTTCTCACAAAGATACACTTCAAAAGGATTTCAAAGTCTTTGAGCTTGCAGAAAATATTTGAGGAAGGTTCTCTGTATTTACCCCAGTTGGACTGCTTCCATTAGCGTTTGCATGAATTCGTATCGATGCAATACTTCAAGGAATATCTGAGATAAAAGA
Source organism: uncultured Candidatus Peribacteria bacterium (assembly GCA_964456335.1). Lineage (GTDB taxonomy): Bacteria > Patescibacteriota > Gracilibacteria > BD1-5 > UBA6164 > JAACSU01. The sequence continues at coordinate 10,838 of CAYVZQ010000011.1, read as the reverse complement.
TTCCTGTCTTAATGCAAATACTTCTGAAAATATAGCCTTGAAGCTTGCGTTTCTTCAACAGTATTTTTATGAAAAAGAGTGAAAAAATATTTGCGTCTTATTTCCGTATTCAACTCGTCTTGGTCAAGTAGGAGAGTGGTATAAGCAGCTTATGGCAGAAAGTATTTGAAAAGATGGAATCTGAATCACGCCTTGCTCTGCTATTGGCGTTACTGATCAGCATTCTCAATTGCAGCTCTATCAAGATGGACCACAAGACAAACTTTTTATCACTCTTGAGGTCGTAAACTCAAATACTGAATTATTTATTGATGCAAGAGAAACGCTGAGCTTTGACAGACTCATGAAAATAGAAAAATTTTGAACAGAGAGCTCACTGAGAAACGAATGAATCCCTCTTGTTTCTCTCTCTATGGAAAAGCTTGATGAAAAAAATATTGCGCAGCTTTTATATATTTTTGAATTTCAAATTGCCTATCTTGGAGAATTATTTTTTATAGATGCCTTTAATCAGCCAGGAGTTGAAAAATCTAAAATTATCACAAAACAAAAACTAAAAGAAGATTTTCCTGATGTAGATATGAGCAGAGAAGCATTTTCTCTATAAAACTCGCTCTTTTTTAAAAAAATCTTAAAATACGAGTATATACTTTATGTAAGACTATGAAAAAAATAGTAACTATTTGATGAGGAAATGGACAATCCAATCTCCTTGATGCGCTCTACCAGTATTTCCCAAAAGATGTAGAGATTTCTTCGATTGTTTCTATGAGTGATGATGGGAGAACTACATGAGAATTGATGCGTAAGTTCCAAGAAGAGCTCTGACTCCATCTTCCACCACCGTGAGATCTTAGAAGATGTCTCTTTATGATGTCTGATTCTGTGAAACGTGATGAATTTCAGCAGTTTATGGAAACAGTCATTGAGAGAGATTTAGAGATATCTCGTCTGACTCTCTGGGATTATTTTAAACTTGTATGAGCCGATAAAGACTTTAAAAAGCACTTAGAAAGCTTTTGATGAAAATCAGATGCTGTAAAGAAATTTTTGAAGTTTAAACTTCCGCTTACATCAAGTATCAAAGGGCATAAGGTAGGGAATATTCTTATGGCAAATCTCTACTATAATTTGGAAAAAGACTATTATGAGATGCTGAGATTTATGCATCAAATCTTAGAGGTGAGAGCCAATATTATTCCTGTCACAACAGGGAAGGCATATATTCAGGCAGTGTTATGAAATGGAGAAATTATTGAATCTCAAGATAGAATTTCTAATGTTGCAGCCTATACGAGCGGCATTGCGGATCTCAAACTTATGGAGGACTCACAGCACGCATATCAACATAAAGATGTATTTAAATCAATTAAAAAAGCAGATTACATAGTGATTTCTCCTGGAGATTTATTTACTTCTATTATTTCTAATTTTGTTATTTGAGGAGTGAAAGATGTAATAATTAAGTCAGATGCTAAGATTGTGTATATCTGAAATACAACGAATAAATGATGAGAAACGCAGTGACTCACTCATCTAGATTTTATCAATAAAATTGAGAGATACTTAGGAAGAAGAATCGATATATTTCTCTGTAACAATAAAAAGCTTGAGCTCAGTAAAGATCAAAAAAGCATATTTCAATCGAATATTTCTGTAAAATGAGGAGATTTCTTGTATCTGAGTGATGGTGAAAAAGATGAATTAGAACGAAGAAAAATTCGATACTTTGAAGCAGATGTACTTGATAGGGAAAGTTTTTATAAGCACGATAAGAAATCAATTGCTCTGGAGCTAGAAAAGATACTTTTATAATTCTTGATTCAGTTTTATTTGATCAACAGCTGAGCCTTCTTGTACTTGTGTCACGACTGATAAATTTTCAAATTCGTCTGTAAGATGCTTATAAAATATAAGTGTAAAGATAAAGATAAACACAGTGATGAGTGAATTCGTAAATATGCTGAGAATACTTTTGAGCATTCAAAATATACTAAAACCACTCATTGATCACATAATTTTTTCGAGTACTTCTTGTTTACTATTTTCACTGTTATTTATAACGGCTTCTATTATAGTTCCATAGTCTGCTCATAGAAATCAAATAGAATTAATCAGCCCAGATACTACTCATATTACAAGAGATGCTATAAAACCTGCAACAAAAAAGTTTCAAACGATTCTCCACCATTTTCAGTCTGTTATATGTATGCTTTGAGAAAATTGCTCTTGAGAAAAATCATTATTATATACGGCTCCATAGAGAGCAAATTTACTTTTTACTCATCTGTATATTCATTGAATGAGAGCATAGATTCAGGCTATTCACATAATTCAAAATCATATATTTTGATTGAAATTATTACCTGTAATCATTGAAATTAGCATAAGAAATCATCAAGCAATAAATACAAGAGCAGGCAGGAGATATACGTACCGAAAAACATACCAGTATACGGAAAATATTTTTCACAAATTTGAAAAACTATAGGAAATATTTTCTTTTATATCAATTATTTTTCAGTCATATGAGTCAGCAGCATTTTTTATGATGAGAAGGGTCGTTGGAATGATAAGAGTGAGGTAGCAAACGGCATATATACTTCCAATCATTAATATAATAATGATAGCAGTTGATGCTCTACTTTGAGCGAGAATCATATCTCAAAAAAGAGCCATAAATATTTCTGGAATAATCACAAAAGCCATGATATTGAGTCCTGCAAGAGGAAGAATATACACAAGAGGATTTTTAATAAATAGTGTGAAAGCTTGTTCAATTCTGTCTAAAACATTATATATTTGATGGTTCATGGGGTGCTTGCTTGGAAAAGTAAAATTGATTTTTCTCTCTCAGAGTATACTATCATAGTGCAGCGTGTGCAAAATATTTTTTAAATATGTGATTATGAATCCAGAAGACATATCAGGATATCAAGACCTCTCGCCGGAGCAAATGCAAATGATGAATGAACTTATGGCTCAATCTGGTTTAGGAAATGATGGTGGTGCATTGATGGATATTTTAGGTTTTCTTGGTTTTTGAATCAATGTACTGTATATTATATTTTTTGTTACTACAGCTATTGGACTGTATAAAATCGCAAAGAAATTATCACTCGCATATCCATGGCTTGCTTTTGTCCCACTCATACAGATTTATACCTTACTAAAATCTGCTGGTTATAATTTCTGGAAATGATTACTCCTTCTCTTTTTGTATTCAATATGAGGAATAATAGTATTTGCTCTGAGTATATCTGCGTGAACTATGATAATAGCCTCAATGAATCCGACTGTTTCGACGGCAATTATTTCAGGCGCTATGCTTTGAATTATTGCCTGACTTCTCTTTGTATTTATTATGACCTACTTTATATATAACTGAATTGCAAAAAGAACAGGACAAGGAACGTGAACTGCGATACTCATGACCTTATTTCCTTGGTGTATGCTCTGGATAGTAGCAAATAGAATGCCAGAGAAACAAGGAGAAATACAATGAGAGGTAACAATTATTACTGAAGAATTATAATAATAAAAAGAAGCGAAAGCTTCTTTTTTATTATATGTTTTTATAGGGAAATTCTGCTTTTCAAACAAGCAGAAGATATATATGATAGGGAGTGAGGAGAATTCATTTTCCAAGCGCGTAGGTAAAAAGAATGACAGCTTCGCTACTATCAATAATTCATATACCAGCACCTATCAGCTCATCGGAAAAGTTCTGCGGATTTTTAATTCGGCTACGAAGATCTTCTTTAATAAAGTTTTTTGTGAGAGGATGCGTATTTTTTTCTGGATCAAATATTTCTTCTTCAAGACTATTTTTTAATGCTTCTCTATGTTTTTTACTGAGGTCTTCTATAGACTCTCTTGCTTTTGAAATAGCATTTGAAAAGTCTTGTATATTGATATTCTCATGAGATACTCAGATAGTATTCTTGAGATTTTCGAGAGAACTATTTGTAGTTCCAGAGATAATTTCTTTTGCATCCAGTATAGAAATTCAAAACTCTTTGGAAATTTCTTTGGCAAGTTTTTGAAGTAACTCTGAACTTTCTCTCATGATTTTTTTTTCCAGCCAAAAAGCTTCAGACTTTTCTTTATCCTTTTTTAGGCGTGAATTATCTTCGCTCATTCTATTAATTTCTTGCTGCTCAAAACTCATACATTAGAGGCTCAAAAAATAATTTATAACTGTTCAATTTCTATTTTTGCTTGCTGAGCAAATTCACTTCCTTCTCACACTGACACAGTCTTTTTGAAATATACCAGAGCAGCTCATTTATTTCATAAGTCTTTTTCGTTGTATGCAATATTTATAAGCAGAAAAGGATTATTTGGATCGAGCGTTTCACCTGCTTTCAGGATTCATCTTGCTTTTTCTCCATTTCATTTTTCCCGTTCTAACCATCCATGATATGCATAAATATTTCCACTTTCGGGGAATTTTTTTTGAATATCTGGAAGCATTTTCTCTACCCAATCATATGACTGGTAGGCTATATGATTATATATTGCTAATGAAGCATCATTTTCACTGTAGTCTTCTTCATCGATTAATACTTGGAGGTTTTTTAAGAGATTTTCTTTGTTGTCGAGACTATAAAAATTGTATATAAGGGCTCTTCTTGCCAAGATACTTTCGCTATATCAGAGTTCAATAGCTCTTTCAAAATGTATATTTGCGAGGAGTAATTCTCCTAACTGAGTATTTACCACTCACAGCATGTAAGCGATTGCTGGGTCTGAGTCATCAATAGAATTATAGCTGCTAAGATATGCTCTAGATTGATCATATTTTCACAGTTTAAAATAACTTTGTGCTACGATTTTTAAAAGAGGTCTATAATCTGGTCTTTCCTGTAATTCTTTTTCTCAAAGATAGGACGTAAGAGTAAGAAGTCCATCTCCATACCAAGCTCCAATTATGTATGCATTTTTCAGCGCAACATCATCGAGTTGAAAATTTTGATAACTTTGAATCGCATTTTTAATATTTGCAAGTGGAGTATAGCTTATTTCTTTTTTTATTCATGTTACAGGATCTGTGGCATCAAAGTATGCTCCAAAATCAAGTTTGCACTGATGGAAATCTATAGCGCAGTTTGCACTGGTGAGATAATAAAATTTTTCTTCTTCACTGATAGATAAACTCTCTATAGTTCTTTCAAAATCTTTAATTTGTGCAACATTTGAAAAATCTACAGAATACATAAGAGACAATATATATTTTTCAGATGGATTTGGTTGTTTTTCATAATAGCTGACAGCACTTGGGTACTTATGCATGGAAAAATAAGTATCTCAGAGTTTTTCGAGTATGAGGGAATCACTTGGATTTTCTCTATAAAAAGCAAGATATTTTTTGAGTGCAAGTGTGTTTTCTCATTCGCTGAGAAAACGATCTCACTCGATAATGAGTCACTTCAAGGCAAGTCTTTTCCTAATTTGAGATATTTTATCTTGTACGAGATCTTCACCAGTTTTTGTTTCTTGCTCTATATCTTCGTCAGTTGGTGTAGCATCTGTATCTCATAATGCTTGCTGCTCCTCATCATCTATATTAGAATCTGGAAGACCAAAAACTCCATTATTATATCATACCACTCATCATACGAGTGCAGCAATAATAATAAGTCAGAGTAGGGCAATAAATGTTTTTTTCATATCTCTTTTTGTTTTTCTTATTTTTTTATATAGTTATTATAACTATAAAATCCTGCGGGTAAAAAGCAATAGTATATTTTCTTAAAAGACTCGACATTGTATAAAAAAATAGCATCCAATACGTTAGCTCAAATAATTTCAAAAATTCTTACGGCAATTATATCAATATTTCTTATATGAATTCTCACAAAAACACTTCCAGTAGAATTGTATGGGAGTTATAATAAAGTATTTAGCTATCTTTGAATTTTTGCATTTTTAGCTGATCTTGGTCTGTATACCATCGCAATTAGAGAAATTTCTAAAGGAAAGGTTCCAAAAGAAAAGATTATAGGAAATGTATTATCACTCAGGATCTTTTTAGGAATGATTATTTGGGTGCTTGCTTTACTCATTGCCTTACTTCTTCCAGGATATCATGATGTGTATACTTTTTCTGCAATTGCGATTATTTGAGCATTTACGCTCATCAGCTTGATAAATTCTTCTCTTCTTGCCCTTATGCAATCACAATTGAAGATGGAATTTTCTCTATTTTCTGTAGTGTTTTGAAAAATAATAAATCTAGCGTTGGCTGCCTATTTTTTACTTGTGTTTTTTGCAGGAAATACTGCATCATATTGGGCATTTTTATCAGTTTTTATAGTCGCTACATTTGCTGTTCTTATAAATACTATTTTAAATTTTCTTTACGCAAAAAGGATATGCGAAATACGACTCTTGTGTGATAGGGAATATATAAAAAAGATATTTCATATGTCTCTTCCTTTTTGATTTGCCTTGTTTCTCTCTGTAGTATATTTTAAAGTAGATGTTATTTTATTATCTCTTTTGGAAGCTCCCCAGCAAGCTGATATTTCTATTGCACTTTATGGACTTCCTATGAAAATAGTGGAAGTACTTATGGTATTGGGATGATTTTATCTTAATTCCATGCTTCCATCTCTTTCTGCTGCTTTTGAAAAGCTTGATAGAGAAAGGCTATCATCACTTTTTTGAGCTTCACTTAAAATATTATGAAGTTTAGGAATATTTATCTGCCTGATGTGAAATATCTTTAAAACTGAAATTATTTCACTGATAGCAACTCAGGATTATATTGCGCCTACTGGTTCACTGTATAATTCTGTAGATGTATTATGAGTCGTGTTTTTTGTATTATTTTTTCACTTTCTTGCCCTGTGCTGTATTTATGTCTTAATTGCGAGCGAAAAACAATCGCTTCTCTTGAGAATAAATATTGCAGTGAGCCTGATAAATATTATCTGAAATATTATATTTATTCCTCTCTATTCTTTTTATGGAGCTGCAGCTGTCACGCTCTGAAGTCAAATAGTATTATTTGCTATTGCTTTTTATATTATTCGAAACTTTGTGAAAATCCCTTGGAAATATATCTGAGAATTATGAAAAAGCCTTTTTCTTGCAGGAATTATATTTCTCTGTTTTTCTGAATATTTTTGAAAAGTATTCTACTCTCCTCTTGAAAAAATACTTATATTCGGGCCAATAATTTTTATAATATATTGGGGAATAGAAATACTCTTTTCTTATAAATTACTTTATAAATCTTAATCAACTTCGATAACTCATGAAACGGTATTCATACGAATTGTTTTGAGTACCGATGGAACTCAGAAGTCTATTTCAATGATTTTAGCTTTTGCTTGAGTGCAGCCTGAAACGACATCCATATCTTCACCAATAAATCTGATTTGCACGTTTGTAGCTATTTCACTATTTCAGCCATTGATGTTTTTACATCTAATTTCCCGGATAGTATATGGAGTTTGAGCATCCCAATTACTATAAGTAGTATATCCAGACTGGTTATACTGTGATGTGACTCTTCATGGAAGACCATTGTTTCGAATAATAACTCTCCAGTTACTCGGAGTAATTAAGTTTACTCCAACTCATCGTCCTACAAGGGCATTATTACGAGTTTCCTCTATAATATTTGATATTTTCGTTGTTTCTATTCAAACTTTTTGAACATCATTTAACCTATTAAAGTTAATTTGAGAAATACTTATAGCCATTATTCCTATAATTGCTATCCCAACCATTATTTCTACGAGGGTAAAAGCAAGTTGTTTTTTCTTTAAATTCATAAAACTTTTGGCAAAAATAAAAAAAAATTTAATATAGAAGTATGTTACTATATTTGGATAGGAACACAAGAAAATTACTATTAATTACTCTCTTATGAAAAATATCTTCAAAGCTATCATCTGAGTTATTATTTTTCATATGTTGATTTTGTCAGCATATGCGATTGATGCTCCCGCAGATGTACGTGTTACAGAGTCTTCAGATACTTCTATTATGCTTGATTGGTCAGATGTGACTGATAGCTTAGGATATTACTTATATTATGGAACAGAAACAGGAATAGATGGTAATTACGAAGTAGAATGAGTTGATCTTATTGAAGAAAGTGAGTTTTTACTTGATGAACTCAGTCCAAGTACTCAATACTTTTTTGCAGTGACTGCAGTAGATGAGTTTGTAACTGAATCTGAACTTTCTGATGAAATTTCATTTACAACAGCAAGTGATGGGGAGGCTCTCCAAGCTACTTCACTCAGAATAGATGAAGTCTCAGTGATAGATGAAACAAGTATTGAAATGATTTTCACAAAAGCAATCAACACTACATCTGGAGCAGTGAGAGAGTTTATATTAGAAAATAAAAATACTTGAGAAGAAATAAGTATCAGTGTTTCTGAAGTGGATGAAGAAAATCCAACAAGAGTTATCGCAATACTCGATAGTGCTCTAGAAGAAAATTCTCAGTATGAATTAACAATTTTAGATATTCAAGATCAAAATGGTGGAACTATTGAATTATGAATTGATGCCTTCATTACTTTTGATACTCCAGCATTTACAGAAGATACAGTAGATATGACTGCGGCAGAAGATGATGTGAATGAAGAAACTCCATCAACTGATAACGATGAAACAAATCCCGATTCACAAGATGATACCATGCTTGATACAAATACAGATATGGATGAAGATATCAATGAATTCACGGATGAAGATGAGAATGATTCCGATAATATTTCACAAAATTCAGCTGGAGAAATGATAGAATGAAATAATGCATGAGAAAATATTGCAACGAGCGATCTTTCTTGAAATACACTTGTTGCAGCAGGAGAGAGTGATACACTTCCGCAAACTGGTCCAGAACACTGGTTTTTAGCATTTTTAGCGTTAACACTTGCAGGAGGATTTTATTACAAAACGAGAAAATAAATTCTATGTGTATAATAAAAGCAGGACTGTAAGTTCTGCTTTTATTATATAACTCTGAGTATTTCTTCTATCGTAGTAAATCATCTCATAGCCTTGAGAATACCGTCTTCTTTCATCGTGATGAGATCTCAGTTTCTTGCTTCTGCAATTACTTCTGCGACACTTCCTCCGTTTCGAATAAGTTCTCTGATAGATTCATTGAGAGTAATGATTTCATAGATTCAAATTCGACCTTTGTATCCAGAATGATTACATTTTCCGCATCCAGTAGCCTCGTATAATTTCATATGGCTAGCTGTGAGAGTTGGCATTCAGATTTCTTGCATCATAGCTTCGATTACGGCAACATCTCACGGAGTTTTTTGTTTTTCTATTTTGCAATGTGGACAGATTCTTCTCACAAGTCTCTGCGCGATAATAGTATCAAGTGCTGATGCTAAAATATAAGGCTTGAGACCCATATTAATTATCCTATCAAGGGTATCAGCTGCAGATTTAGTGTGAAGTGTCGAGAGTACGAGATGTCATGTAAGTGATGCTGAAGTAGCGGTCGTGAGGGTATTACTGTCTCTGATTTCTCATACCATAATGACATCAGGATCTTGCCTCAAGCATGCTTTGAGTCACGACTCAAATGTCACTCCATTTTTTTCATCGATTTCTGATTGTACTACTCAATCGAGTTGGTATTCTATAGGATCTTCAAGTGTGATTATTTTTTTCTCTCTTGAGTTAATTTTATTGAGTATTGTGTAGAGAGTTGTTGTTTTTCATGATCCAGTTGGTCCTGTTACGAGAATCATGCCAGATTTTTTTTCTATACTTCTTTGCAGCATTCTTTTACTCGTCCAATAAAATCATAAATCTTCAAAATCTATTGCTGCTTTTTCACTATCCAAGATTCTACAAACAATATTTTCACCATAATGAATCGGAAGAGTAGAGACTCTGACATCGATTTTTTTATTATCTTCTAGTTTGAGAGAATATTTCCCATCTTGTGGTACGTTGCTAATATTGAGTTTAAGACTTGATGCATATTTAAGCCTTTCTACCACTTTTTTATATTCAGCGTGGGTGAGCTTAAAAATATCAACGAGCACTCAGTCGATTCTAAATCTCACAATAACCTCTTGCTCATATGCTTCATAATGGATATCACTACTTCCTACCACAAGAGCTCCGATGGAAATATCTCTAAGTGCATCATCTGTTGCTTGTCTTTTTAGGGCATCTTTTACTTGCGTTTCGATTTTACTAAAACGCTCAGAGCGATATTCTTTTTTGTTCTCTTTTTCGAGAACTTGTTTTTTTAGAATATCAGTATCTTGGGTTATGTCTTGTTTTTTTGCCATCGCTGATGAAAGTTATATAAAAAAAATAACATATTTTGTATCAGAAAGCAAAAATCACACTTAATAATTGAGCAAAGAAAGAAAGTAGTATATACTTGCTATAGATATTTTAAAATAGTAGTATGCAAGAAGAAAAAATTATCGTTTCAATGCAAAAAGGACTCAGCCCAAATAAGTGACTGAACCTCCATATTACGGTGATGCTTTTGAGTTTTATGTCGATGGTATTTCATTTTACCTGCGTGTATTTTTTTACGCTTGAATTAGGCTCACTCGCCCTTGTTGGGATATTTTTAGGACTTGGAAATCTCTTTGCCTTTCTTTTTGATGTGCCTATTTGAATCTTTCAGTACTACTTTAAACCAAAGACGCTATACATGTTTGGGATTGTTTCACAAATTGTATCGATGCTTATTTTTGCAAACTTTATCTTTTCAGTAACCTGATTTGTAAGTGAAGAAATTATTGAAACAGTGTGAGTTTTAAAACCTGTCTTATCATTTTTCCTTATAGAAAAAGCGGATGACAGCAAAAAGAAAATAA
>CAYVZQ010000010.1:0-49234 GCA_964456335.1 uncultured Candidatus Peribacteria bacterium | reverse complement strand
ATATAGAGATAAACTAAATCCTAAAAGAGCTACAAAACTGCAGCTCTTTTTTTATTGAAAAAAAAATATTCTCCCCTATAATCCAGACTCATTAACCAACAAGATATTTATGCAAAATACTGGAGACATTCTAGACCTAATAATCAACGCTGGACTTATCAAATTGCAGGAAGACCCTACATTTTGAAAAGAAGCATTTCATAAACTCAAAAACGATATTTACAAAAGTTATGATGTTCCAAAACCATTTCCAAGTATCAGAATTCTTGAGAGATATGATGAGAGAGTCATTGCTGGAGAATTCCCAGAAGATGAAAACTTCCGAAGACTCCTTCGAAAGCGAGGAGTTCGTAGTCTCTCTGGAGTAACCGTTATTTCCCTGCTTACCAAGTTTTGGGGATGTCCTGGACTCTGCGTATATTGCCCTACCTTTGAAGGCCTTCCAAAATCATATATCCCGCATGAACCAGCCGTTATGCGCGCTGAGCTCAATAAATTTGACCCAATCTTGCAAATCCATAACAGACTCCGAGCGCTTGAAGTCACTGGTCACAAGATAGAAAAAAATGATATCAGAATTATCTGAGGAACCTGGTCATTTTACCCACAAAAATATCAAGAAGAATTCATGAAAGGTATCTATGATGCCTTTAACAGCTACGAAGCCATGAAGCCTCATATCGAAAAAACTGATTTTGAGCATGACAGATTTGCGAGTTTCAAACTCAGAGAATGATTTAAAATGTATGAATCTGCGGACTTTGAAGAAGCCAAAAAAAATAATGAGACCGCAAAATGCAGAATCATCGGGATAGCGATAGAGACTCGCCCAGACTGGATTACTCCAGAAGAAATAGTGAGACTCAGAAACTTCTGAGTTACCAGAGTAGAAATAGGATACCAAACAACGGATGACGCAATTAATGAGCTTAATAAAAGAGGTCATGGAAACTATGAATCTATCTGAGCTACAAAAATGCTCAAAGACGCAGGATTCAAGGTCGTAGCACATATGATGCCAAATCTGATGGGAGCAACACCAGAGGGTGATATCGCCTCAATGAAAGAGTGTTTTGATAACCAGCTCTACAGACCGGACGAACTCAAAATCTATCCGATGATGGTGACAGATAAATCAGAGCTCACAGATATCTGGAAGGCTGGATGATTTCAGGCCTATGATGATGAGACGCTCATTGACCTGATGTGTGAGCTTGAGATGCTCATCCCAGAATATGTGCGTATCAATAGAACTTACCGAGATATTCCAGCCAGTGAAATCCTGCATGGTTCTACGCTCTCAAATCTTCGTCAGCTCGTTGAAGACAAACTCATCTCGCAAGGAAGAGTCATGACGGATATTCGAAGCCGCGAGATAAAGGATAAGACCAATGACCCGAAAAAAGCTGAACTCAATATATTTCAGTATGAAGCATCTGACGGGATAGAGTATCTTCTGACCTTTGAGGATCCAGCAGATAGGACCATATTCTCTCTTCTCAGACTTAGAATCCCAAGTTTCATCGTAAAACCTGACTCTCAGCAGCTCTTTGATATGAATACGGATGCAGCCAAATCTCAGGAAGAGAATCGTGATCCAAATCGTGTACTTTTAAACGATATTACCGATTATATTCCTGAGCTCAAGTGAGCTGCTATCATCAGAGAGATTCATACATTCGGAGACCAACTCTCTATCAATCAAAAGGGTTCAAGTTTTGGGCAGCATATCGGTTTTGGAAAGCGCCTTATAGAAGAAGCTGAGAAAATATCACGAGAATACGAGTGAGTCACTAAAATGGCCGTAATAGCTGGAGTGGGAGTGCAGGCCTATTATGAGAAAAGATGATACGAATTAGAGGGAACGTATATGACAAAAAAACTCAGCTAAGCTGAGTTTTTTTTAATAGGTATTAGAAACTACGCGCACATCTGAATCATAGAACATCTGAGGAATGATTAAGACCATATCAGAGAAATAGTGTATATATACCAGATTGAATTCATTGTCATGCAAATCATCATCTCATAAAAATATTATTTTGTATTCCCTGAGGGAAATTAACACTTCACATTCAAGCAGAGGTTCAAAGTCAAAACAGAAACCCTATCTTTCTCATGTCAGATAAATCATATATACCATCCGAATCCCAATTTCAAGTATCATCTGTATTTGCTGTAGGAATAGAAAAGAATGATTCGTAATCTCTCGTCTTATCAACTAATTCAAACAAGTTTCCTCCCATATCCCATATCTCTTTGTCATTATCAAGAAGCTGTTTTCTTTTCGTATTACAATCTTGGACAATTCACGGTCAAGTTTTTGTTACTTGCGACCTTGGTTCAGTATTCCCTCAAAGAGGGCCATTATTGCATCCAGATTGTGTATCAGCCGTTATACCGTTGTAAATAAATCCATTTCAAATTTCTCAGCTAGACCAATTCACTGGATTTGTTTCTATATTTCTTGCTATGGTCATCCATTCTTTATTTGTAATCAAGTGAAATCATGGTCCTATTGATGCACAAGCTTCACGAGCCTGAGGAGTAGTAATATTAGTAATTGGATATTTCCCCGGCATTGAAACTGGGGTTTTACCATCTTCATATAATACAGTATTTCTCGAAGTTGTTACGCTTGGTGTATCAGCATCTGCATAGGTCATTTCATATTGAGAAACACAAAATCATTCATTACTATATTCAAGATTTCATCGTACTCATATAAATCAATCTGGACAATCTCATGGTCTAGGTCAACCAAGTCTCGTTGATAAATATGCTCCGAGAGTATATCACGAATAGGATATATTTTCATCACTATTAGAAAAATATGCATTTATTAATGTTGGTGAATTATAGATATCAAAATAACCATCAGAAATAGTTTCATGAATAGGAGAATATAAATTTGAATCTTCCCCTGATAATAAAACTCCCAATTTTTGTCCATAAACTTTTGGAAATCTCTCAGAATAATCAGCTGCAAATATTTTTTGAGTATTAGTTGGAGAAATATTTCCTGCTATGGTATCTTCCATAAATGCTAATAACTGAAGTGATTGTCTATCTTTTGTAAGATAATACGTATAGTAAGAATCATCTTTTGGGTCTTTTCCTCCATTGGTATAATCTATAGTTTCAAGAACATCGACTCAGACATATCACTGATACGCAATGACATTACTTGCTCCACTTGCAGTAATCTCTATATAATCATCTGGAAGAGGAAGTGATTTACTTGCAGCATAAGTTTGGAGTGAATCTGAGAGTTTCGTAAGCTGTGAAAATCTATTGGAGTCTCTGGCTCCAGTGAGGTATCCAGAGTATGAAACAAATCATACAGTTGAAAGGATTCATACAATTGTAATTACCACAATGAGTTCTACGAGGGTAAATCAGAGAATTTTATGAGTATTCATGAAATATAATTCGACATAATAATAGCAATATAAGAATAAATAAATTAATAAAAACTCAGTTAAACTGAGTTTTTTCTCTATAATTAACTTTATTTAAATTTACCACAAAAGCTCATACTATTATTGGCTATTTTGATATAGCAACTTTATCTCTTGGTCATTCAACAAATGTTTAAAAATATATACTTCATCTAATCATCAAGAATACATTCATCTGGTACCAAGATGTTGAGTCCATGATCATGCTCAAAAATAAACATATGTACCTCAAGAAACAGTGATTCAATCTGTTTTCATAGTATTATTGAGTTCTCCATTTACATATATTTTCAAAATATCTTTTCATAATACACATGTTATATGATTCCATTTTGAAGTATCAATTAATCCTTCTATATTCAGTCTCGTACCACTTGCTCAAAAAGATTGTGGTTCTACTTTTACGTGATTCCAATTAAATTCAAAATTGTAGTTATTTGTTTGAGGAGTAATTTCTGTAAATGTTTTAATAATACTATTATTCGTTTGGAGATTAATATCTGTAGAAGGTTTTATCCAAAAAGAGTAAGTATAAAAGGGAGTTTCTACATCAATATTTCATATATCTACAAATCATCAATTTAAACTATCAGAATCAGCAGAAAAATTTAATGCAGTACCTTTTACTCAACTAATATATGTTGGGGTTGTTGCACCTGTAAGGGTTCCATTATTTCATCTTCAAGATGTATCGTATACAGTGTTTCAATATCATTCATTAAATCCCCAGTATCATATTAATCATCAACCTCATAATTGCTGTATTCATAATATAGATCAGGTTCAAATCACAGTCCCATTTTGTCCAAAATTTGCCTCATAAATATTATTTGTATTAAATATATCTAAATAACCACTTGATACATTCTCTGAGATTTCTTGTGCTGGAGTATTTAAATTCGTATCCTCTCAAGACACCAAAACTCCCAATTTTTGCCCATAAACTTTTGGGAATCTCTCTGAATAATCGGCAGCAAATATTTTATTATTTTGAAGTGAAACACTAGAGCTATCTTCCATGAGTGCAAGAAGCTGAAGAGATTTTCTATCTTTTGTAAGATAGTATGTGAAGTATGAATCATCCTTTGGATCTTTTCCTCCATTGGTATAATCAATCGTTTCGAGAACATCAACTCAAACATATCACTGATACGCAATGACATTAGAGGATCCACTTGCTGTAATTTCGATATAGTCATCTGGAAGAGGAAGTGATTTACTTGCAGCATAAGTCTGGAGTGAATCAGAAAGCTTTGTAAGCTGAGAAAACCTATTGGAGTCTCTTGCTCCAGTGAGGTATCCAGAGTATGAAACAAATCATACTGTAGATAATATTCAAACAATTGTAATGACTACAATGAGCTCAACAAGAGTAAATCAGAGAATTTTATGCGTATTCATGAATATATATATTTCTAGTTATTAAAAGCAATATAACAATAAATAAGGATATTACTATTATTTTTGCTTTACAATATTATAATTGAAATAATAAATAAATTAATAAAATACTCATATACTCTAGGAGAAACCTATACAATAAAGTACGTGATATAATTAAAACCAACTTCTACACAATATGAAACTAGCAATCGGGACAACCAGAGCTCCAAAAATCGCATGAATCAAAAGCTGAGTTACAGCTTGCCCCTATCTTCAAGATACTGAAGTAGAATATTTTCCACACAATGTCGAGAGTGGTATCTCTGATATGCCACTTACGACCGAAGAAATTATGCTCTGAGCAAAAAATAGAGCCCAAAATCTCAAATCTCTTGAATCAGCAGATTATTATATTTGAATCGAGGGTGGGACTGCTAAAATCTGAGACAAAGCCTATATTTTTTGAGTCGTATACGTTGAGAATCATCTCTGAGAATGACACTATGGTTTTTCCCCGCATCTAGAAGTTCCAAGTATTGTAGAGAAAAAGCTCTACGAGCAGTGACTAGAGCTCGGACCAATCATGGGAGAGCTTTCTGGAAATACAAATATCAGAAGTGAAAATGGCAGTATGGGAGCTTGGTCTGATGATATGTTCACCAGAGCGGATGAGTTTTCTGCAGCGTTTAAAGCGGCAATAGCTCCGTTTTATAATGAGTATTATAAGATGTAAAAAACATAGGTGAAAAATATACAATTAAAAAGGCAAATCATCAATTGAAATATCATGGGTATTATATGCTTTCTGACTTGACGAAGTTTCAGAAACTTTTTCTTCACATAATTCTAAAAATTTTCTTAAATTATCAGGAAATAACGTATTTCAAAAATCTTGATCTTGGATTATATTCCAAATCTTAAAACTATTTTTATCATTCTTAAAATATCAAATTACATCTTCTAATTTTGGAATATTAAAGTGAAACTGATTCTCTTTAGAAGCCTTTATAATTTTAAAGTTTGTAGTTAAAACTGATTTATCATATTCATCATTTTGATATTCATCTCATCATTTCATTTCTTCTGAACTATCGTATGAACTCAGATTTTTAACTAAATCTTCGCTAATATCAAAATCATTTATAACAAAATAATCAATTTTAAAATGATTACATAGCTGTATAAGTAGTTGGACTGTATGCTTTCCATGATGAGGAATTATAGAAAAATTCTTAAAACTCATATATGTTTCTGCATATTTTGATTTATCATCTATAGAATTATCTTGATTAATAAATTTTTTCACTTCATGCTCAATAAAATATTTGTAAACAAGTAAATCATTTGGTCATTCAACTAAAATAACCTTTTTACTAAATAATATTCTATTTAAATTTGGTTCAATATTTTTAATATATTGATTATAGTTTTCTATTGAAATTACAGGGTCAATAATTTTAAATTCTCAAACTTCATTATATTTTTTTACTGTTTGATTATTTTCATCCATTTCTAATCGAATAATTGATTTTGTATCAAATATATCAATCATTTTATCAGAATGAGTAGTATAAATAACTTGATGTCATTTTTCTGCTAAAGAACAAAGAACCTGTTTATAAAAATATTCTTGATGATTTTCATGTAAAAAACTCTCTGGCTCTTCAAAAAGAAATAAACACTTATCTTCTGCATTAGTTTCTGAAATTGCTTGAATGACAGCCATGACAAACATTGAAATATATCAATCTCAAAAATGAGAAATTGGTACTAAATTTTCAGAGTCTCAATTTAAACCTATCTTAAACATCATTTGAAGAAATATATCTTCATATTCTGGAAGTCAAAATTCAACCCTACAAACTTTATCTCTGAGGTTTTTATTATAGTTTTTCTGAATAGTATTAATAAAATCTTGCATTTTAGATCACTCTAAAACATCATTAGTAGCAGCATTAATAGAAGTTTTAAAAGCTTCTCTCTTTTCTAATAATGTACTATCAATATCTGTAATTTTCTTAATATGTTTCGATAAAAAAGATTTTAGATTTCACCAACTTGTTTTTCCAGTTTGAATTTCTTCTTTAATATTATGAAAATTAATATAAAAAATATTAAAATATTTATTCGCTCCAAATGCCTGAAAATTTTCATCATCTACAATCGGTCCGTTTTGATATCTCTGTATTTTTTCTAATCAATGAAGTGATTGAACTTTACTTCATAAAATCTCTTCTTCATCTGTATTAATTAAGAGCTTATGATATCATTTCAAGTTAGCTTCTTTTCAATCATACTTTTGCTCTGAGCTACTATCAATATTTAGTATAAATTGAGGTAAATTAAATATATCTCTATTGTGAAAATCATCAATAGAGAATGTCTCTTTTGAAACAAAATTAATATTCAATCAATATAAAATACAATTCATTAAATTAGTTTTTCAACTATTATTATATCAAATAATTGAAATTGGTTTTTTATAATCCTCTCAAGGAAAAACAAAATCTTGTCTTTCTCAGAAAGACCGATAATTTTGAATCGTAATTGATTTTATCCGTATATATGACATAATATTTATTTTTACTTCCTAATATACAAACTATATACTTTTCAGAATAAAATACTACGTAGAAATATTTTTGATGTTAAAAGTTTGTGGAGAATTATGATGTATAGTAACAAACAAAAAAAACTCTCTTGCGAGAGTTTTTTTTAATTACAGGATTTATTGAGCGTCTTATTTGGATAGGCTTGCTTGAGCTCTGCCTCTGTTTGATAAAATCTGAGATAGGTCTTTGAGAGTCCTTCCCATGCTGAGTCATTGGCGCAGTAGTAGAGATAGGCACTGTGATAGGATGAAGTGTAGTATCATCCGCTTGAGGGTATATCTGAAACTTCTTGATCTGGAATAATCACTGGAGATTCAGAAATATTTGAGCAGGTATTAGCAGTATTCCATTTCCCGAGATTTCTGTAGTCTGCGACTGATTCTAGGTTCCTAAAATATTCTTGGAAGAGATAGGCTTTGTTGTAGGTATATTCATCTCAGGCTCATGACTCTATGAGATAGGCATTCATAAATTCATAATCCTGTGAGAAGACATAGCGAAGTTTTCGACCATAGATATCACTCTCAGCTTGCGATTCGTCTGCGACAAGGAATACTCGCTCTCAGAGAATCTTATCAGAGAGCTTCTCACTTGCCTCAGAAAAATAACAATCCTTGCGCTCAGGAGTATCTACTCAGATGAGCCTGATTTGAAATGTATTTCCATTATCAGACACCTCAATCGTATCTCCGTCAATCACGCGCTCTACGAGATAAGACTTTTGCTCAGAGAGGGCAATATTTTTCGCGAGATATATATTGTAAATCTGCGTGAGGATAAAATCGGTAGATTCTGATAGCGTTTTTTGAAGAATATTTTCAAGTCTGTGGGTAATATTTGAAATTATTATTTTTTGCGATGAAATAGATTCTCTCCCAATAATGGTATCAAGCTTCTTTTCAAGTCATGAAACGCGAACGGTGAGCTGGGAGTTTTGAGCTGGCGAAAGTGCATATGAGCTGAGAGGAAAACTCACAAGCACTATCATACAAAACGATAACAATTTTTTCATATTTTTAATCAGAAATTAATATTTATAAGTATGTGCTTTCTTTATCGTATTGCAAATGTGAGAGAAAAACTTTTTTTCTGGCTATTTCCTCTTACTATATATATCTAATTATTTCTATTATTCTACAATGAGACAAGTCGTACGAGCACTTCTAAAAAATAACGAGGGAAAATACCTCCTTGTCATGCATCATAAATCTGATACATGGACTACTCCAGGAGGACACATAGAAAAATGAGAAGCACTGCATAGCGCGCTCAAGCGAGAAATAAAAGAAGAGTTTAATCTCAAAATAAAATTCCTCGGAGACAGAGATGACTTTGATTTAGAGTATATCAAAGAATATCCCCTTCCAATTGCAAATTATAAAATATTTTATAACTCAAAGAAATTTGGAGAAGTAAAAAAATGGGAATATATATTCCACGCACAGGTCAAAGAGTGATCACTAGAAAAATTTAAAATCCAAGAAGAAGAAATAAAAAAATATGCTTGGTTTACTCCAGAAGAAATCATGAATCTAGAAAACATATTTCCACAAATACCACTGCTTCTAAAAAAAGTTATCACATGATAATTACTAAAACGCTATTACTGATATTACTGTTTACTCTCCCTTTTATTCATGGGAGATTATTTCAAACGTTGGGAATTGACTTATCACTTATCGTCTCGGGGAATTTTGAATTTACCAAGGCTCTCTATTTTAATATATTCTCGGGAATTATCTTTCTGAGTTTTTTTATCGAAAAATTTAAAATAGGGCGAATAGTCTCACTCAATAAAAATGAATTTTCTGTCATTATTTGAATATTTATCTTACTGACGCTCTCCACTTTATTTTCTTTTTCTCAATTTCAATCACTCATTTGAGATACAGAGAAGTGACATACCTACATACTGCTTATAAATCTCTTGTGAATGTATATTGTCCTGAGAAATCTGAGAAGAGGATTTTTAAGAATTGCGATGTTGACGAGTTTATGAGCCTTACTCTGTGTTTGCGCAATTGCGCTTAAAGAATACTTCTTGCCTACTTTTTGATATGGAGAACTCTCAAATAGAGCACTCGGAACATTTTGACATCCAAATTATCTTGCTTGATATATTCTCATACTCCTACCATTTATTCGGTATTTCATACATTTATATGAAAATATATTAGTGAAACTTTTGTTTGTTATTCTCGGAATTATTGCAGGAATCACACTTATATATACAAAATCTATTTTTGCCCTTTTTTTATGTATCACGTATATTATTTATATTGTATTTTCGAAATTTTTTTCAGACAAAAAATATTTTTACGCGCCCTATCTCTGATGTATAAGTATTCTCACAGTATGATGATTATGTGTGTTGACGCTCTATTTTCCAGAAAAACTCCACTCTCTCCTCTCACGATTCTATATATGGGAAACTACAGGAAAGATTATTTTTTCTAGCCTGCGAGTATTTTTCTTTTGAGCATGAAGTGAAACTCTCCCCTATTATTTTAATGCCTTTAAAGTTCCAGAACTCTATATCTTTGAAAATTATTGATTTACAGCAGACCGGCCGCATAATTTTATATTATATATTTGGTATCATTTCTGAGTCTTTATGCTCTGAGTATTTTTCTATATAATCTATCAGTTTGTAGCACAAAATCATAACAAATATGGTCCTGTAAATGCCTCCTTAATTCTATTTCTTTTATTTTGATTGTTTCAATATTTTTCTGTTGCGTCCTATTTAGTTTTATTAGTAGTCATGTCATGATTTTTTTTCAAAACTTCATCTCAAAAAAACGACATCATTTGTTTACGAGATAAAATTATACAGAAATGAGTTATGGGGATTTTTACATTTATTTTATCGATATCTATAGTTGGATCATACTATTCATATAAACTCTATTATTGAGAGATTCTCTATGCTGCTGGTAATACAAAAAGCGCAAACGAAATCTTTACACATCCAAAGTACTACATAGCGCAAGAAAAATACCAGTATGCTGAACATCTAGAATGAATCATATCACAATGGAATATAAAAGAAGCACTGATAACTTCAAATAATAAGCAAATCCTCTGTGAAAATCTTGTTACAACCTATCCATCTGTAGAGAATTATTTTTATTGCGGAAATATATTTGAAAAACTCTGAAATACTCAGGAAGCCACATTCTATTATCAGACAGGACTCCTAAAACTTCCAGATTTATGGAATGAGAATTCACCCTATTGGGATAATTATTTTGTGAATAATACTATTTCTTGAAATAGATTTTTTGCTCCAAAATTTTGAAATATCTGAGAAATAGTAGAAAAATATTGAAATTAAAAACATATAATTATGAATATAAATGGGGACAAGATTTTAATAATCTTAAAAATAATATGTATAAATATAATAAATATATTTTTTCATATTATTTTTTTCGTTCTATTTTGAGGTGTTGGATATCTTAGCATACTCTCATGAATTCTCATTTTTATATATTCACTTTCTCTTTTTAAAAAATCACTCAGTAAACTGAAATATTTTGTTTGATGAATCATAGTATTACAACTAATAATTTGATTCACTTCGTTTCCTAGCTGTGAAGTATTTATGAAATATCCTTCAAGAGATTGCAGCTGTCTCTGAGTCGAAAAACTCGTACTCTGATGAACCCAGTGTATTGGAAAAATAAAGAGTTGCTATAACTATGAAAATAATAGCTGAGAAGATTGGGATATGTATAAACTCGATAGATACAATGAGCGATTCCAGGTAAGCTGCAGAGATTCATAATAAAAAATTGAGAATTATATCTTTCAGATTATTATCAATTCAGACAGCAATTTAATAATCATTTTTTTCTCTATGCTAAAAATATGAATTCTCGATTCTGGAATGTGATGACACTACGCGCTACTAGATATCAAATCACATTTCCCTCAATATGAATACGAGACATATCTCGATCATGCCAATGCTCCCTATGGAAACAAAAGCTGAGAAGAGATTTACTCGCTTGCAGAAGTAGGATGTAAAAAACTTTGGGAAAAATGATGCAATCTAATTCTCATTGCCTGTAACACTATTTGCGCGGAAACACTTCGTCAGCTTCAAGATACCTACACTGATAAAAAAATTCTCTGATGTATTATTCCATCAGTAGAAGTAGCTATCGAAATATCTGACAAAAATATTGGTCTTATTGGAACAAAATTTACAGTACACTCTGGGAAATATGACAGAGAAATTGCGAAACTTTCATCAGAGCATCAGCTCTTCCCACTTGCAACTCCAGAACTTGCAGGATATGTCGAAGACGGAATCTCAAATCATCCAGAAACACTTACCTATCTCGATTCCTATATAGCACAGTTACTTGAAAAAAATATTGATACTCTTATCTTAGCTTGCACGCATTATACCGTCTATTATGAATACATTTCACTCAAATATCCTCAGCTCAAAGTTGTCGATTCAGCAAGAACACAAACGATTAAATTATGAGAATATATAGCAAGGCACAAAGACACCTTAATGTAAACTTAAAACTCTTTTCAGGAAAGAGTTTTTT
This sequence comes from uncultured Candidatus Peribacteria bacterium, assembly GCA_964456335.1. Lineage (GTDB taxonomy): Bacteria > Patescibacteriota > Gracilibacteria > BD1-5 > UBA6164 > JAACSU01. The sequence goes on along the minus strand of CAYVZQ010000010.1, from coordinate 37,210 downwards.
TATATACTGATTTCAATACTCATATCAAATCAGTATAAAATTACTTAGCTTTTACTCTCTCGTATGAAGAAAATAATTGTTTCAATGATATTATTACTGTGAATATGAGTGAATCCATCAATTTTTGCTCGTAACTCTATCACGCAGCTTGATTGTTTCAGAGAGATGACAACACTCTCTCCCTGAGAAAATATGTTTATTTCATCACCATTTGACGATATTTTTGCTGTGCAAGAAGATCAAGAACTTGATGTCATACTCTATGATAGGGTGTATAAATATATAGACTTTAGCACAAATTTAGAGCAAAGTCCTAAAAATCAAAAGTATGAAAATCTCTACAATTTTTCAGATATTGATACAGCTCAAAATACTGAGATAATAATAAATGTTGCAGAGAAACTAGAAAGAAATAATTTCACTTTCGACTTTAAGTATGATTCTCAATATTACTCTCCATCATTTTATATTTCAGAAAATGATGCACAGTCATATTCTCAGGTTTTAAAAAGTGATATTTCAGATTTCGCACCAACAGACATAAAAATAGTCTTTCAAGCAATTGGAGAAGAAAATATTCGTGAGATTATTCAGATTCAAACCCTTAGCATTAGGAGAAATACCTACATCTGGGAAATTATTCCAAATAATGTATGAGAAACTATAAAAGTTTATGGTTCAAATAGTTGTGGCCAAACTCGTGATAATATTGTAGTGTGAAATACACGCCCTACAGAAAACTTTATCAGTCCAATTTTTATAGAAAATCCTCTGTATAATGCAAACAATACAGATACTGACTGAGATGGTGTTTCAGATTTAGATGATAACTGCGCGAGTGTCTCAAATAGAAATCAAGAAGATATTAATTCAAATGGAATTTGAGATGCCTGTGAATTTGATAGCGACTCTGACAGCGTTCCAGATAGTATTGATAACTGTAGAAATACACCTAATCCACTCCAACTAGATGATGATGGTGATAAGATTTGAAACAGCTGTGATAATTGTAATCTCTATAATCCTGATCAAAGAGATGAAAATAATGACTGAGTTGGTGATGTATGTGAATCTCAAGCAAATTATCTGAGTGATAATGATGATGACTCAGACTGAATTATAAACTTCAGTGATAACTGCCGGTATATAGCAAACCCAGATCAGGCTGATAGTGATAGTGATGGAGTGTGAAATATCTGTGACAACTGCCAAACATATAAAAACCCAAATCAAGAAGATAAAAATAACAATGGAATTTGAGATATTTGTGAGGATAGTGATGTTGATGGAATAGATGGCCTCAGGGATAATTGTCCAAATGTTCCAAATCAAGATCAAGCTGACAGTGACAATGATGGGATAGGAAATGTCTGTGAGGATGATGATAATGATAGCATTATTTTTATCGATGACAATTGTCCCTACAAATTTAATCCAGACCAAAAAGATACTGACAGAGATTCTCTCTGAGATGTATGTGATGAGAGCGATGATAGAGTACTAGAGTCAAACAGAACCGTTTTTATTATCCTCATGCTTCTTGTTATTGCTGGTTTTTGTGTATGAATTTACTGAGTTATGAGAAAACTCGAAAAATAATTTTTATTTATTATCTCTTCTAATTATGTTTCAACTCTTAAATAGAATCACTTGGCTGCTCTCTATGATAGCTTGACTGAGTATTATGCTCATAGATGAAGATTTATTTTTTCCTGGACTTGTTTTATGAGTCATCATAAAATATGTAGTATTCTCTCCAACATATATTCGAAGCAGGCTAGTGTTTTTTAAACAGCAAGTTTTAAAAGATACCACAAATCAAGAAGTAAAAAAGCAAAATGAACTCAGTGAGTCATCATCCAAAGAATCATCTTGGAATGATGATTCGTATGAAAATGCTTCAAGTAATGAAGTTTTCGCTGATACAACTGTGTCTATGCCAATGGATGAAACACCAGTAGAAAAATCTCAAGCAAAAATTGAAACACCAAGAGAGCCAAATATTTTTGAAAAGTTTTTTGCTGAAAATGTTCTTGCGAAAATTTGAGGAATTATTGTATTTATTTGAGTTTTATTTTTCCTGAGTGCAATTTATGTATCTATTTGACCAGTTGGAAAAATAGTTATTGGATTCCTTCTCTGATTCAGCTTCTATGGAGTGTGAACTATTCTGGATAAAAAGTGATTTGAAGCAGAATCACGAATTGTTATGTGACTTGGTATACTCATAAATTATCTCGTTATTCTCTCTGGGCGATTCCTTCTTTGAGATGATTCTAGTATTGAAAATTCATTTCTTTCTGTTGGGACAACATTTATCTTTCTCATACTCAATACCGTATTTGCAGTGACTACTGCTCTGGTTTATAATTCTCGCAGTCTTCTGATATTTTCTTTTGTATTTGCATATCTCAATCCTCTTCTACTTGGAACAAGCTCATCAGAACCATATACACTTCTTGGTTATGCACTCATTGTCACGCTCTGAGCGATGTTTCTGTCATATACAAAAAAAGAATTCATACTTTTTATTCTCAGCTTTATTCTCGCTGCATTTTTATTCCTCATAGCGCCTTACATGGATGCAAATGGATGGATAACAAAACTTATTTGTATAAATATACTCGGGGCAATTTCGCTCTATACTTCTACAGTATTTGAGCAAAAATCTAAAAATCTCTCTGAGATACTCATTGGTGGAATATTCTTCCTGATTTGACTCATGTGACTTCTCTCACTGAGTAGTTTAAATGAAATTCAATTACTTATTCTTTGAGTTTCAAGCCTTGGACTTATGCTTTTTTGTTATATTTCAAGTAATAGATGAGCCTATTTATACAGTATCGGAACACTTGGAACTATTTTGACACTCTCTCCTGCTCTCTATACCAATGGACTTGAAGCGTGAATGTTTATGATAAGTCTTTCTATTATTATTGTTTTTGCAGTGATGAATATATGATACGTCCTAAGTATTTGAAATAAAATGCTCAGTGAAAATATTTCAAATATTATTTGAGGTCTCGTCTCATGAGCGCTCTTTCTCACCTACATGATTTATTTTTTCTGAGGTGAATATTTTCCTGGGATTGCGCAGTGATTTGCATACGTCCTCTTGGCTGCTATTTATGCAAGTCTTTGATTTATGTTTGTTAAAAAAGTAGGAATACAAGAAATGCAGAAAAATCCATGATATGAAAATACATTTTATAGTATTTCAGCACTCGCGCTCTCTCTCTTTTCGCTGGCGATTGCATTTGTATTTGCTGAGCAAAAAGAAATCATTTCTATTGTGTGGATATTGGAATCAAGTGTATTATTTTTCCTCTTTAAAAAAATAGACTCTCTCAAAATTCTTGCCGCAGCGATGATACTCTATATTATTTGAGTCATGAGAATTGTCCCATTTTTAGATACAAATCTGAGCTGAAATATATGACTTCTTGTAACCTGTATTATTATTCTCGCAGCTATTTTTACGAATCTAGTATGTCTTATGAGAACACATAACATGTGAAACTTGGAAAATATTCCTGCGAAATACTTTCATCACGCAATTCATATTTTTGCGATACTCATTGTGACTACGATGATTCACGAAATTATTGCTCCAGAAAGCGAGTGGGTTTCACTCTTCTACTTTACAGCTGTAATTGTAGTTCTTTGAATTATTTATAGAAAGCTTCAAGAAACAATCCTTACTATTTTCTCAAATATTGCTCTCGTGTGAATATATATAGTTCACATTTTAGCTCTCCTGATAGCAATTTGATGAGGTATATTTTGAATTTTTGAACTGAATATTTGAATATCTCTCTGCATTTTACTTCTTCCGCTTTTTATATATTGAGTCGAATATATGAAATTCTGGAAAATTCGCTCTAAGTATTTATGAGCTATTACTCTGCTCTATTATTTTATTGCCACAACACTCTACATAAGTTATTACTTTGATGGAACTTTTGCCATTACTATGTATTGGGGAGCGCTTGCATTTATTGTGATGGCATTTGGGATTTCAAAAAATCTCCTTCCACTGAGAACTATCGGACTCTATCTCGTGAGTATTACAGTTATAAAAATTTTCTTGCACGATATCTGGCAAAGCGAGTTATCTGGAGGACTATGATATCTTGTATTTATGGTTACGGGGGTTCTTATGATCATACTCTCTACGATGTATACAAAAAAGTTTGGAAATACTCTTAATAAGGATTTTTCTCCAAGAAATTTATTTTCTACAGATGTACATGATTCTTCTAACGAGAAAAAACAAAATACAAAAAATACTATTATGACCGATATTTCTAAAATAGATATATCAGGTATAAAGTGAGTCAGAATTATTATACATTGAAATGAGAAAGCAATTCAAATCAGAGCAGAAAATCTCACAAAAATTGCAAAACTCATCACAAGCTCTCATCAGAAAAAAGAGTTTGCTGCATGAGAATTACAAAATACCTATAAACTCATTACAGAGAATTATAAATCTCAACTTACTCCAGCACAATACACAAAAATCAAAGATATCGTTGAGCAATTTGTAAAACATGGATGAAACATTGAATTCGTTACAGAATAAATATGCAAGATTCTCATCAGGATATCACAACACAAACATATAATCTTTGAGCACAGGAGTATAAAAAATCTACTCAAGATTTTATATTTCCTGCAAATATGTTTGAAATATTTGTATGAGAAATAAGTGGAAAAAAAGTTCTCGATGTTGGATGTGCATATGGACGAGATGTACTCAGACTGAGAAATCTATGATATGAATCTTATTGAATAGATATTTCACAAAATCTCATAGAGATTTCTGATCCACATATCAGAGAGTATCTGAGGGTGTGAGATATGACAGAACTAAAACAGTATTATCAGCAATCAAGTTTTGATGCTATTATGAGTAGTGCAAGTATCCTGCATGTGGATAAAAATGTTGCATATACAGTACTTGAAGATATATATAGTATATTACAAGATAATTGAGTCTTTTTTCTCACACTAAAAATTTCTGACTCTGAGAAAACTGTATTTAAAAATAGTATTTCCCTTCCCTGAGTGAAGAAAAAATATGTATATTATTCTCAGGAAGAAATTATTTCTATACTTGAAGAAATATGTTTTCATATATGCAAAACTCATATTTTAGAAACCAAACATGATGACTGGTTAAGTATAATATGTAAAAAATAATTTCCACTAATCTGATTATTCGATTATACTATTGCAGTAACTTATTTCATTACTAAAAAACTATGGCTACACAAGTAAAAACTGATGATGCTCAAGTTGAGGCTGAAAAAATTGTTTCAAATACTACTTCGATTCCACTTTCTGAGACAGATCAGGCCGAGGTAGAACAAACTTTTCAGGAAGCAAAAGACTTCCGTCAACTTGGGGAAAAAATCACTGCTCCTCTTGATAGTATCATCTCAAAAACTGCGCAAATTATTGATAGCGATCCAATTATGCAAGTATCTGATGAACTTGCTGATATGAATAAAGATGTGCAATCAGTCTATAAAGATATCATCGACAACGATGGAACAGTGATGAAAATAGCTAAATCACTTCCTCTTGTTTCTATCCTTGCAAAAACACTTGATGCAAAATGGGATGAAGCAAAGTTTAATATTAAATCGATGGAAGGAAAAATTGAAGCAATTTTTTCTGGTTTTGATCAAGCGGGAGTTTCCCTCAATACTTCTATTGATATGCAAAAGGAATTTCTTGAAGGAATCGAAGCAAATCTCGGGAAAGTGGTAGCCTATAAAGATTTTCTTCAAGTTAAAATAGAAGAATTTAAGAAGAAGGCAGAAAGTGTCGAAACAGAAGAAGAAAAAATGAAATACGACATGTTCCTCAGAAATGTTGAGTATTTTGTTTCAAACCTTGTGGTGCTTATTGGAAATCTTGAGATGGCTCGAAAGAGACTACTTATGAGACTCGATAGCGCTTCTAAACTCTCGCTCTCTATGAGTTCAAGTCGTCCAATTTTTAAAACTCTTCTTTCAACTGCACTGATTGAAACAAGTTCTCAAAAAGCGCTTGATGCCAGTATGAAGGCGCTGAATGTTATGGGTGAGACTATCGACAAAATGTCATCAGAACTGACTGACAAAGCCATTGATTCAGCGAAAAAATCTGAAGAACTTGCAAGTAAACCAGTTCTTTCAGCTTCTGTATTTGTAGAAAATGTCACAAAACTCAAAAATCACTTTGATCAAATTGAGAGCTATAGAGCACAAGTAAAAATAGAAGCTGACGCTGAAAAACAAGCATTCTCAGATGCAAAAGAAAAACTTGATGATGTGAAAGTACTTTCAGCAAAATCTCAAGAAGAACTCGCGAAAGAAATAAATAAATAGTATATTCAAATAAATAAAAAAAGCCTTTGAGGCTTTTTTTATTGTTCCCATAGTTTTCATTCAAGTTTTTTTTTATATAATATGTCTATATAAAAAAATTAAAAATATGAATACAAGACTGCGAGAAGACTCAGAGCACATGCCTCAGGTATTACAAATACCTAAAAACATTCAAGATGATATCACAGATCGTTGATTTCATCTCTATAAGTGGATATCTCCAGACGAAGTAAAACTCTCAATTCAAAGAGATTTTATGAATGCTCTGAGCAAAATAGGAAATCCACTTGCGATTATTGCTGTGCTTGCTGGACTCATAACATGAATCAATCTATTTGTATTTTTTGGAGTGATTTTTATTTGAACATTTTTTCTGTTTTTGTATCTCTTATTCCTCTCTCTTAGGCGCTCATTTTTGCTTTCAAAGTCAGCATTCGTGGTTCTTACTGACTCTTCGGTCTCTCTTGGTGGAAAAATTGTAAAACTCTCTGAGATTTGAACGCTTTGAAAAGACATGAAGCAAGTTTCAGATACCTTTGAAGAAGAATTATTTTGACCATCACGTCTGAGTGAGTCACATCAAAAACTATCAAAACAAATCATGACCCAACTCTTTGGTTGATATCAAGCTATATTTTCTTGAACTCAAAAATTTGGTCGTAGTTGACTTGATACTGATGATATTAGAGTAGTTCTCTTACTGGTAGGACTCTATACTGTGTATATCGCTATAATGGCCTGCGTGTACTTTGTAGGTGTATTCTTTCTGCTCATTTTTCTTAATATCCTAACTTGGGCAAATACCAAATATCTTGCTCTGAGATGAAATAGTGTTATCCAAATTAATACATTATTTTGAAAGCTTGATATCAGCTCAGAGGATTTAAAATCAGAAAAGATTATTCTGGAAGAATCTTTAAACAAAGCGATAGAAAATCAGTGGAAAGATGGATTACTTCTGGATATAAATTCTGGAATTGAGAAAATTACAGGATTGAGTGAAGAGGCTATAATCTATGTACAGAATCTCAAAAAAACGATTAAAAAATCTGATTACAAAGATATGTTTTCATTTGAAGTCTATAATACATGGATAAAAAAACAAATTGTCACTCCTCTTATCAGTATCGAAGAGCTCTTAGAAAAAAATAAAAATATACTTACCAATACTCATATAGAAATTTCATCACAAATAGAAGACACTCCTGAAGTAGAATATAATTCTCCACTCAAAATGCAGCTTACTCGAATAGAAATGCAGCAAAGAGAAATAGAACTATTCTTGCCAAGAATTAAACAGTCAATTAAAAAATTACAATAAAATTATGAAAATACCACACCTTAAAAATTATGTGAATGATTTTTCTCAGGTACTCGAAAAAAATACTCTCTGAGAGCTCGACACATCTGCTCAGCAAATAGATATAAGCAGCGGTATTCAGGCTGTAACTATCATTTTCCCACATAGAGAATGACGAGAGCTCAGAGATATTGCTCTTGAGGCTTTTAATGAGAATGGTATCGGGCAAAAGTGAAAAAATAATGGACTCCTGCTCATTATCGCCAGCGATGAGAAAAAAATTCGAATTATGGTCTGAAAATGACTAGAATGGATATATCATGAAGCTTGGTGTAGAGCACTCATAGAAAATAAATTCAGAAAACTGCTTGCAGACTGAAAATATGAAGAAATAATACAAATATGGCATGAGGCAATACAAATTAGGGAGAAAACTTCAAAAGAAAATAAGCAAATTTCCTTAAAAATATTAAAATCAATTCCTCTATTTCTTATAAGTTTTTTTGCAATTCCAATGATTTGAATTGCTGGTGTGTCCACGATGCCAGAAATTGCTCTGTTTTTGTATCTTGGTATTGCAGTGTTATTTGCTTTTTTTCTATATATATTTCGTAAAAAAAGCCTTTTAAAAACTGTATTAATAATACTCTTCTTATACAGTCTCTTAAGTGTTCTTCCAGTTTTATTTATTGGATATATAGAGCATAAAAATGCAAAGTTTTGTGCTGCAAACCCGATTATCTGCCAGCAAAGAGAACTTGAAAAAGAGAGAAAGTTCTGTGAAGCCAAGCCAAGCCTATGTATAGATAATAGGATACAGTATGATTCCCCTGCATATAAAGAATATATCAAACCTTCTCCAAGTTCATCATCAAGCTCCTCTTCAAGTAGTAGCTCTTGGGGATCCTCTTCTTCATCTAGTTTTTGAGGTGGATGATGAAGCTCAAATGGAGCTTGATTTGGAGATTAAAAAAATTGTTCAAATATACAAAAATAGGTTACAATGTACTATCTTTTAAAAAATAGACGATGCAACATATACTCAAAACATCTCACGATGAGTTAGAACTCACTCATTCTCTTGCTGAAAATTACAAATATTCTAGTCTGCAAGAATACTTCTACAGTTTTTTTTGAAAGAGTTTTAAACATACGTTGACACAATATGCACATAAAAAAGAAGAAATTCTTATGAATTACTCTTCTCTGTATTCTGATTTTCTCAAGGATATCAATAATTCTTACGCTACCCCAACTGATATAGCTCACGTGCGTGAAAGTATTCTCTACATTACTGAAACAATAGAAGCATGTGGAAATCTCTTAGAGCAGCTTATTGCTCACTCACACAGGCAAGAAGAGATACTGGAGCACGAGAAAAAATTCTTTATGCATCTGCTAGAAAGCTTTCATAGTGATTTGATTAACTGGACCAGAAAACACGAACAAGAAATATTTTGAGAAATATCTTCTTTGGAATCTCAAGAATGAACCACTTCCTTTCAATCTGGAAAAGCAATTCTAACGCTCCAAAAAAAGAGACTTGAATCCCATTTAGAAAATATAAGAAAAGCCCAACAGTAGGCTTTTTTTTATTTCATCACTCATTGCTGCGTTATAGATTCATCTGAGACATCAGACATCATCGTTTGCTCTTTGGTAATTTTTGTTTTTTTCCAGTTTCCACTTGCAAACCACGCAAGAGAAATAAGGGAAATAAGAATGTAGGTAATAGGAAAAGAGTACCAAATTCACTCTATACCTAGGCTTGTATGTTTTGAGAGAATGTAGGCAAGTGGAAATTGTAGAACTAACTGTGAAACAAGCGTCAGCATCAGTGAGGCAATCATATTTCCACTTGCTCTAAATACCCCATTTATTGCAACCTGTATTCCGAGAAATCAAAATGTAAGGGCGATTGTTCTTAAAAATACTGCACCAGAAGCAATAACTTCAGTCTCTCATGGTATGAAAAATCCTATGAGATTTGGCGCAAATATAAATACAAATAAACCTAAAAGGCTCAAAAATCAAAATGAAATCAAAATACTCATTTTTGCAATATCAGATGCTCTTTGCATATTTTTAGCTCCAATATTTTGACCAATAAGTGCTGCGTTTGCCATTGAAAGTCCAAGTGCTGGTATCATCACTATTTGAAGTATATTTCAACCGGCACCATACGCTGCGATTGCTCCTGTCCCAAAACTCGTAATAAGAAAAGTCATCAGTATGAGACCAAAGGCTCGAGAAGACATTTCTATAGAAGCTGGAAATCACAGATTAAATGCTTGCTTAATATAGTTGAAATCAGGTTTTAGATCTTTTATTTTAAGCTCAATTCCATTTTTTCCATTTAAAAGTACAAACAATCAAATTATGGATGCAAGTCATTGTGTAATAAATGTTGCCATGGCAGCACCAGAAACACCATAAGCAGGAACATGACCATATCAAAAAATCAGTAATGGATCAAGAACAAAATTCAGTAACACCGTTCATAAAACGATATACACTGGAAGCTTTACTTCGCCAACTCATCTCATAATAGACTGGAACATCACAAATCCAAAGACAAAGACAATTCACATAAATGAAACTCTCATAAAGCTGAGTGCTCCAGGAAATACTTCTGGAGCTACTCACATAAGCGAGAGGATTCATCCAGCAAAGCTATATCCAATAGCTCACAAAATAAGTGAAACAATCACAATCATAAGTAGTGTTTGAGCTGCAACATGATTTACCATTTTTTGGTTTTTTTGACCAACATATTGAGCAATAAGTGTTGAACCTGCAATTGCAAATCCAGTCCCTATGGATATCAATAAAAACACTACTGGAAAACTTACAGAAACTGCAGCTACTGCATTGGCTCACAGTTTTCATACCCAGTATGCATCAATAATTTGATACGCACTCTGGAGGACATTTGCAATCAGGATTGGAATGGTGAGAGTCAGGAGTGCCTTAAATATAGGTCACTGGAGTGAGAGCTCTAAATTTTTATTTTTTTTCATTATTTCATATAAATTATTATCAGGCGAATATTCTACCCTCTTTTTTCATTACGCAAGAAAAATATTTATTTTCTGAGTCTTATGATACAATATATTTACAAATAGAATAGAGACTCATTATTTACTTTTTGGGAGTTCTCTCTAATATATTTATATAATTTTTAATTTTTTCACTCATGGCACAGAAAGATACTTGATTCGATGCTTTTTTTCAGGCAGTCACGACAACTCCAGAATTTAAAAAAGTGGTTGAAAAAGATTGGAAATGAGATTTTTCAGATGCTCTTAAAAAAATGGAAGCTTCCGTTGCAAAAGCCTGAGATATCACGAAAGCTTTTGAAAATACATTTGCAACACCAGAGGCTATAGAAACCTGAAATACTCTCAGGGCTGAAGCAGATGAACCAAGCCAAAAAACTGCTAAAAATGCTGGAGATGATGACAGCAGAAAACTTACAGTAAAGCCAGAGTATTTCACGATGAAAAATCCAGATACATGGGGATTTAAATGACTTGCTGGAATGGAAAAACTCAAAGATGAGCTTCGAGATGGTTTTATTAAACCACTTCAATTCTTATTCCTGGTTCGTGACCTCAAAGAGAAATATGAGAATATGCCCGAGAGCGAAATTGACACAAAAGAAGAAAAAAAAGAAAAAATGCTCGTAGATCTCTACGCAAGTTATGAAGCATTTCAGGTATGAATTCCTACTTGAATGCTCCTATATGGTCCTCCAGGAACTGGGAAAACATTTCTAACCAAAAAACTCGCTCAGGAGCTCTGAGCAGGACTCATCACAAAATCTGTTTGAGAGTTCGGATCAAGCTATCTCCATGAAACCAGTAAAAATATTAGAGAATTTTTTACAGCTGCAAAAGCTGCAAGTGAAAAGTGACCTATTATATTGTTTCTCGATGAAATTGATTCACTTGTCTCAAAGCGAGATAACAAGGTAGACGCAAATAAGGCAGAAGAGGTTTCTCAGTTTCTCCAAGAATTTAATAAACTCGAAGATGCGCCAAACCTTATAGTTATTGCTGCTACTAACAGGCCTGACCATCTGGATAGTGCGATACTCAGATCAGGACGTCTCGATAAAAAATTCTATATATGAGCTCCTGATTTTGATGCAAGAGCAGAACTCTTTGAAATATTTATAGAAAAGCAAAAACGTCCTCACGGAAAACTCAACTACAAAAAGCTTGCTGAGTTTACAGATTGATACGTCGCAGCAGATATTGAAGCAATAGTTGAAGAAGCAAGTCGTGATGCAAGTAAAAATATTATACAGCTCGCAGAAAAAATTAGAGCACATGACGGAGATATGAGTGAATTTACAGATGCACTTCAAAATCACGAAATCACTCAAGGACTTCTTGAAATTGCAATTTCAGAAACTACTCCATCTCTTAAGATGGTTGATATGTCTGTGTTTGATAATTGGGAAAAAACAATTGGCTCATAATTGGGAAAAAATGAAAAATATGCTACAATACCTGTAGTATATTTTTTTTATTTATCATATGAAAAAATGAAAAATTGTTTCAAATAATAATCTGTTTGGAAGCAACAATATTCAATGAGAATATAATATAGAGTTTGAACAAAATATTCTTGGTCCATACGAATATTTATTTCAAAGAGAAAATCTCTATTTTAATGAAAAAACTGGAAAGAGATGATCACAATACTTCCCTCTTACTTCAAGTGCTTTTGGAAATACAGAAATATTTCTTGAAACCGATGATATCGTTATAGGACTTTGAACACGATGAAGCCTCACCGGAAATGAAAAAAAATTTCTTGAATTTGTAAATCTCAAAAATCATAATAAATTTAGACTCTATCCAGATTCTGTTTCACTCATATATAATACACAAAATAGTATTGTTATCTATTATAATAAGTCCGGAAAAGATAATAAGCTGACGATTGACGTGACTTCAATGACTAAAATCAGTGAAGTATCTGTGCATCTATCAGCCTTTTTTAAACTCTTTTATAATTACAGTGAAAATTCTTTTGGAAGACTTATTTTTAAATCAGAAGGAAATTCAGAAAAGAAATGATATTTCGTAGAAGAACTCATAGAGCATGAATCCTGAATTATTCCTTTTGGGTTTGATGTCGATAACTTCGCACTTGCTGTGAAAGTATGATACACATCAAAAAGAGAAATAGATGTTTGGGAAGCTTCTTTAACATGAGAAATATAAAAATATGATAAATATAGCTTCAATCTATCAGTTTACTCTTCTTGAAAAACTCAGTCAAAAATATAAAGATGGACTGCAGGAAGTAGTAAAAAATATGAGACATTACTTAGATGAAGAATCCTGCGATTATACTGTTTTTAAAAAAGTTCTTTGAGAATATGAGCTCATTTGTTTTGAGATTCATGAAGTAGGAAAAATATATCTCTATCACAGGACAAAAAGACAAGAATCTATTTTTTATTATCCAAGTTTTTACTCAGATATATATGTAGAAAATAGATATTTAGAAAGTGAGCAGGAAACAAAGAAAATAATATTTTTTCTTTCAAATATCTTTGAGTGTTTTGATGAGTTTGAAGAAAAGAATCTTATGATTCAGTTTCATAAAGATATTGAAACAACTATAAATAATAAAAAGAAATATACTCTCAGGTATGATTTTATGAATATAAACTCGCTCTCAGAGATATTCAACGAAAAACAAATTTCTGATCATATTACAAAATTTATAGAAAAGAATCATATAATTTCAAATATGAGCACGATAAAATATAATTATCCTGAAACATACAGGATGCTCTTATTCTTTCTTTATAATATTTTTTCACTGCAAAAAAGTTATATTTCCACAAATAATGAGCTCGCAGAAATACAGAAATTCGAAGAAACAAATTGAGAAAATTCACATATTTCTCTCTCTCAGGAACGACTCAAGCTCAATCAAAAATCTCTTGAAAAAACACTCATACTCTACAAGCAAAATTTTGAGAATTTTATGGAAATATTAGTAAAAAATTAATATGAGAGTAAGAAATGATAAAATAGAGATATTTGAAAAAAATACTTCTCACACTGAAAAATTCGTATTAGTTATTGGGAATTTTGTATTTATACTGATGCTAATTTGATTATGGATTTTAATGTATGAGCTATATAAAGTAATATGAGACTTAAAGTTAGTTATAATTTTATGAAGCGCTTTTTCTTGAGCTTTATTTCTCACATTTATATGACTCAAAAATGCTAGTTTAGAAGACAAAATTATCATAAAAAAATCCAAAATAAAAAAATGAATAAATGGAAATTTTGTTAGAAATATTAATGTTTTAAACCATCAAAATTATTTTAAACCTAATACATTTTATACTTATTTTTTGAAACAAAAATTACGTGAAAAAATATGGTTAAAAATAATTATTATTTCTCCTACAATATGACTATTTTGGTTATTTTACACCCTTTCAATTCATTGAAAATCTATTTTATATGGAGAGTTTTATACTAATCTGGTTGGCTTTCTAATGTTCTTTACTTTTCCGGTTATATTTTATTATTATTTTGTAGTATTTCAAATAAAAAAAGCTATGGAGTCCTGAAATATCTATCTTATGAGGTCTGAAATTACCAGTTACTATGTTGATGAGAATAAAATATTTTTCTATTAAAATATGAAAACAAGAACACGAGTAAAATCACCTGGATTATCAGCCACAGATAAAAATAGAAGCCCTCGTTTTACTCGGGTTATAATTGGTACATTTTTATTTGTGATTTTTTGATGAATCATTGCAAATTATTCTATAGAGCACTATATATTCTTGCTCTTATTTGTAATGCCAATTATGTATATATGAGATTTATTACTGAATTATATCTATAAAAAATTCTGATTCCTACAAATATATACATATAGCTTTCTCATATTATTTTTTATTTTGTATATATTTACATCTCTCAATTTCTTTCTGTATGTATGATTAATATATTTTTTAATCCAAAGCTTTGTAAAATATGTATTTTTTCTGCATCGTACTTCATTACTCAGACAGGAATTGAGAGAAAAAGAGAGAAAAGCTAAAGAGTCATTTGATACATTTGTAGGAAGTAAAAATTTCCTCAATCATCATAATTATTTTAATAGTCCAAGAGAAGTGCTCGCATATAAAAAATCAAAAAAAAGAAATCTTTTTCGTGATGCATCAAAAGCAAGCAAAGTACTTTGATTACTATTTTTAGGAGCCATGTTACAACAATTAATCACTTGAGAGATAGATATAGTAATGATGCTTCTTATTATATGAGCTATATCATGAATAGCTTGGATATTATTTGCATGTATTTCTCTGTGGAAATATACGATTCAGTTTAAGTATAAGAAATTCAAAATCTACCAAGCCAAGATAAGTACTTCTGACTACATTGAGAGAAAAAATAAAATATTTTTCTATTAAATATGAAAACTAGAACAAGAGAAAATTTTCCAGAAAAAGAGCAAGTATTTACCCCACAAGATGCTTCTTTTGATCCAATTGTATTCTTAATAAAGGGTATCATAGTATTTTTATTCTATCTATTAATTATGGTTGGAATTGAGTCAATTCTATACTATACATTGCCAGAATTAAATTGAATTGTTTTAAAAAATTCAGTGTGGATATTTTTTCTATTAGTATGTATTAGATGGTATAAAGTAAGAAGAAAATACTCTTTTAAAGAAAGATATTTCGATAGCACAGAGCATGAAGATCTTGATAATATTTTGAATCATCAAAAATACTATGATACCTCTTACATACAAAATGACCTCAAAAAAATGCTGTGGAAAGAAATTTATTTTCCAAAATATATGGAAAGTCTTCAGATTTTTGTACTCACATTTCCTTACTTCATGGTAGTATGATGGTTATGAAGTAATACTTCTTTTTTTGATTATCTAGATTTATTAGGAATATTCTGAGCAATTATCTGATTCAGTCTGATTATTATTCCTGTATTCGCATGTGTTTATATAGCAATTAAAAATAGATTGAAATATAAAAGAATACTGAATGATGCAAGAAATAGATATTTTATAAAAAATATTTTTTCTAAGTATTATTATTTCGACAATCTTACAAATACAGAGTGATGAGAAGATTATATATTTACCAGACGAATGTAATATGAGAATCAAAACGAGAATGAATACATATTCTGAAAAAAAATATATGAATCTCAAAAATAATAATTTTAAAGAGTCTGCTCAAAGTAAAAGAATTATTTCTTTTTGTGTCATTATTTTTTACGGACTTATATTTTCATTTTTATGGTATACCGGTGGAATAGAAAGATTAATTGTTATCTTGATTTGATTAGTAATATTCGTCATCATACCAATAATTTTATATGTATTATGGCTTACTAAACCAAATTTAGCTATATCACTTGCAAATAAATCAGATAGCATCATACATGCGATATATTTATTTATTCTCTACAATTTAGTTTTTGGAGCTATGTTGAATTTGGGTTTCATATCTGGATTTATAATTTCATTTTTCTTGTGCTTACTTTTTTTTCACTCAAGAAATAATATTTACTATAAGGATTATTTTGTAACTCAAGCATGAAATATACCCAACATAGATATAAACAACTGTAAAAATAGTATAAAATACTATAAAAATGATTACCATGAGAACATTATAAAACGTAAAATATTTGACTTATATTTTTCGCACTTTAAAAAGAAAAATATGTTAGCTTTTTATATCAGTTATATAGTTGGATATTTTATTTTATTTATTCTTTTTAGCTCGTTTCTTTGAATATTCGTGAATCTTGTTCTTATACTCTGGTCAATTCTAGTTTGAATAAGTTACTATAAATCATATAAAAAAATCAGTAATATTGTGTATTCTCAAAAAAATAATTTTATTCTTACTTCATTATCTTCAAAAGATGTAGTCTACGTTACACAACAAAATAAAAAATGATGAACAGACTATATATTGAGTAATAATAAATATTGACTAAAATAATTTTCATACAATTCTCACACATAGTTTTTGTAGTATATAATTCAATATTTGATAATACATATAAAATGTTCGAAATGACAGAATACCTTCAAAATCTTTATAAAGCCCTCAAAGAAAAGGATATTGAGAGAATCGAAGAGATTGGAGTATTTATAGAAAATGATGACCAATATGATTATGAAACACATGATGTGAGAGAAATTAATCTACTTGTTGATGATTATGTAAAAAATAAAAATGATATTAGTAGAGAAAAGGCTCTCATACTGATAGATGAATTCGATATGTGAGAAAAAAGAGACGAATATGCAACTACTGATTATTAAAATATTTTATCAATAATTTCTAAATATGAATAAAATAGTACAAATATGATTCCTAGGATTCTGTATGTTATTAGCTTCTTGTGGAAATTGAATCCTCATTCCAGATGAGCCAGATACAGATACAGGATCAGAAGCAAGCCAAGATATAAATGATACTTTTGATTATGAATCATTTATTGGATTATCTGAAGATGATGCTATTGCCCTATGAAATCAAAATAATATCCCAGTACGAACGACAAAAAGAGATGGTGAAAGTCTGATGGTAACACAGGATTTTAATCCTTGAAGAGTGAACATTACAGTAAGAAATGACACTGTAGTAAATTACAGTATTGAGTGAGAATACTAATCTCACTTTAGATGAAAAGTGATTTGCAAAAAAATATCTTTGTATTACACTCAAGTTTGTAACTATGAGACACAAGCGTTTGAGCAGCTATCAACTGCGAGCTGGAGGAAGAACGGATAAAACCTATTAGAACCTCACGAAGAGTCAAACTTCGATAAAAAACTTAAATTAAGCATAGCTTTAGGTGGTACCTTTATTACTTTTCAGTAATAACCGAAAGCATACAAATTATTTATTTTGTATGCTTTTTTATGATAACACTTGAAAATATAACTGCAGCGAAATTCAGATTCTGAAAAGTAGTAAAAGACACTCCCCTACAGTACAGTGAACGACTCTCAAAAAAATATGATGCTGAAATTTATCTCAAGAGAGAGGATTTACAAAAAGTAAGAAGTTACAAAATCAGAGGCGCGTATAATCTCATTTCATCTCTCTCGGAGGAAGAAAAAGAAACATGAGTCGTCTGTGCAAGTGCTGGGAATCATGCCCAGTGATTCGCTCTCTCATGTTCTGAACTCAAAATACACTGAGTCGTCTATATGCCAATTACGACTCCTGAACAAAAAGTGTATAAAACAAAACAGTTTGGAGGAAAATACATCAAAGTTGTACTCATAGGAGATACCTTTGACGAGGCACTGAGATCTGCTCAGGAATATCAAAAAGAGACAGGGGCAACATTTGTTCATCCATTTGATGATCCGAGAATCATTACCTGACAAGCAACGATGTGACTTGAAATCTATGAAAAAGTCACTGACCCAGATATGATTATCTGTCCGATTGGATGATGAGGCGTGATTTCGGGTATCATCTCTGCTAGAAATGTCCTACATAAAAATACGGAGATTATATGAGTAGAACCTGAGGGAGCAGCAAGTATGATGCAGAGCCTAAAAGCCTGAGAAAACTTGGCTCTTTCTCACATTGATACTTTTGTTGATGGTGCGAGTGTGGCGAGAGTATGAGACCATAATTTTGCTATCTGTCAGGAAAATAATATCGAAGTAATTTCTTGCCCTGAAAATAGAATCTGCTCTACAATTCTTGAGTTTTTGAGAGAAGACGGAATAGTCCTAGAACCTGCTTGAGCTATCGAATCAGATGCTCTAAAATCTCTTGGAAGCAGACTCAAAGGGAAAAAAGTAGTGGTCATCGTCTCAGGCTGAAATCTCGACTTTGAAAGACTTCCTGAAATCAAAGAGCGCTCACTGAGATACGAAGGAAAAAAGAGATACTATCTTGTGAAATTCCCGCAGCGTCCGGGAGCTCTCAAATCATTTCTGGAGTTTCTTGGGCCAGATGATGATATCGCCAGATTTGAATATATGAAAAAATCTAATAGAAATACAGCTCCTGTTATGATATGAATCGAGGCACTGTGAGAACAAAATTTTGAAAAACTTGAAGAAAATATGAGACAGTGAGGATTTGCCTTTGAAAATATTACCAACAATGATATGTACTTTAATCTTTTAGTATAACAACCATGAATTACCCGCAGCCAGTAGGACCATATTCTGCTTATAGCATACAGTGAAATACCATTTATTTTTCTGGTCAAATTGGTCTTGATCCAGAAACTATGACTCTGGAGGAAACACTCTCAAAACAAACCCAAAGAATCTGTGAAAACATAAAAGCAATTTGTGCTGAATTAGATATAGAAATGAGCGATATATGTAAAACATCTATTTTTCTCACAGATATGGGAGACTTTGAAAGAGTGAATGGAATATATGGAATTTATTTTCCTCATAAACCTGCTCGCAGCTGTGTCCAAGTATCTGCGCTTCCAAAATGAGCTCTTATTGAAATAGAAGTTATAGCGTGCAAACAATAAGTTTTCCTTGTGTGATTTTTACAAAAAACTCTTGGAAGCCTATAAAATCTCAGTAAAATTAAGCGATGTTACTCTGATGCATGATTCTTTCATAGAATCAAAAATTACTTACTAAATTACATACTATGAAATATATACTCAGATTACTAACTCTCGTTTTTTTTCTCGTTTCTTGTGGATCAAAAGACATGCAAAGCGAATCATCAACTGGCGTGAAAAATAATAATATTGTTACGGTAGAAGATGAAAAACTCATAGGGGCAGACTGTAGTGACCTAGCAGAGGAAACACAAATGAAACTCATAGAGGGAAACACAAATCCAGAAATAACATTTGAATTCTTAGGAAGTGTCTATGCTGAGTCAACTGCTGCTTGTTTTCTCAAAGTAAAAATTCAAAATGCAGCGCCTGGAGTCGATGATAGTTATAGTCTTTTCAATCTTGTAAGTGGAAAAACATACAGAATATTTGATTCACTTGAATCTATGAATGCAGCACTTGAAACTATGTAGTTCATTGCTTTTTTCTTACAAATGTATTTTAAGATAGGGTTAATTATTTAATCCTATTTTTTTAACGATGAAAAAGCTTAATACCTTTATAAACACATTTATTATTTTTTCTTTTGTATTCTTTTTCCTACAATCTGAAGCAACAAGATATCATGCTTCTGTAGAATCTCAGCAGCAAGTAGCTGCAGCGCAAGAGAAAGAATCTCTGGCAACCGTAAAGAGCGAATCGCAAGACCAAGATATCACAACGAGCCCTCTTGCTCAAAAATAATAAAAAATGTTGCATTAGCTGCGAGATAGTTATAATATTTTTACATATGAAAGGCGCCTGAGCAGTTATCACCTGCGAGCTGGAGGAAGAACAGATTCACTATCTTATTAGACCCTCTCGGAGATGAAATTCTTCGTAAACAAAATAAAATTAAGTACAGGCTTTGGGTGGTACCTTCATTTTAAAAAAATGACCAAAAGCATAGAATATTATTCTGTGCTTTTTTTAATGAAAAAATTCTCTCTGCAAATATTTTTTATGAGAAATATATCGCTCGTAACACTTGCACTCTTGGTGTTGCTCTGGCTTTCATATTTTTTTTCACCTGAAATTTCACTTGAATTTGTGATTACGACTACCGGCGCAATACTCGCTTTTTGGTATGGATATCGACGATACGAACAAGACTCTGAAATCTCAATTATGAATACATTTTCTGAGAGATATAGCAACGTTGTTTCTGAAAAAGATGAAGAAGAAAAATACCTCAGAATCATTGATCTTTGGTATGAAGAATTCTTTCTCTATGCACGCTGATATATCAGTAAAAATCTCTGGATAGAGTGGGAACACTGGATTTATGAGGACTTCTGAGATTTCTTAGAATATCTCTGAGAAAAATCTAAAGGTCATGAGGATATCAAGCATTTTTTCCTGACCAGTCCAATTTGCGTAAAACTCCTAGATTATTCTCTCTACGGAGCGAGTGATGAGAATTATTTCACAGGAGCAAAAGATCCATCCATTCGTAAATACGTTCGGAGATACCGAAACAACACGATTGATCCACAAGATATGTCGAGTTATTATTCCTACTCAAAGGTAAATGGAATGAACTTCTACGATTTTATGCTCAGAATCCTCTCCGAACACAAGTCTCACACGGAGCATCTGCTCTATGTAGGAAAAATTATGAAGAAAAATGAGCGAAGAAAATACCTCAAAGTAAAAAACCAATTCGACGAATCTTTTGAAGATCTCAAGGCTCAGCTCTCACTCACCGAAAATCTTCTCGATTTTCTCTCATAATTCCCTGTCCGAGATGACACAAAACTATTTTTGGAAGGGTGTCAGAGTGGTCGAATGAGCACGCCTGGAAAGTGTGTGTACGGCTTGCCCGTACCGTGGGTTCGAATCCCATCCCTTCCGCCATAATATTTTAATTGTTCTAAATACGAAACAGTATGTGAGCAGAATCAAAATGCTTCCTAGCAGGAAGAGAGCTTGATATACCAGAAGTATGTCTTTTGCAGCGATGACTTATGGAAGAATATTGTGAACATGAACATTTAGAAAGACATGAATGAGCAAAAAATTGGGTTGAGAGATTCGCTACAAGATGCAGAGAATTACTTGAAGCCTGAGTTCCAGACATAGATGAGCTCAAAGCGAGACTCTATAATTAAAAAAAAATACTATTTAGTTCTTCATTATCCCCGATGAAATACAACACCAAGATGAACTTTGCTCTTGCCCTCATCATAGTATGAGCTATCTACGCGCTCAAAAATATATTCTGAATCAATATATTTGCCTGAGTTTCTGTCATCGATTTTGATATGATTTGGCCACTGATAATTATTGGGATTGGAGTGTATTTGCTCGTAAAGAATTCTAAATAATATTTTTATGAAAAAAGATACTAACATACAAATTCTATTAAAAAATTTTTGGAAATCTCTATGAAAATATGAAAAAGATTTTTTTAAAGCATATATATTTATTTGGCTCTTAATAGCAATAATAAGAATAACTTGATATTTTACACTTATAAAAGATGAATGGATATGAATATTTTCAAAAATATTTATCTACGAAATATTAATAATTATATGATGGTATATTTTTACTAAAACTGAAGCTTTTGAAAAATGGTTATTAAATAATTTCTCAAAATTAATATTCTTTATAATTCTTACTTTTTTACTTTTACCCACTCATTTAGTTAATAATAATCTAAATATACTTTATATATCATGATGACTATTTGCATTTTGGTATGGGTATAAAAAATATGAAAGAGATAAGGAATTAGAATTAATAGAAAAATTTATTAAACGAGCAGAAAAAAATAATACTGAAGGACTAATAAATCAAGTATATGAAATTGAAATTTTAATGAGTAAAAAATATATCGATAAATTATTATATTCGGAATTAGTAAGTTTAATATGTTGAAAAATATACTATAAAATACTTTTTAATGATTTAGAAAGAGAAATGTTTTGAAATAAAATATCTTTTCCTGAAAATCAAGAATGAAGTGTTAATACAATGAAAACAATTTTTAATTTTATATGAAAGGTAATAGAAAAAGAGAACAATATCTTTAAAAATCAAAATAGATTTTTAGAAACAACAAACAAAGAAAAAAATATGAATCATAATAACAATGAAAAAAGAGTAAAAGACTTAGAAAAATTTATAACTCAATATGAGCGATTATTAAATTTAATACAAAACGATTTTAATTTTGAAACCTAACCCAACCCACCTATGAAATTCCCAAAAGTAAACCAAAAACAGAGCTTCCCAGAGTTGGAGGAAGATGTGCTCAAATTCTGGAAAGAAAATAATACCTTCCAGAAATCGATTGACCAGAGACCAGAGGATAATCCATACAGATTTTATGATGGACCTCCATTTATTACGGGGACTCCTCACTATGGTTCCCTGCTCTCAAGTATCGTCAAAGATATCGTGCCACGATACCACACGATGCAAGGAAAACGCGTAGAGCGAAAATGGGGATGGGACTGTCATGGTCTCCCTATTGAAGAAAAAGTACAAAAAAAACTGAATCTCAAATCAAATGCGGATATTGAAGCGCTTGGAGTAGAAAAATTTATACAAGAGTGTTATAAATATACGCAAGAAACTTCAGCAGAGTGGGATTGGTATATCGACCATATCTGACGATGGGTTGATATGGAAAATGCCTATAAGACGATGGACCAAGATTATATGGAATCTGTTCTTTGGGTCTTCAAACAAATGCATGAAAAATGAAAAGTCTACAAGGGGCGAAGAGTCTCGCTCTACTCTTGGAAACTCTCAACTCCAATCTCAAACTTTGAGGTTGCGATGGACGACTCGTATGAAGAAGTCTCTGATCCAGCAGTTACGGTGATGTTCCCTCTTACGCAGAGCCATAAACATGTTCAGGAGTGAGATTATATTATTGCTTGGACGACGACTCCTTGGACTATTCCAGCTCATATGAGTATGGCGCTGAATAAAAATCTCTCATATTCACGAGTAAAATCAGAGGATAAAATCTATATTCTCGCAACTGCCAGAGTAGAAACAGTCTTTAAGGGAAAAGAGTTTGAGATTCTTGAAAGCTTCATGGGAGAAGACCTTATCGGCCTCAAATATACGCCTCCATTTGATTTCTACGTAGGAAAAGTTGATGCTGAGAAAAATCATAAGATTCTTCATGCTGACTTTATCACTGATACTGACGGTACTGGTATCGGTCATCAAGCTCCAGAGTTTGGGGAAGTCGATTTTCAATTGGCTCAAAAAGAGGGAGTATTTATCTCAAGTGCGCTTGATAATGCTGGATGCTACACGGAAGAAATACCAGAGTACCAAGGAATGCACTACCAAGATGCCAATGATGTGGTAGCTGAAAAGCTCAAAGAGCTTGGACTGCTTTTCAAAAAAGAATCAATCAACCATAGAGTGGCAATGTGTCCACGATCTGGAACAAAGCTTATTTATAAAGCGCAGGATTCTTGGTTTATAAATATTCAGGAGATGAAGGATAGACTCCTTGCTGAGAATGAAGGAATCAACTGGCAACCAAATCACCTCAAACACGGTCAATTCCTCAAATCAGTAGAATCTGCCCCTGATTGGTGTATTTCTCGTACGCGTTACTGGGGAACTCCAATGCCTATTTGGATTGGGACAGATGCAGAGTGAAATGAGGTAGATATGAAGGTATTTGGAAGTAAGAAAGAAATAGAGGATGCTTCTGGTATGACTGTAACAGACCTACACAGACCATTCATCGATGATATTACGTGGAAAGAGGGTGATATTACATATACAAGACTTCCTGAGGTACTCGACGTGTGGATGGATAGTGGATCTATGCCGTATGCGCAGATGCACTACCCATTTGAAAATAAAGCTCCAATGGAGAGCTCATATCCGGCTGATTTCATCGTAGAGTACATTGGTCAAGTTCGTGCTTGGTTCTACGTTATGCACGTAGTTGGTGTTGCCCTCTTTGATAAACGGTCATTTACCAATGTTATTACAACTTGAATCGTAAACGGTTCAGATGGTCGAAAAATGAGTAAATCATATGGAAATTATCCAGATCCACGAGGAACCATTCAAAAATACGGAGCTGACGCGATAAGATTTTACATGGCAAACTCTCCGCTGCTCAATGGAGGAAATATGGATTTCAAAGAAGAAGGAATCGTTGAGGTTATCAAAAAAGTTATTCTTCCTCTCTGGAATACCTATAGCTTCTTCACGACCTATGCAAATATAGATAATTTTGAGCCTACAGGAGATTATACTCCAGAAAATCCACTTGATGTCTGGATTATTTCAGAAACCAATCAACTTGTAGCAGATGTAACACAAGGGATGAATACCTATGAAGTTACAGATGCAACTCGTCCAATCGTACGATTTATGGATAATCTCACAAACTGGTATATACGAAGAAGTCGAAAGAGATTCTGGAAATCTGAAAATGATGGAGATAAAATGCAAGCCTATGAAACTCTCTATGAGGTACTTGTGACACTTACAAAAGTTATGGCACCGTTTACTCCATTTGTAACGGAAAATATTTTCAAAAGCCTCACTGGAAAAGAGTCAGTACATCTCGAGGACTTCCCTATCGCTGATGAGTCGCTTATCGATGCTGAGCTCAATGAAGCTATGGATATCTGTCAAAAAGTTATCAATCTCGGGCTTTCACTCAGAACCGCTCAAAAAATTAGAGTAAGACAACCTCTCCAATCTATTTCCATAGGTTTTGAACTCTCAGATTACTACAAAGATATCATCAAAGAAGAGCTCAATGTAAAAGAGGTAAATACCGTTGATTCGAGCTCTATTGCACAAAAAATCTGTAAACCAAATGGACGTCTTATCGGTCCCAAATTTGGAAAAGATGTAAAAAATATTATATCAGAAGCTAAGAGTGGGAATTTTGAAATCATAGATGAAAATACCGTAAAGGTTTGAGAATTTACGCTGGAAGGAGATGAGTTTGAAATAGCCTATGTTACAGAGGGTGAAGCAGACAACATAGAATCAGGATTCGGAATGGTCATCGCTATGAATCTAGAAATCACTCCAGAGCTCGCGCTTGAAGGTTATGCTCGTGATATCGTTCGTCATATACAGGATGCCCGAAAAGAGGCTCAGTATAAAGTTGATGACAGGATTACGATTAATATCATAACTCCAGAATTAGAAAGCATATTAGAGACCTATAACATCACCTGAGAGACACTTTCGACTCTCGATAGGACTCTCACATCATGAGACATAGAAAAGGAGCTAGAGCTTGGAGAAAATACTGCAAAAATAATTCTTAAAAAATAATGCTCGCATGGCAACACATACACTCGATAGACTCACGCAATTAATGAAAGAGCTGAGTGATATAGACAGTCTTCTCAAAAAGTTTTTGGATGAGAGACACTCTCTTCCAAAAACCGATGAGACACTGAGAATGACAGATATGGATGATACTCTCTTTGCGAGAGATGAGCAGCTGGAGAAAGAATCATGACTCAGAGAAAATAGAGGAGAATTATGAAATAAATATATCATGTATCATATGGGACTTCCATATTTTATTGAGAACTATTATGAGTGAAAGTCTATACCACAAGAAATAATCAGTCAGTTAGATGTTGCAACTGATTGCATAATAACGGCATGATTCGAAGCAATTCAAAAAGAAAAAGTACGTGCCCTATGACTGAGTAAATATCACCTCATCATAACAAAAAATGGAGAAGAAAAGATTCTCGCTACCATCCGATATGTCCTCTACACGCTCTGTTATATCCCAAAAGAAATAATTATCTATGAAGATAGACCTCACTATTTTGTCCAATATAGAGAACTTATTGAGTGAGTCTTAGATTGTAAGCTCACGGTTATGCAGGTTGAAATGAATGGAAATGACTGATATAAAAAAATAGAAGAAATATAATAAACAAAAAGAAAAGCGGGCCCTGAGGCCCGCTTTTTGCTGCTCGTCATACCGAAGCTTTTATTGCTCTGCATGATCGTGTTTTTGCCGGTTCATTCCGGAAGGGCCAAAGTTGCCAGCTTTGACTTCCCCACTCAGAGTCTAATCATCCACGACGGAATTTTCGTCTCTGGGGGCGAGACAAGTGATCACCTCCAATCAGACCAGAGTTTCTTTCAAATGGTTCAGTTTGTTGGAAAATTTGTTCATACTGTCTCCTGTTTTTATTCCCAAACACCATGTTTGAGATTTGAGGCAAAAACATCATATTGATTATTGCCAAGTAAGTCAAAGTATTTTTAATATTTTTTTAATTATGAATGAATAAAAAATAATCCCCCTGTATAAAGGGAGATTATAAATAAATTTTGTACATGTATTATTTTTTTCTTTGAAGCTTTTGTCTTGGTTTTGATTCAGGAAATCTTATTTTAATAGTTTCTCCTAACTGTGGACATGAAACAGCAACTTTTTTATGTCATTTACTTAAGCTATGTGCAAGCTTATATCTATCATCTCAACCATGTACAATTGCATCAACTCATCATCTTGCAACTTTTCAACTCTTATTCCATCTTTCTAATTCATCTGCTCACGCATGTCATGAAAATCATGTAATATCATGAACCTGTGCTTTCACTCTATAGAGCTCTCATAGTATTATAACTTCACTATCTGTCTTAAGTTTTCAAGCAAGCGAGTTTTGAGGTGCATATCAGGTAAATATTATATCAGTTGCTGGATTTTCTACCATTCGTTGTAAATGACCAATCACTGGTCCTCACTCACACATCCCAGCTGAACTGACTATTATTTTCGTTCGTCTATTTTGTGCAGGATTATCTGCTCATGCACTATATCTCGCAAAATTTTCTTTTGATTCATATGGAGTGTAATTTTTTATGATAACTCTTCAAAATCTTTCCTTTTGACTTGCTTCGGATAATGCATCATATACATCCGGCATTTCTTCTCTGTATACGTCCTCAGTAGTTCTATATAAAACACTATCTGTAATAATAGAAACATTTAATCTATCTATTTCTTCTCAATTTACTTTGATTTCTTCTTCTATTTCCCTTTTATTTTTTTCGAATTCATTCAGACTCACATTATCTCCATCTGATTCGTATGAACTGATCATAGAATTACAATCTCGTAATTTTTTCTTGAGCTTTCTAATTTCTTGTTTTAGTCTTTGAATCTCTGGTATACAAACAGACTCAACATAATCTAGGAGCAATATGAGCATATCAGGTGTTCTCTGAATAGAAAATGTTGGAATAAGTATATGTTTTCAGCTTTGAAGTAATATAGAATACAATTCTCAAATGGCAGTATATCTTTCTGGATGATTACGAGCTGCATATGTCCCTTCCATTTCTCTATAGAGGTATTCTCCATTAGGCAGACTCGGAGCTCAGAGATTATTTCCGCTATCCATTCTTCACATATCTCAACCAAACCAGAGCTTATAATTTTCATCTCAATATCGAGAAAATCATGTATCAACCTGATCTCATTTCAATATATTTCGTACTCAAATTTGTACTTCAAGTTGATACGAACCAAGTACATGTCCTGCTGGATGCATTTTTGCAGCTATTTCTTGAATACTCGTCGTAACACCATCAAGACTATTATGTTTTTTCATTCATCATAGAGATATTTCTTGTCCGTAATCATAGGTTTCGATAAATCATTCTCTCTTTGATGGTTCTAAGGTAGTTGGTTGATGTCATGCAAGGACCGTTTCATCAAAAAAATCAGGATTTTCTCTGACTGCCTCAATATGTTCTGGGTCAGGTAATTTTGAAGATTTATTTTTTATACTCTTCTTTTCTTCTTTTGACTTTTCTTCTAGTATGAACGCATCTTCTGCAAGTCAGAATAAAGCATTTACATCTTCAGATGAGTAAAGAGGCTCTGGTACAGCAGGAAGCAAATCTGGTATATGAAAATCTACTCTTTTAAGACTCTCAAGCAATTCTCAGATTCTCTCACTTGTATATTCTTTCTCTATTTCGGCTATATATTCATAGTCTTGTGATTCGGTATCATTTCTTTGAGTGAGTGTATGATATTTTTTTATTCGTGAAAACTCTTTTCATAGTCTCTTTCTTTGTTCTATTTTAGCTTCTTTATTTTGCTGCATTATATATGCACTATCCATGAGAGAAGCATATGCCAGTTTTCTCGTAGCTTCTGTCATTATAATCTTACCTTGGAATCATCTTGATACGAGCATAGGCAGTCTTCATATGTGATCAAGATGTGCATGAGTCACAAAAATATAATCTGCAGAAACAACTCTAGGATCGACTTCTGTATTTAATTCACTATCAGCTGGCCCTCATTGATGTAATCAAAAATCAACTACAATATTGCATTCTACTCCAGCTCTATCTGTAATAGTAACATGTTTACAACTTCCTGTCAGCGAACTTTTTTTCTCTGAATCTTCAATTCATCACAAGTGAGAGATTTCAACACCAGAAAAAGTTTTTCTCTTAGACATATGTATATTGTTATGAATTATTAATATAATTTTTAACATTTTTTTAATATATGTCAATAATAAATAAAAACTCAGAATATTCTGAGTTTTTATTGAAAGATTTACGGAACTATTTTTTTGCTGCTCTCTTTGCATTATAGTCTTTCACAGGGTCAAGTTTCATCCCCTCTAACTCCTGAATATTAGAAGTTATTTTTTTAGATTCTTCGTCAAGAGTTTTCATCTGCGCTTCAAGCTCAGATACTTCTTCTTCAAGTTTTTTTATTTGAGCTTTCACCTCTTCTTCTTTTGAAGATTTTAATGCAGTATCATTTGCTATCACTTCTTTTCTTTTTTGAAGTTTCGCGATAGTTGCAGATAAAATATCATTAAGATCCTCCTCAGGATCATTTTCTTGAACTATAGAACTTGTTAGTTCAGGAGTAACATCAGCTGTTAGCTCTGAGCTATCTGCCGTCTGAGCAGCTTCTGAGGTATCAGATAGTATTTCACTTGCATCAAATAAATCACTTGTTTGACTCTCGGTATTTGTATCAGCAGACTGAGAATTTTGAGAATTTGAAGAAGATGTTTCTTCTTTTGGTGTTTCAGATGATTCATCTGCCTCGGACATAATTTCAAAACTAAATGTTTCATCATCAGAAGATTCTTGTGAAGGAGCGTTCTCTTCTACAATAACTTCCTGTGAAGTTGGAGTTACTTCGCTTGTTTCTTCTGCAAGAGCTGTATCTTGTGATTCTTCAGCCTCTTCTACTATACTTTCAGCATTGATTTCTGAGGCAAGATCATTTTCTGCAGGAGCAGGAGTATCTGTTTGAGAATTTTGTGGTTCGGAAGAGCTCGTAGTATCATCATCGTCAAAAGAAAATACAATTTCATCATTTCCAGAATCATCATCACTGTCTGTGATAATAAGGAGATCTTCGTCTTGGTTTGCTGTTTGTGCCATAGTAAATGGGTTAATAAAACAATATATATCTAGACTACCATAAAAATATATTTGCTGCAAGATTTTTGAGCTTTTTCACTTGAAAAATCTAAATTGCCTCTTATACTCTGAGCGTATTATTACTTACTTATGTTACAAAATATGGATTTTAGTAAAGCTGGAGAATTGATGAAATTACAACAAGAAGCAATGAAAGTAAAAAAAGAACTTGAAAACACTCTTATTGAGGCAGAAGTTGACGGTCTTGTAATCACGGTAAATGGTGAAATGAAAGTTGAAAAATCTGACTTTGAGTTAGATACACTTATTCCTGGTCTCTCTGCTGCTCAGAAAAAAGCTCTTGAAGAAGCAATTACTGGAGCTGTGAATAAAGGAATGAAAAAAGCTCAAGAAGTTGCAGGAGAAAAAATGCAAGGAGTTATGCAAGGTATGGGACTTGGTGACATGATGGGAGGTCTTCCAGGTATGACAAAATAATCATGTATAACAAAGAAAGAGAGGAAATATCCTCTCTTTTTTTTAAGCTACCAATTTTTTTCTGAGCCTCTATCTACATTTCAAAAAAAGCTTTCATAGAGTGAGTCAAAATCAGAAGCTTCATTTTCTTTTCCATAATATCTTTGGTTATATATTTGTTGGTCTTTCAGATTCTCAATTTGCTCCTGTATAGCTCTAAATTCTTCATCTGAGAGATTTCATACTTCATCTCCTTGTTCAAGGGAATATTGTTCTCCTCTTTCTGAGTCTCATGAAGAAGTATTAGTGCCAGCTTGATCTAATTCTTCCTCATTATTGCCTTGCTGCGAATCTCATTCTTGCGAATCTTGCTGGGCATTTTCTCAATCTTGATTTTCATCTCATGTTTGAGTATCAGAGCCTTCACTATCGTCTCCTGAATTTTCTGGATTATCTGTTTGCTCATTGTCCTGATTTTGATTTTCAGATTCTTGCTGACTTGTATCTTCTTCCTGCTGAGTCGAAGAATCTAGGAGTGATTTGATATACTCATAATTGAATCTGGTATCTTCGTTTTCCTCTATTTCTAGAGAACCAGAAAAAGCCAACAAAGCATTCTCTCATTCTGAGGTATCTTGCTGAGACTCAAACATTTTAAAGTAGGTATTTCAGAGATTGTGCAAGATGACAGGATTTTGAGAAGCAGAAAATTTTTCTATTATTTCTTCATAATTTTCATCTTTATAGAGTGATTCAAGTATGAGAGAATCATAGTAATTTTTTCATGATATTCCTGCTACAACTATACACAAAAATATCAGAGATAGAAGCAGTTTGTTATTCATATCGTACAAAGTTAGAAAAATATATTTCTATGCTCAGAGTTATGAGAAATAATATCCAAAAAATAAAGCTCAATATCACAAGCAAGCTGTGTGAATTCTGATTTTGATATCCATTGTCGCCGTTGCTATATGGAAAATCAATGATATTACTTTCTATATCACGGTAATCTCAATATATATCCCGAGCCAGAGACTTGAGTCATGATTTATTGAGGGAAGCAATGACTCTTTGTCCGTTGTATATTTCATATGGTGACATCATATCTCCACTTGGCACATATCCTCACTGTTCACTTCACACTCCAATGACAAAACTTGCGAGATTCTTATTTTTTATTTCTTCCCGTATTTCTTTTCCGAGCTCTATTTGTGATTCGTCTCCATCACTGATAAGCAATAAAACTCCTGTCTTTTCTTCTCAAAAACTCGAAATCCCATCAGAAAGTGCAGCTGGTATATTTGTTCCTTGTTTCGTGATATTTCTACTATCTACTCCAGCAAGAAATGTTGCTAGTAAATTTATATCACTGGTAAATGGAAGCACTCTTTGAGACTCTCAGGCAAAAATCGTAAGAGCATACTGATATCCTGGATTATTTTGCATGAGGTTATAAATATAATTTTTCGCAAAAGTTAATCTACTTTGAGATCAGACATCTTCGACATTCATACTCTTTGACACATCTAATACGATAGAAACATATGCCCCTCATTCAGGAAAGATATTTTTTTCAACTCATAACACAAAATGAAATATACTAAAAATACTTATCAGTAAGATGCTTACTGATAAAAAAATATATCGAAGAATTTTAATATGTGACATTTTCATATTTTAAAGTCTGATTCATTTATAATATACAATGTATCAAAGTGCTCCAAACTGTAGGAATAATAATAGTATAATAAGTCAAAATGCTGGAGTATGAAAACTCATAGTTTCATACTCTATCTCTGATTTTTCAAGTCGCGCAATACTTTCTAATATTCTTTCAAAACTGTTATCACTGTCCGCTCTAAAATATTCTCACTGAGTGGTATTTGCTATTTTTTTGAGGGTTTCTTCGTCTACAGGTCATATAGGAACACGCTGAACAAAACCTCATAAGGTCACAACTTCTACAAAACTCGCCTGATCTTTTCATACTCAAATGGTATAAGTTTTTATATTTTTTTCTTGGAGAAATTTCAAAGAAAGCAGTGGATCAAGTCATTTATTTGCTTCTCCGTCTGTCAGTAAAATGATGATTTTCTCACGGTCTGGAGCATCTTTTTCTAGGGTATCAGCGGCAAGAATAAGAGCATCTCAAATAGCTGTTCCTGCGAGATCAGGATTATTTTGGTTAATCATCTCATCTGATATATCTCAGATGAAATCCTCAAGAAAATCATAATCAAAGGTGAGAGGGACAGATTGAAATGGTTTCCCAGAAAATAATATCATCCCTACTCTATCGCTTTGTAACTCTCATACAAAGTTTTGCAGCACTTGTTTGGATACTTCTAGACGACTTGGACGCAAATCTGTTGCATTCATTGAGTAGCTCAAATCAAGAACTATTTCTATATCAATACCATCTTTTACAATCGTTTCAGTAGAATTATCATGATATGGAAGTGAGAGCAGTAATGCAAAACACAAAGAAATTCCAATGAGCAATCATCAGGCAATTTTTGATACAACTATATTTCGTTTGTATATTTGTCTGAGTAAGTCTATATCTCAAAAATTTCTTTCTCCCTTTTTGAAATAGAATAATCATATCCCGATACAAATTACGAGACATAAAAATCAAAATATAATCGGGTGCTGTAATCCATCAGGAAATATATTCATTTATTTTCTCAAATAAGTAAGTACTGTGTCTATATAATGTTGTCTTTCACTAGTATCAATCTCTGCTTCTTGAAACTCTTTATTATAGGTTTCTAGAATTATTTTATATGCTTCATGACTGTGTATATTTTTAATAGATTGGAGTTCCTTCAATGTAGAGTTCTGAGCTTGTGGAAATCCTTCGTACATCAAGATATCTCTGAGTCATGCATTGTAGTATCTGTAAAACTCCCTGGAGGAGATGGAGTCCATTTTTCCTTGTAACTTCATGTAATATTCATCTAATTTCTTTTTGTAGCTTTTTTGAGGCATTGTTGGTATAATTGGATCAGATTTCTGAGTAATGGCAATTTTATTTTTAGATAGTGCAGATTGTAGCGCGAAATAAAATAAAACAATAAAAGCTAAAAATAGAGCTCAAAGAGCGATATATGGAAATGCTACTTCTCGCAGCGGCCTGATTTCTTCTCTTTTTGTTACTCTTTCATCCCTCTCTATTACAGGGATATCTCACTGCTGGCTTGCCTGAGCAATAACTTCAACTCAAAAAACTTCATCATCACTCACCACCTCACCATTTGATTCATAGCTCACAGGTCATAGAGTGTAATTTCCTGGATCTCTAGCCATAAGACTAAGCGTTAGAATAGAAACTGAGCTCGTTTCTCCATTTATAATTTGAGTCGAGCTTCTTTTACTCTGAGCAAAGATATCAAAATTCTCTATTCCAGGAATACTGATATCTATATTTCCCGAATCCATAAGCATATCACTCATTTCAATAGAGATTTCAAAAACCTCTCATGATGAAATAACATTACTATCTATTTGGACAGAAATATCTTCGGCAAATACATTTCCAAAGCTCAGAAATAGGAGGAGAAATAGTATTATCTTCTTCATAAACGTTGTTTCATTAATTGTAAAAACTCAAGATAGAGAGAGGAAGTCTCATCGAGACTTACAAACGACATTCCATATTTTCTCGCTGTATTTTTGAGATTCTTCAGTTTATTTGCTCGAGCAAGCATATATTTTTGTTTCAACTTTTCATCTCATAAATCAATAAACAGAGAGGTATTTCCTCATCTCATATTTGAAAATGAGTTTCACTGGAGTGTATTTTCAAAATGTGTAGATAAAAAAACTATAATAACATCATGCTTTAATCCGAGTGTTTTCAATGCTCAAATATCAATATCAGCCCTATCAGTCATATAAAAAATAACGGATCTCTTTTGATTTTTTCAGAGCAACTTTCAAAGTGTTGGTTGATATTCGTTTGGAGCTGTATCTATGAGATTCTCTAGAGCGTAGATATTACTTTGCAGTTTTTTATCAGGAACATATATTCAACCATCAGCTCAGTATACAAATCATCAAAAAGTCTCTCAGGATTTTAATGCTGCAGTTCAGAGAAGAGAAATAATATCTTTGGCAAGTTTCTTTTTTATGCCTCATTCAAGAGCAAGAGTTGGAGAATTATCTACCACACACAAAATCCTTCCCTGTTTATCTTCTCTATATCTTCGCATGATAGTTGTATTTTCTCGACTTGAGAGTGCCCAATCAATATATTTTGCATCATCAAGTGGAGTATATTCGCGAAAATCCTGAAATTCGAGTCCATGCCCATGAAAGGCAGCCTTAAAATTTCAAAAAAATAATGATTGCATTATCTTTTTACTCTGCAGCGTAAGATGTTTTCATGCTACTTCTTTCATTATCTGATAATTATATCATCGAGTATTCGAGATATGATATCATCTGTTGTAATGTCTTCTGCGAGAGCTTCATAGCTTAAAATAATTCTATGACGCAAAACTCAGTAAGCCAAAGTCTTTATATCTTCTGGAATCACAAAATCTCTTCCCTCTATAAATGCTTGAGCTTTTGCAGTTCTCAGGAGAGCTAAAGAGGCTCTTGGAGAAGCACCATAGACGAGTTCTGGATATTTCTGAGTATTTCTTGTAGCAAATACAATATTACAAATATATTCATAAATACTCTCTGAAACTTCTATAGCTTCAACCGCTTTTCTCATATCTAGAATATCTTTTTTTCAAAATACTTTTGATACTTTCTGCTGATCTCTCTCAAGTAAGCCTGCAAGAATTTGTTTTTCTTCAGCATGGGTTGGGTATTCCACAATAGTTTTTAAGAGAAACCTATCAAGTTGCGCTTCTGGAAGAGAAAATGTTCCTTCTTGTTCAAGTGGATTTTGGGTTGCAAGAACTATAAATGGAGCTCCAAGAGAAAATGTTTCTTCTCCAATGGTTACTTGTTTTTCTTCCATAGCCTCAAGCAGCGCAGATTGTACCTTACTCGGAGCTCTGTTTATCTCATCTGCTAACACAAAATTTGCAAATATTGGACCTTTCTTCACTTGAAATTCTTTCAAATCAGGATCATATATCTTGGCTCCAATAAGGTCGCTTGGGAGTAAATCTGGAGTAAACTGTAGTCGTTTAAAACTCATACTGAGTGCTTGCGCAAAGGTTGATATTGTTCGTGTTTTTGCAAGTCAAGGTGCTCATTCTAAAAGTATATGTCCTCAAGAAAGCAGGGCTATAATAATATCTCTTTTTACCCTTTCTTGCCCTACTATAATTTTTCAAACCTCCTGCTCAAGGCTTTGAATCATAAGAGAAAATTGGCTCATAAATTTATTTTTAAATCACTAATATATTCATAACTATTGTATGAAAAATACTATGAATTCAAAGTAAGAAAACCTTAAGAAAGCATACTCTACATGTTTTAGGACTTGATTTATAGAATAATTATTCTGTAAAATATAAGTTTTAAAAAAAACTGAGCTAAGCTCAGTTTTTTTATCCAGATTTCTAGATTTCTATTTGAAGAATTTCAGCGTTATTTTCTCTCATAAACTCTGCAACTCAATTCCCATAATGATGTTTATATTTACTTGCAAAAACTATTCTTTTGATTCAAGCTCATACAATATGTTTTGCACAGTTCAGACATGGCTCAAGCGTACAATACATGGTTCATCACTCTATTTTTTGTCATTGTCTTGCTGCCCAAAGAACCGCATTCATTTCTGCATGAATCTCATGCGCAGCTGACCAATCATGGTGCTCTGGAGTATATTCTCATTTCCAATATTCATCACAATTCACATATCAAGAGGGAGTTCCATTATAGCCTGTAGAGACAATTCTATTATCTTTTACTATAAGTGCTCATACATGGGTAGAAACGCATTTTGATCAAGATGCAATCTCACGAGCAATTTTTAAAAAAACTTTATCATCTAGCATGCTTTATATTTTGAGTAGTAATAGAACATATTTTATAAAAAAACAAGAAAATAAAAATACGAATATAAAAAATTAATTTTTCCTTAATTTTACGTCTTAAAATTTTCTTATTTTTTTGATTTAAAAATGTTTTTAGAGATAATGCAAATTATTTATAAAAAGACTAAAATGCATCTTAATAAAACACAGGGAGAAAACTGAAATTGAGATATAAATAATATTGATCCTGGAAATGCTGCAATGATGATTCATGGAACTTTATACATCCTCCCAAGAAACGAAATTTGAGAAATTTGAAACCTCACAGAAGAACAGATAGATCGTATTTTACATACGAAATAAAATTTAGTCCATTCTTGTTTCTAGTACTTCCCAATCAACGAGTTTCCAAAATGTATCTACATATTGTCCTCTATCATTTCTATAATCAAGATAGTAGGCATGTTCCCATACATCTAATCATAAAAGTGCGGTTCCTCACTCTGTAAGTGGATTTTCACCATTGGGAGTTGAATAAATTTCTAATGTGTTATCTTTTTGAACGAGCCATGCCCATCCAGAACCAAATTGGCCTGTAGCTTGTTTTTTAAATTCTGCTTTCATTTCTTCGAGGGATCCAAAACTCTCTTCTATCATATCTTTAAGCTTTCCTTCAGGAAGAGAACTATCCTTTTTAAGCGTATTCCAAAATAGATTATGATTCCATATTTGAGCAGCATTATTGAATATTTTTCACTCTGATTTTTTTACTATATCTTCAAGTGACATATCTTCATACTGAGTCCCAACTATAAGATCATTTAAAGTATTTACGTATCATTGATGGTGTTTTCCGTAATGATAGTCTAAAGTTTCCTGAGACATATACGGTTCAAGAGAATCTCTCTCATATGGGAGCTGCATTAATTCATGCTTCATAATTTTAGCTATTTATATAAGTAAAAAAACATACTACTTTGCGCATGTAAAATTACTGTATGAATATTGTAAAATTAGGCAACAATTAATATACAAATTTCGCTCAAATAACTTGTAAAAAAACATTTTTTTTAAGCT
>CAYVZQ010000009.1:0-51509 GCA_964456335.1 uncultured Candidatus Peribacteria bacterium | reverse complement strand
TCTGTTCTATAGGAGGCAGGTCCAATAATTTTTTTCTTACAACAAAAAATTTAACTAAGGGTGTTCTACACTAACTATCTGGATGAGGGTTCATTCTTTCAGAAGGATAAAGGCTCCCTTGATATACTGTATTTTAAGAAATACAAAATCTTGGACTGACCATAGTTACGGATACAAATTAATCTTTATAAAATCAGGCTTTCGAGTTTGATTTTTTTTATTTGCCAATATAATGTCAGCGTAATTTTTAAAAATCAAAAAATGTCTATCATTTCAGACGAACAAGTCGCAAAACTCAGAGAAGCAGGAGTATCTGTTCCAAATGTAAACGAAACCTGTATTGGATGCTCTGCCTGTGTTGCTATATCTCCAGAGGTATTTGAACTCAACGATGAAGGGCTCTCAGAAGTAGTCTATAAAGAAGACTATACGGGGCTTGATGTGGATGATGCGATTGCTGCATGTCCAGTTGATGCAATTTCTTGGACTGAATAAAGAAAATCTTTTATAGAAAAACCCTATAGATTTTTAGGGTTTTTTATTTTGTCTTGTTTCATGTTCCTCTCAAAGAATAGTGTGAGTGAAGATTTTATTTTTTGTAAATTGACAATATTTCACTTTTAAATTCATAAAAAATTTCAAAAAAAAAAGATTTTTTTTCGAAATTTTCGTAAGGTAAAAACACGCTTTCTGTTTTTTAACATTTTTTTAACATAACTGTAATTTTTTAGGTGGTAAATGTTTTAAAAATTCATACATTTGCATTGTGTGATGAATGCGTGAAGCATCATCCATTATTTTTTCTCCAAGGGGAGTGAGTAATATCTTAACAAAGCGAAAAAATGAGCATTGATAACATAAAAAAACGTTCTGGTGAACTCGTTGCTTTTGATAGAAATAAAGTAACTCAGGCAGTGTATAAATGTCTAGAACAGATTGGACAAAAAGACAGTCTTGACGAAGCTGAAAAAGTCTCAAAAAAAGTAGATAAACGAATTGTAAAATTTGTAAAAGAACATAAAGGTTTCGTTCCAACCGTTGAAGATGTCCAAGATATGGTAGAGTTTGAACTCATGAAAGCTGGATTCTTTGAAGCAGCAAAAGCCTATATTCTCTATAGACAAGAGCGAACAAAAGATAGAAGTAGAAATATATTTAAAGCTCGTCTCAATCTTAAACCATACGAATATCCTGAATTATTAGAGTATGTAGATGCTATCAGACATTCATACTGGGTCCACACAGAATTCTCATTTACGTCTGATGTTCAAGATTTCAAGGTAAATGTCTCTCCATCAGAGCGAAGCGCACTACAAAACTGTATGCTCGCGATTGCTCAAATCGAAGTATCGGTAAAAACATTTTGGGGAGATGTATATAAGCACTTACCAAAGCCAGAAGTTGGAGCTGTAGGGCAAACATTTGCTGAATCAGAGGTTCGTCATATGGATGCATACTCTCATCTGCTCGAAGTACTTGGACTTAATGGGGACTTTGAAAGAATAAAAAAC
Organism: uncultured Candidatus Peribacteria bacterium; assembly: GCA_964456335.1. GTDB lineage: Bacteria > Patescibacteriota > Gracilibacteria > BD1-5 > UBA6164 > JAACSU01. Next base: position 49,998 of record CAYVZQ010000009.1, on the reverse strand, counting down.
ATCCCAGTGATGAATAAGAGAGTAAACTATCTCCAAGACGCTCTCAAGAATTCAAAATCAGATGATGATGAGGAGTATTCTCACTCTATTCTGCTTTTCTCCCTCTTCATAGAGCACGTATCACTCTTTTCTCAGTTTCTTATCATCATGGCCTTCAACAAGCATAAAAATATCTTTAAGGGGATATCAAATGTCGTAGAAGCAACCAGTAAAGAAGAACAAATTCATGGACTCTTTGGGATTGAGCTCATAAAAATAATCAAATCTGAGCACCCAACATGGTTTGATGATGAGCATAATAACCAAGTAAAAAAAGCTTGCCTGAAAGCCTATGAAGCAGAAATGGAAATCGTAGATTGGATATTTGAACAAGGAGAAATAGATTTTCTTCCAAAATCAGTTATCAATGAATTTGTAAAAAATAGGTTCAATAAATCGCTTGAATCTATCGGACTTGAAAAAGTATTTGAAATAGATGAAGAGATTCTCTCTGAAACTGACTGGTTTGATGATGAGATTATGTCTACAAAGCATGGAGATTTCTTCGTAAAACGAAGTGTGAACTATAACAAACGTAGTAAATCAATCACATCAGATGATCTCTTTTAAAAACAATATCGCGTAGGAAACGAAAATATTCATATCCTCGATACACAAAAAAATATTTACTCTAACCAAATTGATTATGGAATGGCTCAATGAATATTCAAGAAAATTTCTTGATAACGGATATCTTATAAATGGTCAAAGTGCTGAGGAAAGAATCAGATTTATGGCCGACAGTGCTGAAAGAATTATTGGGAAAAAAGGTCTTGCTGACAAGATTTATGATTATGCGTCAAAAGGATTCTACAGTTTTTCGAGTCCAGTTTGGTCAAACTTTGGTCTTGAGAGAGGTCTTCCAATCTCATGTTTTGGATCATATCTCTGAGATGATATGGCAAATATTCTCTTTACGAGTGCTGAGGTAGGGATGATGAGTAAATATGGTTGAGGAACTTCAGGATATTTTGGAGCGCTCAGACCAAGAGGAGCAGAAATTAAAAATAACGGAACTTCTTCTGGTGCGGTTCACTTTATGCAGCTCTTTGATAAAGGAATTGATATTGTATCTCAAGGTGCGGTTCGAAGAGGTTCATTTGCAGCGTATTACCCAGTAGAGTGAAATGATATCGAAGAATTCCTTGAAATTGGAAAAGAAGGAAATCCAATTCAAAGAATCACAACAGGAGTAACGGTTACTGATGCGTGGCTCGAGGAAATGAAAGCGTGAGACGCTAAAAAGAGAGCTATCTGGGCAAAAGTCATCCAAGCAAGAGGGGAAATGGGATATCCATATATTCTCTTTACCGATAACTGTAATAACGGAGCTCCAGAAGTATACCAAGATAAAAATATGAAAATCCAGGCATCAAATCTCTGTACTGAGATTATGCTTCCATCTTCGACAGAAGAATCATTCGTATGTTGTCTCAACTCTATCAATATTGCAAAATATGATGAGTGGAAAGATACAGACGCGGTAGAGTGTATGATTTATTTCCTTGACGCGGTACTCCAAGAGTTTGTAGATAAACTCGCAGCGTATAGAGATTCTGAGGACAAAGATGATAGACTTGCATTTTCATTTATGGAGCGAGCCTATAACTTTGCGCACAATCATCGAGCGCTTGGACTCGGAGCTCTTGGATGGCATTCATACCTCCAATCAAAGATGATTCCTTTTGAGCATCCAGATGCTATGGCGCTCAACAAAGAAATCTTTGAACTGATTCATAAGAAATCATATGCAGCAAGTGAAGAACTTGCAAAAGAGCTCGGTGAACCACCAGTTCTCAAAGGATACGGTCGAAGAAATACGACTCTCAACGCAATTGCTCCAAACACGTCTTCAGCATTTATTCTTGGGCAAGTGTCTCAAGGAATTGAACCATGGTGGTCAAATACCTACGTAAAAGACCTTGCGAAGATGAAAGTGACTATCAAGAACAAAGATCTTGAAAAACTTCTTGAAGAAAAAGGACAAAATACTCGTGAAGTGTGGGCATCAATCAGAGACCATGATGGATCAGTGCGACACCTAGATTTCCTTTCTCAACTCGAAAAAGACGTCTTCAAAACATTCTCTGAAATTAACCAATTCGTGATTATCGACCAAGCTGCCGACAGACAAAAATTTATCGACCAAGCTCAGTCACTCAATCTCATGGTTCACCCAGACACCTCTGCAAAAGACATCAACGGTCTCTACATGGATGCATGGCAGCAAGGAATTAAAACACTCTACTACCAGCACTCAAAATCAGCAGCGCAAGAACTCTCAAGAAAAATTTCTTGTGTTGGTTGTGAAGGATAAAATAGCCAAAAAGAACTCTCCAAAAGGAGAGCTCTTTTCCTGCAAAGGATAAAATAGTATAAATTACAATTTGAAATTAAGTAAAATATTTAATATTAGTTTGTAGTTTATACTAAGTGTAGACTACTTTTTTGTATAACTTAGCTAATACAAAAAAATAAACTCTAGAAATGCAGTCTTGAAGAGTTTATATTACTGTTTGCCACTAGGTTTTGGTCGACTAGTGAGCAGATACTAAGAATTTAAGACCAGATTGCAAATATTTTTAAATTAAGCTAAGTTAATTTATGTATTTGCTAACCATATGTAATATGGCTAAACATAAAATTGGTAGAGATGCCAAAACTGGTCAATACATAACTGTAAAAGAGGCTAAAAGAAGACCTAATACTACAGTTATCGAGACTAGAAAATAGAAAATTTTTTCTTCCTCAAGATTCGTCTTGAGGTTTTTTTATGCAAAAGAAAACTCGGAGCCAGTGGCTCCGAGCGTTTTCGTGCGGGGAGAGAGGAGAGAGAGCTAATCTCCTCCATTTCTATCACCATTTCCAAATTCACTTTTTTTTGCCATCACCTCCACGGGTGACTGGTGGAAATCTGGTATACCGATTTGGTCTCCTCTCGTAGGGAGTCTGATCACGAGACGTTACCATTGATGCCACGAGAGCAACGATGATTAACGTCACGAGTAAGACCGAGGCAAGAATACTCTCAAGACTCATAGTATGTCTCCGATAATATTGATATCGAAATTTTTGGAAACCCCAAGCGAGTTGCAAGTTCCAAAATATTAAGATAATTGTGATATTGGCATTAATAACTGTAGTTGATTTTTATTTATTGTCAATAATGTAATGAAACATTTTAATATGTGTCTCAAGTTTTTTTATGCAAAAAAAGCTCCACCCCTCGGAAGGAATGAAGCAAAAGTGGTGTGAGAAATCTCTTATCTGTACCAATGGACCAGATAATACCAATACATCATGAAGTACTTAGGGGGATAGGTACTCAAGGTTGGTGGGTTGACCCATTCGGAAATCTTGGAATCAAAGCATCATACTGAGCTCATCCAAGCATATCGCATAGTAGCACGTCCTTCATCAGATTTTCTAATGCAAATATAGATGTGTAACCTTGTAGTTCTCATTGCTATATCACATATTCACAAACATATTTATACATTAATATTATTTAATTGCAATTTTTGTGTAAAAAAAATCCCGAGGACCCGTAGGTCCAAGGGAATTGCTGAGCTGACGATACCACTTGCCTTACGCTGCGAGCGCTTGTTCAAGGATATAGACAACTTGTGGCATTCTGCCGCTGTCTATTTGTTTTGGAGGCTTGCTGCGCGTTTTTGGCTCGCAGTCATCCAGCACACGGACGGTGACTGGCTTGCATGCTCCTTCATGGTGGAGATTTTGGTGAGTCCGCAAAATAGTTTGCAGGGTCTCAGACCATCTTTGAGCATGGCCATCATCTTGGAATTCAGAGCGAATATTGATGATGACAGGGTTTTCATCCCCAAAGATATAGTAGTTGATCTGCAAGGTTTTCGTGGGCATCTTGTTACTCCTGCCTGTTTTGGTATGTGTTTTAGTGAAAGGTATTGTAAATAAATAGTACAAATGTCAAATATTTTAAAATACCTCAAAAAATTACTTCGTATTACTTCACAGAATTTTATAAAAAATAAAAGCTCCACTTGAAAAAAAAGTAAAGCTATGTCTATATATCAAAAAAAAATCCCGAGAGCCGCAATCGCAGCCTCGAGAAAAATGTAGTGTGAGGAGAGGGAGAACTATCTTTGCAGTCGCCCTTCTCTCATATTTATCTCCTTTTCCATCGATTTCTCCTGCTCCGAGACCTTTTTCTCTTATCTTGTTTGAGCAGGAAATAGATAGCTCCTAACCATCCCGCAATGAGAAGTATGGTCCACATCTTCTATATAACTTTCTATGATGTTGAAAGAAATATAATTATTAGCCAAATTTAATTAAAAGTCAATTATAAAATATAAGATATATTAAAAATTTATTTTTTATAAAAATTATGCTATAATTATTATGCTTACAAAAAGTAAGCGAGGCAAAAACGCATGACAAGGAGTAACGATCATGCAAACAGGATTCCAGACTGGAAACGCAAACCAACTTCCTCTTCTTCTCGTGGGTCAGGCCTACGAAGAATTCACGGAGAAGATGGGTGAAGACCCAGAAATCGTTCACAAGATAATCGATGGAAAGGGAGTGGTGACAACGAGCTCGCCAATCTTCGCTGCGTTTGTCAATGATTTGATAGCGAACTCGCAAGCAGAATAAGCTTTGCAGTTCACTACGATACAGGCATCCGGGCATTAGCCCGGGTGTTTTCTTTTTGTATAAAAGTATAATGAGTAATTTTCTAAAATAAATATGTTTTATTAATTATATAAATGTATTGTCAAATATTATTTGATTTTTGTACTATAAAAAATAGTATAAGAAATACATTAATTCAATATCAATATGGCAGAGATTTTTACAGTAGATATGAGTGAAACTCACAAATGATTTTCAAGTCCGAGCTTTGTTGCGTTCGTAATAGATTTTTTTTGAAGTCTCTGAAGAGATGTTTCTGAGAAAAATACAGAAGATCTTTTTACCGATTTGTTTTCAAGTAGAGAACTCTATAGAGAATTTTTATTGTACTGTAAAAACAATGATTATTCTTTTTTAGAGCGAGAAGACAATAAACATATGAATGCAACTATTTTTTTACTTGCCTTTGAACAGGCAAGGGAAGCAATCGCAGATGGAGTGAGAAAGAGCGTCATAGAAATACTTGGTTTTGAAACTTCTGTGGTTGATTTATTGTTTGCAAATGAAGTGATCCCTGGAACACAGATAACATATTTACATGGACTCATACATGCAACCTATAGAAAAAATATGCTCAACTCTCACTGAGAAGTCATATATTATGTATGAGATGAGTTTGGATATCAGAAAGTGTATTCCAGAGAGCGCGGGTTACATCATGTTGATGAGACCTGAAGTATCATAAGTCTCATAGAGAGTCACAGAGTTGATAGACAAGAAATGCTTGATGAGATAGAAGAAAATTTACAAGATGCGCTCTTACTCACAAAACCTGATTTGAGCGCAGAGGAGGAGGATAGATTGCTATGTTTGATGACTGAATACGAAGATGATACAAAAAAAACTATGCTGGGTGAAACGCTCGATGAAATACAATTTCGATCTTGGTTGTGGCAAAAATATCATGAATCTCTCAAAATGTGGGAAGATCTCAAATCAGAAGACCCAAGAAAGACTATACTGAGAGCAGTAACATTGGATAATAATTGAGAAAATCAAAGTTATGAACCATGAACAAGAGACGAGATATCTCTCGCAAGAAATTTCAAGATAGTTCAGTAATTAAAAATATTTTATAAATAAATTAAAAAATAGTACAGGTATATTTCACCGAAGTAATTCCGAACTCTTAAAACCTCAGTATACTCGTTCAAATAGAGTATTATTCCATTATATATAAACTATGGCAAAAAGAGCTTTTACCATTGTAGAACTTATTGTCGTAATAACTATTGTAGGAATACTCTCAACGGTTTGATTTGTTTCATATTCACAATACTCAGAAAGTTCTCGAGACTCTTCAAGAATTTCACAGCTCAAAAAATTATCAGATACACTCCAAGTATATTCGGTAGATACTTCACTTCCTATTCCTGATAATTATATAGAAATAAGCTCTTCAACTGGAGCTCTACTTTGATATCAATGATATATTTGAGATGATGTTTTGGAAACGATTGATTATACCAATGGATGAAAAGATCCAAAAGACAAAGAGGCATATGTATATATGTTATCTTCAGATAGAAAACTGATACAACTTGGTTGATATCTTGAAAGTTCTGAAACTACAAATGCAAAAATACTACCAAATGATAGAATTCTCAAGAGTTATGGGAGTAAGGTGGGTATTTTTTTAGATACCCAGAGTGGAAAGCCAATCCAAGATGTTTATACATCAGGTACATTTGATTTATTAAGTTCAACTTCAAATGTGACTATTAATTTTTCTGACAGCGAAACTCTCACGGCATCATGATATGCTCTCTACGCACTTGCAGAAACTCGTAGATTTTGAAAAGCTCCCAGTGATTGTGAGCCATGATTTATTTGAGTTCCTTGAAATGCAGAATTCCAACAAGAAGGATTTTGTGTCGCTCAATTCGAGATGACGTATCAAGATGCGAACACGCCAAATACATCTGTTCATGGGAGTGATTCAAACTCCGTTGCCTATGTGAGAGATAAGCAACTTATTTCTAAGTCTGGAAAATATCCAATAGCAGAAATTTCACAAGAAAGTGCTATACGTGAATGTAAAAATATGTGAGATGGCTATCATTTGATTAACAATAGAGAGTGGATGACTATTGCTAGAAACATAGAGTCCGTAGGGGTAAATTGGTCATCATGAGATCCTGGACAATGATTTATTTACAATGGAGTTTCAAATGATGTAACTCTCTGATGTAATGCGACAGGTGGCAATACAGAATCAAGGCCAAGATGAACAAAAACAGGGCCAGGAAGTGATGTTGGATGTAATAATCGAAGATGACTTCAGCTATCAAATGGTAAAACCATATGGGATTTTTCTTGAAATCTATGGGAACATGTTAATAAAGATAACTCAGAATCATGAGATGGATATGCATCAGGTCAAACTGCAATAGCAAGTGCTACTCCATCTAATACCTGGGATGCAGATGGAATCTATGACCAGACTGATATGAGACTCTATGGATCTGCTTATGGACTTTGAAAAGCTGCTGGGATGGGAACAGTTGTTACATGACAGTGAGCAGCAAATAATAATTTTCTCAGAGGTGCAACCGCATATGATACGAGTAATACCTGAATATATTCACTCGACTTAAATAGATATGCATTTAGTGATTCGAATCCAACAGATATATATGGATTTCTCTGATTTAGATGTGCAAGATAATCTCATGCGATATCAATACCTCGATATACTCCGCTGAATCGCGATACTTTTGATGATACTCTTTCATCTCAATTATTCGCTTGTATATATTTTTGAGAATAATATTCTAAATTTCTCTGAGACTTTTTGGTTTGTTCTTGGTAAGACATCAGCTCTGTGATTTATGATTATTTCGGGAGTTTCATTTTTTCTCGCAAGAGAAAAATACGGAGATGAGATACGTAAAAAATATATAAAATACGCAGGGATATTAGCACTCATAGCTCTCTGAATCACGATATGAACGGCACTATTTATGTCAAGTCAACTGATAGTATTTGGAATTCTACACCTGTTTGCGGTGAGTTTTTTCTTACTTCCTTTTATTGCAAAACTAGAATATTTTTCAGGATTTCTCGCAATTATACTCATAGCCTCCTGAGCCGTATTTCCACTAATGACTAACATCTGATGGCTTTTTCCAGTAGGTATAATATCTCCAGAATTTTATTCTGCAGATTATTATCCTCTTATTCCATATTTTTGATATATTCTTCTATGATTTTTTGTCTGAAAATGTATGCAGAAATACAAGCTTTTCAGGTATCTTTCTCTCTGGAGAGAGATGAATGCTCTTGAAAAAGTACTGAGATATATGGGAAGAAACTCTCTGGTTATTTATGTACTCCATCAGCCAATTATCATTGCGTCTCTCTGTATACTATTTTCTATTTTACGTCCTTAAAATTATCTCAGACAGAGTAGTGAAGAAAGTCTTCAGAATATTGTGATAGGATTTTTTTTGTTGCTTTTTGATGACATTCTATACTTCTTTTAAAGTCTGTATGGAGAGGAAGTTTTGCTAGTTCATCGAGTCAAATATCAATTTGTCGAAGGACAAAAGGACTTTTTTTTGCATAATGACGTATTTGCGTCAGTGACAGTTCTACGAGTTCACCATATGAAATTTCTTCCATAAGAAGCCGTGGATGTGATTTTGAGTCGCACAAAATAATCTCTGGTAATTCGTAACTGTGGAGCTCGGAGAGGAATGAAAATATTCTTCATAAACTCGAAATAGCAGTATATGGATCATTAATTCATGGAGAGAGGGCTCGTACTGCGATTTCAACCATTTGTTGAAGAGAAAATTTTATATCTCAAACCGGACTACGAGTTTTACTGATATGAATACAGTTATTTATATTATCAATTACAGCTATATCTAGCATCTTTCGAGAAGATACCCTCATAATAGGAGCTCCATGAATAATGAAATCTCAGGAATATTTGAGTACTTGAATCATGCAATCATGTTCTTGAGCGATATTCAAAAGTCAGTCTTTATTAATGTAGGAAATATACCCACCTTGGCCAGTTGATATTTCAGTTGATTTTTTATAGTGTATGATATCTTTTTCAAAAATTTTAATTTTTGTTTCTTCTATATTTGGTGCTTTATGCTGCTGTTTTTTCTTGTAAAGTTTTTTCATATTTTCTGAGAGTTCTGCAGAAATATCTTTAAGAAGTGTATCTACTTGAATGGAGAGAGCAATATGATGAATATAAAATATGAGAAGAATAATATTCGCAAGAGCTGCAATCAGCGCGATAAATATGGAAATATCAGGAAAGAAATCAACATAGTCTTCACTTCTGATAATTCTGAGAGTCAGAAGACAGTAGGTAAAGGTAGCAAGGTATGATCATAATGCGACTTGGGTGAGTCGACTTTTCATAAAGTTTTTCAGGATTCTTGATCCAAATTGTCCAGCTGCAAGCGTGAGAGCTACGAGTGTAATGGAAAATACCAGACCAGCAATAGAAATCATAGAGCTTGATATGGTAGATAGAATCTGTCTATATGAATCAACAGATCCTTTGAGAAAAGCAAGATATGGAATATCAATCCCAAGCCCCGAACTCGAATCAAGATAGACTCAAAAAAAAGATAGAGCTCATCAAAATACGATGATGCAGATAGGAAGAAACCAGAAACTAGAAAATAAAAATGCTTTGAGCTCTAAAAAATATGTTTTCATACAAACGCTAATTGCTAATAATAGGAGAAGTATACTCTTGCCAAGACAATTTCAAAACAAAGATATTATGCATAAAATATTTTCGTAATTTGGAATAGCTCTCTATACTCATCGTTATGAAAAAAATACTAGTACTTTGTATCATACTTGTAAGTATCTGTCCCTCACAGATGCTTTTTTGAGGAGACCTCTCTGACAAAATTTATTTTTGAAATAAATCTTATACCTACTTTGATGCATATATGCTTATTGATTCTGCTTTAGAGGAGAGAGCAAATGGAGATATATTTGAAAAATATGAGCTCTATCGCTCGCTGAAAAAAAGTACTCTTACTCGCTATAAACAAAAAGACGTGCTTCTCTATAAACAATTTGCAGACGTACTACAAATAGGAATCAATTCTCTGAGCTATGAGTTAGAATCTGATGTTCAAGAGATGGTGATAGGACACTCTGTTCAGGGAGAAGAGATACTTGTATATGTAAAGTGAGTTCCAGAAAATGGCTATAAACTCATTGTATGAAATATACATGGTTCCTATGAATACGGCACCTATGAAACTTCTCTCATGCTCCTTGACGAACTAAAAACTTCCAAGGCAACAGGTTGGATTATTATACCAAGCCTTAATCCTGATGGGCTGAAAGAGTATAGAGAGCAATGAACATATTTAAATGCGTATTTAGAGGGGAGAGATAATCATAATCATGTTGATCTTAATCGCAATTTTTGTAGTAAAAACTTCATTCTTTGAGAATTTGAAAAGTATGGGAAGACGATGAAAACCTGAACGGCTTGATGTGCGAGCGAACCTGAAGTACAGGCTTTTCTCTCTCTTATAGATTGACGTGAGATAACCCATGTTCTCTCACTGCACTCCGCTGGAGGAATATTCTATATTCCAGATGGTTCTCTGCAAGATGATACAGTAATCCGATTCACAAAATCTATTCATGCGCTCGTTCCAAATTATGATTTTTATCCTAATACCTCTTCGCCACTTGGCCTGCATCAATCAATTGTTCGCTATGAAATGGATGAAGGAGGAAAGGGGCTTTATACTGGAACACTTGAAAACTATATGTATGAAAACTATGGTATTCCAGCAGTCATTATAGAACTTGCAAATCACGGAAGAGTAGAAGAAAGACTCAAACCACTCTTACATACAAAATTTTAATAAGCTATTACGAGAGCATAAACAAAGGGAGAATCAATGTATTCTACTTTTTTTATAGTAAAAATACTTATACTAAGTTTATTACATTATGTAACTAATTAAGTGAGTATGAGTTATTCCAACATCAAAGCCTTTACACTTGTAGAGCTTATTGTCGTTATCACGATAGTATGAATCCTCTCAACCGTAGGATTTGTGAGTTATTCGTGATATCTCACAGGAGCAAGAGATTCAAATAGATTTTCTCAGCTGACCAAGCTTTCTGATTCACTGCAAACATACGCTGCGAGTAAATCTCTTCCTCTTCCAGATGACTATATTGAGATTACAGCGAGTGGAGCAACAAATGTTATTGCCTACCAATGATATGTCTGAGTTGATGTTCTTGAAACGATAGATTATACGAATGGTGGGAAAGACCCAAAAGATGATTCTTACTTCACGTACTATCTCACAAAAGATAGAAAATCTCTCCAGCTTCTTGCACTTATGGAGGATGGAGCTTCAGCAAATACAGATATATTTCAAAAAAGCTATGCAGTAGATTATGAAGAAAGATTTCCAAGAACTTACGGAAATAAACTTTGAGTTCTAACAGACACAACTAATACTCCGGTCCAAGAAATTGGAAGCCTGCAAACAGCATGATTTCTCGATATATTTCATACAGCTGATGAATATACCGCTTACTTTTGAGAAAATGGAAATTTTTCTGGGACGGGAAGTATACTAGGTAAAACTATACTGTGAGAGTGACGGCTGGTATGAGCTTGGAGCTTTAACAATATTTCTGGAAATACGATATTCGATGATTCATGAAATTATAATTGAAGCATTTTTGGAACTCCTACTCCTACAACTATAATAGGGAAAAATTGAAATGCTTTAGATTTTGTCTCTGCTGACGGTTCTGCTGGTGCTTATATTGATATTCCAATAAATGAATGAATAGGAACGTGAGTATTTACCTTTGCTTTTTGGATGAATCCTGATGAACAGTCAGAATGAACCACAAATAACTGACAGATAATAAAATTCAATTGTCACTGTCCCATATAAATGACAGATCTTTTTCATTTATATGGGACAGTGACAATTGAATTAAAGATACTCAACAATGCCGAATAATAAGCACTTCAGGAAATATATCTGCACAAATCCAATCAACCCTCGCCGTATCTGAGTGGAATCATATAGCGTGTGTATTTGATGGTGAATATTTATATAGTTATCTGAATTGAAAGCTGGAAGCACGTGAATTGATAGATATAACAGTAACTAAGTGAGCTTGAGTTTTCCGAATTTGAGCAGGATGACCTAATATTACTTGAGTGGGGAGGTACTTTAATGGAGGTCTTGATGAAGTATTATTTTTCAAAAAAGCGCTGACACAATCAGATGTAGAAATGCTCTATTGAAACCCATAAAAAAACTCTCGCATCTGCGAGAGTTTTTTTAAACTATGAGAGATTATTCGTTTTCGAGATTTTCTTCCATTCGTCTCATGATTTCTTTATTGATTGAATTATCATCGTTATTGATCATTTCAAAGAGCATATCTTGTGAGAGGACAATAGTCACAACATCACTTTCTGCAATAACGGTAGCACTTCTTGGTTCTTCATTGAGGAGCGCAATCTCTCAAAAAATGTCTCCTTCTGTAAGTTTTGCTGTTTGATCTCCATTTACCCATACATCTACACTTCATTGTTCGATGATATATCCTGTACTATTTGGATAATCTCATTGTTCGATGATGACTTCTCCTGATTTAAAGTTTTTTCTTTCAGCATTTTCAAGAATTTGACCAACAATTTCACTGTCGATTCCTTCAAAGATTTTGAGTTTTTCAATTTTCTGTTGTCCAAAAAGTTTCATGTTCATTTCTATTTAAAATATAACTACATTTCTATACTAATGTATTATTCTTTTACTGGCAAGTTTTTTGCAGAAGAAATAATTATATGATACCATAGAGTTATATTATAGACTAAATGAGTTTTATGCATCTAGAGCAAATACTACAAGAAATTCAAATATTTCTTCTTTCATCATCCATGATTGGAGTATTTGTTACTATTTTTCTGCTCTATAGCATTAAGAGCATTATGCATTTTTTCCCTCACTCAACTTTTACACTGATTGTTGAGTTAATATTTGAAAAGGCATATGCTTTTTTTGAGGATATTTTATGAAAAAAGCACGCAAATATTTTACCATATATTCTGAGTTTATTTTTTCTCCTTCTGACGGTAAATATTCTATGAGTTTTGTGAGATTTTATAGCTCCTATATTTTGAATCACTTCAGAGGGAGAATTTGCTCTTGCAGAGTATTTTCAAACACCAAGTTCAGATTTGAGTTTTAACTTAGCTGTGGCTATTGTGAGTATAGTTTTATTGATTTCACTTCAATTTATTCATTTTTGAGTCAAAAAAAGTCTTTACTCTTATTTTCCAATATATGGGAAAGGGTATTTATCCTATACTCCGAAAAAGGGATCTATTCTATCACTTCTACTTTTTATACCTATTAAGTTATTTGATGTTGTTCTTTCTATGTTTTTGGCACTTCTTGATATTGTAGGATTACTTGCAAAAATCATTTCTCTTTCTTTTCGTCTCTATGGAAATATGATTTCGGGCGGAGTATTGTTAGTATTGCTCGTTTGAGCACAATGAAGTTTTACACAAAAAATGACTGAGTTCATGGGGGGAATTAATTTTCCAGTAATTTTCCCTCTTCTTTTATACGCACAGAGTTTACTCGTAGCGTGTATTCAAGCAATGGTATTTTCACTTCTAGTAGCTATATTTATACGAGTTTCTCAATTAGAAGCAAGTTAGGAATTTGTACAAGAATATGTAAGTATGATACACTGAGTTATATAATTTTTAATGAATAAAATATGGAAATTTCTGCTATGTCTATGGCTGCAGCCCTTGCAGTTGGACTCTCTGGATTATGAGTAGCTCTTGGGGAAGCGGCGCTTGCGAGAGCCTCTCTTGAAATGATGTGAAAATCTCCTCGTCTCTCGGGAACTATGATGATTTTTACGGTTCTTGGAGTCGCGCTTGTAGAAACGGCAGTAATATATGGATTAGTTGTGGCTTTTACAATTATGGGTTCAACAGCTGGAGATGCGAATCTGATTGGAGCGGGACTTGTTATAGGTCTGACAGGATTTGGTGCCGGGCTATGAGAGGGGCTTCTTCTTGCAAAAGCGCTTGAGGCCGTAAATAGAAATCCAGATAATAAAAATCAAATCTTGCAATACATGGTTCTCTTTGCAGCTCTTGTAGAGACCTCAGCAATATATGGACTTACTGTTGCGATGAGACTTATCGGTTAATATAAACAAATGCCAGAAATAGATATATATATACTCCTTGCTCAAATAGTAAACTTCTGAGTCTTACTTGCTATTTTTTACTTTGCTCTTTGAAAAAAAATGAGTCAAAAGATTCAAGAGAGACGTGCACAGCTTGAAAAGCTTAAAAAAGCAGAAGAGCACTATGACGAAAAAATGATTCTTGCAGAAAAGCAGCGGCAAGAAATAATGGAAAATGCGAGAAAAACAAGTCGAAATTTGCTTGAAGAGTCTAGAATATTGGCAAAAGCAAAAGCAGATGCAATTATGAAAGAGGCACATGCTTGAGCTATGGCAGTTCTTGAGGGAGGAAGAAGAGAAATAGAGAAAGAGCGAATATCTATGCTTACACAAATGAAGTCCCATATAGTTGATATTTCTTTGAGAATGAATGAAAAAATGTTTTGAAAAGAAAAGGTAAACCAAGACTTTATAGAAAGAGAATTTAATAAAATGAAGTAAAAAATTTGTACATATATATATATCACTATACTCAGGCTAAGATTAATTCTTAGTCTTTTTTATGCATACAATACTCTTGAAAATCAGCGGGATAATTGTGGGAAATTTACTTGCTTTTTTACTCATTTGACTTATACTCGACGCGCTTTTTAAAACAGAGTGAGTAATGTTACTGGCCAGTGTGCTGATATCATTGCCATTTTTGGGCCTCATAATGTATTTTAAAGCATGAAAAATACTAAAAGATATACATACTATTTCAAACGAGAATGACGAGCGAAAACCAATTAAATAACACATATGAAACAGTTGAAGGTGAAATACACGACTCACTGTGAGTTGAGCATTCATCAGAAGGTCCTCATATTCCTCTCATTCAATGAGAGACCGTATATGGACCAATAACAAATGTAACACTTACTATTATTCTTTTTGGTGCTATGGTTTCTCTCTTTGCTTTTTTTGCAAAACGAGCGCTTGAAAGTAATAAAAAAAGTAAGCTTAAAACAGGAGTTCTCACGTATATTCAATTTGCTGATAAGTATCTCAGAGATACCTTTGGTGAAAAATCACAAGCTAGAAAAGTATTTCCACTTATAGTAGGGATGTTTACTATTATCTTTTTCTGAAATCTTCTCGGTCTCATCATTGACTGGCTTGGAATGTCAGTTTCAGGAACAATTTTCTATTACCTCAGACCTATGCATAGTGATCTTAATACGACGCTTGTCCTTGCTACGGTGGTAGTAGTTACCATGCTTGTGATACAAGTAAAATCTCAGGGAGGTGCTTCAACAGTTAAATCATACGCCTTTAACTTTCATGGAGATAACTTCGTTGAGAAATGTATAAGTGTTTTTGTAGGGTGGCTTCACTTTATTGGGTTATCCTCAACTCTTGCTTCTCTTTCTCTGAGACTTTTTGGGAATATTTTTGCTGGGATTGTTCTTATTGCGGTTATTAGTTTTCTCGGAGCAATGGCTTCTTGAGCACTTTTTGAAATTGGAAGACTTCTTGCGACTCCATTTTGGTTCTTTGAAGTATTTGTTGCTTTGATACAAGCTGTAGTATTTTCAGCTCTTATGATTGCATACTTTAAGCAGTCAAGTGAAGCACATTAAAAATTAAAATCCGGTTTTCCTAACAAGC
Organism: uncultured Candidatus Peribacteria bacterium; assembly: GCA_964456335.1. Taxonomy (GTDB): domain Bacteria; phylum Patescibacteriota; class Gracilibacteria; order BD1-5; family UBA6164; genus JAACSU01. The sequence goes on along the minus strand of CAYVZQ010000009.1, from coordinate 34,431 downwards.
TCAGTTGTTAGGAGGACTCAATTTTAGTTTTTATTATATAATAATTAATACACATATGGAAACTGAAGGAATGAAAATGTTAGCTATGGCTTTAGCTATTGGTCTTGGGGCATTTGGTCCTGGTATAGGTATTGGTATGATTGGTAAAGGTGCAGCTGATGCTATTGGTCGAAATCCAGATGCATCTGGAAAAGTTCAATCTCTTGCTATTCTTGCAATCGCGTTTGCTGAAGCAATTGCTATCTACGCTCTTGTAGTAGCACTTATTATCGGATTCGTATTATAATTTTTTCTTCCTTGGCTTTTTGAGCTGAGGAAGAAAGAAAATTTTAAAACCAAAAAATAATTACTTATGGCAAATACGCAAGTAGAAGGCGCTGGACTTACAAATTTACAATTTGTAACCGTGGAAACATTTATTATACAATTTGTAATACTTCTTATAGTGTTATGGGTTTTAAATAAATTCGTTTTTCAGCCTTACTTAGCTTACCTAGATGAATGGGAGGCAAAACAAGAAAAAGTAAAGCAGGATTATGATAATGCAGAATCAATTATTGCCGAAAAAACGAAACAATGAGATGAGCTGCTTGAAAAAGCAAGACTCAAGGCAAATATAGTGATTGAAGAAGCAGAGTCTCTTGCAAAGAGTAAGAAAGATAAAATTATTGCTGAGGCTGAAAAGGGAGCAGAAGATATAAAAAATTCTGCATACTCTGATATTGATAAACAAAAACAATCAATGCTCTCGGGAATAAAATCTCAAGTCGTTGATATGGCTCTTCGTTTAAATGCGAAGCTCTTTAAAGATGAGAAAGTTTCAAAAGACTTTTTAGAAAAACATATAGATTCTCTGTAAAAATAAAAAATTTATGAAACAATTAGAAAACATGAAATTAGCAGAGATGAAGCAAGTCCTTTCTTGACTTCAACAGTACTCTGATATGACGAAAAAACTTGGAAAAAGAGGAAGAGATTTATTTTTTCGAAACCTTACAAATACAAATTCTTATGTTGTAGAATACTATCCTTCCTTTGGAGAAGATGCAGCTTGGTCTCAAGCACAGCTTATCTATAAGAAGAGTTTTTCTGTTTCTCCAGAAAAAAAAGAAGTTGTTTTTATAGCAAAAGAAGATGTAAAAGGGGGGATGAAAATTTATATGAATGATTCACTCGTTGATATGAGTTTTGATGCCGTTGAGAAAAAAATGCAAAAATAAACTAAGTCAAAGAATGTTATTCTGGGCTTGGTCATAAAAATATAAGTAACATGTTTTCATGGCCGAGTCATGAATGACGAAAAAAGAATTTTTATAATTTAATGTATATAAATATGTCACACGATGTATTACAGTCAATAATTTCTGAAATTGAAACAAAGATTGATTCTACAGATCTATCTCCAAATATTGAAAATGTCGGAGAAGTATTTTATCTTGGTGATGGAGTTGCAAAAGCTTCAGGTCTCAGAAATGTTTCCTATAATGAAGTTCTTGAGTTTGACTCAGGAGCAGTAGGGCTTGCGCTGAACTTAGAAGATCACTATGTAGGTATTATCGTACTTTCTGGTTTCCTCAATATTAAGGAAGGAGAAAAAGTAAAATCTACTGGGAAAACTCTTGAGGTTCCTGTTGGACCTGAAATGGTTGGAAGAGTCGTTGATTCTCTTGGAAGACCTATTGATGGACTTGGAGAAATCAAATCAAAAGAAACATATCCAGTTGAAAGACAGGCAGAAGGTGTTATGGCTCGTAAGTCAGTACATGAACCAATGGAAACTGGTATTAAAGCTATTGATGCACTTGTTCCAGTTGGACGAGGACAAAGAGAGCTTATTATTGGTGATAGACAAGTAGGGAAGACGCAAGTAGCCATTGATACTATTTTGAACCAAAAAGGTCAAAATATTACTTGTGTATACGTAGCAATTGGTCAAAAAGAAGGGAAGATTTCTCGAATTGTAGAAAATCTTCGTAAAGCTGGAGCTATGGATTATACTATCGTAGTATCAGCAGGTGCTTCTGATCCAGCAGCTATGCAGTATCTTGCTCCTTATGCAGGGTGCGCGATGGCTGAGTACTTCATGTACAACGGACAACACTCACTTATCATCTACGATGATCTTTCAAAACAAGCAACTGCGTATCGTGAGATGTCACTTCTTCTTAGAAGACCACCAGGACGTGAGGCATATCCTGGGGATGTATTCTTCCTCCACTCAAGACTTCTTGAAAGATCAGCAAAACTCAACGATGAGATGGGAGCAGGATCTATGACCGCTCTTCCTATTATCGAAACTCAAGCAGGTGATGTATCAGCGTATATTCCAACAAATGTAATCTCTATTACTGACGGGCAAATATTCCTTGATACAAATCTCTTCAATTCTGGTCAAAAACCAGCAATCTCTGTAGGACTTTCAGTTTCTCGTGTATGAGGTTCTGCCCAAATGAAGGCTATGAAGAAAAACTCAGGGACACTCAAACTTGACCTTGCTCAATATAGAGAACTTGCAGCATTTTCTCAGTTTGCATCTGACCTTGATGAATCTACAAGAAATCAGCTCGATAGAGGTGCAAGAATGATGGAACTTCTCAAACAAGGACTCAATTCTCCAGTTCCAGTTCCAAAACAAGTAGCAGCACTGTATGCTGGTGGAAAAGGATATCTTGATAGCATCGCAGTAGATAAAGTTCTCAAATTTGAAGCTGATCTCTATGATTCACTTGAAGAAGAAAAAACAGTTCTTGATGCTATCACTACTGAGAAAAATATTTCAGAAGATACAGAAAAGAAGCTTATTGCAATTATTACAAAAGTAGTAGAACTTAATAAATAAAATCTCTCTCTAACTATGTCTAACGCAAAAGAGATAAAGCGAAAAATTGGAAGTATTCAAAATACTTCGAAAATTACAAAGGCTATGGAGCTTATTTCAACGGTAAAGATGAAAAAAGCTCAGGATTTAGCCCTTCAGAAAAAGGATTTCGTTCTAGAAATGCTCAAAGTATTTTCAAGAATTGAAGAGTTTCTTGCTGATTTTTCTTATTTTAAGAAATTTGATAGCAAAAAAACACTTGCAGTAGTCATCACATCAAACAAAGGTTTATGTGGTGGGTACAATGTAAATGTTATGAAGCAGGTTAACTCGTACGTAAAAGAAAATCCTAATGAAAAAATGGAGTATATTACGCTTGGAAAAAAAGCTTCTGCTTTTGTTGCAAGAACAGGGAATACTCTTCTTGCTGATTTTTCCCCTGAGTTTACAGACAATATTGATCCAAGATTCGTGAAATCAGTTACCAGTCTTATCTACGAAAAATATTTATCTGGAGAATATGGGAAAGTAGTAGTGTTTTATAACTATTATGTAAACTCTATTAAACAAGTACCAGTTGCCAGAGAATTTCTTCCAATTGATGATGTAGCAGTAAAAAAATATCTTGAAGATATTATTGATGATGCGCAGGCGCTCAAAGATATCAAACATGATATTACGGATTATATTATAGAGCCTTCTATGGAATCTATTGCTATGGATATCGTTCCTATGATTCTTGATTTAATGTTCTATGATATTATTCTTGAAGCAAAGGCTTCAGAACATTCTGCTCGTATGGTTGCCATGAAAGCGGCAAAAGACAACTCGAAAAAAATTGCTGATATGTTGACTCTGAAGTATAACAAGGCAAGACAATGACTTATTACGAGAGAGGTTTCTGAAATCGTGGCTGGGGTTGAGGCGCTGAAAGATGCGTAACTTTACAAACAGTAAAAATACAATATAGTACAAGAGTTTAATTTCTTACTTTCTTTTTATGAGAGATCTTCCTATTGTCGCTAAAATGATTGTAAATATCATTTTATATGTTGTATATTTACTCCTTGCTTCTGTTATTTTTTCTTTCTTGTTTCCTTTAGTGATGCAATTGTTTGGGCAACCTGTCCTGAGTGCAAATGATCCTGTTTTTGATAAAATACAAATTTTTATTGCGATACTCGTTTTACTTTTGACACTTATCTTGAGAAAGTATTTCTATATTTCTCATAAAAATGTTCAGGTAATTGAACATGTTGAAGTAGAAAAAAACTATGTTTCTGATACTGCAAGTGAACCAAAGAAAGTAAAAAAAACTAAAATGACAAAAGAAACAGTCGTAGATACGGTAGATGAAGAAGAGGATGATGAAATAAAAATATATGTAGAAAAAGAGATTAAATAATCTCGGGATTTGTTCAAATCCTCAAGTAAAAGAAGTATTTCTTTTGTTTGAACGTTTGAACAATGAGTGTACAGGAAAGACAACCGAGCTCTCCTCAGTATGGTGGAATACATGCGAAGTAATGCATCCAGCTCATACTACATAGCATTCATCCGTAATAAGCAAGATAGACTTTAAAATTTAAAATTGTTTCTGATATGAAAAAAGGTGTTATCACAAAAGTAATCGGTGTAGTAGTCGATGTGAGATTTGATGCAGGATATGTTCCAAGTATTTACGATGCTATTGAAGTACAAGGACACACAGATAAACTTGTACTTGAAGTACAACAACAACTTGGTGATGGAACAGTAAGAACTATCGCTATGGGACCTGTTGAGGGACTCAGAAGAGGAATGGAAGTAGTGGCGAGTGGAGCTCCAATTTCAGTTCCAGTTGGTTCTGGAGTTCTTGGGAGAATGTTTAATGTATTAGGAGATCCTATTGATGGAAAAGAAGCTCCAAAATCAGAATTTAAAGATCCGATTCATAGAGAAGCTCCAGATTTTCAAAACTTATCAAACCAAGCTGAAGTATTTGAAACAGGTATCAAGGTTGTAGACCTTATTGCTCCAATGCTGAAAGGTGGTAAAGTTGGTCTTTTTGGTGGTGCCTGAGTAGGGAAAACAGTTATCATGCAGGAGCTTATTCATAATATTGCTTCTGAACATGGTGGATACTCTGTAGTTGCTGGGGTTGGTGAGAGAACTCGTGAATGAAACGATCTCTACCATGAAATGACGGAATCAGGGGTTATTGATAAAACAGCGATGGTATTTGGACAGATGAACGAAGCTCCAGGACCGAGAGCGAGAGTAGCTCTTACAGGTCTTACAATGGCTGAGCATTTCCGTGATAGAGAGAAAAAAGATGTTCTTCTCTTCGTTGATAATATCTTTAGATTTACGCAAGCAGGTTCAGAAATCTCAGCACTTCTTGGTCGAATTCCTTCAGCAGTAGGGTACCAGCCAACGCTTGCTACAGATATGGGGGCACTTCAAGAAAGAATTACTTCTACAAAAGATGGTTCAATTACTTCAGTTCAAGCAGTATATGTTCCTGCTGATGATCTGACAGATCCAGCTCCTGCTACGACATTTTCTCACCTTGATTCTACAGTAGTACTTAATAGATCTATTGCAGAACTTGGTATTTATCCAGCAGTTGATCCACTAGATAGTAACTCTACTGTCCTTGATCCAGCGGTAGTTGGGGAAGAACATTATAATGTTGCTCGATCAGTTCAAAAAATACTTCAAAAATATAAAGAACTTCAGGATATTATTGCAATTCTTGGTATGGATGAGCTTTCTGAAGAAGACAAACTTACGGTTGCAAGAGCGAGACGTATTCAAAAATTCCTTTCTCAACCTTTCTTCGTAGCTGAGCAGTTTACAGGTACTCCTGGGGTGTATGCAAAACTCTCAGATACGGTTACAGGGTTTAAAAAAATTATTGATGGAGAGCTTGATGAAGTTCCAGAAAACTTCTTCATGTATAAAGAATCAATCGACGCAGTACTTGCCGCATACGAAGCATCTAAAAAATAAAAAAATAGAATCCTATGAAATTAAAAATACTTTCATTTTCTGGAGAGAACTTTACAAATGATAAAGTTCTCTCAGTTACCGTGATGACAAAGTCATGAGAAGTGACGATTCTTGATCATCATTCTCCTATGATAGCATCAATTGAACCATGTGTTCTGTATACCAGATATATGGATGATAATAATATTGAGCAAAGAGAAGATTTTGCTGTAGGGTCTTGAGTCGTTGAAGTGAATAACTCAAGCGTAAAAGTTATGGCTGATATGCTCATTGATGTAGAAGAAGTTGATCTTGATCAAGCAAAACTCGCAAAAGAGCGAGCGATTGCCCTCATGGAAAAATATAAACATGCAAAGGACAGAGTTGATATGGAAAAATTTATTGAAGCAGAGGATATGCTGCTCAAATCTATTGCCCAGCTCAAACTCTATGACTTAAAATCATAATAAAAAAACTCAGAATATCTGAGTTTTTTTATTCTCAGTCCTATGTTGACAAAATTAAAAAGTATTTGACAAATATTATATTTATGCATAATGATATATATTACATCATAAAAATATATTTCTATGAAAAAAATAATTATTTTTTCTCTCATAAGTATCAGTTTTATTTCTAGCGCAAATGCAGGATTATTTGAGTATTATCTTGGAAATGAAACAAAAACAAACGCATCACAAGCCGAATCTGTCGATGCAGTTGAAACGATTCAATACTCAAAATTAAATAATACGGTGAAGCAGTCTCCATACAGCTCAACAAAATATAATTATTCTAGTACTTCGTATTGAAATACGAGTCATAGCACTATATATGATTGGACTTATGGAAACTTTAGACAATCACGTAGCTATTATCCAAATAATGTATACGACTATAATGGTTTTTATAAGTGTGAAGACCTACAAAGGAACTTAGAGGATGAGAGCAGGAATCTTGAAAGGGAAGCTGATTATATAAATGATATTATTGATGACCTTAATGATAAGTTGAGAGATGCAAAACGATATACAACATCATACTATAGAGATTTAAGACGACAATTAGAAAAAGATATTGATAGACTCGAAGAAAGAGCCGATTATATTGAGGACTTAGAAAAAGATATACAAAAAGAAACAAGAGAAATAAAGAATGATTGTAAATATAACTCTCACTCTCATGCGTATTATTTTGATTACTATGGAAATAATTATTATGATACGAATTATAACTATGACAGCTATTTCTATTATAATAACTATGGGAATGGAAATAATAAGTACATAAAATATGAGAATGATTCATATTACTCAGAATACCAACCTTGGGTTAATACAAATTTGAAACCGGTAAAAGATGGGAGAATCTATGTGAAATAATTAAAAAATCCTAGAAATTTTCTAGGATTTTTTAATATTTATTATATAGTTTTGTTATCATATAAAATTATTTATACATTGATGGGAACCTTTTTTTCATTTCTTATACTGGGCTGTCTTGCATCTTTTGCTGTTGCTGGACTTTCTATGGCTCCTTGGGTTCCAACAAAGAAAAACGATGTGAAGAGATTTTTGGAAGTGCTCAATATGTCTGAGTGAGAAAAATTTCTTGAAATAGGTACCTGAGATGGGAGAGTGGCTATGGCAGTAGCACAAAAATATCACAATAATTATGTCGTAGGAATAGAATTAGCGCCTCCGATATTTTTCCTTGCATTCATCAGAAAGTTTTTTTCTGGAAATACACACAATTTGAGATATGTGTTAGGAAACGCATTTTCGCTTAATTTTTGAGATTATGAACATATTTATGTATTTTGAATGCCTGATAAAATGCAGAAAAAGATAGTTCCAAAATTTATGAGTGAAGCTTCAAAGGGAGCAAAGCTGTATTCGTATGTGTTTTCTATACCAGAAGAATTTAGAGCATCGTCCATTAGCTATGGACAGGAGCATGAAGCAAAAATACATATCTTAGAAAAAAAATAATGTGGATTTTGCGCTTTCATCTTCTGAAATCAAATCATTACAATAAAATAAGCCGTATTTGTAAAAAATACGGCTTTGTTACCAGGCTGCATTCTCCCATAGTATTTGCAAAAGCGTATGTGAAATATATAACGCACAAAAGTTCGTGGAGAACGCTCTCAAGGGAATTTCAGATAGATCATGCACAGCTCTATAAATTTTATGAATTTGTAAACGAAAATAACATGCAAGCAGAAATCTTTCACGTTTTTTTAGAGGCTCATGCTGCTCTCTATATAGGCGAAATAAGAGACTTCAATACACATAATCTAGACAACAGCTCTGAGATCTATGAATTGACCCAAAAACGCTTTGAGAGTATACTTCAGTGACTTTAATTTTTATACAAAAAAATTATGTCAAAAAATACAGTAAATGCCGTGGTTGCCTGGGAGAACTGAAATGTTTTAGATGAGGGAGAATTAGAGCTTGTCAGAGAACATTTTGCGAAAATGTGAATTCAAATACTTAATAATCAATAATACTATGTGTGGAATATTTGCCTATACAGGAACAAAAGACTGCCGAGATATGCTTGTGAATGGACTGAGGCTGCTCGAATATAGAGGATATGATAGTGCTGGAATTGTGGCGCTGAGCAGTGGGAATGATATCTTTTTAGAGAAAGCAGTTGGAAGAGTCTCAGCACTTGCGAGCCGCGTTGATGCTGCAAAATGAGATACTCAGAAATATACGACAGGAATAGCGCATACTAGATGGGCAACTCATGGAGGAGTGACGGTTGAAAATACGCATCCACATGCATCAGCAAACAATAGATTTTATGTGGTGCACAATGGAATTATAGAAAATTATAAAGATCTCAAAAAATCACTTGCTGACACATATGAGTTTTATTCTCAGACAGATACAGAAGTAGTTGCTAAACTCATAGAGTCACTCTATGATGGAAATCTCAAATCTACGATGGAAAAAGTTTCAGCGAAGCTTGTGGGAGCATATTCTCTCGCGGTGGTTGATTCTGAGAATCCAGGAATGATTGTAGGAATCAAGCTTGGAAGCCCGCTTATTGTTGGGAAGTGACAGGACGGAGTATATATTTCGAGCGATATAAATGCTTTGTCTCAACTTGCTGAAACCTTTAGTATTTTAGAGGATCATGAAATGGTCGTTATTGAAAATAACGAATACTCTATCTTTATGTCAGGAGAGAAAGTAGAGCGAGAAGCAGAGGAAATTGGGGAATCTCAAAAAATAGATGAGCTGTGAGACTTTAGTAGCTATACAGAAAAAGAAATCTTTGATATTCCATCTGTTTTAGAAAATGTTTGGTCTTGAAGAATAGACTTTGCGAATAAATCTATTCACAATGAAACCCTCGAAGCTCTTGGAGACCTAGATATTGAGAGAATTTGTATTGTCTCTTCTGGTTCGAGCTATTACGCTGGAGAAATAGGAAACTATTTCTTTCGTAAATTTTCTTGAATTCCAGCTCAGGCAATTATTTCAAGTGAATTTCTCTCTGATGTATTTCTTCCAGAGAGTAAAACACTCTATGTGTTTCTCTCTCAGTCTGGTGAAACAGCGGATGTTCGTGAATCTATGAAGATTGTAAAAGCTAAGGGGTGTATGACTTTTGGGATTGTAAATGTAGTAGGTTCCACTATTGCTCGTATGGCTGATTTAGGGCTCTATTCTCACGCGTGAGTGGAAGTATGAGTTGCGAGTACTAAAAACGTTATAGCGCAAGTCTGAGTACTCCTTATGATGGCAATTAGCCTTGGACTTAAGAAAGATTTACAAATATCAGATGCGCGAGACCTCATTGGAGAACTTGCAGATCTTCCAGATAAAATATCTCAGGCTCTTATGCAAGGACCACATATCAAAAAACTCGCAGTGAAATATTCTAAATATAATGATATGTTTGTACTTGGAAGAAATTTTTTCTACCCAGTTGCTGGAGAAGCTTCTCTAAAAGTGAAAGAACTTTCCTATATTCACTCAGAAAGTTATTCTGCTTGAGAGCTTAAGCATGGCCCACTTGCTCTTGTGAGTGAAGATTTCCCTACGATAGTATTTAACCCAATGGGGAAGTTTTATGGGAAAACGATTTCAAATATTCAAGAAGTATCTGCGAGAAAAGGACCAATTATTTGAATTATTTCAAAAAATGATACGCATAAAGAGCTCTATACGGATTGTATAGAACTTCCAGAAACTTCAGAGCTCCTTTCTGTCTTTACCGGTCTTGCTACCAGTTATCTCTTTGCGCTCTATCTCGCTGAAGCTCTTTGAAGAGATGTCGATAAGCCAAGAAATCTTGCAAAGTCTGTGACCGTTGAGTAAATAATTGTATAACTTATAATCCCTTGAGAAAAAGAGGGATTATTTTTCGTAATTTACTGTATGTTTATTCATTATTGTACTGTAAAGTATTCACCGTAAAGAGTTTACAGGCAGCAGTATTTTTATATACTTTCTGCATTAATATAAGTAACATAGTATGAACCCATCCGCGTACCTCATGATCTGACTCTCCCTCGCTCTCAATATATTTTTTATATATGCTCAATTTGATGATTGGCTTTCTCGAAAAATAGACATGCAGGAGCGAATTTCTCAGTCTCAAAATGTGTATTTTGATACAACGCTCTTTTCAGATGGATTTGCACTGAAAGATTATTCTTGAGTAAAGTATACTCTGGAAGATCAGTGAAAAAAAATAATACAACATGCCAGAGAGTTTCACTCAAGTCCTGCGCTCATTCAAGCTCAGGATTTTGATAAATATTTGTGTGCTTGATTCCTCTATGAGCTTTCGCAAATACTCTGGGATACAAGCGCTCCAATTTTTATTGGGATGATGGATCCAAATTCGAAACAAGCAGCGGATGCTTGGCAACTTCCTTACGCCTATGAGTATGTTTGAGGAAAAATACTCGAAGATTTTTCTGATGATTTTTCCAAGGACCTAAATAATTATTGGGAGAATATTACTAGCTCTCAGCTCAAGAATTTCTTTAAATGAGCATTCTGAGAACCAGCGTTACTATGAGATATAGGATTTTTCTACAAAGATACAAATTATCTTGCAAGTTTGCAAGAATACGGCTATATGAACTCGCATATAGGGAAAAATATTGGAGTTTCAGATTTTCAGCATACGATAGATTTTCAGACGGAAAATCTTTCTCAAGATGAAATCATCTCTCAGGCTCTCTCTTGTGAGAGCAATATTTATATGAAAATGAAACCTTTGCTAGAGCATTATGAAATCTATCAAGGTGAGCAAAGAATTGTCCTGCATGAAGAGAGTTTTTACGTGCTTCAGGATGATAATACTCTGTGAGAAAAAGTAATATTTAAAAATCTTGATACTATTACTCTCAGAGATGTATCTGTCTTACATTTTTTTGAAGGAGCCAAAGTACAGTCGCTCTTTGAGATGTCTTGTAATGGAGATTTTTTCCCAATGAACATTATGCAAATTAATCCCAGACTGATAGAAAAGATATAAAATAAAAACCTTAGCAAAGCTAAGGTTTTTATTTTACTGGTAATCAGAAAATAATTCATCGATGATATCTACAGATTTTCGTGTTTCAATTTCTGTTCGTATTTGCCAGAGGGCATCATTCAGAGTATTAATTTTCATCATATTTTTTCAATACATTTCTATATTATCTTGAAAGGTCTCTTCATTGGTGACATTTTCTGCAATTGTATCTCAAATTTGAGTATAATTCTCTATCATTATATTCGCTTTTTCTTCTATCTTTGCAAGAGTAGAAAGATAGATTTCTGTAGAAGCAGATTCTTGCTCTAATTTTGAAAAGGCTGTTTGTAACAATCTTTGAATATCTGGATATCAGATATTGATTTGTGAATTATAGTATGCATTTGAAAGGCTTGTTTTGATTCATTCAATTCAGTTACCATAGACATAGATATAACCCAGCTGTGAATATGGAACAATAGTTCTATCAGAGAGGGTAATATATGCCTGGAGTGTAAAGGAGTTTCAAAATTCTGCTAATTCTCAAAACATATCTTTAGAGATATCAATGTTTCCAGAAATAGTTTCTCATTCATATTCACTCACATTTATCTCAAGCTCTACAGGAATATCATTATTCATTATCTTTGCATCTTCAAATGGTACGAGATAATCTACAAAGCTATTTTTTATTTCTACGGTTATATTTCTTACTTTTGATTGTAATTTTTGTGGTATAAAGAGAGAATAGCTTACTTGCTTATTTTCAAAATGCAGTGAATTATACTCATAGTTTTCATATACTGTATTTTGGGCAATCATTTCGAAATTATCTTCAAAGATTTTTTTTATAGTTCTATCTTTGGTAGCATTTAAAAGACTCTCTAAACGTAACTGTGGCTCATAATAAGGATTATAACTATCCTCCATCATCATTTCACCGCCTGCAAAACTGACACTTGTGCTCATTCACATGGACATGAGTAAGGCAATAGATACTACTATTTTTTTCATACAAATAATTAAAGATAAAAAACACTTCTATTATATGCTCTTATCCCCACTGTAAAGGCAATATTATTTTTTTTATCTTGCATATTTATAATACTCTATTGAAGCTAATATGTGCTTCATTATTCAAGAGTTTTCATGAGATGTATTCAAAAGAGTTTAAACTTGAGAAATATTAATTTTTCTCTATAATCCACGCGATTTATTCATAAAAAATGCAGAAATGGCAACAAGTAATGAAACAGTAATTAGTTTTAAAGAAGTTGATTTTCACTATGATTTTCGTAAACCAATTTTAGAGGAGGTGAGTTTCAATGTCCGAAAAGGATCAAAAATCACCATCATGGGACAAAATGGAGCTGGAAAATCTACTATTTTTAAGCTTATAAATGGAAGTTTAAAACAAACGCTTTGAGTTATTAATACTCCGAAAGAAGCGACTATTGCAACAGGATATCAGGTGGTACTTCCAGAAGATAAAGAGCTTACAGTGAGTGAATTCTTTAGAAAGTATTATCCAGATGACAGTGTATTTAACATCGACAAACAAATAGGCGAAATACTTCAAGTGGTGAATCTCAAAGCTCCCCTTGATAAAAAAATATCAGCATTTTCAGGAGGTCAGCAAGCAAGGCTTCTCTTGGCTGCAGCCCTTATCCAAGATCCAGATATTCTCCTGCTAGATGAACCAACGAACAATCTTGATAGTGAAGGAATTTGGCATTTAACACAATTTCTCCAAGACTATAAAAAGACGGTTCTTGTTATTTCCCATGATGCGGATTTCCTCAATAGCTTTACTGATGGAGTCCTCTATCTCGACGTACATACTAAGAAAGTAGAGCAATATGTAGGGGATTACTATGATGTAGTTGAACAAGTAAAAAGAAAAATAGAAAAAGATAATATGGAAAATGCCAGACTCAAAAAAGAGGCGATTGCAAAAAAAGAACAAGCAAATGAGTTTGCTCATAAAGGAGGGAAACTCCGAGCTGTAGCAAAGAAGCTGAAAGCTGCAGCAGAAGAACTCGAAGATGATATGGTAGATAATAGAAAAGAGGATAAGGCTATAAAGGATTTTGTTATTCCTATGCAGGAAAATATTGGGGGAGTACTTCTCAAGATAAACTCTGTTCATATTATTGAAAACGATGAAGTGGTAGTGAGACAGGAAAATGTTGAGCTCAGAAAAGACGACCACCTGTTATTGGCTGGGCCGAATGGAATCGGAAAATCAACACTGCTTGAAAAAATTGTAAACGGAGCTGAAGATGGGGTAGAACTCACTGATGGAGTAAGAATAGGATATTACAGGCAAGATTTTTCAAATCTAGATTTCAATCAAACAGTGTACGATTGTCTCCGAGAAGCTGCTGAGGAAATGACAGAACAAGATCTCAGATCAAAAGCTGCAGGATTTCTTATTAATGGAGAAATTATGAAAACTCAGATAGGAAATCTCTCAGAAGGTCAAAAAGGACTTGTTGCATTTTGCAGACTCGTTTTCTTAAAGCCAGGAATTCTTATACTTGATGAACCAACAAATCATATTAATTTTAGGCATATTCCAGTTATTGCCAAAGCTTTAGATGCCTTCCAAGGTGGTATGATTCTTGTTTCCCATGTGGATGAATTTGTTTGGCAGATTAGAATAGATCAGTATCTCGATTTAAAATAATATGAATAAAATATTTCGAGAAAAAGCTATAAGTATCTGCAATCAAAAAATAGAAAAGAAAGGTCCATCCGTTGGACTTTCTTTTTATGCTTTTTTTAAAAATAAAAATGATAATTCAGAGTTATTACAAGAAGTTGCTACTTGGTGGATTTCAGACCATAAGCTCGATCATTTTGAAAAGGCTGAAAAAATTAAGTTACTATTGTGAGAATATAAATAATATATATAGCATACATCTCTCATACATTTTTTAGATATAATAGTAGTTATGAAAGTGAATAATAACTAGCTTTCTATTTACTTACATAATTTAAAATTATGAAAACAACTATAGGTTTACTTGTGATAGCAACTCTTGCTTTAGCTTCTTGTACAGATATGGACGATACGAATACAAATGTTACTGTCGATACAAATGAAGCGATTGAGACTCAAGATGATATGAATTCAGATATGGATGACATGGACGACATGGATAATATGGATGATGAAGAAGGAGTAATGGTTGGAGGAGCAATGATGGTACCATCATTGGATATCGTAGATAATGCAATGAATGCAGACAATGTAACAACTCTTGTTGCTGCAGTACAAGCTGCTGATCTCGTAGAAACACTAAAAGGTGAAGGACCATTTACGGTTTTTGCTCCGACAAACGCTGCATTTGATGCACTTCCAGAAGGGACAGTAGATACACTTCTTATGCCAGAAAATAAAGAAGGACTTCAACAAATTCTTACCTATCATGTAGTTCCTGGATCATATACTTCTGCTGATTTAGAAGATGGAATGATGCTTACAACTGTTGAAGGTCAAGATCTTGAAATTACGTATGTAGATAATGTGTGGTACGTAAATGGAGCTGAGATTCAAACAGCTGATGTTATTTCATCTAACTGAGTAACATTTGTAATTGATAGCGTACTTCTTCCATCAGAAGACTAATATTACATTGAGCTGAAGAGCTTCTCTTTTGAGAAGCTTTTTTGTTGTATATTTTTACAAAATATAATAAAAAAACACTGATGATGTATCAGTGTTTTTTTGATTGTTTACATGGTGGGTATACCAAGAGTTGAACTTGGGACCTCACGATTATCAGTCGTGCGCTCTAACCAACTGAGCTATACACCCTTAAATATAAAAACAATGGTCGGGGACGCGAGACTCGAACTCACAACCCCACGCTCCCAAAGCGTGTGCGCTAGCCAATTGCGCCAGTCCCCGGAATTTTCTAATAAAAAAACTTAGAGGGTTAGAATTTAAGTAAATTCTAAATTCTAAGTTAGTGCTTTGTTTTAATGGAGCGGGTGATGGGACTCGAACCCACAACCCTCTGCTTGGAAGGCAGATGCTCTAGCCAATTGAGCTACACCCGCATCTAATAAAGCTTGGGTATTGTATAAAAAATTTGTGGAGTGTCAAAATTTTTTTCTAAAAATTCTGCAGTTTATTTTAAATCGATGCTGCCGCTTTGTAAGAGTGTCCCATCAACTCGAAAATATACGTTTTCAGGAGCCTGTTTAATAGTAATATTTTTGCTACTGCGAGTTATATCAATATAAATTTTTTCTTCTGATTTTTGCATATACCTAAGTGCTCACTCTCTTTGTGCGTACATATATCAAAGAAAAAAAGATATGAGGATACATAGCAAGGAAATAGCAATGTTAAGATTATTTTTTCGAGCTTCGTTCATGTGCGAGATAGGTATTAGATAAGAGCATGGCTACCGTCATTGGACCTACTCCGCCAGGTACAGGAGTGATAGCATTTCCTTGCCTCGAGATATTTTCAAAGTCAGCATCTCCATAGATTTTCCCGTCTTCTAGAGAGAATCATACATCAATAATAACAGTTTTTTCATCCGTCATATCGGCAGTCAGTATGTGTTTTTGTCCTGTTGCACACACTATTATATCTGCTTTTTGTGTAAAATCTGATACTTGAGGAGTCTTTGAATTACATGAAGTCACTGTTGCTCCAGCATTTATACACATGAGTGCAAGAGGTTTTCAGACGATATTACTTCTTCCAAGAATAACGACATGTTTTCAGCTCAGAGATATATTATAATATTTAAATATTTTCATGATTCATGCTGGGGTACAAGGAGCAAATCAGCCCGTATCTCAAATCGTTATTTTTCATATATTCACAGGGTGAAATCAATCAACATCTTTTTCAGGGCTTATTTCTGATATAATATCATTTGGATTGATATGACTTGGCAAAGGAAGCTGAACGATATATCCAGAAACCTCAGAATTATTATTTAGGCTTTGAATTTCTTCTATAAGATTTTCTTGGCTTATACTGATTGGAAATTGAAAGAGCTGAAAATCCATTCATATTTGCTGCGCAAATTTTCGTTTTTGAGCTATATATCTCAGACTCGCAGCATTTTCTCATACGAGCACTGCTCACAAGCATGGTTTTGTTTTAATATTTTGTATTTTTTTTGTGAGATCTTCATATATTTCTCAGGCAATTTTTCTTCAGTCTAATAGCATTATTTGTCGGTATTTATGTGTTATATTTTCAAGAATAGTGATGAATTTATGCTTTGCAAATTTTCCTGCTATCTATACACTAGAAGCATATTCTTAATTATTACATATGTTACGAAAACTCTATGCTCTCTTCATACTCATATGAGCCATATGAGCTCTGGTTCTTGCATACCTATATTTTTTTGTGTATTATACCGCTACGTTAGTAGTAAATACAAATGTAACAGAATATACAGTTGAGCTTTTCTCTAAGTCTACCGCAACAAAATTTTCTAAGGATTGCCAAGATGAAATATGTATCATCACAGATGTATCGCCATTTGAGTATAATATCACGGTGAGTAAATCTGGATATAATCCACAAGTTGTTCCCGTAAAAATAACATCAAGAAGACGAGAAGAACTCTACATAAATCTTGAAAAAAAGGTCATTTTAGAGCCTGTTATTCTGATTGATTATCCAGAAACTATGCAGGAAAAAGTAGTTCGTATCCGTGAAGAAAATCGCTACTATGCAAGTTTTAATCTGCAAAATAGTGGGAAAATGGTCTTTGAAGAACTTGGTGATTCATTGAAGATGATACTTCAAACTCCAGAGCAGGAGATTACGATTTCTGAGTTTCCAAAAGTGCCGAAATCAGAAGTTTTAGTAGATGATATATCAGGAAGTGACGACCTGTATATAAAACTTTGAAAAGATACATTCATATATAGTTCATCGCAAAAATCTGTACACAAACTGCCATACCAAATCGTGATACAATATATAAAAAAATGAAGAGTTATAGAAGAATATATTGTGGTAACAGAAAAAGGTGCATTTATATATAACTCTTGAGAAAGTACTTCTGAGTTCCAGTATTTATTTAGAGATTATGTCTATGCAGGAGACGATATTATCGGAATAATTTACAAAGATGAAATAAAAAAGAAAGAAAACTTTGACCTAAGTGAGTGAGGAAATCTCATCCTGAGATATAACCCGCAAACAAAAAACAGAAAAGTGATCTATAATACGCAAGAAGCAATAGATTCGATAAAGTGGCAAGGGGAAAGTGTTATTCTCACCGCTTGAGAAAATACATTTGAACTCAAGAATTTTTAATAAAAAAACTCTCCAACCAGGAGAGTTTTTTTATATGTATGAAAATTAGAATGGGAGATCCTCAACTGAGATTTCTTCTTCTTGTTTTGGAGCAGATTTTTTGATAGCTGGTGTGTCATTTCCAGGAGTGTTATCCATTTTCGGAGAATTATTTCCAGGAGTATCTGAGCTATTTCCATCAAGCATGATCATATTTTCACCTATGATTTCGGTTCTATATCTTTTTGAACCATCTTGCGCCTCCCAGCTGCGAGTTTGCAGTCTTCATTCTATATAAACTCTTCGACCTTTTGCAAGATATTGACCTGCAATTTCAGCGAGCTTTGCCCACAAAACTACATTGTGAAATTCAGCTTGTTCTTGCTTCATCCCAGCTCCATCAGTCCAGTTTCTATTTGTTGCGATAGAAAGAGTTGTCACACTTTGTCCATTTGGGGTTTGTCTCAGTTCGATATCCTGAGTAATTCGTCCAATAATTTGAACCTTGTTTAAATCCATTGCCATAATCCAACGTAATAAGCTAATAAAGTATCGTATATTTATCTCTGTATGACATATACATTTGGAATTATATACACTCTATACTCGATTGCAAATTTTTTCTTGTTTTTCTGAGAATGCTTCGTATGATAAAGGAAATTAATTCAGCTATATATTTATGATTTCTTCTTCTAAAAAAGATAATACCACCCAATCATCGAGAGTTGTAACCCCTGAGGAAAAGTCTTCAGATATTTTTCAGGCGCAAAATGCTTTTAGGCCCAAAGCGCTCGAAAATTATATAGGTCAGTCACAAATAAAAAAGCATCTGAGCGTTGCTATTTCTTCAGCAAAAATCAGAAAAAATCCTTTAGAACATGTCCTGTTTTATGGGCCTCCTGGACTGGGAAAGACGACGCTTTCAAATATTCTCGCCCATGAGATGGAGTCTCATCTGAGAACCACCTCAGGGCCTGCCATTGAAAAGCAGTCAGATCTCGTGAGTATTCTCTCAAACCTCGAGGAGGGAGATATTCTCTTCATTGACGAGATTCATCGTCTTCGGCCACAGGTAGAGGAAATACTCTATACGGCAATGGAGGATTTTCAGCTCGATATAATGGTGGGATCAGGAACTGGGGCTCAAAGTGTGAAGCTTCCAGTCAAGCCATTTACGCTTGTATGAGCAACTACGAGACTCTCAGCGCTTAGCTCACCACTCAGAGACAGATTTGGAAATGTACTAAAGCTCGATTTTTATAATACGACGGATATCGCTACGATTTTGGGAAATAATTGTGAAATGCTTGGATTTCAGCTTTCTGATGAGATACTCAGCATTGTGGCAGGAAAATCGAGAGGAACTCCTCGAATTGCCAATAGACTTCTCAAGATCCTGAGAGACTATCATACGATTGGAAAGGATATTTCTCAGAAAGAAACACTCAGAGAGATTTTTACAGATATATGAATCGACGAAAAGTGACTGGATTATCTTGACCGTAAATATCTTGAGAATATCCTGCGAAAATTTAGAGGATGACCCGTAGGACTCGGCACACTCGCTTCAACACTCGGGGAAGAAGAAGCAACCCTTGAAGATGTCGTAGAACCGTATCTGCTGCAAATTGGATTTATAGAACGAACTCCAAGAGGAAGAAAAATTACAGGAGCCGCTATTAATCATTTAGAGAAATAATATTTGAGTAATGTGAAATTATTAGATGTTTAAAAAAACAATGATAGCACTTTTAATATGTTTGGTGGTGAGTATTTCGGCAGTCATTGTGAGTGATATGCTGATAAATTCATACGGAAAAACTAAAATATTTACGAGCGTAGAATCTATTCCAGATAATAAAGTAGGGCTGGTCCTATGAACGAGTAAATATATCGCAGATGGAAGAAGAAATCTCTTTTATGTCTATAGACTGGATGCTGTAAAACAGCTCTATGATGCAAAAAAAATAGAGTATGTACTTGTCAGTGGTGACAACGGTACTCCAGAGTATAATGAACCAGATACGATGAAGCGAGATCTGATAGAAATGTGAATTCCTGATGAGAAAATATATGCAGATTATGCTGGCTTTCGGACTCTTGATTCTATCGTGAGAGCAGAAAAAATATTTGAACAATCACGCTATACTATAATAACCCAAAGATTTCACCTAGAGCGTGCACTCTATCTTGCAAGAAGCCAAGGAATTGAGGCTATCTGATATCCAGCAAAAGATGTCCCTGTCAGACTAGCTCCAAGAGTCTGGGTACGTGAGAGACTTGCGAGAGTCAAAATGATGCTCGATATTATTTTTTGAGTGAAGCCAAAATTTGGAGGAGAAAAAATAGAGATTTGAGACTAGGTTCCACAGTAGGTTTTATACTGCTCATCAAATCCTTCCAAAGCATTCATATATTTTTCAGTATTCTCCCTATATATATAGGGAGTTTTTCATATTTCTAAAAATGCATGAAAGTCATTATAGTCTCAATTTAGGGCTTTTTCTAATACCTCTTCGACGATATGATTACGAGGAATATATACTGGATTATAGTGCCTCATAGATTCCTGAGCGCTTTCTCTGTCTCATACTCTTTGTTCCCATATATTGAGCCAAGAAATAAATCTCTTATCTTCGTATATTTCATTATTTGGAATCTTATAATTTCATCAAATGTATAAAAAAGTATTGGTATAATCAGCTTTGTTGTCTTGCATCCAAGAGAGGAGTTCTTTGATAAGTGGCTCATCTTTGGAGAGAGCATTAGGTATTCCAAGTTTCTTTCGCATCATCTGAAGCCAGCTGCTATGCATATGCTCTCACGTCTGAGAGATAACTTTATTTAGAGTTTCTGCATCGATGAAATCAGAAAGAGTCTGTGCAAATACTCAGAGATTCCAAAGAATAATATTTGCTTGATTTCAAAAAGCGTATCTGCCAAGAGTATCTATCGAGCTGAAGACTTGGTTTTTATTAAATTGATTCATAAACGCGCAAGGCCCATAATCAAAAGTCTCTCAGGAAATGCTCGTATTATCCGTATTCATCACTCCATGAATAAATCCGACTCGCAGCCACTCAGAGACGAGAGAGATTTGACGGTCAATAACTTTTTGCAAGAGTCAGAGAGCTGGATTTTGAAGCTTCTCTAGTTCTGGATAATGTCTCTGAATAGTATAATCTATCAGCGCTTTCATATCGCTTTGTGATCAAAAATGTTTCGCAAATTCAAAAGTTCCCACTCTGATATGTGAGCTCATGATTCTCGTAAGAATTGCTCAGTCTTCATTACCTTCGCGATAAACATCATTTCACGTTTTAATTACAGCGAGACTTCTTGATGTATTGATTCAAAGTCCATGCATCGCTTCACTTATAAGATATTCTCGCAGCATCGCGCGCAAAGTTGCTCGTCCATCACCACCTCTAGAGAAAGGAGTTTTTCCACTTCCTTTTAACACAATATCAACAAGTTTTCACTTTGGTGTTTTCCATTCCCCGAGGAGCAGAGCTCGGCCATCTCAGAGCATATTTGGATGTCCAAACTGATGGCCAGCATAGGCCTGCGCAATAGGATTCGCTCACTCTGGGAGAATATTTCCAGAGAGCAGGTTATGAGCATTATCAGCAGGTATGAGATTTTCTATTCACAGCTCTTTTGCAAGCTCCGAATTATATAAAACACACTCTGGATTTTCTGAGTATTCTGGATTTTGAAGAGCGAAAAATATGGGAGGAAGTGAGTGGTAGGTGTTTATAATTTGAGTATTATGTAATTTGGGCATAAAAAAGCATTTTTTAATTTTTATATTTGAAAGTCATATATTTATTATTATACTAAATTTTAACTAATACAATAATATTATGATATGCTAAATAGTCGCATAAGAGCTTTTACGCTTGTAGAATTAATAGTGGTAATCACCATAGTTTGAATTCTCTCGACTGTTGGTTTTGTTTCGTACTCATGATACCTTACCTGAGCTAGGGACTCAAATAGAATTTCCCAATTAGTAAAGATAGGAGATTCGCTTCAAGTATATGCAGCGAATAAGTCACTCCCACTTCCAGATGATTATGTAGAAGTACACTCTTCGTGAAGTCTTATAGGCTATCAAGGAAATGTCTGACAAGATGTGCTGGAAACAATAGATTATACAAATGGTGGAAAAGATCCAAAAGATGATGAATACTATAGCTATTATCTCAGTAAAAATAGAAAATATTTTCAGCTCATGGCTATGATGGAAGAGGCTGAATCAGTTATTAGTTTTCAGAATAATAATCTATACGCTGTAAATTACGAAGACAGATATCCACGTGTATATGGAAAAAAACTCTGAATATTAACCCAAGCAGGGACGAATACTCCTATTCAACAGTTAGTAGAATTCGCTTCTACAGCATTTGATGTAGTACATGAAACAGATGAGTTTACTGCTCATTTTACAGATACTGATTCTGTGACTGGAACTGGATGAGTACTTGCAGCAGTAAATCCGAATTCAAGTTGTGAAAGAATTAAACAAACTGGGGGAGCAAATGGGAGTGGATACTATATGGTTGACTCAGATGGGAATGGAGAAGTACGTACTTATTGTGATTTCGATGGAACGTGATGAGTCGCTTCATCATTTCCAGATGAGACAGTCCCATACAATACCACTCAAACAAAAGTGAGATCTGCATATTTTGATCTCGTAACTATGTTTCCAGAATTTAATTTTAATGAGGATATTCCTTTCACTCTTTCTTGAGAGGGAAATCCAACAGTCTCAATTAATGGGACACTTACCAGAGGAACGAGCGGAGTTATCAGAGATGGAACCAATATAGAAGTAGATACTCCACCTGTGTGAGGTTCATACACTGCAACAGTCACTATACCAGGACATACTCTGAGCTTTACAGCTATTCGATGAGCTGCTCCAGAAGTAGTTTTAGATTTAGATTTTTGAACACAAACAGTGAATTATGCTGGGAGAATTTTCTCTGCTTGGAAAAATCTTCCAACACTGGAGAATCCAACACCTTTTACGCTTTCATGAGGATGAAATCCTACAGCGCAAACATCAGGTGGAGGGCAAGCTGCTTCGGGAAATATTTCCTACGGAACACAGATACAAGCAGATGCTCCAAGTCCATGACAGACTCGCGTAATTGAGATAACAGTAATGGGACAAACAGGAACATTTACTATTATTCGGCAATAATTATTTCATAATAAAAACACTTCTGAGGAAGTGTTTTTTATTTTCTTATGGTTATATAGCTTGTTGGAATCCACCAACCATTAAATCAAAATTGAACATGTAGGATTTCGTAACCGTCTTGTACTTTTTCATTTATAATTTTTTCGGTATTTGCTCTAAGTGTTTCTGGAAACCAAAATGAATGAGTAGTTATAATTTTGTAATTTTTCATATATATAATTTTAAAAATTAATACATTACTATTTTATTTTTTTGATGTATGAAAAGAGAAATATGAAATAAGTTATTTTCCTTTTTCCGTGCTATAGCCTAAAACTTTATGTACCATATCTATAATCATGTGATTATAAAAAGAGGAATTTATGTTAATTTCTCGAGCTCAAATCCAATAGTCATTTTCCCAACAGCTTGAGGTCATAGTATGATTATGAATTTCATAGTTTTTTGTTATTTGTCTCAAAGCTTCTCAATATCATCTCCTGTTAAATTTTGAACATTCTGAGATATTTTATCAATAGGCCAATTCCACCATTGAAGTTTTAAGAGGGTGTCGATTTTTTCTTGAGAAAATCTTTGTTTAATTTCTGTTGCGGGATTTCATCAGACTATTGTATAGGGAAGAACATTTTTTACAACGGTAGAATTAGCTGCAATAATAGCTCCATCTCAGATATGTATTCACGGCATAATAGTAACATTGTATCAAATCCATACATCGCTTCATACAATAGTATCTCACTTATTTGGATATGATTTTCATTCCATAGCAGTTTTCCAATCTTCTCCAAAAATTGCAAAGGGGTAGCTTGAAAGAGAGTTTGTGAGATGGTTCGCTCCGTTCATAATAAAGCTCACTCATGAAGCTATCATACAAAATTTTCAGATTATGAGCTTGTCACCTATGAAATCAAAATGATATTTTACATTTTTTTCAAAATTTTCTACATTATCAAAGTCATCATAATAGGTATAATCTCATACTACTATATTCGGATTTTTTATTATATTTTTTAAAAAACACAGTTTATTGTATCCATCAAGAGGGAAAAGAGTATTTTCGTCTGGTCACATAGATTCTAAATTTAAATTTTATTATTACTCATCTCTCATAACTTTTCGTTTTTTTCCAGAAACCTTTTTTTCTGTGCTATTTCTGACATAAATCAGCTTAAATCGTGATTTGGCATTGTCTCTTTGCTCAATTTCAAATTTTCCTGTTGCAACGATGAGGGGAGTGAGCTTCTCAAAACCGTAGTTACGCGCATCAAAACTTGGTCGTTTCTTTTGGATGAGATTTCAGACATCTCCGAGAAATGCCCATCCCTCTTCATCTGAGATATCGTTGATAGTTGAGCGAATGAGAGAAATTTCTTTTTCTCAGATAGTATCGACTCACACTGAAACTCATTTATTTTCTTCTGTTTGTTTTTTGAGGATTTCAATATAGATAAATTTATCGCAGGCTACGACAAAGGGATTCGGAGTCTTTTTCTCACCAATTCCGATGACGAGCTGTCCTGCTTCACGCAGGCGAGTGGCCAGCTTAGTGAAGTCGCTGTCTGATGATACGAGACAAAATCCCTGTACTTTTTCACTGTAGAGAATATCCATCGCATCGATGATCATCGCGCTGTCAGTAGCATTTTTTCCTGTTGTATATCCATACTGCTGGATTGGAGTGATGGCATTTTCCAGTAAGAGATTTTTCCATTTCCCAAGGCCAGGACGTGTCCAATCTCCATAGATTCGCTTGATAGTTGGATTCCCGTATTTCGTAATTTCTTCTATCATTTCTGAGATGTAGGCTGAGGGAATATTATCTCCATCAATAAGTACTGCAAGATTGAGGTTGGTATCCATTTTTTATTTTTGAGAGATAAAATATAGATTCATTATCTTTATATATCAGTTAAAATCAATACAATCAGACTATCTACATAATGTAACAAAAAAATATGTCTATTTGGCAATCAGAATCATGGCAGAATATGCTGGTAAAAAGCTGACAAAGTGAAGAATATTTTGTCCTTGAAATGAATTATAATTCAGTAAATACCACTCAAGTATTTGTCGAAAAGAGGAGTATTGCACTGTGAAAATTTGGATTATTCGTTATTGGTTTTCAGTGAGAAATTGACCAAAGACTGGAGGAAAACCTCAAACAGCTCTGCCAAGAGGAGAACTGTCTTTTTGCGCAGATTGAAACTCTAGATTACAACGAAAATCTTAATGCTCATCTAGGTGATAGAGAGTATTTTAAGCAAGGTTATTATAAGAAATTTATCCCACCATATACTGCCGTAATTGATCTCGCAAAAAGTGAGGAAGAAATTCTTGCAGCGATGAAGCCAAAGGGAAGATACAATATTCGTCTCGCTGAAAAAAAGTGAGTCGTGGTAGAACAGGTCGATAAAAATCCATATAATGCAAAAAAGTTTTTTGAACTAATGCAGGAGACTACCTCTCGCGATAACTTTGCTGGAAATACGCTGAAATATTATGAGAACTTTCTTGAGAATATAGAAAACTCACAGCTCTTTTTTGCCTATTATGAAGAAAATATTATCGCAGCAGGGATATTTGTCTTTGATGGAGAAACAGCGCTGTATTACTATGGTGCATCGGGAAATAGCCATAGAAATCTTATGGCTCCATATCTATTGCAGTGGACCGCAATTTGTCATGCGAAAAAAAGAGGATGCAAAACCTATGATTTTCTCTGAATTGCTACACCATGAGAGCAGAGCTCAGAGCTTGCTGGAGTGACAGATTTTAAGATGAAACTTACGCCAGACGCGAGAAAGGTTTCAGAAAGCTATATTTTTGTATCTCAGAAATTACTGTATTGGTGTATTGTTACTTTAAAACGATATAAAGGCTAGAGTTTATATTATATTATTAATTGCTTTCCTATGAAAAAGATTATCGCTCTTGTGCTTCTGTGAGTTATACTATTGTTAGAGCAGAGTTTCGCAGCAAATGAAAACAAATATTATGTGGCAGATTCTCAGGAATCATGCGGAGAGACATTTTATACTTGTGAAGATTGATTTCAGCACTTTGATGATGAAAATGGTTGTGGATGCAAAAAAGTAGAGAAAAAATGTACACAAGGCTTCAATCCTGTATGTGGAAAAATAGAATTTTCATGCCCTGAGTGAGCTCTCTGTCAGCCATCACTCCCAACCACCTATATGAATTCTTGCGTGATGGACGCAAGTGATGGGTATTTTCTCTATACATGAGCTTGTAAAGTAAATAGTCAAATTCCATCAACCGAAGAAGTGAGAATAGATAATATACTAGAAAGCTTTTTTGAAAAATTAGATGCTCAGTGATACAGTAATGAAAAAATAAGTCGTATTATTTCAGTAATTCTCAATAGACTAGGGGATATACAAATACAAATGCCTCACAAATGAAATATAGCATATTATGTGTGAACAAAACTCCAAGAATACAAAAAATCTTATGACGAGATAGCTGAAGAGACATCGTACTATGTAGCATTGTGAGAAAAGTGCTATGTTATAAATTATTTTTGTGAGGAATGATGGGATATGTTTAGTGATGAAAAATGATGTGGATGTAAGAAAAATTTTGATATAAAAACAAAATAAGTTAAAAAATAAAAGCTATAAAAGTCTCTTCAAAAGAAAGAGACTTTTATAATACTCGAGGAAGTTCTCAGTATAATTCCCAAGTATTTTATTTATATTATATACTCAAATATGAAGAGTTTACTTGCTACAATGCTGTTACTGTGTGTATCATTTTCTTATACATACGCAGGAGAAGAAGAAAAATGGAGTGAAGATAAGACATCTTTAAAAATGGAAGAAAGGGAAGTAATTCCATACAATTTTTCTTTAAAAGTATCACAAGAAAATGGTGTTGCAACGGCATCTTGGGATGATTTTCCAGCAAATAGAGGTTTTGAGTGGTATAAACTCGTATATTCTACTACAAAAGAAAATCCAGTATATCCAAATGATACGGTTGTTTTTGTAGGAGAAAGACTTCAACTCAAAAATAGCTTTAAACTTGATGCTTGAAAAAATAATCACTACGTAAGACTCTGCGCGGTAGTACTGAATGATGATTATTCAAAAGATAGATATTGTAGTGAAACACAAAAACTCGTGACAAGTACGGAAGATTTTGTAAGAAAAGAAGAGAAAAAAGAGTATGTAACATATAAAGAATCTCAGGAAAATAAGGTTTCCATAGAAAAAGATCAAAAGGTATGTACAAAAGAATATGTCCCAGTTTGTGGGAAAAAAGAAGGAGTTTACAAAATATATTCTAATAACTGTGTGAGAGAATCGCAAGGCGCTATAAAAGTGGAAAATAAACTTTGTAATGCTGATAAAACTGAAATAAAGGAAACAAAAAAAGAATCTACTTTTGCGCTTTCTCTTGCTCTGAGAGAAAGAATTAATGAGCTGCTGACAGACTTTTTAGAAAAATTGGAAGATAAAGGATATTCAGATGCTGAGATAGCAGATGCGATTGATGTCGTGTCACAGAGATCAGAAACACTTTCAAAGCAAGCAAAATATAAAAATATAGCTGGATATATGATGCAAGAACTTCAATCGATGAAAGATGCATACTCAGATCCACTCGGAGAATTTCAGTGAATATTTGATGGTTTTTAAACCATCAAATCAGAAATAAAAAAGAGCCATTTTCACTTGCCTGAAAGGCTCTTTTTTATATAATTAAGGCCAATTTTCTATTTGTTAGCAGTTATTTATGTGAAAGTATATTCTTCTTCTTTTTACTCTTATAGTTGGGGTAGTAGGAGGATACGGATTTGTGTTTTGAGGAAATATTGTGTTTAGTAATGAAATCCGCTATGTGTCAGGGAATAGTGACGAAGTATTTCTCGATAATCCAGATTTAGATTCAGTATATGTTGTGTTTCAATCAAATATAAATATCTCAGGAGCTGAGATTGTATCAGTGTGTGATATTTCGTATAATTTCGAAGAAAATTATAGAGACATGTACCTCTTTGAGCTTGATTATTCTCAAGCTCCAGATTGTAAAAATGGAAGCTTTGTCTTAAAGGTTGATAACCAAATTGTCGCAAATGCATCAGGTCAGGTAACATTACTCTCAAAAAATGTAATGAAGTATAACTTCATTGATTTTGATAATAATACTCTCAGAGCCTATCTTTCAGATATTACTACGACTGTATCAGAAAATAGAATCTATCAAAACTATACGGGAAAACAAAAGATTCAATATTTTAAATATCTTCGAGGACAAAGAAGCTATATGGACGCAAACTACAAATGAGAAATTTTAAGAGAGATTTTAGTTTCAAGAGGGAAAAAATACAGCTCTCCTGTTCCATGATATAACATTTCAGAGCTAGCACATAAAATACCTAATACGGCAAGACCATATCGAGCATCATATACTGATGGAGTTCATAGAGGATGGGATATTGACTCACCATTTCGATCAGATGTTGCAGCGCTGGATGATGGATATATTGTAAGAATTGTTTCATGATTCAATGATTCAAATTTTTCACAAATAGTATATGGAGAAAATATAGGAGACTCTCAAAAGTTAAAGAATCTGGATATTCTACGAGGGAATCAAGTATGGCTCAAAACTATGAAGTGAGATGTTGTATTTTATAGTCACTTAGATGAAATTGTATCAGATCTCAAAGAATGAGATTTTGTGTCTCGTGGTGAAATCTTATGAAAAACATGAGTTTCAGGTGTTCCTGAAGCATGATACGATGATTTCCATCTGCATTTTGCTGTAATGCAAAATCCATATAATGTAGATCTTGCTGGAAGCTATGATTTTGGAGATTATATGGCTTGGGATTGGAAAACAAAAGGAATGTCACATAGTGAAGTTATCGCTGCTCAAAAAGAAATTTTCGAATAATTATTATGCAATTAGCCAAAAATAAAAAAGCATATTTTGACTATGATGTGCTCGAAACCCAAGAAGCAGGTATCGAGCTTTTAGGGCACGAAGTAAAATCTGTTCGCCAGAAACATATTAATTTGAAGTGATCCTATATTTCGGTAGTAAATGGGGAATTATTTTTGAAACAAGCTCATATTGGAGCTTGGAAATTTCTTCCTTTTTCCAGTTCAGTTGATACACAAAGACCAAGAAAAATTTTGCTTCACAGAAAAAAAATAATCTATTATGGCTCGAAACTCAAAGAGGGAGGGTATACACTTCTTGCCCTCCAAGTGTATCTCAAAGGATGACTTATAAAGGTCGAGGTATGACTCGCAAAAGGGAAAAAGTCCTACCAAAAGAAGCAAACACTCAAAGAGCGTAGCCTCGATAGAGAAGCCAAAATGATGCTAAAAAAATCTTATTAACTTATATAATTTTTATGATAGATCTCAAACGAGCGAAAGCAGATGTAGCTGCATATAAACAAAATATTAAAGACAGAAACCTTTCAATAGATTTCGATGCATTTTTAGAGCTTGAATCACAAAAAAATATGCTTGCTCAACAAATTGATGAAATGAGAAATAAAAAAAATATTGTTTCAAAGGAAATTCCAACTCTTCAAGATGAAGAAAAAAATACAAAAATAGCTGAGATGAAAGTGCTCTGAGATGAAATATCATCTCTTGAAGAAAGCTTTAAAGATCTAGAGTCAAAATATCTCTATACACTCCATAGACTTCCTAATTTCCTTGATCCGTCTGCAGCCATTGGAAATGATGATACAGCGAATAGGGCTGAGGAATATTTCATGGATAAAACTCAGTTTGATTTTACTCCAAGAGCACACTATGAACTCTGAGAAATGCATGATTGGATGAATCTTGAAAAAGGAGCAGAAGTTGCTGGGGCTCGATTTTGGTATCTCAAATGAGAATTAGCTCTTTTAAATATGGCTATTATTAATTATGCAATTTCAGTTTTAAGTGCAAAAGGTTTTGAGTTTATGATTCCACCATATATGGTGAAGGAAGCTTCTCTTTTCGGAACAGGATTTCTTCCTGCAGGAGAGGATGGTGTGTATGCGGTAAATCCTGGAGAAGATGACCTTTATTTGATTGGTACTTCAGAAATTCCTCTTACGTCATATCATATGAATGAGACTATTGACCTTGAAAAACCAAAAATGTATGTTGGATATAGTCCATGTTTTCGAAGAGAAGCGTGAAGTTATGGAAAAGATACAAAATGAATTCTCAGAGGACATCAATTTGAAAAAATAGAAATGGTGGTATTTTGTAAACCAGAAGAATCTGCATCAATGCATAATACGATGGTACAAATCGAAGAAGAGGTATGGCAGTCACTCAAAATTCCATACCAAAAAGTAAATGTATGTAGTGGAGATCTGGGAAATCCAGCTATGAAAAAATATGATTTAGAAGCTTGGATGCCTGCTCAAGATCAATATAGAGAAGTGACAAGTTGTAGTAATATCTGAGAATTTCAATCTCGAAGACTCGGAGTAAAATATGTAAACTCAGAAGGAAAAAAAGAATTCGTTCATACTCTTAATGGTACAGTTATTGCCTTATCACGATGTCTGATAGCAATAATAGAAAACTATCAAACAGAAGAGGGGAAAGTACGAATACCAGAAGTTCTTGTGCCGTTTATGGGAGGAAAAACAGTAATTTGATAAAAAATAGCTTTTGCAAGCAGAAAAAAGAGGGTATTTTTTGAATATCTTCTTTTTTTATGCTATTCTAGGACTAATAGTAATTTAATAGAAAGCATATGCTTCTTTTATCAACTGCAAGTTTAACCTGATATGGTCTGCATAGAATTTTTGATTTTGCAAAAAAATCAGGATATGTAGGGATTGATATTGCCCTTGGAAGTTTGAACTATGATCTTTGGGACGAAGATTATATTTATGAGCTGACACAAATGTTTGATTTACCAGTTCTTTCACTTACGGCTCCAAGTAAAGAAATGGGGAAGAAAAAACTTGAAAAGATTATGCTGATGGCAAAGAAGTTATCGGTTCAACTCGTAACAGTATCTCCACCACATATCATGGACAAAGATACAAAATGGTTTGGTCCACTCCTCGCAAAAATAAAAAAAGATACACACATAAGTATTTGTGTACAAAACGTTGAACCAAAATTTCTTTTTTTTGTCATTCCTGAATATAGAAACGCGACGTTTACCCAAATCAAATCAGTGACCTGAGATACAACCCTTGATTTACTTGCGGTAGATAGCTCATCGAGTATGGATATCATAAAAGCGCAATGAATACTTGGAAGCTCTATAAAAAATATATTCTTTTCCGATAAACATGGCATGAAGCGGGGTATACTTCCAGGTTGATCTGGAGGAGGAATCTCTTATATGCCACTTGAAAGCTTTCTGATGAAGCTGAAAACTACAGGATATTCTTGATTTATTACACTCAAAGTAAATCCCAAAGAGATATGAGTAGGAAACTCAGAAAGGGTTCTACAAAATCTGGAGTATATGAGAAAATACTATGAAAAACATTTTGATAGCTACTCAAATATTAACTAAAAAAAGAAGGAATGATTTCCTTCTTTTTTTATTGTGAAATACTATCATATTTTTCTTTTCCTTCTTTATAGGCATAAAACCAAATAGCTGTTGTGAATACCTCGAGCACTGCAGCTAAATATCAAAGCACCAGTAAGAGGAATACAAATATAGATCAGAGTATGACAAGCGCAATAGTTGCATAGGTCTGAGAACTAATATATCAAACTATCAGAGCACTGAGAATAGGGAATATTAGAAAAATAAAAAAGTTTATGATGACTTTTACATTCATGACAAACATAAGCACATAGAGTCGCATAGTAGTTTTTATATTGAGCAAGGCAATTTGAGAAGAAGTCCCTATAGCTGAAAATACTGACTTATTTTCAAGAACAATCTCATATCTTGCATAGGCAATAAGAATATTGAGAATAATAGAAAAAAAGAATGCGATAGTAAAAAGTATACTAATACTCTGCAAGTACTCAAGTCATAAGAATCGCAGCGTAAAGAGATATCCATTGACGATACTCATAAGCTTAAACATGTTGAATATATTATTATATTCAAACAGAGCATAAAACCTTACTATTCAAAATCATATAGCATCCGATCTACTTGCTTCTCACTGTGAACGAGTTTGTATATAACGAATGAGTCCTCCCTCAAAAATTGGCGTAAGAATAACATAGAAAATAGCAAAAACAGCTGAGATAATTATGAGTGTATTTGCGTAAGGAGAGTGAAATATATCTAATACTATTTGTACGAGCGCGTCTTTATTTCAGAGAAGTACGACGTAGGTATATACTACCTGATACACTAACAAAACAGATAAAAATATCACAGACATAGTGCCTGGAAAAAAATAAAAATATTTTATTTTTGTATCATTTTTTATGACTTCAAGGCTAGGATTGAGTATGTTTTCTGTGAATGACTGGTTCATTATATTTATTTACTAAACAGATTTGAGAAGACAAAACGAATAAATCATCACATATTTTTATTTTCACCACTTATAATTTTTTTCTCTGAGAGATAACTTTTTGTAAGTGGATAATACCTAAATGTGCTATCAGGAAGATATTCAGGGAGTGAGAAGTTCTTTATATTTCTATCAATCAGCAGCTCAATCTTAGGAGTGTAGAGAGTATAAATAATTGCCTCATCTCTAAATATTTCAAGCATTTTTTCTGTGAGCTCTTCTTGCTTTGTTTGAGAGAGTCTGTTTGATTTTAGTTCTTCAAGAAGTATATCAAGACTGAGTTTTTTATAATTTGCGATATTATATCCATTTTGAACTTGGCTTGAATGAAAGTATGGAAATATATCCGCCTCAAGGAATCAAAGATTTATTCCAAGCAGCATCATGTCATATTCCAGTGTTTCAGCTCTCAGCCCAGCAGTAATATCTCACAGTGACATAGATTTTTTTTCTACTTTGATTCATGCTGCTTCAATTTGAGCAATCATTGCGTTTGCGACAAGTTCTTGCTCTGCATCACTTTGAGAATATACGAGAGATATAGTAAATGGTTCCCCTTCAGCATTATAGTAAAAACCATCATCTAAAGCCTGTATTTGAGCTGTGCTTAAATTTGTGAGAGCTTCTCAAGCTGAAGAATCTTCTTGTGAGTTTTCCTCCTGCTGAGAGCTTTCTGTTTCTTGTGGTTCTTGAAAGTAATTATCCCTGATATTTGCAAGTTCATCACTATCAGAATTATATATATATACAAACTCTTCTATGAATGTTTTTTCTCCTCACTTTGAAAAGTATATTTTATATACATTTTCCCCAGGAGCGATAAAGTCATATGATTCTAAAAGTCTATAATAGAAACGAGAATCTCCTGGTGAGAAACCAGTAAGTTCATAATCATTGATAAAAACACTTTCGACTCATGCATCGACTCTTCACTCGATAAGAACATTATCTTCACTAATAAAGTTATATTTTTTTGTAGTAGGAGAAACAATATAACTTAAATCACTTTGTACAGGTAAGCTGACTTCAGGTTTTGTCGGTTTTGCTTCTCCTGAAATGACATTTCAACTATTGCTTTCCTGGTTGGCTTCTAAAGCATTTTTAAGTAACTCTTTTTTTGAATAATAGCCCTGAATTGCAATCGCATCTTCGAAATTATAGTCATTATCCGGCTCTGAGTCGATATTTTCATTTGTGAGAAAAGGGTTGTATACAGGGAGCGAATTTGCCTTTCAAACAGAATCAATAATAGCATCTCTATCAAGTGAATCTAGAATATATTTTCGTAAATTCAGTGAGAGATTTTCTGTATTGAAGAAGCTAGTAGTAAACTGTGAAATTATATACTCATAGGCTTCTAGTCTCGGAATACTTCCACCAATCAGGTATTTTGAATCATTAAATATATTAAATGAATTTTTGTTTTTTAGGAAATGACTTTCATCTCTATAGAGGTTGAGAATAAGAAACTCTAAGTAGGTTTCATTTCAGAAATAATTTTCATTTTTTCAAAGTGTGAGTTTTGTTACTCCAACCGTCTCATCTTGATTAATATTTATAAGTCGGAATCTTCCAGAATATACGGCTCATATTTCAGAAAGTTTTCCATTTACATTTTCACTATTGAGATCCTCGACAATTCTCTCAGGAAGAATCGGTTGAATAAATAGATACAATATATTTACATCTTTTTTTGCCATGCTAAAAGATATAGTGTTCTCTGAGACTTCTATAGTTGTGTCCTCAAGTAATGATGCAATAATCGGATTAACCTTTGTCTCTTTTATGATATTAAACGTAGCGAGAATATCAGCTGGAGTTATTTTTGAACCATCAGACCAACTGATATTATTTTCAAGGGTACATTCTATATAGAGAAGATTCTCAAGGTTACAGCTAGCAAGATCGGATTCTAGAGCCTGTGTTTCGGTCGAGTATTCCATCATAGAACGATACAAAAGCCTATTTATATAGGCATTATGATCATTCGATGGAATGAGTGGATTAAAATGAGGAAAGCTTCAGATAATAGCTTCTGAAACGGTTCCTCATTCTATTGCTTCACTTTCAGCTCCATCGTAGAGATAGAGAAAGAGAAGATGTCATCAGATTATGATAAAATAGAAACTACTGATATACAGTACGTATTTTTT
>CAYVZQ010000008.1:0-65997 GCA_964456335.1 uncultured Candidatus Peribacteria bacterium | reverse complement strand
TCAGACTTTCGTCCATTGTGGAAGATTCCTCACTGCTGCCTCCCGTAGGAGTATGAACCGTGTCTCAGTTTCATTGTGACTGATCATCCTCTCAGACCAGTTATCCGTCATAGCCTTGGTGAGCTATTACCTCACCAACTAGCTGATAGTACGCAGGATCCTCCCCAAGCGATAAATCTTTACTCCGAAGAGCACATCCGGTATTAATCATCGTTTCCAATGGCTATCCCTGACTTGGGGGCAGATTCCAACGTGTTACTCACCCGTTCGCCGCTCTCAAAGAGAAAAGCAAGCTTCTCTCTTCTACCGCTCGACTTGCATGTGTTAGGCGCACCGCTAGCGTTCACCCTGAGCTAGGATCAAACTCTTTTTAACGTAATGCCTACTTTATATAAATATAGAATAGGTCTTTGATTTTTAAGTTTTTTCCAAAGCACTAAAGGTCTTTCTTTTTTCTAATATTCTGTTTATTTTAAAGAGCTGTTTTAAAGCCAGATGATTGTATTTTTTAAGTAAGATAAGTCAAAACTTTTTTAAACTTTTTTTACTTGATTTTTACTTTGTTGACAACAGTGATTTATTGGTTGTCATTTAATCTGGATTTCTTAAGAGCAGGAGGATTGTATAAAAGTTTTAAATTAAGTCAAAACTTTTTTTCAATTTTCTTACTTTCCTCTATTTCAATGCAACTTATTGTATGGTGGGCCTGGTTGGAATTGAACCAACGACCAATCGGTTATGAGCCGACTGCTCTAACCCCTGAGCTACAGGCCCAAGTATTTTCTAGACCTCTAGAACATAAATGGCGGAAAGAGAGGGATTCGAACCCTCGGAACCCGGAGGTTCACTCCCTTAGCAGGGGAGCCCGATCGGCCACTCTGGCACCTTTCCATTACAATTATTTTATATATCTTATACATATAGGCTACATGCTCTATATATAAAATGGCGGAGAGACAGGGATTCGAACCCTGGGTGAGTTGCCCCACGACAGTTTTCAAGACTGTTCCATTCGACCACTCTGGCATCTCTCCGGATATAATATAAGGTAGAGAAAACTTCCTCTACCTTATATATGCTTTTATATGGCTCCCCCAACTGGATTCGAACCAGTGACCAAACGATTAACAGTCGTCTACTCTACCGCTGAGCTACGGGGGAATATAAAATTACATATTTGTTGCATATGGTACATACAGTATATAGGATTCACTTTGCTGTGCTGCAACTATATTATATATATGTATATATGTTTTCAAAAA
Organism: uncultured Candidatus Peribacteria bacterium; assembly: GCA_964456335.1. Taxonomy (GTDB): domain Bacteria; phylum Patescibacteriota; class Gracilibacteria; order BD1-5; family UBA6164; genus JAACSU01. Next base: position 64,735 of record CAYVZQ010000008.1, on the reverse strand, counting down.
ACATATTATTTCAAGAACGAAAAAAGCCCAGCGATTTTATTAGAATTTGAATGTAAGTCAAACTTTTTTTGATAAAAAAACTTACTGATTTTCAGTAAGTTTTTCACAATGGAAATACAAGTTTTTTATACAATATTTTATAACTCTTTTTTCAATATATTTTTTCCTGTATAAGGCTCATTAAAAAAATAGATATTAACATTTTATTATTTATACGGTTAGGTATTTCTACTTTTGTATTTTTCTAACATTTCCATATATCTTGGCAATATTTTTTTATGGACATCACTTGCAGATGTTTCAAAGTAACTTGGGAACAGTCCATGTATAAATGCCATGAGACTTACTTTAAGTGACTCTCTTGCAAAAAAGAATGCGAGACGTTGATGGTCTCGATATGAAACTCAATGATCATCTAAATGTTTTTTAAACATAATATAAAATAAAAATATAAGATATGGCTTATTTTATATTGACGCCTCACATGATAGTTACATAGGATGTTCTTCAAAAGATCTTTTTTATACGTAGCATATATAAATTTAAAGCTCTATAATTATTTTTAGATATTATAGAGCTTTAATAGTTATTTTCAAAATTATGTCCCAGTAAAATATCTAACTATAATAAGAGCTACGACAGAAATTCAAAGTCACACCATTATTTTAGAAAAATCTTTCCATGATTCTTTGAATGCAAGATTCATTCTCCCTGATCATTCTATTTTATCTATTCTATTGACTGCCCGTATTGCAAACTGACGCCCAGCAAGGAGTCATACAAATACCCAAGTGGTACTCATTGGTATATTTGACCAATCTTTAAATATAAGAAGTATAACAAAATATACAAGATCTATCATCGTTGCTGCTACAATTTCATTCGTAGAAGTTTTCTTTGTAACAATATTTCCTACAGGTCATCCATGAATATAAAATGTATAGGCTAGTCACAATAGAAATAATACAGAGATAAGGAGCATAATCTCGATTCAAAAGTTTGATGGGAGAAATACTGCGATATTTACCATATCATGCATAAGCCAGGTACCAAATAACAATGCTGTTGTGAATGTTTGCGCAATTCTCCAAAACACTGAACTTCTTCCATCACTATTGTTTGCCTCAGAGTCATAAAAAACTCCAAGTACAAATAGAAAAATTACAAAAGTGTAGAGTCACAATTGCCCCAGAGAAACTTCTGGAAATACAATGGCAGGAAAAATATCGAGAACAACAGGAATCACTGCATAAATAATCGCTACAAGAATCACTGCTGTTGCAACTCCTGACTTTATACACATTCATCCTATATTGATGCTATGTTTTTTCTTTTTTCTTTTTTCTGTTTGCTTGAGAATATACTCCACTACGAGCCACATAGCAAAGGATGATACAAATGCGACAAAATATCAAAGAGCTGACTTCATTATTATTTGCTCAAATAATATCGAAGTAGAAAATATTGAAAGCATAAGAAGAGAGGTAGAAACCGGAATTCATCGAAACCTTGTAAGGAATACTAGAATGAGTGGAAATATCGGAATATACCATTCTATAGGAAAATCAGCGTATCATTTTGCACTGAGTCTCCCATAGGTAATATCTCATCCAGCGATATATCCATACCAAATAACTGACAACAAGACTGTAGCAACTCCAGCAAATAAAATTTTACTAGAAACATCACTATTTGAATGTATATATGTCATAAGTGTTTGTACTGCATCATTTCCGATTACAGCATATGCTGCAAGAGAAAATGCAAGAGCAGCCCATAAATTTCAAATAAAAAGTGCTAACACTAGCGTTAGCACTCCATAGGCGATGAGTCACATAAAAAGATTTGGATTCTTAAAATCCTCAAATACAGGATACTTTGAAACAATTTTTGCCATACTTGGTAAAAATAATACATATAAAATAAAACTTTTTTTATACTTTGCCTCCTTGTATTTGTATTTTTACCTTTCTTTTTTACTTATATCTGAAACTATTGCAAATAAAAAGAATCCCAGTAAAGGATTCTTTTTATAACTATACATCAAGATTTTTTACAGTTTTTGCCCTGCTTTGAATAAACTTTCTTCGAGGAGCGACCTCTCCTCACATAAGAATTTTAAATATTTCATCCGCTCACTGAGCGTCATCCACACTTACTTGGTACATCTTTCTATCTTCGGGGTCCATGGTTGTTTCCCAGAGCTCTTCTGGATTCATTTCCCCAAGACCTTTATATCGCTGAACATTATCTCAGACAATATTTTGTTCTTCTATAATTTTTTCTTTCTGTTCTTCATTAAACACATACCATGACTGTTTCCCTTTTGAAAGTTTATAGAGTGGTGGTTGCGCGATATAGAGATATCATCCCTCAATAATTTCTCTCATATATCTGAAGAAGAATGTAAGCAAGAGTGTTCGAATATGAGCCCCATCTACATCGGCATCCGTCATGATAACAATTCTATGATACCTCAGTTTGCTTGCATCAAATGTTTCTCCTATAGAAGTACCGAGCGCGATAATAAGATTTTTGATTTGTTCATTGGCAAAAATCTTATCAATTCTTGCTTGCTCTGTGTTAAGAATCTTCCCTCTGAGAGGAAGAATTGCTTGATGCTCTCTATCACGTCCTTGTTTTGCAGAACCACCGGCAGAATCACCCTCGACAATATAGAGTTCTGACACAGATGGATCTTTACTGGAACAGTCAGCAAGTTTTCCTGGGAGAGTCATTCCTTCAAGAGCTCCTTTACGAATAACCGTATCTCTTGCTGCTCTTGCTGCCATACGAGCCTTTGCTGCGAGATTAACTTTTTCGCAAATTGACTTTGCAGTCTTTGGGTCTTCTTCAAGAAATTCCATAAACTTTTCAGAGAAAACACTATCAACTGCTCCTCTTGCTTCTGGAGTTCAGAGCTTTCCTTTTGTTTGTCCTTCAAACTGAGGATCAACTACCTTTATAGACAATACACAAACCAGCCCTTCAATCACATCTTCATTGGTAAGATTTTGATCCTTTTCTTTAAGGATTCCCTTATCTCTTGCATATTTATTAATAGTTCTTGTAAGCGCTGTTCTGAAACCTGTGAGATGGGTTCCCCCTTCTGGAGTATGAATATTATTTACAAAAGAAATAATATTATTTGAATAGTCTTTATTGTATTGGATAGAACATTCTACAAGAATTTCATTTTTTTCCTTTTCTGCGTAAAAGACATTTCCTATCGTAGATTCATTTTTATTCAGGAAGTTTACATATGATCTAATTCCTCATTCAAAATAGAATTTATAGTTTTGACCTCCTGGTCTTTCATCATTGAGTGTGAGCTTGATCCCTTTTGTAAGATATGCTTGCTGACGCATTCTGTTTCGAATCGTCTTATAATCAAAATTTGTCGTGATTTTGAATATACTCGCATCTGGGTAAAACTTTATAATCGTTCCATTTTTATCAGTTTTTCCAACTACCTCTATATCTCCATCTGCTACCCCTGTAGAAAATGACATATAATAAATTTTTCCATCTCGATGAACCCATGCTTCCATTTTAGTAGAAAGGGCATTTACAACCGATGACCCAACTCCGTGCAGACCACCAGAAACTTTATATCCTCCTCAACCAAATTTTCAACCAGCATGGAGAACTGTCAGAATCGTTTCAAGCGTAGAAACTCCTGTTTTTGAATGCTTCTCTACCGGGATACCACGACCGTTATCCTCGACACTACACGCTCCATCATCATGAAGGGTTACTTTAATAGTGTCACAGTATCCAGCCATTGCTTCATCAATCGAGTTATCCACGATTTCCCAAACAAGATGATGAAGTCATCTCTCATCGGTTGAACCGATGTACATCCCAGGTCTTTTTCGAACTGGTTCCAGCCCCTCAAGTACCTGAATATTATCAGCACCATAATTCTCGTGCCCTGTTTTCATTTCTGCCATAAATTATTTACTGTTGGAAATATACATCTTCTAATATAACGAGACTCAAATCAAGGTCAAATTTTACTTTTTTCCAGACGAGAGATTTTTTATCTCTTCTCTGAGAGCTAATTTTGATAGAAATTTCAATACATTTTTAATTTTTTAATTTTTTTGAAAATTTTTTCCAGACGAGGGAAAAAATAAAACTCGCGAGAAAGCGAGTTTTGAGCTTAATTATTGATTTGTAATTTATAGTTTAATTTATAATATTGTAAAGTATCTTTAAACAGTAATTATGATGGACTGAATTATTACAGGAAAAGTTTTTCCTAATGAAATATTTCTAGGATTAAATGAGTTTCTCATTGAGACATCTGATACAGACATAGAAATGTGCTTGGTTTTGCTCAAGCTTGATATATCAAGCAAAATTCAAACTCTTGGCATAATACCTTCTAGCGAACAAATTGGATGATTATTTTGAGATAATGATACAGAAAATTGGAGTAAAATAGAAGTTCGATGGGCGAACATTCTGAGAAATACACAAAAAAATATTCGTCATATATTGGGTGAAAGAGAAAAACTACTTGTAAAAGCATCAACAGAAATAACTCCTCATGATGAAGCTCAATTTGAAAGTTTATGACATGAATTAGAGCATGAAATAAATATAGCCATATCAATGCTTGAGTGAGATATACAAAGAATTATCTGTGCCTTACTATGATCTTCATCAGAATAAAAATACAATTTTAGACCTTAGATATAACGTATGAAATTGCGTCTAAAATTTTTCACTTTAAGCTATCTAGAGTATTTGGCTGTGGAGCGAGATTTTTCAAGAGTGAAGAGAATTTCTCACAATTTCCATGTTCTCAATAAGCTGAATTTTCGTGATTACGTTCTTGTTTATAATATTGCTTAGATAATTCTTCAAATTCTGCCCTACTAACTCATAATAATAAATCTCATTTTTTATCATATACCGATAAAAAATTATTATTCCTTACCTCTATAGAATATACTGCATCAAATGGAAAAGCAACTCTCTCATGTGTATCAACTAATTGTATAGTAGATGTTTCTGGATTATAGGAAAGAGCCTTTTCATATATTGATTTATTTAAAATCTGATTTAAAAAATCTTTTAGTAATTTTTTTTCTTTATGCTCTGCTTCTCGATTTACAAAATTCGCTCACTCTATAGTCATAGTATAATTTAGTTATTCTTCAAAAAATTGTTTTTGGATAATAAAGATTTTCTTATATTTACAAATATTATTTATATTTTTATACGTTGATGTATACGCAAAAACCAAAATGGTATAAAGAATCTATGCAAGTATGAGCTTGTATTATAGAAGCCGAAGCTGAAATACTTCTCCTTCAGCAATGACATCATAAAAGTGACTCCTGAATATGGCTTGAACCTGGATGAAAAGTACAAAACTGAGAAAGTTTTGAGCAAGCGATGCTACGTGAAGTGTATGAAGAAACATGACTCGAATTATCATCACTGGCATACATAAAACTATTTCAGAGATATTTTAAATATAAATGAGAAAATATTACCTTGGAAATGTATTATGTTAAGTACGCTCGAAAACCAAAAATAATATTAAGTGGAGAACATAGCAATTATATTTGGCTTTCACCAAACAAGAGTTTAGAGATGAATCTTGTAGAGGATTTAGATAATATAATTAAAGAAATTTACTCACTCTAAAGACTTGTTTCTTATACATAAAAATACTATAATGCAATATATCTAGTTGTTTAGAAAAATATGGAATATAAAGAACTCTGGAACTATCTCAGCGAACAATCAGCTGCAAGAAAAAAAACTCTTATGAAAGAGTATATTTGGATAGAAAAAACAGTATTTGAAACAGTGAAAAATAATTTCAAAAAAGAATTTAATATTTTTCATATATGAAAGAGTTTACGGAGTATGAGTCTTATGAGACACGTGCATGCAATAGAGCAAAAAAATTACTATCTGCTTCACAAGGATATTGGGAATGTTGCAAAATTTTTTCCGCTATGAGTATTTCATCTCATTGCAGATTTTATTCCTCTCCTTTTGACTCTTTTATGTAGAAGAACATGACTCTATAGCTACTTAGATTGTCCGATTCATGAAACAAAAAAACTTCCATAGGAAGTTTTTTTTGAAACAATACTCACTGAAGATTTACATTATTTTTCCCAAGTTCTCTCACTCTGCTTTAATGCCAGTTTAGTATCTTCTATAAACTCATCAAGCGGAATCTCAAGCATCGTTTCACAATTCTTGCAGTGCTGCCTATCTACCCCCGCTGCAAATCATTTATCTTTCAGTTTTTTCTTGATTGAACTTACTTTTATATCCATGATATCATCGCTTGGAATCATACGAAAATATGCCCAAATAAATCCTGAGAGTTCATCTACCGCGTTGATATATTTTCGTACTAGCGTGTTTGGCTGCTCCTCTATTCATTCGAGAAAATATCCATGCGCCCTAATATCTCATAATAACTCAGCAGGAGCATCTATTTCATCCATAATTTTTTCGAAATCTGACTTCATATGCTCATCTCCATTTTTTTCTATATGATCCCAATCTATATCATGAAGAACTCAAACAAGCCACCAATAATGCGTGTCTTCTCAGAGTTTCTTTGCAAAGTATTTCATAATTTCTCCTACTTGGTAGAGATGTTGCTGCGTGCTGCTAGAATATTTTTCAATCAAATCATGTACTTGTTTTTCTGTTGGAAGGTTCATAATTTTTACTATTAAGATAATAGATTAATTTTAACTCGTTTTGTATAAAAATCAAAAAATAGCCCCTGCAAAGGAACTATTTTTTTTTTATATCTCAATATACTATTTATAAGTATCAGCGCTTGTAAGTCTTTTCCCATCATAGATAAGAACAACAATTGCAGCAATTCATACTAAAATATATATAAGATTTTCAAGAGTAGGAAGTCCTCCAAATAATGCACTTACAAGATTATAATCAAATAATCCGATAAGCCCCCAGTTTAATCCTCCGATAACTAACAGAAGCAATGCAATTCAATCAACAGCTTTCATAATAAAAAAGTTATAATATATAAACACAAATAATATTACTTGATAATTGTAAGGAAACCTTAAGAAAACCTTAGATAAAAATATGAAATAAAATTTCTAGATTCATAAATACTCATTATACTTTCCTTTAATTTCTCGATTTAAAATATTATGAGAAAAAAATATATTGTCGTAACCGGTTGAGTGATTTCTGGCATCTGAAAAGGTGTCACTACTGCAGCAGCCGGTTTTTTCTTATCGGAAAAATTTCGAGTTGTTCCAATAAAGCTGGACGGATATCTCAATATAGATCCTGGAACTATGAATCCTCACGAGCATGGAGAAGTATTTGTTCTTTCAGATTGAGCTGAAGTCGATATGGATTTCTGACACTACGAGAGATTTCTTGGAACTGACTGCTCTGGAGTACAAAGTATTTCTATGTGAAAAATATATGCAGGCGTCTTAGAAAAAGAACGTAGAGGTGATTATCTTGGAAAAACGGTGCAAATGATACCGCATGTTACCAGTCATATTGCTGAGAGAATTGAGGAGGTTTTTGCTCAGAATTCTGGAGAGATATGTATGATAGAAGTAGGATGAACCGTCTGAGATATTGAGGTTGAGCTCTATCTTGAAGCTATCAGGCAAATGAAGAGAAATAAACGCCGAGAAGATTTTCTCCACATACATCTTACCTATGTTCCTGTTCCTGGATGAGTTATGGAACAAAAAACCAAACCAACACAGCAGTCAATCAATCTCCTCCAGTCAAGAGGACTCTTTCCAGATATTATAGTTGCAAGATGACCTGGAAAACTTACTCGCTCCAGTCTTGAGAAAATAGCGCTATTTTCAAATCTGAGAGATGATAGAGTATTTTCTATTCCAGATGTTGAGAGTATTTATGAAATTCCTGAAATACTCAGAAAACAAAAATTTGATTCTCTTTTATATGGAAAACTCTGACTCGAGTATAGCCCGTGTCATAAATATGAAATTTGGAAAGAGCGTCTTCATCAAAAAACAAATACGAGTATTACTGTCTGAATTGTGTGAAAATACACAGCTCTTGAGGATTCATATTCTAGTGTAGTCGAAGCACTCAGACATGCAGGGATAATGCTCTGATCTGAAATAGATATCATATTTATAGATACGAGAAAAAAAGATGGAATACATACAGTGAAAAAATGTGATGCCTGTATTGTTCCTGGTGGTTTTTGAGATACAGCCGTTGAAAACATGATTACCACGCTTACCTATATCAGGGAAAATAACATTCCCTGTCTTGGAATCTGTCTCTGATTGCAGCTTATGTGTATTGAATATGCGAGAAATATACTCTGAAATCAAAAAGCAAATAGTTTAGAGTTTGATAAAAAATGTCCTCCAAATGATATTATTACGCTACTTGATAGTCAGAAAAATATTGTAAATCTTTGAGGTACTATGAGACTCTGAAGACAAAAATCAAAACTCAAAAAATGAATTATATTTGATATATATAATTCTGCTGGAAGAGTCAGTGAAAAATGAAATGTCCATGAGAGATTTCGGCATAGATTTGAGGTTCACCCATATTTTGCAGAAAAACTTGAAAGCACTGATTTTCATATTACCTGAAAAAGTAGTAAGGAGTGAATCGTACAATTTATAGAGCTTGATAGTTCCGTGCATCCCTATTATGTCGCAACGCAGTCTCACCCTGAACTCAGTAGCAGACTTGAAGATCCAGCCCCCTTATTTATTGGACTTGTAAAAACTTGTATAAAAAAATAATCCCTCTTGGGATTATTTTTTACTCTGATTTTCAAGCTTGCTCGAGCTTCATTTGTTGATCAGCGAGAGCACATGCTTCCATTATTGGTTCAAGTCTTCCGGCCATAATCCCAGGGATTCCTGAGAAATTTTGACCGATTCTATGATCAGTGACTCTATCTTGCGGAAAGTTATAGGTTCGGATTTTTTCTGATCTATCACCAGAACCTACTTGCGCAAGACGAGCTTCTCACAGCTCTTGCTGCTTTTTCTCTTCTTCAAGGGCATAGAGTTTTGCCTTCAAAATTTGGTACGCTTTTTCTCTATTTTTATGCTGAGATCGACCATCCTGACAGAACACAGAAACTCACGTTGGGAGATGCACCATATGAATCGCTGAATCTGTGGTATTTACATGCTGACCTCCAGCTCATGATGATTTTGTTGCTTTGACTTCAAGATCTTCTTCTCTAATTTCTATATCAATATCATCTACCTCTGGCATAATCGCAACCGTAATGGTACTCGTATGAACTCGGCCTTTACTCTCGGTTTCTGGAATTCTCTGAACTCTATGAACGCCTGATTCATACTTAAAGAGACTATAAGCTCCTTCACCACGAATTTCAAATATTAGCTCTTTAATTCCTCCACCTTCTGACTCTGATTTTTCAGAAATTTCAGTTTTATATCATTGTGCTTCTGCAAAGGCTAAATACGCTCGTGAGAGCTCTCCAGCAAATAATGCTGCCTCATCTCACCCAGCTCCAGCTCTCAGCTCAACTATAATATTTTTATCATCATTTGGATCTTTTGGCAGGAGAGCCACTTTAAGTTTTTCTTCAAGTTCAGGAATTTGATCCTCAGCTTCACCAATTTCCATTTTGAGTAATTCTCTCATTTCTTCCTCTTTTTCCACACCGAGCATTTCTTTATTTTCAGCAAGAGATTCACTTATTTGTTTATACTGCTTGTATAAATTCACAGCGCCTTCAATAGATTTTTTTCGAGTTGCGACTTGTTTTACTTTTTTTTGATCTTTAAAAATCTCTGGATCAGAGAGCTGAGTTTCAAGACTTTCATACTCAGAAACAAGAGTGTCTAAATTAAATTTCATATTTGATTTCTATTATTACAAATTGTTGCGTAGTGTAAGCAAAAGTGCTAAAATAGCAAGAACACTAATGAAGTATAATGACAAAAAACACATTTCAAGGACATTCAACACACTTGATGAATCCAAAAGTTGAAAGAGACTTTGAAAAAGTTAGAAAAACAATATGTGAAAGGCTCAAGAATCCAGAAATAAGAGAGAAAATTAGTCAATTATTTTCAGACATTGATTCAATACAGGATGATACAATTCATAGTTTAATATTTGAAATGTGTGAATTGCTTACTCCAGAAATATATATGTCTATAGATTCGCAGCTCTTCTTTTGACAAAAACAATTAGGAGATGGTATATCATCTCCACAGGAAATTTCAAGTGATACTTTTCAGAGTCTTCAAAATCTGATTTCACCAGCACTTATAGATATATTCTATTTACTCTGCTTACATATCAATTCTGGCTTGAGTGAACAGAAGCTGAAATGACTCCTATACTTAAATATGCAGTATTGATGAAGTTCATGAATCAATACTTTATTTTGAACAGATAATAGCATAGCATTTTGAAATGATTGGAACGAAAGTTTTGATATATTACGCGACAATACTTCTATATATAATCAGGATAAAGTTAATATTTCCAGCGTCTGAAAAGTTACAAAAGATTATATTAATCAAACTGTTTGTCCTTTCAGATACAATGAGAATAGAAGTGATTTCATAAATGAAATTTGGGATTTCTTAAAATGAAAAATTCTTCCTATATTAAAAGAAAAATTCAAAGATTCTTGTGATAAATATGAATTGTTCTTCAGTGGAAACTTATGAAACACGCTCCAAAAAAATAAAACAGAGTCTTAATTCTCTGTTTTATTTTCTATAAATCAAACTTCAATTTTTCAAGTGGAACTTCTCTATTTCAAATAATGATTTTTGGTGAAATATTTTCTTCATCAGATCATTCAAAGAAAAAACTATTATCAATTCACTCTTGTTCGAGGACAAGTGCGAGCTTCTTTTGCACTTCTGATATAATCCCCATTTTCTCTAGAACATCATAGACTCTCATGACTGCTTCACCATTTTCAAAATCGGTCATTCTCACTATCTGTTCCAGACGTTTTCCACTTGCTTTAAATTTGAGCTCTCAGAGATATTCTACGTGATTTCTTTTTGGATCATCTTTGGTATTTGTGAGGTTATAGACTTTGGTGTCTTCTTGCTGTTCACTATGAGTTACTCACTTAGTAGTTTCTGGAACGACGTTTTCTACAAGATAATCTTTGAGTTCTGGAAGTCATTTTCCTGTCGCTGCAGAAATAGTGAAAAATGTTTTATCAGGAAATCTATTCTGAAATTCTGAAATAATATGATCTTTCATCTCATCATCAAGCAAGTCAGCCTTTGAGAACACGATAATTTCTTCTTTCTGGGCAAGTTCTGGAGAAAAAACCGTAAGTTCATAACGAATATTTTCATAATCAGAAAACACATCATCGAGCCTATAAAGATCAAGAAGATGCAGGAGAACTCCAGTTCTTTCTATATGTTTTAAGAATTCTATTCCAAGTCCTTTCCCTTCGCTCGCTCCCGGTATGAGACCTGGAACATCCTCTAATACAAGTGATTTTCCTTTATGATCAAAAACTCATAGATTAGGAGTCAAAGTCGTAAAAGGATAATCTCCTATTTTCGGTTTTACATTTGAGAGTTTTGAGATGAGCGTTGATTTTCCAGCGCTTGGTACTCAGATAATTCATACATCTGCGACAAGCTTGAGCTCCAGAAATAGGTCTTTTTCTTCAGGAATATCTCACAGCTCTGCAAAAGCTGGAGCTTGACGAGTAGAGCTACAAAAGTGGGCATTACCATATCAACCTCTTCATCCTGCTGCCATAAGTATTTTTTCACCATGAAATTTGAGGTCAGCAATAAGCTCTCTACTCTCTTCCTCTCGAACAAGTGTTCAAACTGGAACTTTCAGTAAGAGATCTTCCCCATTCGCTCCGTGACAGAGATTTGGCATTCCACGTTCTCCATTTTCTGCAGTCAGGACTTTTTTATGACGATATTCACTGAGCGTGTTGATATTCTCATCGGCCACGAGATACACGTCTCAACCGTTTCATCCATCTCATCCCCATGGACCGCCTTTAGGAATATACTTTTCTCTTCTCCATGAAACAAGACCATCCCCTCATTTTCCAGATATGATTTTTACTGATACTTCATCGATGAACATAATTTTTCTATTAAATAGTAGTTGCTGCTAGTATATATATTTTTTTATTTTTTCGTAAAAATAGTTCTGAGTTTATTCTGACTCAGAACTATTTTCGCAGTATATATTTGGTGTCACTAGGTGGATTTGAACCACCGACCTCGGGGATATGAATCCCGCGCTCTAACCAACTGAGCTACAGTGACATATAAAAAGACTGAGTGCTGAACTAAAGTCAGTCTCAGCCTTTTTCTAAATTGTTAATTTGGTTGCGGAGATTGGAATCGAACCAATGACCTCCAGGTTATGAGCCTGGCGAGATACCACTTCTCCACTCCGCGAGAAACAAAAAATGGTATCGCCACGGAGAATCGAACTCCGGTTACCTGGATGAAAACCAGGTGTCCTAACCACTAGACGATGGCGACACACACTATATGCTTTATGTTTATGTATTTATAAAGCTCGGGTATTATATAGAATATTATTTTGCGTCAAGTTTTTTTAGATATTTTTTATATAAAAAAATCATGTCAACATCAAAGTAGACAAAAAAATTTGCTCTTAAGGGTTTTTCTCTATAGTATTGTAGACAAAAATGTATATTAAAATATCTTATTATGTACACCCTTACTCGCCAAGATACAGCCGAAAAGCTTTGAATTTCAACTCGTAGTGTAGACAGATATGTAAAATCTGGAAAACTCCGAAGTAAAAAAGACGGAAAAATCATCTATATCCATTCTCAGGATGTTGCAAATCTTGCGGGAGAGTCTGAGGCGAATAACCCAGAAGTAATTATTCCACAAAAAAATATGGAAAATAATCAGCAAACTCAAAATTCATCTGAAAAGTCTTATACTGATTCAAAAAGACAAGAACAAACTCAAAGTCAAAGTATTGTAGATGCTCAAAGTAGAGCAACTCTTGAAAAAATATATTTAGACTTGCGAAGTGAGCTCCAGGCAAAAGATAGAACTATACAAGATCTCTCCATAAGACTCGGGCAAGCTCAAGAAATTGCGAAAAACTCAGTAAGTCTTATCGAATTTAAAAAATCACAGTTTTTACTTGAGGAATCGAAAGGACACCTCTCACATGAGCTTGAAGAAGCTAAAAGTGCAAAGCTTGAATTACAGCAAAAACTGAAGTATGAAAAATCTACAAATTATATACTCATAGTATTTTGTGTGATTCTGGTAATAGGTCTTTGAGCACTATGGTTTCTTAAAATATAGAAAACATAGCCTTGTCCTTATAGTTCAACGGATAGAACAAGCCCCTCCTAAGGGTTAGATGTAGGTTCGATTCCTGCTGGGGACACCATAAAAATATAGTTATACAACTTTTAAAAAAATAATGAAGCGATTCTTATATCGCTTCATTTTATTTTAAGGAAAAACACATACTATAGGAGCATTAATTTTTTATTTTACTACTATGCCAACGAGCAAAGAAACAGAAACTACTGCAAAAAAAACTACTACAAGAAAAACTCCAGTGAGAAGAACGGCAAAAGCGAAAACTTCTACAACTGAGCAGCTGAGTGAACAAGTTGCTTCTAATACAAGACATATACAAGAAGATCATAATACTATTGAAAATAATTCTAAACTCATTCACCTCCTTTATGGATCTATCATAATTTTAATGATGATAATAGCTGGACTTGCATTTTATGTAGGAACTATGCAAGGAAATTCAAATGGAACGAATAATACATGAAATGTTTCTACTCCTGTGAATGCAGAAGACGTAACAGTAACTATTATAAATGATGAAAGATGTACTGATTGTCCTGTTGACGCTATAACGACACAGCTGAAAGCTCTTCCTTTCCTTGCTGGTTCTACATTTGTAGAGCAAGACTTTTCTGAAGATGGAGTTGAAGCATTTTTAACAGAAAACAATATAACTACTCTCCCAGCCGTTATCTTTAACACAAATCAACTCAATGATGGTGGACAAATTGCCCCATATCTCACGAATCTAGAAAACGGAGAATATTCACTAGCAATTGGAGCAACATTTGATCCATTCGCAGAGAGAAGTGAAAATGGTTTTCTTATGATGGATCAATCAGTTATAGATCAAATAAAAGAAAATGCATATTATGATGGAAATGTCGATGCTCCTATTACTTGGATTGAATACAGTGATGTAAACTGTTTCTATTGTAAAAAAATGGCAAAAGATGGAACAGCTGAAACTGTTCTTGCTGAATTTCCTGAAAACCTAAATCATACTATGTCACCTTTTGTTGGTGTAGGATGAGCTGCAACACAAACAGCTGCAGAAGTAATCGAATGTATTGGTATGGTTGGTTGAGATGAAGCGTATACTGCTGTCTTTGAAGAAAGTCTTGTAACTGAGAAAAATGGAACGTCTGACCTTCTCACTATGGCTGAGCAGCAAGGAGTGAATACATCTGAGGTTCAATCTTGTATTGATAATAATGAAAGTGAAGAAGTCGTTGCAAGCAAATTCGCACTTGGAAGAGATACCTTTGGTATTACTGGTACTCCTGGAAACATCATCATTAACAATGAAACTGGTGAATACGAACTTATATCTGGAGCATTCCCTGCAGAATCTTTCATCGAAGTCATAAATAAAATGCTCGGAGAATAAAGCCCAAAGAGTAAAAAAATATTTTAATAAAGCTAGAAATCATTACTATGACTCTAGCTTTATTTTTAACTCATATGTATGAAAAAAATATTCACCCTTCTATTATTCATATTTTTAGTTTGAATCATATGAATGAGTACATTTGCTGAAGAACAACAGAATAAATGAGAATTAACTCGGCACGTAATTCTCGCAAAAAGCAATCTTGAAAAAAAACAAAAGAATTGAAAAGCCTACGTAAGAACCTTAGATGAATTCTTTGAAACTTATAAAAATGATTTTGCTCGACTGGAAGCAGTGAATAAGAGAATAGCTATTGCTCTGCCAAAGCTTTGAGATTCAACGAAAGATCAAGAAATAAAAATGATTCTTGAATATATTCAGGTTAAAGCAGAACTTGTTCTCACAATCATGAAAGAAGCTCAACTTGCACAAGAACTCATGCTTGAAGAAGAAAGAGAAGAAAGAGAAGTTCAGGAAGAAGCAATTGAAGAAGAAGCTGAGGAGACTGAGGAAATAATTATAGAAGCTCCAACAGGAGAAAGCTATACCTGAATTCAAGACTGTAAAAGAACTTCAGAACCCATGAATGATGAAATAAATAGTGAAGAATATCTTCAAAGCAATGAAACTCTCCAATGTCTTTGAAATAGTATAAAAACATGTTCCCGAGCCATATGAAAAATTGGAAATATAGAATACAATATCAGGCAAAGATGAGACACTTGTCGTGTAATTATGAACAGTACGAATGACGTGTTTACGTGTCAACTAGAACAAGCAGCAATAGACCTAAACTTCCAAGGCGAAGTATGAAGTATCCCATTGGGATTGTATTCTTCTGCTGCATTTAATAATGGTAAGGATGAAGATTGTTGAATTAGAGATGATGCATAAAATAAAAAAGAACCAAATTGGTTCTTTTTTATTTGAGCATCTTTCTGATAAATCACTCATCTTTTCTCCAGTTCTTTTTTACCTTTGCTCTGAGCGTTAAAAATACTTTTTGGTCAAATACATCTTCTAATTCTTTTCTTGCTGCTGTTGCTGCTTTTGTTATGAGTGATCCATTTTTTCCTATGACTATATATTTTTGTGATTCTGTTTCGGTATAGACATAGGCAGATATTTTTTTGAGTCATTTGTCCGTATCTTCTATTTCCTCTACGGCTACGAAAATACTATGAGGTAATTCTTCTTTTAATTCTTCAAATAATTTTTCTCGTATAATCTCAGAAATTCTAAAGTATATATCTTGTTTGGTATAGTAATCCTCTGAAAAAAGCATTGGTCAAACAGGAAGCTCTTCTTTGATATGAGCCACTAAATCATCAAATCATTCTTTCGTAAATGATGATATTTCAAAAATATTGTTTCCCTGAGGTATATCTTGCACTCTTTTAAGGTCTGTTTTTGTATATACCTTTAGTACGGGAGTCGCTATATTATCTAGTATATTTTCAATATATTTTTCTTCTTCTCACGCCTGCCTTGAGCTATCGATGAAGTGAAGCACGATTTCAGCATCTCTCAGAGAAGAAATGGCTTGATTATTTATTTCAGCATTGAATGATTTGGTAGATTCATGTATTCCTGGAGTATCAAAAAATATGATTTGAGCATCCTCATCATTATACATTGCAAGTATTTTATTTCGTGTGGTTTGAGGAACATTACTGGTTATGGCTATCTTTTCTCAAATGAGCGTATTGATAAAGGTAGATTTTCCCGCATTAGGCCTCCCAATAATTGCGACGTACCCTACTTTTTTTTCTCAGAGGTCTTTGGTATTATTGAGAATATCTTGGAGATTGAGTTCTTGCATGATTTGTATGGATAATGAGATATTTTCTATAGTCTCATAAGATTTTTTAGCTTGTCAATTTTCTTTTGACAAAATAAGGATTTTTTATAGAATTTCGCAAGCTTTTCGTAAAGCTTATTTTATATCCTTCTTTTGTTTTATAGCAAAAGATAGTAACCATAGGATTATGGCAAATTATGAACTCATGATGATTCTGAACCCTTCTGTAGGGGAAGAAAACATCACTGCAAGTATTGATGCAGTAAAAAAAGAACTCTCAAACGCTGAGGCAAAAATAGTAAAAGAAGATGTATGGGGTGAGAAAAAACTTGCATACAAAATCAAAAGTTCAGATACTGGGTACTATGTACTTTGGACTCTCGAACTTGATGGAAAAGCTATTAAGCCAATGAATAATACTTTCAACCTTGACGGGAACATTTGGAGATACATGTTTGTAAATCTCGATGCTTAATATATAAACGAAGAATAATGAGAACCGTGAATAAAGTTATCCTGATAGGAAATATTACCAGAGATCCTCTCGTAAAAGAAACCGAAAATGGAAAAAAAATAGCTATGTTTACAACAGCTACCAACAGATATTATAAAACCTCAGAAGGAGAAAATAAATCTGAAGCTGAATTTCATAACTGTGTTGCATGGGGAGCACTCGCTGAAAAAGCGGAACAATTTCTCACAAAAGGAAAACTTATATATATTGAAGGAAGACTCAAAACTCGAATCATAGAAAAAGACGGTGGAGAAAAACTCTACAAAACAGAAGTTGTTGCAGGAAATATTATATTCCTCAATAAAAAAGAAGACTTTGATGAAGCTGGTCTCAGTGATGATCAAGATCTTGATGATGATATGTTCTAATATCATACCAACTATAATTTAATATAAACTATTATGTCAAACGATAAAAAATGTCCTCTCGATGGGCTTAACATCGATTACAAGAACACTGAACTTTTAAAAAAATATATTACAAAGTTTGGAAAAATTGTACCTAGATATTATTCTGGTGTTTCTCTTAAAAACCAAAAAAAGCTTGCAAAAGCAATTAAGAGAGCAAGAATTATGGCTCTTATACCATTCGTAAAATCTTACGATCCAAATTTTGAATCTACTCCAACTGCGAGCTAGTCAAAAATATAAAAAACCTCAGAAATAATTCTGAGGTTTTTTTAATGAAAAATTAAGTTATTATGAGTGAAATAGTCTTATTGTAAGCTAAAAATTTAGGGTTAGTTATTGAACTATATTTATTTGTCAGTACAGTGGGAATATACTATATATTTATTCGTGGATTATGTCTGCTTGCCTCTGAACAGCTTGAAGAATAGTTAGCTATACACATCAGCCAATTTTTGAATCAGATGATATATTTTATGAAGTAGAAGTTTCTCCCTGAGAGTATATTTTACTTAATGAGTCTGTATATAATTTTTTATCAAACTTTCCACTTAAGCTGGAAAAATATACAGAACTTAATTATTCAAGCCAATACTGTATCAATGAAATACCAAAAGAGAGCCTTATTGCTTTATGAGATTTTTCACTCCAAGATGTATGAGTTATGAGCATTAATGTCCTTCTTATACTTAGTCCATTAATATTACTCGCACTCATTGATATATTTATTATACAAAAATATAAAAAATAATATGTGAGTATGCACGCCAGAAAAATACATAGTAAGCTATAACGATGATGTATCCAATGTAGAACTTAGAGATCATTATGGATTAGATACGTATTTCAACGACAATCATTATCCATTTATATGGTGAGATAGTTTTCTGTATTTTATTATGCATTATCCACTAGACATTAGTAAATATCTTGATGTAAGTATTTCAGAGTGACTCTGTATATATAGAAATAAATCTGAAATCTTTTCCTTTAATGACTTAAACTATCATGACCAAGCGATAATAAGTATAAATATATCATTATGGATACTCATTTTTATCACAGTATTAATTTGAATGAAAAAGTTTTTTAAAAATTTTCGTAAGATGACATAGAACTCTATGCTATACTAGCAAATTAAGATATTCTTAGAATTGAAACTGATTTTTCGAAGTGTTCTGGGTCTCAGACATATACTTTTGAATTTCATAGTCTTCTTCTTAATGCTTTTAATTCAGGCATTCAATCTATAATCATAGTAGCTCATCAGGCAGCAAGAAAATTACATATTTGCTGGTCCATTTGCATCTTCATTATGTCTGACAAATGACGATAGACAAAGGAAATAAATATATAATCAAATCTTTCTCATCCTACTGAGATCATAGTTGGATAATACTCTTCTGCTTCTCTGCTCTGAGAAAATAAGTATATATCTTCTAAGCGGCTATGTAATTGCTCTCTTGCGAATTCAGAAATATCTGGAGTTTCTAATAATCTATGAATATATTCTTTGGTTTGAGAAATTCCATGAGCAATGGTATTATCATCATTAAAGACTGGGTCAACTCCAACAAGTCTTTTCACCTGAGTTTGTTGACCAAGATGCCTTAAAAATCAAGAAAATCAGCATCAAATATCTAAAACATTTTTTCCATCAAATTCACTATAGTTTAATCCAGAAGCTCTAACGATATCTTCTGATGATAGATGTCAGACACAAGGAATTTCAGCTTTCATATTTATAATGATTAAAATCAAAGATATTCTTCATATCACAGTGGCTCTTCAAGTCATTTAAAGCCAAGTGGAGATCAGGATTTTTGTTCATACCATTCTTCAATGATTTCTAAATACGCCAAATAATGAAGTGGATGTCTTTCCCAGTCTGATTGATTTGAATCTAGAAGAATTCACTGAATTGCTCAAATATCTGTATTAGCTAAAATGATTCTTTGTATCATCGTAGTATTTCATCGAATATTTCGTACTCAGATTAAATATTTGTACATTGAGTTGAGAACTCTTAAGAGCTCTATAGATATAATTGTGCTATTTTGTTTTTCAGAATCAACAGATGTTGGCAAATATTTTTTTGCTGTGTAGAGCTTTCACTCAGAAGTAACATATTCTGGAGTATTTCATAAAATTCATTTTATCTTTTGCCCCGAGCTATTTGTAACTACTCTCAATATTCTATCTACTTCATCAAAGGAAAGTAATGTATAACGAATTCGTTTCTTTGGATTGATTCGAGAGATAGCTTTTCATGACTTTCGTATAATTCAGCCACGTATCAGAGCATATTCAAAATCTTCCGTTATATCATGTTTTCTTGCTAGAATCTCTTGCACATAATTTGGTAACTCAAATAGCATCGTTTTATCAAATCAATTGCTTTGTTTTGCCTTTGGAATACTGGCTAATCAAAGCGATGTAATATTGTCTAAATAATTCATAATACCAATATCTATAATAAATTAATATTAAAATAATTAAATAGTCAATAAATACAATTCTTTTTCTTGCTTTTTACTCGTTTCTCTCTATAATCCCCGCGGTTTAGAAACTCTCACGAAAAGAGAGTATTTTATTTTTTATATTTTACTGTATGTCATTTAGAAATATTGCCATAATTGCCCATGTTGACCACGGGAAAACAACGCTCGTAGATGAGCTATTAAAAGCTGCTGACGGGTTTGATACTCGTGTTGGTATTGCTGAGAGAGCGATGGACTCAAACGCGCAAGAACAAGAAAGAGGTATTACGATTTACTCAAAAAATACTTCAATCAGATACAAAGGAAACAAGATTAATATCGTTGACACTCCAGGTCATGCCGATTTTGGTTCAGAAGTAGAACGTGTTTTGAGAACTGTTGACTCTGTATGTCTTGTTGTAGACGCATATGAAGGGCCAATGCCTCAAACAAAATTCGTACTCAAAAAATCTCTCGAGCTTGGTCTTCACCCTATTGTTGTTATCAACAAAATGGATAAACCATCTGCAAGAGCTGATTGGGTTATCGATCAACTTTTTGATTTATTCGTACAACTTGGAGGTTCTGACGAACAGCTCGAAAATCTTAATAATCCAGTATACGCTATTGCCAGAGAAGGTCTTGCATGGGTTGGAGAAGATGCTGAGAGAAAAGATATTACTCCTCTTCTTGATTATGTTATGGAACATGTTCCAGAAGCAAAAAATGACGAAACTGCTCCTTTTAAAATGCAAATTGCAAACCTAGGATATGATAACTTCCTTGGAAGACTTGGGATTGGTCGTGTATATTCAGGAACCGTAAAAGTTGGGCAAGAAGTTATCGTAACTTCAAATAAAGGAGTTCAAAGAAAAGGAAAAATTACAGAAATTCTTACGAATGAAGGACTTGAAAAAGTAAAATCTCAGGTGGCTGAGGCAGGTGATATTATCACTATCGCTGGTATTGCTGATATCTTCGTAGGAGAAACTGTTGCTGCAAACGCTGATGTACAGGCAATGCCACCAATCACGATTGATGAACCTACTCTAAAAATGGAATTCCTTGTAAACAACTCTCCATTTGCTGGAAGAGAAGGAAAATTCGTAACTTCAAGACAAATCAGAGATAGACTTGAAAAAGAACTTGAAACTAATGTTGGGCTTAAAATCAACTTTGAAGAAGGAGATAATTATGAAGTTGCTGGTCGTGGTGAGCTTCACCTCTCTGTTCTTATTGAAACAATGAGAAGAGAAGGATTTGAGCTTCAAGTTGGAGCTCCAGTAGTTATCATGCATGAAGAAAATGGGAAAAAAGTAGAACCAATTGAAAATGTATCAATTTCTGTTCCATCTGGAACAGAAGGAGCAGTTATCGCAGAACTTGGAAAGAGAAAAGGGATGATGACAAACATGATTGAAAACAATGGAATTGTTTCTCTTGAATTCAAAGTACCTACCAGAGGACTTCTCGGATTCAAATCAGAGTTTACAACTATGACAAAGGGTGAAGGTCTTCTCTCAAGTTCATTTGATAGCTTTGAAGAATACAAAGGACCAATTGAAAAAAGAGCTCGAGGTTCTATGATTTCTATGGAAAATGGAAGTGCTATGGCCTACTCTCTCTTCAATCTACAAGATAGAGGGAAAATCTTTATTAAACCTCAAACAGAACTCTACGAAGGTATGATTATCTGAGAATCATCAAAAGATCAAGATCTTTCTGTAAACGCTACGAAGAATAAAAAACTTACCAACGTACGTGCATCAGGAACAGATGAAGCACTGAAACTTGTACCACCAAAAATAATGTCTCTTGAAGAAGCTATCGACTACATCTCAAACGATGAATATGTTGAAGTAACTCCTGAATCTATCAGACTTCGAAAGAAATATCTTACAGAAACTGAAAGAAAAAGAAACAAAGCGAATTAATCTGAGAAACAAAAAGCTCTTCCAATTGGAAGAGCTTTTTTGATTACTTAATTTCTTACTAAGTCTTTATTTATTATTTTTTTATTTCTTAAAAGTTTATATAATAATTTGAGACATTTTATTTATTATATTTATAATATATGAGTAGGAGTTTTTCATCCCAATTTAAAGAAGATTTTTGAGGTCAACTTACTGAAGAAGAACTCAGATTTAGAATGCCTGAAGGGGCAAGTAATTTACAATGTAGACTTTGAATTGAAAAAAAATGAGATAGAAGAAAGTGACAGTCTTATCCAGTAATTGAGATAATAAAAGATGATATTGGTCGTCTTTTATATTGCGATTGAATATGAGAAAAATGAGAATGTCCTTCTGGAGGTTGGTGTAAACAACTATCATATGATGATGTAACTGTAAAAAAGAACTCTCAATAGAGTTCTTTTTTTTGACACAATATTCTTTATTCATATACTAGATACATATTAACTAATTATAATATATTAATATGTATAAGGAAATATTAGAAAAATCTGCTCAGGTCAGCAAGATAATGGATATTCTCTCCCACGAAAAAAGACTTGCTCTACTGTGTATGCTCAGTGAAGGAGAAAAAAATATAGCTGAACTCACACGTGACTTAGATATTTCACAGTCGCTTGTGAGTCAGTTTGCCCTCAAGATGAAAGACCAAGGCATCTTAGAGAGCCGAAAGCAAGGAAAAGAAGTATTCTACCATGTCGTGGATACAAAGCTCTGAGAGCTCCTAAAAGCGCTCAAAAAAATATATTGTTAAATACCTAAGATGACTGAAAAAATAATACTGGACGTAAGAACTGCTGAAGAATATGCACTTGAGAGAATACATGGATCGATTGATATTCCTCTCTCATTTATAGAAACAAGAGAAGATAGAGTAGCAAAGCTTTTGAAAGGAAAAGAAGTACTCATTATGTGCCGAACTGGTCGAAGAGCTGAACTCGCGAAACAAATACTCGCGCCACATAGCGAAATAGAAAAACTCAAAGTTTATAAATGAGGAATTCTGGAATATAAAAAAGAGTTCCCAGACCAAATCGAAAATGGTACATCAAATTTCAATATTCCAATAATGAGACAGGTTCAAGTCGTTGCTTGAGGACTCATTCTTATATTTGCACTTCTTGGCTTTCTCATAAATATAAATTTCTTCTTTTGAGCACTCTTTGTATGAACAGGACTATTCTATGCAGGACTATCCTGAAATTGTATGATGGCAACGATACTTTGAAAATTACCTTTTAACAAGTAAGAATAAAAATATGTGTATTATTATGCAATTTCCATAAGAAAAAATAAATTACAATCATATATTATAATTTATCTATAGAATTATGAAAAAAGATATAAGCTTTTCTCCTCTCTATTTTCTTTCCTCTCTTGGGATGTGATGACTCAGTGTGACATTTTTTATGTATATCATGTTTCTTACAAATCATGCTGCAACTCCAATACCAACATTTAATTCACTTCAATGAATTTTTATATCAGAGAATATCTTTGTTCAAGCTCTTATTGTCATAAGTATTGTATGAATAATCTATTTCTGAATTCAGCATTTTAGATTATTATTTTGGAATTTAGGACAGCTTAAAGCATATAAAAAGTCCTCTGAGTTTAAAAAACTGAAAAAAACAAATGCTGAAATAAGTCTTATGACTCTCCCTTTGACACTTGCTATGAGTATAAATGTATTATTCATTTTTGGAGCTGTATTTATCCCAGGACTTTGGTCTGTGGTTGAGTATCTTTTTCCTTTTGCAATACTTGCATTTGCTCTGGTTTGAGTATTAGCGCTTAAAATCTTTAGTGAATACTTTACACGTATCATAGTTGAAGGTTTTGATTTTACTCAAAACAATAATCTTTCTCAAATGATTGCTGTATTTGCTTTTTCCATGATTGGAGTTGGTTTTGCAGCAAGTGCTGCTATGAGTACAAACCAAACTACCATAGCAGTTGCAATGATAGGATCTCTGTTCTTTGTGACTCTTACGATATTTTTTGGTGCACTGAAACTTATACTTGGTTTTAAATCTATGCTCCGACATGGTCTTGCTGTTGAAGCTTCTCCAACATTTTGGGTTATGATTCCAATACTCACTCTTCTTGGAATAACTTATGTGAGATTGCAGCATGGAATTCATGCAGGACTTGAAATGCATACAGAAACAGGAAGTTTATTTATAGTAACAACTATTATCTTATCTCTCCAGTTGATATTTGGATACCTTGGATACAAAGTTATGAGAGCAAATAAATACTTTATAACATATCTATCTGGGGATAAAAAAAGTCCTGGGAGCTATGCTCTGATATGTCCATGAGTAGCACTCGTAGTTTTTGCATTCTTTTTTCTTCACTTAGGACTTGTAAAAAATGGAGTGGTAGACAAGTTTAGTCTTATCTATTTCTTACTTCTTATTCCTGTAATTTATTTACAGATTAAAACAATAATTACTGTATTTATTCTGAATAAGAAGTTACTTAATCCTTAATAGAATAACTATGAAAATTACTACTTTATGACTTATAACACTTATATTTCTAGCTTCTTGTGAGACACAAAATAATCTCGAAAATACAACTGCTCAAATTGAAGCTGAGAATCAAGTTACGACTCAAGATTGAGAAATTGAAAGCCAAGATATTTCACAAAACCAAGAAACTGAGATTTCAACTCTCATAGCAGAGGAGGTGCTCGCAGAAGATTTAATTAATGGACAAGAACTTATTTCAAACCTTGAACTTTCAAATTCACAGCTTTCAGAAATAGAAATAGAGTCCTTACTGCTTATGAGAGAAGAAGAGAAGTTAGCAAGAGACGTCTATCTTGAGTTGTATGATACTTGGGGGCAAAAAATATTTACAAATATTGCAGCAAGTGAACAAACACATACTGACGCAGTAAAAGTACTTCTGGAAAAATATAATATCGAAGACCCAGTTATAGATGATACTAGAGGAGTATTTGCATCTTCTCTTATGCAAGAATTATATGATAATTTAACGACTCAGTGAAAAACATCCTTACTAGATGCTCTCATAGTTGGTGCAACTATTGAAGACTTAGATATCAAGGATTTACAAGAAGCTGCTGAGCAAACAGATAAAGCAGATATTATTGCAGTATATGCAAACTTAGAAAGAGGTTCTCGTAATCATATGAGAAGTTTTATAAAAAATATTACAGGACTTGGAGAAACATATATTCCTCAATATATCTCTCAATCTAATTTTGATGCCATCGTCTCTAGTAAAAATGAAAGAGGTGGAAATAGCTTATGAGGAAACCCAGGAAGCTGAAGTACAAACGGAAACTGAAATAGTGGAAATGGGAAAAATAAATACTAATCTTTAATACAACAACAATGAACAAAAATATACTATTTAAACAGCTCTTAGACTACGAAACAAATACGTATACTTATATCATCGCAGATAAAAATACGAAAGAGGCCGTGGTAATTGACCCTGTTTTTGAGATGGCAACGAGAGATGAAAAACTCATTACGGAGCTTGGTCTCAATGTAAAATATTTTCTTGATACACATGTACATGCTGATCACATAACAGGAAGTTCAAGGCTCAAAGAAATACTCGAAACAGGTGAAATTTGAGTAGGAGCAAAAAATATTGGAGTCACTCACAATGATTTGTTTCTTGAAGATGGACAAATTTTAAAAATTTGAGACATAGAAATACAAGTCCTAGAAACTCCAGGACACACAAGCGGATGCGTGAGTTATCTCATCGAAGATATGGTATTTACTGGAGATCTTGTACTCGTACGTGGTTCTGGTAGAACAGACTTTCAGTCTGGATCAAATAAAAATATGTTTGAAAATGTAAGGGAAAAAATATTCTCTCTTCCAGATGAAACTGTCATTTATACAGGGCATGATTATAACGGATTTACAAGCTCAAGCGTTGGAGAAGAGAAACTCAATAATCCAAGATTGAAGCTTGAAAACTCCTTTGAAGACTTTGAACATATTATGAAAAATCTGAAACTCCCATATCCAAAAAAGCTCGATGTGAGTCTGCCTGCCAATATGAAGTGCGGACATAGATGTGGATAATAAAAAAGAACTCAAATGAGTTCTTTTTTATTTAAACTTTTTGAGCTTTTTCAATTTGCTGTAAGAGTAGCTTCTTGGGAATAAATGGTATGAGATATATAAGTATTTTTCATAGTAATCATACTCCTGCTATAATACTGAGCTTTCCCTGCATCATTGCATCATATCACTGCTGGGCAACCTCCTGAGCACTTGCTGTATTTTGAAACAGAGAAGTTTTGTCCATTCCAGAAACACTTCAAAATTCTGTATCTGTTGCTCCTGGGAGTAGGGCTGTAACGGTCACTGGGGTATCAGAGAGCTCTTCTGCTATCGCGTAACTCCAAGAACTCACAAAGGCCTTACTTGCAAAATATGTTGCTTGATTCGGTCATGGGAGTAATCCAGCTGTAGAAGAGACATTGAGTATCTTTCCTTTTCCATTTTTGAGCATCTCAGGAATAAACTTGCGAGTCAGTTTTACGACGGCAAGTATGTTGAGCTCAATCATCGATACATCAGCTCATATTTCTCTTTCATGAAATTTTCCTACTCCTCCAAATCATGCATTGTTAATCAGATATTCTACCGTGATATTATTCTCTTTGAGTTCTTCAAATATTTCTTCTACCGCTGTATCATCAGTGAGATCTTTCGCTATTATATAGACAGAAACTCCGTGTTTACTTTCTAGGTCTGATTTAATCTCTTTGAGTTTTTCTTTTCTTCTTGCTATGAGTACCATGTCCATTCATCATTTTGCGTGTATTTCAGCAAACTCTTTTCAGAGTCCCGAGCTGGCTCAAGTAATTAGCGCTACAGATTTCATATGATTATGAGTGAATTATTAAATTTTCTTCCTGCCATGACTTAATTCATGAGAGTGTGGAGAGTGTGAGTTTTGTATCAATCTCTCTCCCCCCTAGTAAAATGAAAATGTGTATGTGTCCTGTAAGCTGTGATGACAAATAATCTTTGAGGGCATGGATTTGCTCAAGTTTCGTTCCTGAGGGGATTTCTATTATGTATTTATCAACGTCCTCGGGAGCTTCGTTTTTTTCTGGTTTTTCTATTTTATTTTCTTGGAGTTTTTCTTCGAGATTATTTTCAAACTGCGAGTCTTCACTTGCTGTATTTTCAGGAGTATTATTCGGCTCATCTGATTCACTGCTCTGCTGCGAAACTTCCTGCTCAGCTTCTTTTACGCTCAGTAAGAGACGTTTTACATCATCCATGAGTCACATATCTCGGGCTTGATCACGAACCTGCGTGAGAGAGGCCGTCACTATTTTTCTGCTTCGAATATTTTTACGATTGTAGTCAAAATTGACATCAAGTGTTCCCTCAGCAATGACAATCTTCCCGATATCAAGCTTATCTTTATATTCCTGATAATCTTTGTCAAAAATCGTCAGTTCAAAGTCATAATCAAAGCCTTCACAGTATAAAAAGAGCATATTTTTTCCTGTCTTTGTGACCACTTTTCTCATGTCGATAATCACTCCAACTACCGCAATTTGCTGTTTTTGCAGCATATCTTTGAACTTCTTTTCATCTTTTTGAAACTCCGCTTTCAACTGATGCATAGGCGCTTTCAGATTCTTCACGAGACGAGATCGTCTCCC
The DNA here is from genome assembly GCA_964456335.1 of uncultured Candidatus Peribacteria bacterium. GTDB lineage: Bacteria > Patescibacteriota > Gracilibacteria > BD1-5 > UBA6164 > JAACSU01. Next base: position 37,147 of record CAYVZQ010000008.1, on the reverse strand, counting down.
ACAATAGGATCTCAGTCCGTCAAGCGGGTGTCCACTTACCATATATCAGAGAACATCTTTTTCTCAAAAGAGCTTCTGTTCATAACTCAGTGGTCTTGATTCTACCAGTACAAAACTATCATCAAAATCTGCTGCATTTCACATATCAAAAAGTCCGATTTGAGAAGAATTTTGTTTCTTCTCTTCATTTTTTGCAGCCCTTATGATTCCTTCAATATTTGCTAAAAGTGTCGCTCGCTCTCAAAAAATATCCATAGCTCCTGCATATATCAATGCTTCAAGAGATTTCTTGTTGAGGACATCTTTTCCTCCTCTCTTCACAAAATCATCAAGGTTTTCAAAAGGTTTATCTTTTCTTGCTGCGAGAATTGCATCTATTGGCCCATCTCAGAGTCACTTTATTGCCTTGAGTCCAAAACGAATATGCAAGTCATCTATGTAGGTAAAATGTTTTCGAGATTCATTAATGTCTGGTCTCATGATTTCAATCCCATTTGCTTGAGCTTCTCATACTTCTAGCACAATTCTTTCCATATTTTCCTCATCTGAGGTCATCATTGATGTAAGAAACTCAGTTCTATAATGCGCCTTTAGATATGCCGTCTGATATGCAATATAGGCATAACAAGCAGCATGCGATTTATTAAATGAGTAGTTTGCTGCTGGCTGAATCATTTCCTCATATATAAACTTACTCGTTTCAGGTTTATATCATTTATAATCAGCAGATTTGGTAATAAATTCTTTTTTGAGCGCTTCTATCACTTCTATTTTTTTCTTTCAGATTCATCGTCTGAGAAGATCTGCTTCACCCAGTGAGAATCCTGCCATATACTGTACCATAAACATCAGCTGCTCCTGATATACCGCAATCCCATAGGTTACATCGAGAATTGGTCCAAGATCTTCTTCAAGTTTCCGTTTTTCTTCCAGTATTTCCTCCTCTGAGTATTTCTTTTTTTCAAGCGTTTCTCTGAGCGCAGGAAGCATATATTCCACTGCTTCTCTTCCATGTTTACGCTCTACATAACTTGGAATATATGCAAGAGGACCTGGTCTATAGAGTGATACCATGGCAATAAGATCCTCAAATCTATCTGGTTCAAGATCTATTAAGTATTTTCTCATTCACTCAGACTCAAACTGAAATACTCAGGTGGTATCACCATTAGCAAATATTTTATAGACATCACTGTCATCCATGGGAATATCTAAAATATCTACTTTTAGTCATTTTGAATACTCAATAATCTCTTGCGCTCGTTTGATAATTGTCAGGTTCCTGAGTCATAGGAAGTCCATTTTTAGAAGACCTAAATCCTCAAGTGGATACGCACTATATTGCGTAACAATTGCCTCTGCATCCTTTGGTGGATGAGCGAGAGCCGTAAAATTAGTCATAGGTTCTGGAGCAATAATCACTGCGCAGGCATGCACTCAGAGTTGGCGAACATTTCACTCAATCTTAAGCGCATTGTCTATAATCTTTTTGTATTTTTCATTTGTTTCATAGGCTTGTTTAAATTCTGGAGCTTCTTCAAGAGCTTTTGCAAGCTTGGTTCCAGGCTTTTCAGGAATCAGCTTTCACAGCTCATTCATCTCTGCAAATGGCACTCACATAACTCTTCATACATCCTTTACTGCAGCTCTTGCAGCAAAAGTACCAAAGGTACAGATTTGCGCCACATGGTCTGAACCATATTTTTCACGACAATATCATACCACTCTATCTCTCTCACTATCAGCGAAGTCTGTATCGATATCAGGCATGGAAATACGAGCAGGATTCAAAAATCTCTCAAACAGAAGATCATAGAGTAGTGGATCTATATCTGTAATACCCGTCAAATATGCCATCAAACTTCCGGCAGCAGATCATCGTCCTGGCCCAACGGGAATATTATTTTTTCTAGCCCATCCGATATAATCTGCAACTATTAGAAAGTATGCATCAAATCACATTTCATGTACTACGACCAGTTCATACTCAAGCCTTTCGATTCTTTCTTGCATTTCAGCACTCAGTCCTGAGAGAATCTCTTTCTTTCTACTCGAATAATATGTGAGAGATAATGCCTTGAGCTCTTCAGGAGAAGATTCTGTCAGTGCTTTTTGAAGTCATGGCATATCTGTTTTTTGCACGAGCTCAAAAATAATTTCCTCTAAAATAGTATCTTTATATCTCCAATTAAGTCATACATAGGACAAATATCTCAGATACCATTCATCTGAAGAAAGCTGTTTTTTTGGAGTATTTCCTGGATTATCTTTTTGGTGCTTTTGGGCTTTTTCAAAAAGCTGTTGCATGTCATCTGGAAGCTCAAAGGTAGGAATCAGAACTCCTCCAGTTTCTATTTCAATATCAACCATATCAGCAATTTTTGCTGTATTCTCAATAGCATCAGGAATATATCCAAATATTTCTATTATTTCTTGCTCTGAGAGAAAACTATAATCACCACGCGTGAGAGAAGGTCTATCCGGGTTTTCGATTTCATGTCCAGTTCCTAGTGCCATGATGACATCTTGGGTTGTTTTATCATCCTTATTAATGTAATACGAATTTTGTCCAACTACGAGTGGAATGTCATATTTTTGTCATAACTGAATAAGCTTATTATTGATTAATTCCTGTTTTGGTATATCAGGATGATACAAAACCTCTAAATAATATCTATCATCGGAATATATGTTTCTATATTCCTCAAGCCTTTCGTAAATCTTTTCATCACTCGCTCCTGAAAGTATGAGATACGGAATCTCCCCTGAAAATGGTCAACTCAGACACACTACATCTTTTGAGTAGGTACGTAAATCTTCAAAATCGACACAGGCAGTTTGCCCAGCATTTTCAAGAGATCATTTTGATGCAAGAGCAATAAGATTTTGATACCCCTGAAGTGTAAGAGCCAGCAAAACAAGCTTATGCTTCAAATCTTTCTGAAAGCCTGAGCGTACAAAAATCTCTATTCAGAGGATTGGTGTAATTCACTCAGCTTTGGCTGCTTTGTATAACTCATGACAGCCATGGAGATTTCCTGTATCCGTCAGAGCTACTGCTTTCATTCCAAGCTCTTTCGCCTTTGCGACATACTGTGCTGGCTTCGGGAGTCATTCGAGTATAGAGTAATGTGAGTGAGTGTGGAGATGTACAAATGCCATAGTGTGCTTAGTTAAGATTCTTTAACTCAGTGTATTTATTTTTGAGAAAAAGGCTATGCTCACTATACTATTTTTGTTAATAAAATATTAAAAACTATGAATCAGAATATTCCAGAATCGTGGAAAGAAATTATAGGGCCAGAACTTGAAAAAACATATTTTTGAGAAATAAAGAATGTTCTTACAAGAGAAATTGCATGATGAAAAATAATATATCCTCATCCTCAAAATATCTTTGCAGCTTTTGAAAAAACAAAGAGACAAAATCTCAAGGTCGTCATACTTGGTCAAGATCCCTATCATGGTGCATGACAGGCACACTGACTGAGCTTTTCAGTGCAAGATGGTATAAAGATACCACCAAGTCTTAAAAACATCTATAAAGAGATAAAAAACGAATATCCTGATTTTGAAATTCCTAACTCATGAAATCTCGAGCACTGGTCTGAGCAATGAGTACTTTTACTCAATAGTGTACTGACGGTTGAAGCCTGAAAACCTGCGAGTCATGCAAAAATATGATGGTCTGTATTTACAGACAGCATTATACAAAAAATATCACAGTCTACAGAGTGAACTATCTTCATACTGTGGGGAAACTTTGCCAAATCTAAAAAAGTACTCATAGATTCGTCAAAGCATTATATATTAGAGTCGCCTCATCCTTCTCCATTTTCTGCTCACAGCTGATTTTTTGGAAATGGGCATTTTAAAAAAGTAAATGAAATACTTGCCTCTCAGAAAAAAGAGAAAATAAAATGGTAACAAAAAGCCCTCCAATATATGGGGGGTGGTATAGTTAATAAATAAAGTTATTTCAATATAGTTTACAATACCTAATTATTATAATCTTCTAAAAATGAAAGCAGTATATTCTTTTTTCTTACTTCTGATTTATTATTTAATACTAACTCTATTATTTCTTACAATTAACGTTTATCAAACTTTTTACAGTATTGAATGAACTCCCTGAATTATTACAGATGTATTACTATGAACTTTATTTTTATCTGCGATAATTAGTTATTTTACAATAAAGATGGTTTCAAGACAAATATTCATAATTTCATCATTGATATATATTATATGTATTTCAATATATGTACTAACTTATACTTATATACCAATGGTAAAATGAACTGGTAATTCTAAGCTTGTTTATATACAAAGAGAAGACGGTACCCAGTTATTCCAAGAAGATTTTGATTCAATGAATGTACAGCAAATAAAATCTGAAATGAATAGTATTACTTCTTTTGAAGAGAAGAACACATATATAAAAAATAAACTTTATTTTTTATCACAAAACTTATATGAACAATCAATTTATTACTCTATAAATAATGCTCCTAATGAAGGTCTATTCTATAGTGAAAAACAATTTTTAGAATACAAAAAGAATGAAATTGACAAAATACAAAATAATTTAAACTATGAAAATATTGAGGAGAAAAATAATGGTTGATTTATGTCATTTATATATCCCTTTGTTAAAAGAGAAAATAATTATAAAGAAACAGGTTGAAGTTTAAGTTACTTAAAAATTTCAAAAAATTTACTTCTTGATATCAGGGATTGAAAAGAAGCAAATTAAGAAAAATAAAAGAGCAGATACTGCTCTTTTATTTTTCTTGCATTCGCCAAACGGTATCCCAGTCTTCTTCTGGAGGATTTTTTATAAAATACTCACAGCGTCCTACATATACGTTGCTCGGTTCATCATCCGAAGATAAACTCTCAAATATTTTCTTAGCTCATATAAAATCCATATTTTTATATTTTTCTATTCACTGAGCAAATATATCCATAAGTACTACTTCTTCATGATTCTTATCACAGAGCAATCCTCTCAGTTCATATATTTTCACTGGAATATCCTTTCACTTTACCTGAATTTCATCGAGATATCTAAAATAAAATTTCTCTTTCGTTGCCTCATACATAACTTCACTCACACAAATATATGTGCCGTAGTATTTATTCACTCATTCAAGTCTCGACGCGAGATTTACATTATCTCATAGCGCCGTGAAATCCATTTTTCTTCCTACTGCTCATATATTTCAAATAATAGCTTCACCAGCATGAATTCATATTCTTGCAGAGATATTTTTTCAGAGTCTTTCCTTCCATTTTTTATTTATTTCGCCTAGCTTTTTTTGCTGCATCAATGCTGTTTCACACGCGCTGATATAGTCCTGAGGAGAATGATCTGTAAAAGCTCCCCACAAAGCCATAATCGCATCTCATTCATACTTATCTACATATCACGCATTATCCATGATAATCTCTGTCATTTCGCCCAAATATTCCCTGAGGAAGGCAACAAGTTCTTCCGGAGAGAGATCTTCGCTGAGTGAAGTAAAGCTCTCAATATCAGAGAAGAAACAAACCAGATGTTTCTTTTGTCCATTAAAATTAATTTTTCATTTTTCTGCAAGAATTTCTTCTGCAATATTTGAGCTCACATATTCGCTGAGCGCAGAATTAAGTTTCTTCTTATTTGCATCTTCCATAAGAAATTTCACTATATTCGCTCATGTAAAAGCGAGCAGGAGAGAAAAAATTATTTCAGAAGGAAAATTGAGTATCAAATTTGTTCACAGTAACACAGAAAGTGGAAACAAGAACCAAAATATGAGAATTATTGCTATATTCCCAATAATGAGAACTTTTTTGTTTCGTGAAAGATTAATATGAGCTGAAAGTATCAGAATAAAAAATATAAGCAGCCACTCTAAATATCTATCAAAATACATCATATATTGCTGAGACAAAAGTGTGTTGAGAATATTCGCATGAATATACATTCCATATTCTCTTCCATTTGGTGTATAAAACTCATCATTGAGTCCATCAGCAGCTGGACCAATGAGTATAATCTTATCTCTCAGTCAGATTTCTCTCTCTATTTCTCAGAGAGTTTCTTGAGAAAGAATATCTAAAAATGAAACTTTCTGGAAATTTTCCTCTGGAATAAAATTAATAAGAATTTCGGGATTATTTTTTGATGCAAGTGGAAAAGAAACAGTATCAGAAAAGCTATAATAATTCTTTTCTTGGTGTCATTGTAAAAGAAGTTCTTCATCCTCATAGAGATATCTATAGAGCTGACGTAATATTTTTACAGTAAAATGCTCATGGATATTCCCACTTTTATCTGTAAATTGAGGTGAAAAGGTGTAGACTGTATTATTACTCTTATCAATATTTGGAGAAAGAAATCAATAGCTATTTTCACTCAGCTCAAATCATTCATAAGGAGTTTGTAACTCACGTTTTGAATTTATACCTGCTCCTACTACAACATAATCTGATGCATCAAATGCAGATTTTAGAATCTCATCTTGCTCCTCTTGTGAAGGATCAAGGAATAAAAAATCAAAGGCAATAACCCCAGTATCATACTTCAATAAATTTTCTATGACAGTCGCATATACTGAGCGCTCAAAAGGAAAAGCTCAGACACTATCAATCGTTTCCTGATCAAGCTCAACCAGAAGTATATTTGGATGTGCCTGAAGTCAGGCAATATCATTTTTTACTCCATAATAACTATTTTGAACCTGTTTATTCAAAATATGTAAAAAAGGCGAAAGAAGAAAAAGAAGTACTATAATAATACAGGCTAATATAAGCGTAAGTACTGATGTATTATTATAATGAAACTTCACCGTGATTAATTATTAATACTATCTAAAAAACCACCTACAGTATTATCGAGAAAATCTTGCATACCGCTATCAAGATCATTGAGATTTGTTGGTATGTTTATCGTATCAAAATTGAGATATGATCCAATATCCCTGATACTTCACTCAAATTGTTCTCTCAGTCATTCAGGGAGATAATCTAAACTTACTTCTGGAAGAGTAAATTCTAAATTTGGAATTTTTTGACTTGTATTCTCTATAAAATTTAGAGTTTCTTGCATTCAGAGCGTAATATTTTGTTTTGCCGCATCCGCAAGATCATATGAACTTGTCTGCATGAGTCTTTCTATTTCATTTTGATCTGAAGTAAGCAGTACAAGGGCTCTTTTAAAGAAAATTTTTCTCTTATATGCATCATAATTTGAAACCTTTACAAAGTTGTACTCTTGATACTCAGACAGAACAGCATCATACACCTCTGTTTTTTGCTCCTCATCAAGTTTTGCAATACTTTCCTCAACCTCTTCAAACCTTTCGCTATTTTTTATTTCATACAAAATTCTGTATTTTGGTGAGAAAAAATCAAGGATAAACAAAAACGCTCATCCATCTCCAATTTGGGCTTGTAATTTTTCTTGGAGCTCTGCAAGGTAATCTTCATCTAACTCAAAATTGAGTTTACTCCAAGCCTTATCTTCCATATCACGTATAAACTCTGAAATTTGCACAAGACTAAAGTTTTTCAAATTCAAAACATCTCACTCTGTCACCTCAATCATATCACCGTTATCCTTTGTAAGTGTTACGGCATGGTCAGTTACTCTCAGAAAATCCTCTGTAAGATCAACATCAAAGGTCGTTCCTCGAACGCCGGCCTCAATTCCATTAAAATTTTGGGTAAATGATGAATCTTTTCCAATAAACGAAATAACCTGTGACCATGTTTTTCAAGCAAGCAAGTCAAAAGATATATCAATCTCTGTATAGTCTTTTGATATTTGATTTTGTTCTATAGTAATCTTTGTATTTTCTCATAAACGAGTCAAACTTCCATCTCACCACTCAATAACAGCCAGAGAATCATCTTGCGTAATTATTTTATCCCCAGAACTCAGTATGTATTTCTCCTCGAGAGTTAAAAATGTTTCATTCAGTAATGCCTTTCACTTAATCAGTTTCACATAGGAGTTTGTATCATTTTTCCCATGAGAATAGGCAATATATACCTGTGAAATAATAATCACAGAAATAATCAGAATAATTAAAAGAATGAATTTATTTTTAAGTTTTTTCATTATACTACTGTAAATAAATATTTTTCTTTATATACTACCCTAAATTCTTGAAAAAATCAAAATAATGAAAAAACAGTATCTCTTTGTATTCTTGCTTATGGTCATGCTCTATCTGCTCTCGCAAATAGGGTTATATAAGTATAATGAATATAGGGTACTGAAATACATGGAAGAAATATCTCTGGTAAATCAACAATATGAATCACAAATAGAAGCAGCGCAGCATAGAATAGAAAAAATCACTACAAAAGCTTATATTAATAAAGCATTGAAGTCTCAGCAATGACTCAAATTTCCAAATGAAAATGTCATAACGCTCATTACAGAAGAAAGATATAACACTTATACACAAAGTGGAGCAACAGCTCAAGAAATAGCTCCTGTTTCAAATCTTGATCCAATGGCAGATGAGAGCTTGCTTGCAACTATGACAAATTATCAGAAGTGGATTTACCTCATTTTTTGAAAAGACATCCGATAAAAAAACTCCCTCATGGGAGCTTTTTTTTTATAAATCAGAGAAATCAGCTGGGAAATCATCGAGATTATTTGATTGATTTGATGGACTTGTAGGTAATGAAGAAGTATTATTTCAAAAGATAGTATTTCAAATTTCTTCTATTTTTTCAAAGATTCTTTGAGGTTTTGCATATCTTTCTACATCTAATCATAGCAGTCTTCAGAATACTGGAAATATGAATATAGTTAAAACAGTCACAACTACACCTATAACAGCATACCTGATAGTATTAATTGCTGGTTTAATTTTATCATCTTTTCCCCCTGAGAGAATAAGGAGTAGACCTCACCATAGTATAAAAAGAATTGAAAGTAGACCTGCAGCTAAGACAAAAAGAGAAATAGCAAGGAGGACAAACTCTCAAAAATCCATTTGTGCATCAAAAACAGATCCTGTCTGATTCACTGCATACACCGTAGAATAAATCATGTTCTTGCTATTAAGAATTAATTTTGTTCAACTACTTTAAGCGTCAATTTTTTTCATTGTTTCATTCATTGAAGTCTGAGAATTGAACGAAGAGCATTTACAGTACTTCCTTTTTTTCAAATAATAATTCACATATCATCAGGATGAACTTGAAGTGAGAGAAGGGTTCAAAGCTCATCATCTTTTTTCTCAACACGAACTTCGTTTGGATTTTCTACAATATTTTCAACAAGGTATCTCAAAAATTCTATTTCTTGCATAGTACCGTATTTATATAATAATAAAAAATTACTACTTACAAAATCAATTTTTATAAGTAGTAAGAAAATATTTAGAGAGAAATTTTATTTGCCTCCATAAGTTTTTGTACTCTCGGTGAGAATTGTACACCATGAGAAGCATACTCTTTCACTTTATCAAGATCTTTGATTTTAAATTCTTTTGAAAAAGGGTTGTAGAATCCTAGTACTTCTTTATAACCGTGTTTTGCTGCTCTTGTATGTTCAGTAACAACGATTCTAAAGAAAGGCATATTCTTTTTCCCAGCTCGTGAGAGTCTTATTTTTAACATAACTGCTTTGTGTAAAAATTAAAATTTTTTTATTATTGGCATCCATCCAATATGTAGTTGTAAATGGTGCCCAGACCGGGGATTGAACCCGGACTCCCGAAGGAACAGGATTTTAAGTCCTGCGTGTCTACCAATTCCACCATCTGGGCAGAACAAAAAGGAATATTATATAATCCCTTTTTTCTTAAGAGTCTTTAACCCTTTAGCACTAACACGGATTTTGTAAACAAGTCCTGTAACAGGATCTTTAATATTTTTGTAGAAAAGGTTTGGATAAAACTTTCTCTTCGTAGCTCTGAGTGAGTGACTTCTCTTGTTTCCAGTAGAAGTTCTTTTTCCAGTTACGTCACAGATTCTAGACATAATATATATAATTAAGTATTAGGCTTTTATTTCAACTCCTACTCCGCTTGGGATAGAAAGTGTTTGAAGCATTTCAAGTGTTTTAGCTGTTGGTTCTTGTATTTCTACAAGTCTTTTGTGTCTTCTAATTTCAAACTGTTCTCGCGCATCTTTATTAACGAAAGTTGATCTATTTACAGTAACTTTTTCTATTTTTGTAGGAAGTGGAATTGGTCCAACTACTACAGCACCAGAATCTTTTGCAACGTTTACAATTTTTGATACTGCTTCATCGAGAAGTCTGTGATCAAATGCCTTTACGCTAATTCTGATTTTTTGTACATCTTTTTTTGTAGCCATTATCTCTTATAAGTATAAATAAAAAAGCTCTTGCGTCACACCGCAAGAGCAACGCGCGAGACAGAAAATGTATGATATTTCCTAACTAGCTTCCTCAAAACTAAAATAAGTGTTGAGGAAGATATGTTAAGCAACATATATCTTTTAAAACCAGTGAATTATGCAATAACTTTTGCAACAACTCCAGATCCAACAGTTCTACCACCTTCTCTGATTGCGAATCTTAGTCCTTCTGTCATGGCAATAGGCACTTGAAGATCTACAGTCATTTGGATGTTATCACCAGGCATAACCATTTCAACTCCAGCAGGAAGTTCGATATCACCAGTTACATCAGTAGTTCTGAAGTAGAATTGTGGTTTATATCCTTTGAAGAAAGGAGTATGTCTACCACCTTCATCTTTTGAAAGAACATATACTTCACATTCAAATTTAGTATGTGGAGTAATAGATTTTGGTTTTGCAAGAACTTGACCTCTTTCAACGTCATCTCTTTCAATACCTCTAATTAGAAGACCAGCGTTATCACCAGCTTCACCTCTTTCTAATTGTTTATGGAACATTTCAACTCCAGTAACGGTAGTTGTTTTTGTATCTCTAATACCAACAATTTCAATTGAATCACCAACATTGATAACACCTTGTTCAATTTTACCAGTAACAACTGTACCTCGACCTTTAATTGAGAATACATCTTCAACAGGCATAAGGAAATCTTTATCAAGATCTCTTTCTGGAACTGGAACAAATTTTTCAATTTCTTCGAAGAGTTCAACGATAGCTTTTGCACCGTATTCTTTATCCATATCAGTTGGGTTTTCAAGAGCAACAAGTCCTGAACCTCTAATAATTGGAGTATCATCACCAGGGAAGTCATATTTAGAGAGAAGATCTCTGATTTCCATTTCAACAAGATCAATCATTTCATCATCACCTCCCATCATATCACATTTATTAAGGAAAACAACGATGTAAGGAACACCAACCTGTCTTGAAAGAAGAATATGTTCTCTTGTTTGAGCCATAGGACCATCAGTAGCAGCACAGATAAGGATAGCAGCATCCATTTGCGCAGCACCAGTAATCATGTTTTTTACGTAATCAGCATGCCCTGGACAGTCAACGTGAGCGTAGTGTCTGTTAGCAGTTTCATATTCAACGTGTGAAGTATTGATTGTAATACCTCTCGCTCTTTCTTCAGGAGCGTTATCAATAGAAGCAAAATCTCTTACTCCTTCACCACCACCGTAAAGTGCGTTTAATACAACTGAGATAGCTGCTGTAGTAGTAGTTTTACCATGGTCAACGTGACCAATAGTACCAATATTCATATGTGGTTTAGATCTATCAAAAGCCATAATTGGATAATAAAAAAATAAATTTTAAAAAGTGTTCTCTAATTTAAGAAAAAAGGCTAAAAAATCAATATTAACTTCTTGCTTTTTTAACTTTTTTTTCAATAAGTTTCAGTGCTCTTCTGAGTTTTCTATGAGCATGTGCTGTCAGTCTAGCCATTTTATATTTTGTTAGGATTTATTCCGTATTTTTTCAACTTTAATAATACTATAGTCATAGCGTTATTAAGCCATTTTGTTTCACCTTCAAATGCCAGTCTTGCCTTGAGTTTTTGGTAATGTGAAATTGCTTTCCCAACCTTTCCTCAAGTAACAGGTCCTTTCTTATTTACTGAATAATTTAATCGTCTCGGTCTCTTATTAGCAGGCATAATCCAAAATTATATAAAAGGTAAAACACCCTATAAGGTGTAACTTTCCTTCCGACTCGCTTATAGCTTGTCGCAAGAGAAACGTAAAATGGTGGAGAATAGGAGAGTCGAACTCCTGACCTCTCGCGTGCAAGGCGAGCGCTCTAGCCAACTGAGCTAATTCCCCGGATTGTTTTTGACAATAATGGCGGGAGCGACGGGACTCGAACCCGCGACCTCCGCAGTGACAGTGCGGCGCTCTAACCAAAACTGAGCTACGCCCCCATTTCTAGCCAAAAACAAAGCTCCGTAAAAAACAAAGCGAGGGAATTATATAAAAAATTAATGGCTTTGCAAATATTTTTTTTGTTTTTTTATAAAATAACTGTTTATGCCGAAAAAGGAATGACAATATTCTTTTTATAAGGAACAAAAATATCAGCTCCCTTCACTGTTTCGACATCTTGAATACTCAATTTTCAAATATATAAATCCTCTAATTTTCATCCCGTATTTAAATATCTGGTCACTTCAAACAAACCATTTACATACACGACGTCTTTCATGAATACTCAAGATTTAGAAGGATCCTCAAATCATCTTTTTAATCTGAGCATATATGCAAAGACCCTTGCATAATCATCATCATACATTTCACTCAAATTTGATATGAGTTTTCTATAAGAATGCTTTAGGGCATATCATACAAAGTAGTATCTTTCGAAAATACTATAGTATTTTGCATCTCTCGGAGAGAGAAATCGATTTTGATTGTATATAGCAATTCATTCATCTGCTATAAGATATCAAGCTCATCCACGAGAAAGAAGAGAAAAAGAAGATTTTTTTCCATTTAATTTTCGCAAATAATGTCACTCAACTTCATGGGCAACAATAGATCTGATTTCTCTTTTTCCAACCAAGGCTCATTTTCTGAGCATCAGACTATCCCCCTTCATAGTAAACCTAGCTGCTTTGTCAGCCTCTACAACTTTTAACTTAATTCCATAAATATGATTAAATTTTTTCAAATAATCACGTATATCGCTTGCATTTAAGAACTCTTCTTCTGGAATTACTTCTGATCGTGATTCAAGGCGTTTTTTTGATTTTTCAAAATTCTCATCTTCTATTTCTCAAAATATCTTTCAGCTGTATAGCGTCATATCTGCTGCGTTTTGAGATTCAAAAGCAATCAAATATTTTATCTTATGATATATTTCATTTTTCTTAGATTCAAAAATCTCCCCAAATGGAATATCAGGAATTTCAATTTTGGAAAGCTGTTTTTCTAACTCCTGAAGATTAAATGGAATTTCAGGATACAAAAACCGAGGAATATAGTCGCCCTTTTTCTCTATAAAAATATGTTTTTGTTCTTCAATATTTAGAGGCGTAATATATTTAAGAATGAGAAGCTTTTTATCAATATCGAAAAGCTTTTTATCAATTTCCTTCAGGAGTGACTCCTGCGTCTTTTTGATAGCAGTATTTGAAATATTGTTTGAATATGATTCTGGGAGAATTGGATTTTCTCATTTTTTATACTTAAATGGGTCTATCAAAAATCCTCTCAGAGCATTCTTCCCCAAGACAATATTTTCATTACTCTGTTCACTAATCTCAAATCGTATAGTTCTTTTGATTCATAAAATTTCACATTCAAGACGAACCTTGTCTCTCTTTTGCGTATCAATCTTTAATATATTTTTTGCAAAATCTTTGCCTAAGGTACTTTCAGATTTAGATATTCTAATATGAGAGAGATAATTATAATGCTTCTCTCCATACCATATTTTTACATACTCTTTTGATCCAACTACCTCTTTCCCAGAGACACTCTTGATTCGTTCTTCGACATCACCTGAGAACAAATCTCTCCCCAGACGAACTCATTTTTCTATTGTTCCCACATCAACTCCTTCAAGTTTATCAAGTCGTTCTCTTAGTGGAGTGAGATTTACATTTTGTATTTCAAGCCCAGGACGAATATTCATCTCCAAAAGTAATGGCCCAAGAAACTCATCAAGTACCACATCACAGCCGAGAAATTTTATTCCTGTGACTTTTTGAACTTTTACCACAAGACTGAGTATATCATCCCATCTTGGAATGGTGATTCCCCTAATATCTCCTATACCAGGAACAGATTTTACAGTTTTTCCTCTATGAGAAATAGAGGTTATCTTTCCTGTTCAAATATCAATTCACGCAGCGCAGGCTCATCCATGGATATTTGCCTTTCCATCAGACTCTTTTGTTGGAATACGAATCATGGCCATCACTGGAACTTTATTATAGGCAATTACTCTAATATCAGGAAGCCCATAAGTTGCGAATAATTCTATTTCTTTTGTAAGAATAATTTTCTTTTCAATGATCACTCTATCTCTTCCACCAGAAAGTGAGAAGAATCATTCAAGAATATAATTCAGATGTTCTCTGAGTTCACTCGGAGTATAAATCTCACCTGAGTTTGTTATAAAATTTCATTCTGCTGATTTCTCATCTACTATTAAAATTCACTTTCCACCATAACCATTATTTGGTTTTACGACAAAAGGAGGCTCAAGAGCTAAAATTCTTTCCTTTGTATTTTCAGAAAGTTTTTTAATTATCCCCAGTGTTTCTGGTACTGCAACCTTGTGAGCAGCGAGAAATTTTTTAGTCCCTAATTTTGAGTCAGCAAGTTTTTTTGAAGCTAAAAATTCTTCTCATTTTATATAGAGAAGATTCCTCGCATTTTGTCACAGTATTCAATGTCCGTTAAATATCATTTATTTTTTTTGTAAATATCGTCTTGAAGAGAAAAATCAGCTGAGTCATCCTATAATTAAGAACACAACTGCCTCTAAAAGGAGTACTGAAAATATATTTCACGTGTATACATCAGAGAACTCAAGGAAGCCAAAAATATATCTCAGATTTGAAAGAAGAATGAAAAATAATGCGCTACTTATCACAAATGCGATAAAAACATAAATCATTCACTGAAGTGAAAATGGTCCATATATAAAGAGTTTACTTCCTCAAACCAGTCTCGTAATATAAATTTCATCTCTATAATAATAGATAAAATTTCAGATAATAGAATAGACAATTACAGCAATAGAAACCAAAAAAGTTACTATAATAACATACAATCCAATTTGCAGAGTATTGAGAACTCCTATTAAATCTCGGATTCTCTCGAACTGCTTACTATAGGTTGAAAAATAATTTGAGAGACTTTCTTCATCGGTATCAGAGAGAAGAAACATCTTATTCTCAATAATCGTATTGAGGTTCTCATATTGACTCAGTGGTATGTTTTCTATGGTGATAGTTTCAGGAAGTGGATTTTGCCTCTCAAGTATACTCACAAGATCTGGGTCAGTTCTTCCAATATCTTCAAGAACTTCTTCTTTTGATTTATAAGTGGTTACAATTCATGGAATCGCTGTATTAATATCATTTTGCAAATCAATCACTTCAACTGAGTTTTTATTATACTCGTCACTCAAGTATAGTGAAATAGTAAGCCTTTCGTTCACGGAAGAAATTATTCGAATACTTACATCCTGAAGAACTATCAGAATATTAATAAAGAACATAAGAAGCGTTAAAATAATCACAGAAGAAATACTCAAAAATGTATTTCGAGAAATATTTTTAACTGCATATTTAAAAAGTTTTTGAAACATGGGTGCTGTTTATTTTTACTACAAAAAGTGTATGCGCTTTGCTTATTTTTGCAAATTCGAAACGAAAATTTTACAGATGAATAATTTTAAATCGTCAAGACTTATATTTTGCCAATCTCAAGATATATATGATAGAGTAATAAGGAATTTAATTTTTAGTATATCCTTATGTCTCCAAACAATTCTCCTGAATTAAATAGATTTTATGATGCTATCAGTGAACAACCAACTGATTTTGATTCTATTGCAGCTCTTATTAATCAGCTTGAAAATCCTGAGGATAGAGAAAGAGCTCTGCAAGCTATTGACGAAGCTCAAGCAATTTCTCTTCAAGATAGAAATGCACTGAAAGAAGTACTTTCATGAAATAGAAATGCTGTTAGTCCTAATGAGTGAAGAAATGTAAGCGCATGGACCCCAGAACAACATCAATGACCACAAGACACACTCAGTAGAAGAACTGGGATACAAGGTGGCATTGTTGCTCCTGAACTAGAGACACAAACAAATCAATTATTATGAGGAAATCTTATATTATGAGGAAATCTTAGATCCATAGATATTAGCAATTCTGAGGCTCTCAGACTGGCTCATGAAATGATTTGAGAACCACTCACTTCTGTAAGAATTAGAGCATATCAAGAATCTCACAATATTTGAATCGATGGAAAAATTGGAAAAGAAACATATTTAGAAATGTATGCTGAATGAGTAAAAAGCGAACTTATTTTTGATATGAGAGACAATAGAATTTCAGCAGCTACTCAGGCAAAAATCAGAAAAGTTCTTACTCATGGGAACTTAAACTGACTTAATGTTGTAAATTTATTGAGAGAAATCGCCATTCAAAAAGAGCGACTTGAAGAATCACATCCAAATTATGAATCAGAATATGGATCATTCTTTGTATTTATTGATTCGAGAATTAGACCAGTAAGATCTGGAGAACATGTAAATAGAGCCATTGATTCAATAGTAGAAACCAGCGTAATAAGAGAACTTGCAACTGAAATTATTGGAGAACCTCTCAATGAAACTAGAGTTCAAGAATATCAACAAAATCATAACATAGATGCTGATGGGATTTTAGGCTCAGAGACATATTATGAAATGCTTGCAGACAAAACTCTTGATGATATAACAACAGCAAATATATCTGAAAATGGTTTAAACTGAGAAATCCAAGCAAATTCACTACGTATTGTCAGAAATGCTAATCTGAGTGGGAGCGATACTCAGAGGGTTATTATTGTATTACAAAGGTTTAAAGAAGAGCATCATAGTGATGCTGATTTTACATCGAGATACGGAGAGTTTTATGCACAAATAGAAGCAAGCATACAAAGATATGAAGCAACGGAAGAAGGTCAAAGAGTTCTGAGAGAAGCAGAAGAAACTCGTGGAAGAAGCGGAAGAAGCCTATATGCTATTATGACAGATGAAAATCTTCCAATATCTGAAAGAATTACAGAAGTTGCCACAGACCCTCTATTGCTTACTGCAGGTGCTATTATGTTTATTTTTGGTGTTTTTGGCTCTAACACTAGATTCACAGATAGTTTTTGGAAAAGAATAGGAATAGTTTTATGATGAGCTCTCTTTGGACCTACTCTTATTAATCATCTCTGAATCGGGGAAGCACTCGAAGATTTAAATGATTATACTGGTGCAACTGAAAGACTTAATACAACATTTGATAGAATGACTGGAAGTCCTAGTGAACGAATAATTGAAGTAAGATGAACAGAGTGAAGCGAACTTAATCGTTTATTTCCTGATGAAACACTTCTTGATTGAACGCTCGAACACTTTGAAAATACAGAAGCACTTAATACCCTAAGCTTAGATAGTCTAACATGATATATTACATCATTACGTTCTGGAGAAACTGAATCTCTCCCTGATTTCTTGCAAAACATAAGTATCAATGGGGCCATTCTTTCACCGGAACAAATTGCAGTAGTATTAGAATCGCTTCTTGCGTCTAGAAGATGAAATGATAGCTTAATTAGAGATTTATTTGAAAATATAAGCACTCCTAATCTTGTTTGATGAATCCTAACATGAGCTGGACTTGTATGAGGACTTATTTGATGATTCCCTGCTCTCGCTACTCTAACACTTGCTGGTTGACTTGGCACGCTTGCAATTGCAAACCATGAAGAAATTTTTAGAGAATTATGAATTGATGACTTACTTTCTATTTTTTGAACTGATTCACAATATATTTTAGGGCAAATAGATAATGAAGCCCTTCAATTAGAACTCAGAAATATTATTGGGAATCCAGATTCATCAATAGAAAATACAATATCTGAATTACAATCAGCAGCCGAAAGAAATCCGAATTATACAGAAAAAATTAAGGAATTAATTGATGCAAGAGTTCGGCTACATATAAAGTCTCTCAATTTGATTATCCAAAATATTCAATGACTTGAAAATCTTTCTGAAGCAAGAGAATCTCTTTCATCACTAAATTGATTTATAGAAGATAATGTTACAAATCCTGAAATAAAATCTGAACTTTTGAGCATTATCAGTGAACGAGTAAATTCATTAGAGCAAGAAGAAGATGAGAGACCTCTTCGAGAGGCAAGAACACAAGTTGAAAGTCTTGAGTGAGATATCCTTGCTATACAGTGAAACATCGATGTACTTATCTCTGAAAGAGATACTCTTATTTCAGAAAGAAGTTCTGCAGATGCAGAGCGTCTTTCTGAAATCGATATACGCTTAGCTGATATTCCAAGAGAAATTAGTGCACTTGAATCTCAACTCAGAACAAAGCAAGCAGATCTGGATAATGCAAATATCACTCTTGCAAATCTAGAAGTTGTAAATTCTATTCCTGTAATACAAGCTCATAGAGAATATTTCGATAGTACACTTCAAAATGCTATTAATACCCAAGGAATAATAACTGCTGTGAATATCAATGCTGATACTATTATTTCTGTAGCAGAACAAATACAAACAATCAGAGAACAAATTTCACCTGCGGAAGATTCAGAAACTAAAAGAGAGCTTACAACTCTTATTGAAAATGTAGTACAAATCATTGAAAGAACAAAAAGTGAATATAGGGACAATTTTGCAAATATGAATATTACTTCTGAAGAGCTAGAAAATAGAAACATAGACCTATCTTCGCCAGAAGAACATGAAAATTACATGGTCCTTCTTGGTGAACTCAGTAATCAAAATATTTCAGAGGAACTTCAAACATTTCTGTGAGTCACAGTTCAATCAGCTGAAGAAATAAGAGAAATATTTGAAAGAGAATACTTGAGACAAATCCAAGAAGTAGAAGCTAACTTTGTTGCTACTCCTGCAAATAATGTACAAAATCTCCAACAGACACTTCAAAAAAGGACTGAAATGATTGAAAGATATACCAGTAGTTTTGAGGTAAATTATGAAAACACTGAGTTTCAAGATATAATTGCAAGAAAAAGACTTGAAATTGATGAATTACATATAGAAGATATCGAATGATTCTCAAGTCTATATACAGAAACTATTAACAACCTCACAGCGACTAATGAAGAAAAAAATATTCTTTTAAGAGTGCTAGAATTAAATCCTAATTTCTCAGATTTACGTATATTTTACACTCAGCAGATTCCAACTCTAACTGAAATCAGTGAAGACCTTGAAAGAACTCTTTCAAGGGAAACTTTAGAAATATTTGAACGATACATAACTCTCTAACATATGGCTGGATTAGACTTAGATGCACTTGGTGCAACTACAGAAAATGATACTACTCCCGTAGTTTGACCTGAAACACAAGAAGGTTCCCCTGAAGTACCTGATGATTCAATATGAATTAATTTAGAAAGACTTGGTGTAAATGTGGAAGCACATGAAGACCAGGATGAACTTCGAAGGAGTATTGATGGAGAGCAAGCAATGCAGGATTTTAGTCCGGAAGAACTCTCTGCTATAGAAAGATTTTTTGAACAATTTGCACCAGATATAAACTCTATTATTTTCGATATTGAAAGTGATATTTCAGCTGCTGCAGAAATGTCTGAAGCAGAACTTATTACCGAGATGGGAAGTATCACTCTCACCTGAGAATTTGCTGAATTATGATCTGAAATCGTGTCAGAAGTAGCAAGAATACATGGACTTGCTGATGGAGAAGAAATATCCATAGAATCTGATGAATGAATTATAGAATTTAACAATAAACAAGAAGCATTACTATATTTATATGCTCTAAAAATAAGTATTTTTAGAGTTCAAGAATTTTTAAACTCAATTTGAGAAAATAATGAGAGTAATTTTGGATTGTATTTTTCTATTATAAAATGGGCGCTAATTTGAGTTGTTTGATCATCTACTTTGGGAAGTATGGCTCGTAGATTTAATAGTTTTACCCTTCGAATTTCAAACGGGAGAGTTATTACTTGAAACTATATCAGTGTAGCATCTTCATGATCTGAGTGAAATGAAGCAATTTGAACTTGAGAAATTCAAAAACGACGAGAAGCAGCTCAGCTCTTAGATTATGTATTTTTATGAAATGGTAATATAGACTCCTCTCAGCTTCCAGATATGAATGTTCTAGATCATAGGGTATTTGTTGATGGAAATAATATTGGTGGTCCATTCTGGGAATGAACTTGGTGGAGAGAACTAAAACATTTATCACATTGAAGAAATACTTTCTCAGCTGCTCGAATGACAGATTTTTTCCTCAAACCTTGGCTTTTTAACTCTGAGTGAAGAACAACACAATACTTAATGGCTAGAGCAGAAATAAAAAACAGTGTCCTCAGACAGCTTTTTGAAACAACTCCTACAGAAATGTGAGAGCATATTAGATATACGAGACTTGATATAACTCCAGGCTCTGAATCACCAATGGTGCAAAACTTTAGAGATTTCATAGAGTTATCTCACGAAGTTTCAAATCAAGAAGAGGCTCGCATTCGTGATGATATGAACACATTTATGAGAAGCATGGAAAACTGAAATCTTGATTTTATAAACGATGCTTCTAACACAGAAAGTGCATTAAGAGAAGTTCAACATAGAATGGTTGAAATCGCAACATGAAATAGATGAAGTACTGCTGATATTGCTAGAATCTTTTGAGATGGAAACAATCAAAATCCAGGGGAATGAATGAGACTGAGACAACTTGAGGTACGACCAGGGCTCATCACTTTAAATAATTATGATGAAATCATAGCTGCTAGGAATATTTCTGCCAGTTTACAATGAATCGATTATGATGAGAGGCAAGTCAGACTTGAATTACAAGAATTTTTTGAATCTATTGGTGATGAACCATGAAAAAACAGATACAATTTTAAAACAGCATCTCTTATCATAGAGTGAATCCTTGAGTGAGAAAATCAGGAAGCTGCAACATCTCGAGTTTTTGAAATTCCATGGGATAATGTAAACTCATTGGTTGGTGAAAGAAATTACTTATGAACTCTAAATAATAATTATATTCGAGCTCTTGAAGTCGAAATTGTATCAAGAGCAGAAAATATATGAAGTTTGGAGGAACTGAGAAACTTTGAAAGACAGGTAATGGATAGACTTGTAGGATATGATGGAACGCCAAGTAACAGTTTATGAGAAAGAGTAGTTCGTCAAATTAATGCTATTCTTGAACAAAAAAGAAATGCTTGACTTCCTGACACAAGAGCCACACCCACTCCAGAACCAGTAGAGTGAGATGCTAATGCAGAAAGATATCCTCACTACCATCCAGACGTTATAGATGCTGAGCTCAGAGCGCAAGCTGTATTTGATGAGACAGGAAGAATGACCGAAGATGCTCGTCTCCTCTTCCAATCAAATGTACAAGCATATATTCTCAATGGATGAGAATTTACACTTGATGAAATTGAATCTACTGAGAGAGAGTGTAGAGCAAATTGCGAGAATATTTGAGATATGCTGAGAGAACTTACGGTTCTAAATGAAGAAAATACCATTACAGATATACATAATGCTCAAGCAGTTGTAGTACAAGCTCAAAGATATTCAGCGCAAGACATACTCGAACGTTCTCTCTTACAAAGTAATAGTTTTTCAGAGCAAACTAATATCAGGGTTGACATAAGAGATGCTCGGATAATTGCAAGTGTTACAGAAAATGGAATTCTTACCTATGACTTCGATGCAACATCTCTTGATAATCTTGAAAGCCAAATACGAACAAATTTAAGTATCACTTGAGATATTGTAGATTGGGATGGAATAAACCTAGAAAGTTATCGTGGAAGAGGAATAGATATTGAGAGGTTTTGAGAGTATAAAGTACTACATAGTATCGATAGATTTTTTAGAAGAGCGAGATAATACATAAATTATGTGAGAAGAGTTTGAAACTATATTTCGAGAAAGCCCTCAGGAACTGTATCTCCACTGGAGAGCAGTTGCTGAGGATTTTTGACTTGATAGTTTTCCTCAGAAGCGTCAAAACCTTCAAACTTCTATCAGTAATTATTTTGATGAAAGAGATATTCCTACTCGAAGTATTTCAAGAGTACAAAACTATGAAGAAGAAAACTATATTGTTATAGAATCAAGCGATACTTTATACTACTTTGATATTTACTCTGAACAATTTTGTGGAAACTCTCTGAGTGAAGCAAATAATTTTCGAAATGAGAACCCTACTCCTGAACTACAAACTATACTTGTATGAGTTCCAATCCTTGAAGAACTTATGGAGAGAAACTATGCCCAGTGGGGATTTGGAGAATACTTAAATAACAATGATAGAGTAGATTTTGATGCTCCAGAACAGTTTGAGTGAATGACTATCAGAGAAGTCCAGATGACTCTCAGAGGAAATATTAGAATCTTTGAAGAAAATTGAGGAATACTATGAATTGATAATGCGA
Source organism: uncultured Candidatus Peribacteria bacterium (assembly GCA_964456335.1). Taxonomy (GTDB): domain Bacteria; phylum Patescibacteriota; class Gracilibacteria; order BD1-5; family UBA6164; genus JAACSU01. Next base: position 14,546 of record CAYVZQ010000008.1, on the reverse strand, counting down.
GAGGAAGAGAGATTGCTACTCTCTATCGAAGCTACATGGAAATAATCATGTGAATATGAGATAGATATGAACAGTGAAGTCATTTTTTTCACAAAACTGAGGGAGAGTTAGATCTCTACATTCGAAGTAGTGTGTATAGCCTTGAAAGTTTTCAAGATTGTACAGACTATTATATTCATATACAACGTAAGATAGATGATAATACTGCTCAATCAAAAACAAACAAACAGGCATATAGAATTTTTTCTCAAAAACTTTGAGCTACTATTTTTGAACGTTATAGAAGAGAATTTGAATTATGAAGTGAAAACCCTGAAGAAATAACAACTCTCCTAGAACAATGAATTCTGCTTATAGAGTTACTACGTGGAAGAGAACAAAATCATAGCAATATAGACAGTGATATGAGGAATCCTCTTCTCGCTGAAGAAGTATGCATTTACCTCTTATCGAGAAACGGTTGAATACTAGACACCCTTGAAAATTGTACTCTTTACCGACTTGATTTTAGTGATGAAGTCGTGTGAGACAGAAGTCCTTCTCAAGTAATTGAGGAAACAGAGTTGAAACTAAGAGAAAGCTGATTTGAAAATCCAAGCTCGTTTTTACAAGCTAATTTTTGAGTAGATAGAGCGCTTTTAGTCTGAACATGAGAGCAAAGATATGAAGATCTTTCTTTAGAACATAAGAGGCAAGTTTCTATGCTAGCGAGGCTTATACAAAAGTTTGAACAGTGAGAAATGAGTATAGAACAAATTCAAAATATGGATACTCAAGAAGCGGAACAATATATTGTATGACTCTGACAAGAAATAACACGTGAAGCGTTTGATGCTGTACGTGAAGCATATGATAGAAATTTTGATAGTGATAGTTATGCAGGAAGACCTATACATATACCACCAGATTTTGTAGGAATACTAGAATCTATTTGATCTGACGAAGCAGATATAGGAGTGCTGAGACTTTTTAATGATATTCGTGGACATGATGTAGTTGGGTGGGATGGGTTTCTGAACTACTCTGATGAAAATCTCAATATGGCATGAAGTCTTGCTCGAAGTGCGGGTATCATAATTGGAACGATTGCTGTTGTTATGATAGCTACAGCAGTTACAGGATGAGTAGCGCTTCCAGCGCTTGCATCAGCATGAATATGACAAGCCCTTATTGCCTCAGGATGAGGACTCACTCTTGCAGGATCTCTCACGAGCGTTTGAGTGGGTGCTGGGGTTTGAACCTTCGCAAACTTATGATTTGATCCTCGTAGTTATGATACATTCTGAGAAATGGCATGAGACTTGTCGAGTGACTTTGTAATAAATACCTTTCATGCTATATGGATGGAACGACTTACTATGAGGCTCTGGGAATGATTTTGAACACTTGGAAGAACAGGACTTATATGAGGAGATATCTCAAGTGGAATAGGAATAGAAGTACTTCGAGAATACACCGTAAACGACATATTTCAAAGTGAAACACTCTTGGGTGAATTTCACGGTATTTGAGTAGATAGAGCTCTTATATGAGTATCAAGTTTGGATATTATCCAATCTGTTCCAGAAGAAGTAAAACAGAGGTTTTTACAGGCTTCTCACATCTATTACCTATGGCACTGAGAAAATATAAGACTCTATAATGAGCCTGAGTTCGATACCATAAATTGGTATGACTCTGAAGAAGTAAATACAGCTCTTATTTCATGGATAGAACGGCAAGAAGCAAGAATATAAATATTTGACAAGATAATTTTTATATGTTAAATTATTAATATACATTAAAATATTACTATGAGTGGTTTTAAAAAAACATGACTTATCGCATGAGGTAGTGGTCTATCATATTTATGACTCAAAGCAGCAGCAGATAGTTGAGTCGGATTTGCTCAAGATATTACTAACGTAATTGAGAGTGTAGCATCTGAAACTATTAATGTTTTAGAAAGTTCGTTTTCTGAAATAGGAAATCTTGCTCCAGTAAGTCAGCATTTTATAGATGAGCTGAGTGGAGTACTTATGAATACATCTCTGGTTGATTTAGGAATAGCAACTGGTATTGGTATATGAGCATGATGGGTATGAAAAAAAGGATCTCAACTCCTTTGAAAAATTACATGAGTTGAATCAGAGCATGATAATAATGTTTCAAAATTATGAATTGGAGCAGCCTGAGCTCTCTGAGTACTCGGAGCATCTGCTTCTGCAATTACTATATGATCAGGAACTGCCTGATATGTAATTGGTAGAAAATTAGGTGAAAAAATCCTTGGGGAAAAGTATGCAAAAATCACTGGTATTATTGGTGCTGTTTGAGGAGCAGGAATTGCGTTTTGAGCAAGTTCTTGAACTGTACTATGATTGAGCGCTGCAGCACTCTGAGCTGGATTTGTATGGAAATGACTTTGAGTAAGTGAAAATTGGAAAAAGCAAAACACTCGAAGGAAAAACGAATGATTCATGAAAGCTCATTTATGAATTGGAAAAAGCAAAAAATCATAAACTTAAAAAAATCTAGGATAAATTCCTAGATTTTTTGATAATATGCGAAATATGTGTTATTATCAATAAGAAAAATATTAATTATTTATAATCATATGATGAGAGAAATATTATCACAAAGAGGTTTTTCACAGGAAGAAATTTCAACATTAGAATCAAGAGATGACTATATAGAAGTTCGTGAAAGAGTAGAAAGGATGCAAGCAGACAGACTTCTAGATGAGCTTGAAACAAGAACTCAAGCAAGAGTTGAAACAGCAGAGGGCAACCTCGACGCAAGATGGGAAGCATTTAAAACAGATATAAATGCGATTGAAATTCCAGAAATAGAAACACCAGCAGCTCCAGAAACGTTGGAAGAAATTAGGACGAGAGTTGAAACAGAGGCTCAAGAAACACTCGAAAATTCTATAACACAAATAATGTGAAACATCCCTCTCATTGGGTGACCAATAGCTGGGTGGCTTACAACTCAAGCTCAAGAGCTAGTATTAAACACTCAAGAGGATACATCATTTTGAGGAAGTATCAAAAGATGGTTTGTTACATTCATAGCTGGTATTTTTGGTGTTAATTCCGCCATTGAAAATTTTGAAGAAGCAATCAATAGAGCAAGAAATATTACACTTCCTGAAGTGGATGCACCTTTGGTCACGGAAGCAACTGAAAATACTTCTAACGAAATAGTAGATGGAATTGAAGATGAAATCGAAAACTTAAGTGTAACAAATTTCAGATATAATTCTTGACTCAATACACTTTTATTTTTTTCAGACTGAAGAAATCTTGAAAATGATTCTAACGTAAGAAATAGGATTTTTGATAAAATAAAAAATCTTCCTCTTAATGAAGTTACTAATTTGCGTAATAGTCCTGAAAGACAAGTAGAGCTTTTTTGAGAAGAGCTTGATAGACCTTGATTTAGAGAATGACTTGAGGTTCTACTCCCTTCTTTTGAAAATGCTCAATTTCTAGAAGTTTGTGAACTTTCTCTTGGATGAGATAGAATCGAAAATATACTTTCTCCAAATGGGATAGAAAACTGAAGACTCTTCCAAATATTATGAGAGCAAAGAAGTAGAGAAATAATACGTCTCAGCAATATTGATTGATTTAATCTACAAAGTCTCTCTATGTTTGAAATCTCTATTTTATACTCGGCAAGTTTTCCAAATCTTGCGTATATGAGACTTGCAAGTAGTCTACAATTAGGAGTAGATATTGTAGATACAGCAAGTGAAGAATTTCAAGAGATGGTAGAAAATAGTGCATCATGAAGAATACTTGCTTACCTCGCAGCAAATGGTGATGGTACTAGTCTTTTGAGAGATGACCCTTGATTTTTATCAAGTATACAAGAAGCTGATTCTGAAATAAGTGTAGAAGAAATACAGGCAGTCATTAATTTTAAAAATTATATTTTAAGTGCTGATTTTCAAAATAATCCTTCACTAAGACTCTCAGGAGATACTCTAGCTTCATTTAATAATAATCTCAATTATACTAGAATTATACTCCTCTATGATATACTAAAATGAGGGAGAGTTGAAAACGTAAATCCTCTCAATTTTCCAATTCTTATACTTGCCATTTCAAGCATTATATGATGAAATGCTGGCAATAACATTGATAATGCTTGATTAGCTGAATCTTATAAATGAGAATTTATGAGAAATGGTGCAGTTGAATTTTTCGGAAGAAATAATCTTTCTCAAAGCGAAAGGAGAGCGTTTGAAATATATTGATCAGCTTTCTTAACTGCTGGTATAAGAACATATATGGAACAAGTTTATAAATGAACTCAATTTATAGAATGACTCACATGAATATCAGATGGTATGATGTTTAATTGATCTGCATGACTAGCACTCACATGAAGAATGATAGCAAGGCAATGAATGTTACGAACAAGTCCATGATTGTTAAGAATAGGATGATGACTCTCAAGAGTTTGATGGTGGGGAATGATAATTTATGGAGGAATATTATGATATGAATACTTCTCGTGAGATGAGTCAGAGAATAATCAGCAAACTCCTGATTTGCCTGTAAGAAATAATGGTGAATATATTGGTCATCAAATTGACTTAGATTTAGAGGAAGCACAAACTCCTTCAGAACAAATGAATGTTTTATCAAGACTTCAAGAAAATACCTATGAGTATATGATAGGAAATGAACCTATTACTGTCATAACATATCCTTGAGACATTCCACATGCAGTATATCAAGGGAAAATTTGGACATTTGAAGCTCTAGATTGAGATAACCTAGCTGGAGATATAGAGTGACATCTTGTGAATGCGATTCGTTGAATAGTTGAAGATGAAGAACTCAACGATGATTCTGTATGGACAGACTGAGAAAGGATACATGTATGACCTAGTGCTCAAAATTCTTACTCTTTTACAATAAATGAGCTTTTTCCACCAGAAAATAACTCAACCTTATGAGTAAATAAAATTCAAGACTTATCTTGAGCTATAAGGAGCTTTATGGATGAAGAATTTCCAGGGCATTGATATGAATGAGGACATGTTTCATGAGAATATATTATGATAATGCAACTTCCATGAAATGAAAATAAATTTCTATGACTTTTTGCAGTACCGAACTCACAGCAAAACATTCCAGTTTCATAATTTTAAAGCCCCTGCATTACTGCAGGGGCTTTTTTTTGGATTATGGATGAGATATCTATCTTCCGATTGATACCCGGCCTTTATCCAGTTCTTGGAGTTTTGCAGTGCCTCCTCTAAGTGAAATCCAGAGGTCCAATATTGCGACACCAGCGCTGAGCGCCAACATAGTTATTGGGAGCCAGTATATGGTGAAGCCATTGTCAACATACAAGTAGGTAAGTGTGTTTGAGGTGACTATAACCCAAAACACATCACCTTTTGTATCAGACAAAAGTTCTGATGGGTTTTCTGGCTCAAATGCTCCTGAAGCAGTAATTGCAAAGCATATACCCAGCAAAAACAATTGTGCAAATAGAATGGGCCATTCATTACCTTGAGCAAGTGCTGTAGCCTTGGGGAACTTCCAGACAGCAAATGCAGCAGCAATACTGATTGGCATCCAAACACGAATCCAGAAGATTTTTGCGAAAAAATTAGACATGACAGTCTCCATTTTGTTTTTTGTTTGAGAGTTCAGTTGAACTTATATACCATATTAAATATTTATAAAAAATGTCAACTTATATTTGACTTTAAAAATTTTTATTGTTATAATAAATAAAAGATATAAAATATTTTAAAACATGAATAACTTTACTAAAGGAACTACTATACTGAGAGCCTCTTGAAATCTATGAGCTAAAACTGCTCTCATATGAGAAGCTGCTGTTGTTTGAAAAAATATTGGTATAGCTCCTGAGGTATCTTCAGCAATTGTAGATGTTGCCGAACAACTCCCTGATATTCTCTCTATAAGTACTGAAATACCTTGAATGGGGAACTTTGTAGAAGCAGCTATAAATAGTTCTGAATTTTTACAAAATCTTGCTTGAGATGTACATACTGCAGTAAATCTTTGAGCATACGGAAGTGTATTTGCCCTCATATATTTTTTATGAAGACTATGATTCTGAGAAAAGTGAAGATTTGAAGCATGAACAAGTACTATAGTTTGGTCAGCCTTGTCAATTACTTTATTCAAAGAAATGTCTGATGTGTTGAATGGTTACTGACATGATATAATGTCTTGGCTTCCACTTCGAACATTTGAAGCTATGCCGGAGGCACTACGAGAAAGTTTTATGGACGCTGATAGTAGAAGAAATATATATGCTGGGACAACTTGAGCTTTATGAGTTTGAACAACATATATGGCTTGAAAAAATATTAAAAGGTTTTTACTCTGAATTCCCAAAAAAAATAAACAGTAAGGTACTCTCATCTTTTGCCATCATAAAAAATATATGTTACACTAATAACATATATTTTTTTATGACCTATTATGAGTGTAGAAGCACCAATTCAAATAGACTTATCAGATAACAGATCATGGGATCAAGTAGATTCATCTCTCTTAAGTCCAGAAGATAAAAGAAGACTTGCAGAGCAATTCGCATCTGAAACACAAGAGATTATTTCTCTGACTCAGGATGAACTGCAAACACTTCGAAATGCTCTTCAGTCAGAAGTTCCTGAAGAACTTGTAAACTTTATCTCTCAACAACGTGAAGAATGAATTTCTTTTCAAGATTTGTTTAATTGAATAGAATGAATTCCAGAAGAGTTTAATCAATTATGAGAACAAATAGCTACTATTTCTCGAGAAACACTTTTTTGAGAATCTGGAATTATGAACGGTGTTGAACTTACACATAATGCAAAAGAAAATATTTCTACCAGCTTTTCACTTGCTGCTCTCAAAGTTCTAGCAGAAATGGAGTGACTTACGAAAGAAAATTTTCAGGAACGTTTCAGTACGGCTATCGAAAATCAAGATGGTATTAGAAATGTATTTTCTGCTACTGTATGAGTAGACGATGGACTGAGATGAAATGTTCTTGAAATATCTTGAAGTTGAGAATTTAATAGCATTTTTATGAATACTTCTGAATGAATAACATTTTTTGAAGGAGTATTAACTGGAACAATTCATGAAAATCAGATTGAAGCATATATAGAAGATAGAAATTTAAATCAGGGAGATCCAGCATTGACTACGAATATCGCGGAACTCCAAACCCTATCACGCGAAACACTTGAGTGAGTACTCGAAAAAATGGGCTTAAGACTTAATACGCAAGAAGAATGAGATCCAGTAGCGACAGTAGCGTGAGCCGAAGCAGTAACTCACCCCCCTCAAATAGAACTTCCAGAAGATTCTCAAGAACGACAGAGTTTTCTTGAAAGACTTCAGAATTGAAATATGCTTGAGAAAATTCTTGCAGCTATACTTATGGCTATAGAGTGATTCACAGGACAAGAAGTCGAAGAGGAAGTAATCTCGAATTGAGTACCTACTGAAAGACCTCATGAAGTCGAAGAGGTGGTTCTTACTCCTATAGAAGCTACAAAAAAATCAATACGTGATGCTCTGAGTAGTGGTTGTCTAGTTTGAATGAATGCTGAAAGTATTGAAGCATTTCTCTGAAATGATGCAAATATAACACAGATAATGAGAATTATTGAAGAAATACCTAGTAGATGAGATGAAGATACCTTTGAAGAAAAACTCATGAATCTACTTCAATGACAAACTGAATCATGAGAGTATAAATTCACAAATTTTATAGAAGAAGGATGACTTGCAGAAATAAAAAATTCTGATACTACCCTCAATGCTGAAAATTTTATAGCAGCACTCACTGCTTACAAAAATTACAGAATTGCTTTTCATGCACATACTGGAAGTACCCCTCTCACATATGGTGATTACTTTGTAAATGCAAATGAGTAACTTGTGATTATTATTTTTTCACTACAATACCTAAAGATTTATTTTTAGGTATTTTTTATGAAATTATCACAGTTTGACTATCACCTACCAGATGAACTGATAGCGCAAAGTCCTGCAATGCCAAGAGACAGCGCAAAACTCCTTGTTGTAGACAAAAATAGTGGACAACGAGAAGATAAGGTTTTTTCAGATATTGCTGACATGCTTACTCAAAATGATGTTCTGGTTGTGAATGAAACCAAGGTCATAAAAGCGCGACTCAAAGGAACGATAGTCTGAACAGAAAAAAAATGTGAAATTTTTCTTCATACACAGCTTTCTGACACTACTTGGGACTGTCTCATATACCCAGGAAAAAAACTTAAACCTTGAGTAAAAGTACAATTTCAAAATACTGATTTAACTTGCAGTATACAAGATATCTCTGATTCAGGACGAATTGTTGAATTTTCACATAGTTGAAGTGATTTTTTTGAAAGAGTAGAAAGCTGTGGAGAAATGCCACTTCCTCCTTATATTAAGGAAAAAAATGCTGACGAAAACAGATACCAGACTGTCTATAATGATTGTGAAAAATCATGAAGCGTTGCAGCCCCAACAGCAGGACTCCACTTTACCCCAGAACTTTTGGAAAAGCTGCAGGAAAAATGAGTCAAAATTGAAAAAATTTGTCTGCATGTCTGACTTGGAACATTCTTAAATGTCGAGACAGAAAATATCCTTGAGCATTCCATGCATAGTGAAAAAATATTTATATCTCCAGATACCGCTGAGAGGCTCAATTCATATAAAAATGAATGAAAACGTATTATTGCGGTTGGTACCACTTCTGTGCGAACTCTTGAGAGTTTTTGTGATGATAATTGACAGCTTTGACATGGTGAAATGGACACTAATATCTTTATATATCCAGGGTATACATGGAAATTTGTCGACAGTATCATCACAAATTTTCATTTGCCAAAATCAACACTTATCATGCTTGTTTCAAGCTTTGCATGATATGAAAATACTATGAACACGTATAGCTATGCAGTAGAAAATAAGTATAGATTTTTCTCATTTTGAGATGCTATGTGGATACAATAAAAAAAACTCCTTAGGGAGTTTTTTTATTATTAGAGTGTAGATTCTTTATTTTTTTGAAGAATACTTTCAACTTTTTCGGTTGTATTCATTTTTGTTTTCTTCTTTTTTTCTGACTGACCTCAGCCGTAAAGATTATCTCTATATTTATCCACGAGATTGTTAATATACCTAGAGTGTTTCATAGGCTTTGGACAGAGAGTCATATCAAAACTTGGACTTGCACCTGCTGTGAGTATTTTGAGAGTTCCATAGTCAAATAAACTTGCAAACAGTCATTTTGTTTCAATATTTACTTCTTGAACTTTATCCAAGGTTGTCTCTCATACAGACCTATTGAGAAATGCTACTTGCTCAATACACACTATTCTATTATTGGTAAATATAAAAAGATCTAGATCATAATTAAGCCAATTGATATACAGGAACATTGAATAAAACATCCAAAAAATAGTAACTCCTAACAAAGAATAGGAGTTAATTCAAAAGAGTAAAAATATCGTTACAGAAAGAAAAATAGCTCAGAGAAAATATAGAGCGATAAGCGCAAAAGCTATCCAATGCCTTCGAACCACAATATCTACAACTTCTCACTTCTTGAGATTTTCCATTTTTACAGCCATATCATAACTTTTTATGAAATATTAGGTTTTTTTATATAGAGAGGTGCTATCTTTGTATTATTTTGCAGAGTCAGATGTTTACAAATACTCATATAATCTACTTCTGCATTCACATGTATATCACGTTCAAACACATCTGAGCGAATATCTCCAAAGATTTCTTTTCCCCTAAACTTTTCCTCAAATATACTATTTTTTTCTATCTGTATTATATCTCATTTTTGGTATTTTACAAATAGGTCACGTTTTGAGCTGGCTTTTACTATTGGATATTCATCAAATAAGTCAAAAAAACCAATTGGAGTCAGAGAAATATGTGGGTATATAAAAGCGAGTGTATTCACAATAAGAGAGATAGTTCGAATTCCTGTAAAACTTCCAGGTCCATTTACACATACAATATTATGTATATCTGTATAATCTACTCCCTGCTCTTGTAAAAATCATCTTATGAGAGCAATAGCTTTACTGCTCTCATTTCAAGCTATTTGAAATTTTTGTGAAGCAATTTCAGTGCGCTCAGGAGTATACAGAGCGATATATCAGCAACTGCTACAGGCATCAAAAAACAAAATCATAGTTCGATATTACGTAATTATATCCACAGTATAATCAAAGGCGGAAAAGCAAGAATTGTTTTTTTAAAAATTCCATTTATACTCCCTAAAATTTTTTTTAAATATTCCTATGTTCGATGCTCTCAAACCACATACCCAATACATACATGTCGGTGATATTTTTTCTCGTCTCTTACTTTTACAGGCAACTATTCAAACTAGCACATCTCTGGTTCATATACTCCCTACACAAAGCATAGAAAAAAAATATCAATTATTAGCTCAAGATAGAAAAATGCTCTACCACACTTTGAGCTGCTATCATGACCTCACAAAATTACGAAATATGGATGGGAGAATTTTCTCTCTGCTTATACAAGATGCTGAGCTCTTCCTTCATCCGCATATACTTGAGAAAGAGAAATGCTTTTCTGTATGAGAGAATATCTCTCTGCAAAACGCTATAAAAATACTCCTTGATTTATGATACGACTTCCACGAATATGAAAAACTCTCCAGTTTTCGAAGTAATGGAGACCTCTTAAAAATCACAAGTCCCTATAACGAAAACATAACACTAAGTTTTTGGGGAGATGATATTGAAGAAATATTGATTGAAAATAAAAAGACTGAGCATATTCGTCTCTGAAGTCTCGAACGCTTTGACACAGAAAAAAAACATAAAAATGCTCTAGCACTGACTGACTATTTCAAAATTCATAGCATTCATATAGTGCTTGACATGCTTGAGTTTCATCATCTCTATCAGCAGCTCTCATCATCAGAGTATACTGTAAGCAGCTTCAACATATTATGAAATCAGGAGAGTGAATCACAGATTATTGATTTACATATTTCTGACCTACATGCTCAAAATATTGAAGAGCTTCGAGCACTTTTGCAAGACCCACAAAAAAATATTTGCGTCTTTACGCAATATAAAACAATGTTCTGAGAATTTTTAGAGCGAAACAGCTTTTCACACATTACTGTCATATCCACAAAATCTCATCTCTATAAGAGCTTTAGCTATAAGAATAATGTGTGCCTGTGTGATGATATTATAGCGAAAATATTTATAAAAAAGCGAGTGAAGAAAAAGCTCTCAGAGGATATTGATTTGCTTTTGAAGATACAAAACGGAGATTATGTCGTACATATTGATCATGGGATTTGAATCTTCACCTGAATTATAAAAAAGCAGCTTGGAAATATAGAGCGAGAATATCTAGAAATATCCTATAAAGAAAATGATAAACTCTTCGTTCCTATAACCGAAGTACAAAGAGTCAGTAAATATGTAGGAAGCGAAAACCCGCAACTTACTCCACTCTCTTGAAAGGTATGGGAAAGAAAAATGAAGAAAATCCATGAGGATATCAGGGAAATCGCAGAAAACATATTAGAAAACTTTGCTCAGAGAAAGCTCAGGGCATGAAAAAAGAATATATTTTTTAAAGAAAAAATTAAGCTATTTCAAGAAAGTTTTCCCTATAGTTATACTCAGGACCAGAATCAAAGTATAGAGGATATTTTTGCAGATATGCTCAGTGAAAAAAATATGGATAGACTCCTTGTATGAGATGTGTGATTTTGAAAAACTGAAATTGCATTTAATGCAGCCTATCTCACTCTCACCAATAAAAAACAAGTTATTCTCATCTCCCCGCTTGTGGTGCTCGCTCATGAACACTATGAAAAAGCAAAAGAGCGGTTTTCAGGACTCTGACTCAGAATAGAAGTCCTCACACGACTACAAAGTCAACGACACGCAACTATGGTTCTAAAAGGACTTTCTGATGGAAGCATTGATATGGTTATCGGAACTCATAGACTTCTATCTGAAAAAATTAGCTACAAAAACTTAGGACTCATGATAGTCGATGAAGAACATAAGTTTTGAGTCGTTGATAAAGAAAAGATAAAAAACATTCGGTCAAACATAGATATTCTCTCTCTGAGTGCTACCCCAATTCCTCGAAGTCTCAATCTAGCATTATCTGGTGTACGAGATATATCTATTATTAAAACACCACCAAGTGGAAGAAAAAGTATACAGACGAGCGTGCTAAGATATAATGAATCTCTCATTCAAGAAGCCTGAAAGAGAGAATTTCAGAGAGGATGACAGATATTTTTTGTCCATAATAGACTGTCAAATATCGAAGTAATAAAGAAGCAGCTTGAAGCTCTCTTCCCAAAAAAGAAAGTCATCATCACACATGGACAGCTTCCAGGAGAAGAGCTTGAAAATAGAATTATGGACTTTAAGCATAAAAAGTATGACATCCTCTTGTCTACCACCGTGATTGAGAATGGAATAGATTTCTCCAATGTAAACACTATTTTTATAAATGAATGTCAAAGTTTTGGGATATCCCAAATCCATCAGCTGCGTTGACGAGTATGACGATCTGACGCACAGTGATACTGCTACCTTTTATATAGAAAAGATCATATAGATGGCGATGCAGCGAAACGACTCCAAACCATTGTAGACTATAGCTACCTCTGAGCTGGTTTTGAACTGGCTATGAAAGATCTAGAAATTCGCTGAGGATGAGATATACTCTGAGTGCGACAAAGTGGACAAGCACAAGAGATTTGAGTGTCACTCTTCCTAAAAATGCTGGAAGAAAAAATTACAGAGCTCAAAGAACAAAAAGATACATCTCCTGATTCACAAGACACAAAAGCAACTGTCCATATTGACACAAAAATTGATCTTATGATTTCTGCAGGAATTCCTGATTCGTATTTTCTCTCTGAAACTGATAAACTCAATTTTTATAGAGAGATAGAAATGATAAGCGACCATGAAGATTTAGAATTCATGCAGCAAAGCTTTTTTGGAAATGAGACACAAGAATCTATCCCTGAAGAAACTCAAAATCTTTTCAATCTCCTGAGATGTCAGATATTTTGTAAAAAGTATATGATTATACAGATAAAGAAAGTGGGTATAAACTATCAAATAGACTTTCATGAAAGTATGACTATTCAGCAACTCAAAGAATTTTTAACGCTTGATACTGAAGTGAAATTTGTTGTCAGTGATATCCACAGGCTCAGAACACCTGTAAAAGGTTTTGCAAATGATGGAATATTCATAAAATATCTACTACGTCTTTTTTCTGGGTGAATAAAAAACTCTAAAATTAAGCTAAGGAAAAAGGCTCTTTAATTACATAATATGTTAACAATGAAAAAAAATATATGAGTCATTTTGTGTCTTGCGCTTATAAGCGTACTTGCAAGCTGCAGCACTGGAAATGATGTAACTTCTACAACAGGGAGTGGAGACAATATTGAAACTCCTAGCACAAATACAGAAGCTCCAGTAAGTGCTTCTGATGAAACAGGAAGTGTGGTTCTCGAACTTACTAACCCACATCCTCTGGCTGGAAAATCACTTAATTTTGATGTCGTGGTTGAAGAAATAGAAAAAGCAGATGGAAATACTCAGACTGATACGGTAGAAAGTGGTGACAGTATAGAAGTAAACTATGTTGGGACACTCGATGATGGAGAGCAATTTGATAGCTCATATGAGAGAAATCAGACTCTTCCATTTACTGTAGGAGCTGGAGAAATGATTCCAGGATTTGACGAAGGAGTTCTTGGGATGCAGCTCAACCAAACAGGTTCACTCACTCTTTCTCCAGAAGAAGCGTATGGTCCTGAAGTTATTTCAGAAACAGTATCTATAGCTGACTTACGAAGTATTGTATGACCTGAATTTCAAATTGTAGTGGGAGCAAAAATCCCAACTCAAGCAGGTGATGCAACTATTATAGAAATACAAGATTAATTTTAATATAACACAGAACAATTATGTCAGAACTCACAGGAAATGTTGTGCTCAATATGAATCATCCTCTTGCAGGTAAAACGCTTCATTTTGAAGTAGAAATTGCGAGTATAGCAACAAAAGGAAAAAATAACACAGAAAAAGAAATCGTAGAAGCATGAGATAGTATTGAGGTACACTATGTCTGAACACTCGAAACTTGAGAGCTCTTTGATAGCTCAAGAGAAAGAGGTCAAACGCTTCCCTTTACAGTGGGAGCAAAACAAATGATTGCCTGATTTGATGCAGGAGTGGTTGGAATGAAAATAGGAGAAACAAAAATACTTGTTTTAGAACCATCACAGGCCTATGGAGAATATGATGAGACGAGACTCCAGAGTGTTCCAAAAGCTGAACTCGGAAGCTTTGTAGCTGCAGGATATAAGCTCGAAAAATGAGAAAAACTCCCAACACAAATGGGAGAGCTTGAGATAGTAGATGTCATAGATTAGTATGAGTAAGCTACTTCACATAATATAAAAAAGCGATGAGAATTCTCATCGCTTTTTTATAT
>CAYVZQ010000007.1:0-75536 GCA_964456335.1 uncultured Candidatus Peribacteria bacterium | reverse complement strand
GTTAAATTTTTTGTTGTAAGAAAAAAATTATTGGACCTGCCTCCTATAGAACAGAAAACAGTGGTATTATACTTCCACTGGACTTCGGGCGCAAATTTTTTATACTCATTTTTATATAGTTTTTTACAAGTTACTTACATGTTTTCGCTCCACGTCATAGAAAAACCAGCATTTTTCTATTCACAAAATACCCTTGACGAGATAGTAGAGCTTATTTCTAAGCATATTTCAGTAGCTCAAAATTGAACCCTCAATATCGTATTTTTAGACCCATTTGGTATACAAAATTTGAACAAAAATTATAGAAATATCGATAAAGCTACCGATGTTTTGAGTTTTCATTATCATGATGATTTCTCACAGCTTTGAGGTGACGATATAGCTGGAGAACTTATTTTTTGCGAAGAAAAAATAGTTTCTCAGTGAAAAGAATATGGTTTAGGCACAGAAAAAGAGTTCTATAAACTCGTGATACACTCCGTATTACACATTCTCTGATTTGATCACGAAGATGATGCAGATTATGAAGAAATGAAAAAATGGGAAGATTTGATTTGGAATATAGCTTTTGTTCATAGAGATAAAACTCGAGAAAATATCAATCAATCTAATCTGAGTAGCACTAAAAAAAAAGAGCTCTATCGTAAAATGCACTTAGAAACTCTAAACTATGATGACTATAACCTCATATCAGAACATCAAAAAAAACCTAATACTCCACTATCTCAGCTCATAAAATCTCTTTACTGAGCATTTCAATCTCTGGGCTTAATAAAATATTTGATTATTTTATTTCTATGTATGTTCCTCTACACTTCCTATACTCATCCAGGATGAATAAAAATACGAGCCTTTCCATTAACAGTTTGGAAAATACGTACAAGTCTTCATATACTTAAATCAGATCTTCCCGAATATTATGCTCTGGTTCAAGAAAATACCGATGAGATTAATGTTGATTACATTGATATACCAGCAAATAAATGATGACATGCATTTGTTCGAGACTGAAACAGAATTGTACGTATATTTAATCCATGAGAATTAGAAACCCCCTATCTCACTCAACTTCTTGTACACGAAGCGTGTCATTGACACCAATGAACACATAAAAGATTTGGACAAGAAGATCAACAAAAATTAGAAAATGAGTGCCAATATCTATGAATATACGTAGTAGAAACCCTCTTTCCTCACGAGAAAAAATTACTTAATATGCTCTATAGTGAAGCTACAAGCAAGCAATGAACTTGGGGAGATGGATGGAAAAATAGTTGGGAGAATGGTGATAGTACACAGTGATTATCAATACTACTCCCAGAGGAAAAAATTATAGACTATACTTTTTTCTGAGATAACTACGCCTATTAATATCATACATGAAGTTCATGCATGTCTCACTCTAACCCAGCCTGCTCTACATTATACTTGAGTATTTTTCCCATAAACAGTGGAAGTATTTTTTCTTCTCTGACACACTCAGCGATAAACTCCTGCTTTTCTGGGGTAAATTCTCACAGTTCAATCCCAGCAATCACTCCTCTTGTGATTCACTTAAAAAGTGCTTTATTTTGACCTGTTTCCCTAATTGGAGGATTGAAAAAAATATTTTTTCTTTGCGCCTTGTAATCACTTCCCTTCCACATGAGATTTTCTATCTTACAGCTAACAGTTACAAGTGGAACTAAGAAATCGATATCAAAGGCATTTATATCCTCTCGCATAAATCCTAGCTTTTCATAATACGATTCAAGCATTTTAATTTCTTCTCAGAGTGTGATTCACACAATATGAATTTTTTTATTTGATTCTAAAGCCTGATCAAAGAGCCCTGTAAAAATTTCAAGCTCATCTTTTGGACTGTATACTTCCGAATACATTGCTGGTTTTTCTCATACTTTTTTGAGAATTTCTTCATTTTTTTTTGGCTCTAACAAGTCTGAGAGGAAAATTATTTCCCTTTCTCAGGCAGAGGAAATATCCTGAAGATATTCAAACAGAAAAGTATTCTCAAATACATCTGTATCAGGAACATTGAGAATTTTATCTCTATATATTTTTTTCATTTTTTTATGCAAATTTTATTTCTTCTATACTACAAAAAAAGCAAGCTCTCGCAAGCTTGCTTTTTTTTATATTCCATGAATTAGTTTTGCAGCATAAGTTCATATCTCAAAAGTCTGAGCATATTATACACAGGATAAACATCATCTGGAAGAGCTATATCTTGAGGATATGAGAGAACAATATTAAATAAAGTCGTATCTATATATTCAAGAATCGTATCCAAAACAATATCTCTTTTAGCAACTGGAAATTGCAGAAGCAGCATATCTACTTTATCAATCGTCGTATTGATTTTTTTCATTTCTGCATCACTCACTCTATCAAGGAGTGTGTTATACTCATTTTTATCACTCTGACTCCAAGCTGCAATTTCATCAGCTATATAGCTTTTACATTTCCATGTAGGAGTAAAATCTTCTGGATATCCAATTCTTGTACTCGCACCTGCTTCTCCATCAGACATCATAAAAGTATTTACACCATCCGTCGCACTCTTACAGATATAACCTTCTGCATTTTCAAATGCATCTTGTGAGCTGTATTCTTTATACATCATAGGAGCTGGACTCGTAGCATTTAAAATCATCATTTCATGTCATCCGTCAGAAATACTATCTGGATTATTCATATCATAGATTGCATAGGTCGATACGCTTGAAGCGCTCAAAGCACCAATCATAAGTGCCGAAGTAATTATCTTTTTCATAATACCGTATATTAAAATTTAAACTCGTACTCTCTAAAACGAATTTGAAATAAATAAGTGACAAAAAAACAAAAAAAAAGATAAAAATATCTATTTTTGTAATGCTACAACTTGTAGTCCATTTTTGCTTTCAAGCGCATGGGTTTCAAAATTCTTTATTTCACCTGAAGTTTGTGTTTCAGTGAGAGAAACTACTTCTATAATTTCATCCTCGCTAGTTTGATTAAATGAAAAAATTTGAAATGAAAAGAATGTAGTAAAAATTGTAACTCCTAGTATTCATAATGCTATATGTCTCATAATATGATTGATTATAAAAATAATTATAAAGAAAGCGTTGTTCTTTTTTTCTCTCGTACTCTTGAAGAATATTTTTCAAGAGAGTAGAAAATAGTGATACAGATAATGGATATAATGTATATCATAATAGCTTTTTATAAAAGTATTACGAGCAGTATAGCAGCACTTTGCAAGAAAATTGTATCAAGATACAAAAAAGCTTCACAATGTGAAGCTTTTTTGTTATATGTTTTCTTTTATTTTAATCTCTCTGCAGTAGCAGTAAGTGTCGCTAAATCTTGAGCTCCAATCATCTGTTCTACAGCTTTTCCGTCTTTCATCCAGACAAGCGTTGGAATACTCATAACTCTGAATTCTCCAGCAAGATCATTTTGCTCATCTACATTTACCTTTCCTACTTTTACCCCAGTTTTTTCTAGCTCAGCAAGAGTTGGCATCATACCTTGACATGGTCCACACCATTCAGCCCAAAAATCTACAAGTACGAGTCCCTCTGAAGTTTCAGATACGAAATTATCTTTTGTGAGTTCCATATATATCTATTTATAAATTAATGCATGAATTATATTTCCGAACCTTTAATAAATCAAAAGATTTTTTCATATAAATTTATACTTATTAGTTATTGACTTTTAATAATTTTATTTTATATTATAATTAATATATAATTATAGATATGTATGATACAAAAAAATCATATTCCTACATCCTATGACCGAGCAGAGCTTGAAAAAAGTCTCAAAAAAAGTGGATTGGATGCTAATACTATATCATTACTTATAAAGCGCTTTGATGAATGAGAAGAAAAAGATTATCTCAGAGAATATCAAGGTGCTCTTTCCTATTGGGCAGAAATACAACAAGATGCGAAGCAAAAAGTTATTGTAACGCTCGATGGACGGGATACTGCAGGAAAATGAAGTAACATCAAAAGAATCACTGAGCAGCTGAATAACAAAAGTTTTTGAGTTACGGCCTTTGCATGAATTCCAACTCCTGAAGAGAGAGCATGAGAAAACTGGTTTCAAAAATTTTCTCGTTCATTTCCTCAGGAAGGAAAAATTCAATTTTATGACAGATCTTGGTATAATAGAGCTGGAGTTGAAGCTGCAATGGGCTTTTGTACACAGGAGGAATATGAATGGTTTATGAATAACGTAAATGATTTTGAAGCAGGCATAGTTGATGACGGCTATGATTTAATCAAGATTTACCTCTCTATATGAAAGAAGTTACAAAAAGAGAGACTCAGAGCTCGTAAATGAGTACGCAAGAGATGGAAGTCATCTCCTGTGGATGCACAGGCACAGGAAAAATGGGGCCAATACACGCTTGCAAAACAGAAAATTCTTGAACGCACTGATTCACCGCATGCGCCTTGGACTATTATTGATTCAAGTCATAAGTTCTTATCAACCTGAGAAATAATTAAAGCTATTATAGGTACTAGTGAGGATATCAGAGATACTATTTCCTCAGAGCTCTCTATAGACTTATCCCCAGATATATCTATCGTAAGATCAGGAAAGCAAGAATTACAAAGAATGAATAAACTCTGACAAATTCCAACAGGAAGAGAATTTAATTTTCAAGAAGCAGCATAAAAATTGGTTTCTGAGCAATTAGGAATATACTCTCAAAAAAATCACAACAACACACTATGACTTTCGAAAAACTCTGACTCATCCCACCTCTTAGCAAAGCACTTGAAAGAGCATGATTTCAAAACCCTACCCCAGTACAAGAAGCAGTCATACCACCTGCGATTCATGGACATGATATACTGGCAAGCGCGCAAACTGGAAGTGGAAAAACTCTCGGCTTTGCCCTTCCTATGCTTCAAAGACTCTATAGTGCACGAGAAGCACGAAATCTCCCAGACGGTCCAATTAAGAGAAAAATAGAGGCTCTTATCATCGCCCCAACCCGAGAACTCGCAGGACAAATATGAGAAAGCATGAAGGACTTTTGTACCAATACAAATATGAAATCAACGGTCATATTTGGCTGAGTGAATGACTTTCATCAAATCAAAGCAATTGAAAAATGAGTTGATATCTTGATAGCTACTCCTGGACGACTTGAGGATCTCATCAGCCAAGGAAAAGTAAAGCTCTCTTACGTAGAAATACTAGTTTTAGACGAAGCTGACAGAATGCTCGACCTAGGATTTCTCTCTGATATAAAAAAAATACTCAAACGAGTACCTGACAAAAGACAAACACTCTTCTTTTCGGCAACTCTTCCAAAAGCAACCAGAGATCTTGCCTGAGAACTCCTCAAAACGCCGAAGAGAATTCATATAGAAGCTGAGGCTCCAACAGTGATGAAGGTAGAGCAAAAAGTATATATGGCTAAAGCGAGTCACCGACAAAAGATTGTTCAGCAAATAGTAAAAAGAAAAGACCTCACTTCTATAATTATTTTTGTTAGAAGCAGAGACGATATCGATTATGTTGAGAAATTTGTAAAACTTGCAGGAATAAAGTGCGAGAGTATTTCTAAAAACAAATCTCAAAATGCTCGAAAAAGTGCTCTTCTCGCTCTCAAAAATTGAGACATAAAGGTTCTTGTAGCCACAGATATTGCTTCCAGAGGGCTCGATGTAGCAGAGCTTTCCTGCGTGCTAAACTACAATATACCCGCAGAAGCTGAAACCTACGTCCATAGAATTGGTCGTACAGCAAGAGCCTGAAAATCAGGACTGGCCATATCTATATGCATAGAACAGGAAAAAGACTATCTCAAAAAAATAGAAGAACATATAGGTCAAAAAATCACAAGAGTCGAAGATGACTCCTACCATGACCAAGTCATCAAGCATATCTGACCAAAAAAATCTGCAAAATCCAAAAAATATACTCCGAAAAAAACAGTCGCAGAACTCAAAAAAACAGGTTCCTATGGAAAAGTATATATCAGACCAGAAAGAAAAAAATCTCGATAAATCGAGATTTTTTTAAGGTTACATATTAAGACGCAAACATAATTTTTTGTATATCTCCTGAAAGAGAAATTATTTCCATGTTATCTATTCCCTGCGCTCTCTGGTTATTTTCAGGAATAGAATCAGTAACATAAAGCATATCCAGACAGGAAGCAAGCTGCTTATGAGAATCAGAAGGAAAAACTCAGTGAGTAGCATATCCACTTACAGATATAGCTCATAGATTCCTTAAAAACTCAGCTGCCCTAATAAGCGTTCCTCCAGATTGAATCAAATCATCGACCAAAAGTAACTTCTTTCCTGCTGGATTTCCCTCTTTAAGAGAAATAATCCTTTCACCATTTTCTCGTTTTTTTGAGAGAACTATGGTTTCATGGCCTGGAAATTCTTTCGCAAATCGCTTTTCTGCTCCCTCATCAGGAAATACTATTACCATATCTTTTGCGATGTCCCTGATATGATTCATCGCGGTATGTGTCTCAAGATTTACCTGAAAGCTATCAAAGAGAAATCTCTCCACCAGCGCATGAATATCAAACGTATGGATACTGGTCTTTCCATTTCTTCCCTCTGGAAGATGACTCATGATATCAGCGAAGTATTTTGCGGTTGCTATTTCTCATTTCTCAGAAATACGCTCCATAGTTCCTACAGGAAAATAGGGCATGATAACTCTAAGTTTTCCAGCATAATAATCCAAGATTCAGCGCATCATCGCATAATTTATAAACATATCTTCAGGACGAGAGAAATCTCAGATATAGGTCACATCATGATGTTCTATCGTATCCTTCACATCTTGTATAAATAAATTTGGCCATGAATCTGGGAAGTTTTCAAACTGCACCTGAGGAAAATTCATTTCGTTTTTCTGTGAAATTTCTTCACCCAGTTCTCTAAAATTGGGATGAACAATAAGTGTTTTATTCATAAGTGTTTTTAAGAAAATACTAGTCTTCATATGACACAAGTGCTGAGTGAGGATATGCTTGGAGTGCTTTTCTTTCTTCTTTTCCAAGCAAAAATGTATCATCTAATCAAATAACAAACGCAGCATGATGCACGACTCATCAGAGTTTTTCTATGAGATGAATGGCTGCCATCGCAGTTCATCCTGTTGCTAGCAGATCATCAACTACAGCAACCTTGTCTCCTGCCTGTATCGCTCATTTTTGGATTTCAATAGTATTAGATCCATATTCTAAATCATAGGAAACACTTACTGTGTCTCCAGGAAGTTTCCCCGGCTTTCGAGCCATAATAACATCAACTCAGAGTATTTGCCCAATCATCGGAGCAAAGAGAAATCCTCTGGCATCTAGAGCTACTATCTTATCGGCTCACCGGCATTTCTCAGCCATTTCATGGCATACATATCTCAGAGCATCTGGATTTGCAAGAATGGGAGAAATATCTTTAAAATTAATTCATTTCTTTGGAAAATCAGGATACTCTGCAATATAATCACGAACTTTGATTTCAGGTTTATACATATTTCTTCTTTTCATTAACTTGATAAGATTTGTATGAATAATCTCGGAAAGATTTTCATCAGGTTGAGTATAATTTAAAACTGTTTTTATAAAATCTTTTGTGAGAGATTCTACTTCTTCAGGATTTGATTGCTTTCTAGAATATCGTCATCTCATAGCCTGCACTGCTTCATTCCATTTTCCAGCAAGCTCTAGAATATCTCACTGTTCTCATTGCTGTAGCATAATAAGTTCATCGATATCACATCATAATTCAAAAGCCATAGAGACAATATTCGCAAGTACATCTCATGCCTCTGAGTGTATTTCAGATTCATTTCCATCTGAAATAGCTTGTAATAATTCAATAGTTTCTTGCGTTACTTTATTCAAAACATCATCAGGAGTAATGTGCTCTTGCCTTTCTAAAAGCTTATACACTCCAGAATATCCATTTCCATGTACTTCTTTCATATTCTAAAAATTAATAATTAAACTCTATATTTTGTAATTTTGTTTGAGTATCTTTGGAATCCTAAAAGCTGGAGAAATACCTGAGATTTCGTAGCATGTGTGTGCAGCAATATTTGCTGCGTCAAAATGATCTGTGTTTTTTCTGAAGTGAGTCATTTTAGGAGAAATATACGCTCTTCAAAAGAAAGTCTTTTTCATGCTAAAGTCTTAATCAGCATTTCTGCAGAATTCATACTTTCTGGTTAAAAAATAAAGCTCTTGCAGTATAAGAAAGAAAAAATATATGTTTTTAAAATAAAACATATTTGTAACATATATATATTTATAAACTTTATTTTTGTTTCAAATTCAGTATTATTTTAATATAAAATTTATATAACAAATTTGTTATACTATGGAGAAATATTTATGAATCCTCAAAGCAATCTGAGTGCATGAACATGGTGCAAAAATATACTTATCCTTACTTGAGCGAGGAGAAAAAAATATTTCAGAGCTTACAAAGATATCGAGTCTGTACCGAGTAGAGATATACAGACAACTCCCTTTTTTGATTGAATCAGGACTGGTTCTGGAGGTCCTAAGATGAAAACGAAAAAAATATATGGCAGCAAGTCCATATAAAATAAAAGAAATGTATCAGAGCCAGCAAGAGGATATCGAGACTCATGTGGAGCAGCTGGTTCAAAAATTTTCTCATGCAAATAAAAAACCCCGAGTACTCTATCAAGAATGAAAAAAAGCTCTGATGTATGTATTCTCAGATATAGTGCAGAGCCTGAAAACAGGTGATGTATTTTATAGAGTCAGTAGTGAGAGAGATGTCAGCAAGTCAAATACCTATCTTCCTAAAAACTATAGAGAAATCAGAGACAAAAAGCAGCTTGAGCGATATGTGATTATGTCAGAGCAATGAGTTCGAGAAAAAAAGCCACGACTTGAGCGTGATCTCATAAGTATTCCTACTGAACTCGATGATTTTGAGGATAATATTTCTCTCACGCTCTATGGGGATAAAATTGCCTATATAGATTTTACGAGTGAAACGAGCATCGTCATAGAGCATGCGGCACTTGCTGATTTCCATAAAAAAATGTTTCGAATAATGTATAGCTCACTGAGACATTCACAAAAAAAATCTTAGGAATATTCCTAAGATTTTTTATTATTTTTAGCCAAACAGTGAAATATATTTTTCATACTCACTTCACTCAAGCTCATCTCTCGGGATAAATCTGAGGGCGGCTCCATTGATACAGTATCTCAGTCATCCCTTATCTCTTGGCCCATCTGTAAAGACGTGTCAGAGGTGTGAATCAGCCTGTTCACTGCGAACTTCAGTTCTCACCATACCATGTGACTCATCTGTATTTTCATATACCATCGCTTCCTCAATTGGACGAGTAAAGCTTGGCCAGCCGCATCCTGCGTCATATTTATCGAGTGAGGAGAAGAGTGGTGTTCCATCTACAATATCAACATATATGCCATCTTCATCAAAAGAATCATATTCGCTACTAAATGGACGCTCTGTTCCATTTTCTTGTGTGATACGATATTGTTCTGGTGTTAATCTATTTCTTAAATCTTCTTTATTTTCCATAGATAATTTTTTAATTATAATTTGTATCAAGATAGTCGATAATATCTGATGATTCGTACATTTCTTCTCATCTTTCTTCATCAAACAAATATGGAACCATAGTTTTTCCACCTCGCTGCATGAGGTCCTGTTTCCAATCATCATTTTCTACGATATTTCTGTAATCGAGCTCTATATTATTAGCTGCTGCAAAATCCATAACTCTGTGGCAAAATGGACAATTTGGATTCATATAAAGGTGAAGTTGAGACATTTTTTTATTTGTAAGTAATTAATATATGTATACTAGGGCAAAGATATAAGAAAACTGTAAGAGACTATAATTTAAGCACTAACTTTCTTGCTGCATTTCGGATAACCTCACTAAGAGCTGGGTGAATAAAAATCATTTTTTCTGTCATAAAATCAACCCTGAGTTCTGCAGAAATGAGAACAATCAACATATGTATGAGATCTGAAGCCTTTTCTCATACAATATGGGCTCATATGAGTGTTCATGAATTTTTATCTGCAATGAGTTTCACCATTCATACCTCTGCTTTCATTGCTGATCACATGGCTGAATTTTTGTATTGATGCACTGCCGTAACATAATCGGTATCAAGAATTTTTCCCTGCTTAAGAAGCTCATCTTCGCTGTATCATACCCCAGCAATCTGTGGGTAGGAAAATACGGCATGCGGAACTGGTGGATAGGATATTGGAGCTCTCTCTGCTCACTCATACAACTGAGAAAGCAGATACTCTCCTTCATAGTTTACACTATGACGGAAGAGATAATTTCATACGACATCTCAGAGAGCAAAAACTCACTCTACTGCAGTTTGTAAATATGCATCGACACATACATATCCTCAAATAGTCGTTTTAATTGAGGTGTTTTCGAGTCACAAATTCTCGGTATTAGGCACTACTCCAGTGGCAAGAAAGAGTGATTCGGCCTCATAAGAATGAGTATTTCCATCACAATCCTTCGTCTCTACAGAAAAGATTCCATCAGTATAGGCAACTTTTGTCGTCGATTCTCACAGAGCAACTTTGTGACGCTTTACAAAATCATCTTGAAATATTTTTCTAATATCTTTATCTTCTGCAGCAAGTATCTCTGAGCGTACGATAAATTGTATGTCACAGCCAGCTGCCGCATAGACATGTCAGAGCTCTGCAGCTATATATCAACCTCAAATCACTATCATAGATTTCGGAAGAATGGTATTTCGAAGTGCCTCTTTGCTCGTCATAAATGGAGTCCCTTCAAGTCCTGGAATATTTGGAATTTGAGGACGAGATCCAGTTGCTATAAATATCTTTTCTGCTGTGAGCGTCTCACCATTTACCTCAATTATCTTATCTCAGATAAATTTTGCATGTCCTCTGTAGAGCGTAATATTTTCGTGGACATCATAGATTGGAGCAATGCTATCAGAGCTCAATCTAATCTCATGATTCACATCTTCGACGAGTGCTGTAAAATCTATCATTGGATTTTCAAGCCCTGATATATGAAGTTTTTTTGCATCACTTTTTGCATGCGTCGCTAAATCAGATGGGTAGATGAGCATCTTTGATGGAATACATCATTTATTGAGACAAGTTCATCAGAGCTCTTCTTTTTCGATAATTGCGACCGTTTTCCCTATATCTGCAGCTGGCCTGAGCTTCGTACCACCACCACTTCAAATTATAATAAGGTCATAGTGTTTCATGTCTGTTAGTTTTTTGAGTATATTGCGAGCATTGTACCGATGAAATGTAAAGAATTCAATAGAAAGTTTAGAAAAGAAAAACAGTACTATTTCTAGTACTGTTTTTATAGCTTGAAAATGGTGAACACTCAGATAAAGGTTACTTGTATTTAACTATGGAATCAATAATGTGGAAGTATAGGGATTGAAAGGTTTGGAAAACAAAAATTGAACCTCTTAGTAAATATAAAAAATATTGAATACAGGAAAAATATTGAGTCAAAAACATAAATCCAGGAAATATAATATTAGATCAATCTAAGGTTACTTACACTAAATATGAATATAATGATATTTAATGTAAGTATATTATAACTAAAAAAGAATACTTTTTTATTTATTTTCCTTGTATTAGAAAGAAAATTAGTATAATATATTTAAGTATATTAAATACTTAAATAATCATATTTAAATGAAAATATTAAATCTAAAAGCAAAGAATTTTAGAAATCTCAAGAGTGTTAATGTTGATTTTCAAGATATAAACATACTAACTGGTAGAAACTCTGTCTGAAAAACAAATTTAATTCAACTTCTAAGAAACTGCTTAAACACAAGCACAGATATTGAAGAGTATTTTGGTAAAAATGTGGTAAGTATAGGAACTTGAATTAGCTCTACTACCATTGAAGCAAAGGTAAGTTGAGGAGGTAATATTTATGGATATGTTGATGATGATTGAGTGGCTGACCTATATAAGATAAAAGAATATACTCTTAGAAAAGAGATTGTTAAAAATCCCTTGAGCCTTAAGAAAATGTCTATAAAAACTTTCTGACAGTCTACAACTATTAAAGATTTTGATATTGATAAATTTGACTTCTCTGATAGTATATTCAAAGACAAGCCTAAAGTTACTAAGGACGCATTTATAAGGGATTACTCAAATGAAAATAATATTCTTAGAGAAGATTCTTCAAAGCATATAGTTCAATTTAAAAACTTAGTAGAATGACGAATTATTAGTCATGATGATTCAAGTCCTTTTTCTATGTGTTCATCTAATATTTTCAAGTATGTTACTTGAGTTAAAGAAGAAAATAAAAAAGAATTAGCTGTTCAAGCTATTGATCAGCTTTGAAAAAAGCTACGTAAACCTTGAACGTCTAATTTCACGACTGCAAAATTTATTTTTTTACTCGCAGATTTACAATGAAATCTTGAACAATTTAAAACTTTTAAAAAAGATTTATCTTTCTTCACTAACTGAGTACTTAGAAATGTATATATAAATGAGAATGGAAGTCACGGTTGAAAAGGTGATATATTTGTAGAATCTCCTAATTGACCAAGAAATATAGAATTCATATCGGCTGGAACTTCGATTATGCTATACTTCGTATTAATAAAAAACTGGATTAAACTTCCAATGCATGAAAAATCCTATAAAAATCCTGAAATTATGGTATTCGATGAACTTGACTCATCTATTCATCCCTCAATTATACCAATGTTCGTTGAGTTACTAATTTCTCTTTCTAAGAATATACAAATTTTTATTAGTAGTCATTCGACTTCTTTTATTGATTGCTTTAGTAGAGACCAACTTTTCCTTATAAAGGATATTTGAAGCTTTAATGAAAAAGTAAATGTTAATTCTAATATCTTATCTTATAACGATATACTGAATTCCTTAAATGATAAAGAAAAAGAAGTATTAAGTTGAATGGATAATTCAGAATTATATGTAAACTGTGATATAGATTCTGTTTTTCCAACTAAGTAAGTTATGCATAAAAAGAAACTCATAATATTTATTTGAGAATGAAGAAGTGAATGCTCATTCTTTGAAAGTTTTATAATGAGGATTCTTTGATGAATTTCTACTTTTTCACAAAAAAATAATATCCTTATGGAATGGAATGAATATTACATTCTTTTAGCTCATCCAAGAATGTGATTATCTCATAAGTGATGAGATAGTGAATTAGTAAAGAATGCTACTTACATTAAAATTAATAGGATTATTGAGGAACATCTATATTTATTTCCTTCTCAGTATGAAATAGAATATACCTATCTTATTTTTACAGATGATGACTCTGGTAGTGTAAAGAAAATTGAAACAGTGAAAGAATCTATCGATTCATATTGTCCAAAATTTAATTGAACTATAGTTCCTATTATACCAAAAGTAATGATAGAGACTTGGTTTTTATCTGGTATAGGGAAAGACTTTTTAGCTAATCACCCAAAAATAAATAAAACTGCATTAAGGAGAGTCCAAAATAATTCTGGCATAGAAAGTATATCTGAAACAAAGAAAATATTATTAGATTCTGTTCTAAAAAATACAGAGTTAGGGTGATGATGACAGCAAGCAATAGTATGACGAACTTTTTGAGAGCTTATTGACATTGATATGGCTATTAAAAAATGCCGTTCCTTCAATCAATTTTATGATGATATAGTAAAAATATTTTGATTAGACTCGTAGAATGAGAACTAAATACAATTGGTCAGAAATACAGCTTGAATTTCTCTCAAGTGATATTATGGAAGTAAAAGAATTCTTTGAAGTAAATTACAGTACCTATACAGGACACACAAAAGCAAAAACAAAATGATGGAGTGAATATAAGAAAATGATGATAGCAACATGCAAAGAGAAGGCTGAGAATGAAATAAGAGAGCAGCTAAAAGAATTATACAAACCTTCAAGATTAGAGCTGGCTCAAATGCATAAAGGCATACTAAATACAATTGCGGCAAAGGTATTTTCTTTTAATCAGAGTATAGTAAAAGATAACTCTGGTAGAATATCCTTCAAAGAAGATATAAAGGTTCGTGAGCTCGAAGTTTACTGGCGAATTATTAGAACTGAAATGTGACTCCCTATTAGATATTCAAGAAATCAAAATTTCGATCAGTGAATTAATGATTTGAGAGAATACATAATTATGTACGAAAGAGCTTAACAGCTCTTTTTTTTGTGAATTGAGAATATTCGATTATGATATTTGGGCTTAGAATATTTTTAACTTAAATACCAAATAAGGTAGTAAAGGGCAACTTACGTTGTCGTCCTTTATCTTTTTTGGTATAGGTATAAAAATGTTCTAAGCAAACATCTAAGACTTCTGTAAGTTGTCCTTTTTTGTTTCCTTATATTTTTATTTGAAACCTATATGAATAACATCAAAAGTAAAAATATCACAATAATATTAGCTGTTTTCTTGTGATGAATCTGAGCTCATAAGTTTTACTTATGAAAAAATATATTATGAATATTATATGCTCTATTTTGCTGGACTTTTATACCATCAATTATTTCATTATTAGAAGCCTTAAGTTATCTTTCTTATAATGAAAATCAATGGGATGTTAAATATAATAATTGAAAGACACAAGTAATAAACAAGAAGCCTAATATTATTTCTAATAATACAAAAAAGAATTATGTTAAATATTTTTATTTTACAATTCTTATAGTTTTATTGGGATTTTGAACGATTTGAATGATGAGTATTTCTTCGCCAGATTATATCAATAACTGAAATACAGATTCTATTTGAATTAAAAATAACTCTCAAGAAATAGAATGAACAAATGCTGTACTTAGAATAGAAAATATAATAAGTAATATCTGAGACTATGAAGTAAGTATATGGACTATAAATGAAGATTTTGCAGATGAAAATTCAGAGCCACCTTATGAGGTAATTGTTAATGCTTGACCTAACCAGATTGACTCATGTTTTACAGCAAAACAAACTCTATTTGAGATTGCTGAGTGATTATATACTGATTCCATATTAAATTGAAAAATATCACGAGTTAAATTTACAGCTTGGGGAAAACTTAAAGCAAGTCTATGATCAAATGATACCTGATTTAATTGGAGTAATAACTGACCATCTAATTTTTGGAAAGTATTACAAGAATATAAATCATATGAAGATGATTCAATAAATATTTATGATAGAACCTATTGAGTAAAAATTGATAAAAAATGTGACTAATAAAAAATATTATTTAAATTATTTAAAATTAGATAGACAAATTTAAATTATTGTTTTTATAATGAAATATTTGGTGATTTAATCTCTATCTTAAGGGATTTCATAAATATGAAAATATCACAATTCCTTAAAACAAGTGTATAATTACAAGTACTTATACATTTGTTTTTTGGCTTCATTGAGGTATTTGCAAGGATAAAAAAAGTACCTACCATATCAAAATAATATAGTTATTTTGATATAAAAAACTCTTGGAAACAACTCATACATTACTTCCTAATTGAAAAAGAAAGCACAAAATAATCTTTGAGGCTCATTTTAATCCTAACTACAAAAAAGACATCTTAATTAAAGAAAATATTGCTTATTCATTAGGAAAAATAGGAGTATTTGACTAGCGATTTGCCAAGAAAGAAATATAATAGATTGATGTATAAAATTACTTAATCTATTTTTTTATGATGAAAAAAGATAAAGATATTGTTAGAGTAGCTTTCTATATTCGAGTTTCCACTCAGGAGCAAGTTAGAGATTGATATTGATTAGATTATCAGCTCAGCTCGCTAGAAAGTTTAATTGAATTCAAATGAAAGCAAATTCCAAAATGGGTGCACGATGATAAAAAACATCGTTATATTGATGAATGATACAGCTGAAGTAATCTTGAAAGAAATAGTTATAAGGAAATGATGAAAGCTGCTAAAAATTGAGAGTTTGATATAATAGCTGTTTGGAAGATTGATAGAATGAGTAGGAATCTCACTCACTTGTTGAAAACTTTTGAAGATTTAAAAAAATATGATGTTTCTTTTTTCTCACTTAAGGAAAATATAGACTTTTCTGGCCCTGTTTGACGTCTTACATTTCAGATTTTTTGAGCACTTGCCGAATTTGAAAGAGAAATGATTCAAACCCGAACTCTGGAGTGAAAAATGGCTTCTGCTAAAAAATGAAACTATACTTGAAATAGAATTCCATACTGATATCAACAATGAGAAAATAAAAAAATAGTAGTTGTGCCTCAAGAAAAAAAGATAGTAATAAAGATTTTTAACTGGTTTATCTTTGATAGGTTAAGCTATTCCGAGATAGCCAGGAAACTAAATGAAATGTGAATATCAAAGTGAATAGCAGGGAGTGAATCTTTCATGAATAGTAAATGGATATGAGACTGAGTAAAAAATATACTCCAAAATCAAATTTATTCAGGATCATACACAACTAACTTTAATATTGAATGATGAACCAATTCTGTAACAAACATTGTTGCTCCTTGTATCAAAAAAAATATATACGATTTTGCACAAAATCGTATTAATGAAATAATGGTTGAGAAATCTGGTTGAAAAAGATGATGATGAAAAAATGAATATCTATTGAGTAGGAAAATTTATGATGTAGAGACTTGAAAAACTTTTGTAGGTTATACAAGAAAAAATAAATCTCACTGATATAGACGTAAATGATATACTGATTCAGTATGAATAAAGCATGAAAATATTGATATAACTTGAAAGGAAATTGATGAGTTTGTATGGTTTTATATAAGGTCAGCAATTGATAATCCAAAGGAGTTTTTCTATGAATTCAAAAAACAATTAAATAGCAGTGATGATATTGATAGATTGAAAGATGATTTAGAAACCTATACTATTCAGCTCAAAAAGAAAGAAGATGTAACAGATACTATTGAGTTACAATATGTAAATTGATTATATTCATCTGATAAAAGGCAAAAGCTCATAGATAAAACAAATCAGGAAATCAGAAGTATAGAAAAACATATCTCCCAACTTGAAATTAGAATAGATAACCTATTAAAAATATCTTATAGTGAAGATGTAATACAAAATATGTCTGAGAAATACGATGGAAGATTAGATAATCTCTCAATATCACAAAAACAAATACTGATAGAATCTATGGTTGATAGAATAACAGCAAGTAAAAATAAAGACTGAGATTTAAAAATTGATATTTTATTTAAGTTCGACCTAAAAGATTCAGAAAAGAAGTTTATAAAAGACGAACACAAAAAAAGCACCAGTAAGCCGAAAGCTAATGGTACTTCTTATGTTTCTTGTATTAATGGTGGGTCATCCGGGGCTCGAACCCAGGACCTTCTCCTTAAAAGGGAGCTGCTCTACCGACTGAGCTAATAACCCATGCTTGCTTTTAAAAAAGCTCGTGTATTGTATGAAGAAATCGATAAAGCGCAAATTTTTTATACTACTTTTTTCCTTGGATGGAGGACACCGTCTTTATATTCGACAATATAGCGAATTATGCCCTGATGAGAAAGGAAAATATTCATGTTTTTCGGAAGATTAAACTCTCCTAGAACTCTTTGTCAATCTTGTAGTCTTCTATATATTAGTTCATCTGAAAAATCAAAAATTCTTGATGGAAATATTTTCTTTAAATTCAGCTGAGATTCCTGAGAGAGTTCAGAAAGCTGAGTCATTTGAGATTCTTTGAGATCCCCAACCGAAGTTCTTCGTAATCATGAGAGATATGCACCTGTTCAAAGTATTTCTCCTAAATCAGAAGCAATAGAACGTATGTAGGTTCCAGCGCTTACTGTGATATCAACTATAAGTTCCGGATATGAGTATCAAACTATTTTCCAAGAAAAGATTTCAACTCTTCGTGTTTTCATTTCAATGTCTTCTCCTGCCTTGACCCTATCAAGTGCTCTTTTCCCATTAATCTTCAAGGCAGAATATTTTGGTGGAACTTGTGTTATTTCTCATGAAAAATGCTTTTCAAATATGTGCTGAATATCATTTTGAGAGATATTTTCTAAAAAATATTTTTGCTGCTGCTGTGAGATATATCTCACAGGAGTATCTATATCATAGGAATCTGATGTTCCATCAAGCATGATTATAGCTCTATATGATTTAGTATCTTTTTCAAAATATGGAATAAGTTTTGTATACTGCCCTATAGCAACTAAAAGCCCCCCTGTTGCAAGTGGGTCAAGGGTTCCAGTATGTCAGAGTTTTTTGATTCATAAAATCCTTCGCATATCACGAAGGACCTGAAAGCTGGTACAGCCACTTGGCTTATCTATGAAAAAAAATGCATCCATGACTAATACTTAATTTGTGCTGGTGAAGAGAAAAAATCTGGCTTTGTATCTATCCCTAATTCTGGCTGCGTAAATGAAAAAGTTGAAAAATTAAAATATCCTAGATCAATAAGAACCTTTCCTATAATATCGTCTGGTCCTATATAATTTGTTCGAATACTACAACTTTGGAAGCAGGTACGACTGTCTGTAGAGTGATTTCGATTATCTCACATAACAAAGAATCTATTTTCTGGAACCTGATAACTAATTTCAGTGGTATCTCCTCGTACGTTGGTATTTCCTAAGTTTTCGTCATTCAAATACGGTGATTCATTGAGTTCGTAAAACTCTGCTGCTCAAACTTCTTTTATGAATACTTTTCCATCTGCTATTTTCACCGTCTCTCATGGCAGACCAATCACTCGCTTGATGAAGTATTTTCTCTCATCACTTACCCCAGGCTCAAAAACTACAACATCTCATCTCTCTACCTCTTGCATTTGTCATATAAGTGGAATGTCTCTATATGAAAATCTATCTACAATAATAAATTCTCTATTGTAATATGAGTCTGCCATTGATTGTCCATTGATTTGAAATGGCATAATAAAATATGTACGAACCACCAAAACAATAACGATAATTATCACGATATCTTTGAGAAAATCCAGAGCCTCTCCTGTAAAGTCTTTCAAACACAATATAGCTAAAAAATATTAATCCTATTATAGGAGGAAGTATTCATTTGTAAAAAAAGATTTAGAAAAAACTCTGCAACAAATTGCAGAGTTTTATTCTTATGATTCATCATCAGCTTTCAGCCAATCTGGAATTTTCATACCATCATCCCAGAGTTCTTCTTTTTTATTTTCTTCTGTTTGCTTTTTTGTATCTTGGGCTTTTCTCGAAGTTCAGCTTTTCTCTGAATCTTTTACATTCGTTTGTGGCTTGGTTTGAGATTTTACGGAACTTGGAGGAGTTTTGATACTTTTTTGTTCATCACCCTGAGCTGGAGACTTATTTTTTTCCTCCTGAGTTTTATCCTCTTTTGGGGAATCAGTAGTATCAACTTTTGTATCATCAAAACTTCCAGAAAGCCAATCTGGCACTTTCATATCTTCTGTATCTTTTTTACTTCAAGTGGTATTCTCACTTGTATCGCTTTTCTTTGCATCAGTTACTGTTTCATCCTTTTTTTCATTCGCTTTCGCAGAGATATCTTGCGCTGCTGCTGAATCATCTTTTTTTTCTGGAGTTTTGTTTTCTACTTTTGCAGACTGTTTATCCTGAGATATATCTGATGTTTTTTCTGATCAGAGACTCCCTTTGAGCCAATCTGGAACACTTGGAGAATCTGAAGTATTTACTTCTTTTGGCGTATCAGATTTTTCTTTAGAATCAGGTTTTCTCTCAGAAACATTTTTATCTGTTTTTGCCGGTTCTTGAGGTGAAGATTTTTCTGCTGACGTATTTACAGTTGCTGTTTTTTTATCTCCTGCAGCTACATCAGAATCTTTCTTGTCGCCAGCTTCATCAAAACTTCCTTTGAGCCAATCTGGAACCTGAGAATCATCTGTGATTTTCGTATCTTTTTCTAAATCAAATGTGTCTGTCTTTTTCTTCTCAGATGTATTTGAGTCACTTTTTGTCTGAGCTGATACACTAGATTTCTCAGCGTCTTTTTTATCTGCCTGCATAGAAGGCTTATCCGATTTTTTTTGTTGGGTTTCACTTGGAGCAACGCTTTGTGTTTTTGCTGGTGCAGTTCAAGATTGAGACTGCTTTGCTCAAGTAGATTCTGTTTTTTTCGCTTCATCATCTGGAGCAAAGCTTCCTTTGAGCCAGTCTGGTACCTCTTCTCAAGTCGAAGTCTTGTCTGAAGATTTCGTGCTTACAGAATCTTGCGTCTTTGTATCCTGTTTTTGTGTGTCGTTTGAAAATATGTCTCACTGTTTACTTGGAGATTCACCTAATATATCTGCAATTTCATCGACAGTTCCATCTCATGAGCTATCATTTTCATCAAATGAAGTCGTTCTTGTAATAAATTCTGTAAAGGTCTTATTTTGTTTCTTTCCTACTATAAGATATATAATGTAGAAAATTCATACAATGATGACAAACAGAGCCAGTAAACCTCAAATTATTTTTATGAGGAATGAAAATATTCCCGCTATCCCTCCAGAACTACTTGATTGATCTGGAGACTCATCAATTACCTCTTGCTTTTCACCTTCTGGAATATTATCTACTTCTCACCCATATACCAGAGAAGTAAGTATAGCTTTGAAATCTAATTTCTGGTCACTTGTCATAAGATCAGTAAGCGCAATAACATCTAAGATTTCTTTTCCAAGAGCTTTATTGTACTCTACATCATCTGAATTTTTAATATCAGAGAGTTTTGAAAGTATATCTTCATAACAGTTCTCTGCCTGTGTTTCACACACTATTTCTGAAGGAACAAGATTTACCAAGGCTTGATAGGTAATCTGCTTTGCACTTTGATCTTCCTGTCATTCAACTAAGAGTGATTCTAGAAGCTCAATGAACTCTGCCTCATTTGCAAGTCCGAGCTCAAAAATATAGTTTTCGAAATCTAATATAGTTCTTGTTTTTTCCGTTTCATCATTCCAGTTTTCTTGAAGTTTCTGGATAAATGAAAGCGCTTTGAGTCTTTGCTGTTGCGGAAGATCTGAGAGAATTTGTTTGAGTTTCTCTATTTTCTCCTTCTCTGATTCGGTAACATCTTCAAATATTATGAGATCTGGATTAATCGTGGTTTCTTCGATATACGTCTTTTCTATAGTAATATCTTGTGAATCAATCACATTTCCTTCTTCATTGGTGATATACACTCTGATTTTTTGTGTCTTGTAAATACTCAAAGGAATTTCTATTACATCTCCTGAGACATAACTTGCGGTTCCTCTATTATCTGCATCGTCATCTAAACCTCAATTTAAATCACTATCATCTTCGATATCATAATCAATAACATAATTTGTAGCTTCTTGTGTACTCTCACCAAGATACACGAAGAATTTTTGGTCTGCTGAGTCGAGTGTAATAGCACCATCTGTCACATCTGGATAGGTAAATACTACAAGGTTTTTTCCTCTTGATTCGAGAATATTTTTCACATTCTTCGTTACCGTTTTTGTGACCTCTTTCACTTTTGTTCCTTCGGAAATCGTAAGAGTCACTTCATGAGAGACCGCTTTATCTGTGTAATTATACTCAAAATTTGTTCCTGATTTTTTATTTCCATCACCAAGATCCCAGACTCTCGAGTCAATAGTCCCAAGGGAACTATCAAAGAAAATATATTTATTTCAGATAGATATATAGCCAAAATCAGCAACGAGTTTATTACTCACATTCATAGTGATATTTTTGGTAGAACTGATTCCTCTATACTTCACTTTTACTTTTGCGTAAAATTCACCTGATTTTTTATATTTATAGGTCGTAGTTGGTTCACTTGTTTGTGTATCATAAAAACCATCACCATCAAAGTCCCAGCTAAACTCAGCATCTTTACTTACATCT
The DNA here is from genome assembly GCA_964456335.1 of uncultured Candidatus Peribacteria bacterium. Taxonomy (GTDB): domain Bacteria; phylum Patescibacteriota; class Gracilibacteria; order BD1-5; family UBA6164; genus JAACSU01. The sequence continues at coordinate 53,632 of CAYVZQ010000007.1, read as the reverse complement.
TTTCAGAGAATATTCTGAGCTTTTGCAGTAAAAATAACTTCATCCCCAATAACCGTTGAGTTATCATTGACACTCAGTTCTACAATTGGAGTATTTATATTATCTCCCGTAATGGTAGTAAAATATCTCGCACCTGTCGCTTCTTCTGAGGTAACTCTCGCTTCATTATTATCTTTGAGGATTGCAACGAAATAATAGTTTCCTGTAATTTTTGGAATAACAAATGTCGTTGAAGAACTCGAAGTAGATCTAAAGTCTTGAGGCTGCGTATCTATATCTGTGTAATAATACCAAAGATATGATTGTATCACTCCATCTGGATCATTCGCACCCAATGCATTTACATCTATAATAAGAGGATCAGCCGCCGGATCTTGGACATTGACTCCAAGAGACGTTAATTGTGGAAGTACATTTTCTACTTGCATCATGATTTCCATGCTACTACTCTTCCCGTTATCATTGCTTTGAACCGTCAATTTTACAGGAAAACATCCAAGTTCATCAAATCTATGCGTTACAGTTGCAGCGCTTGAATATTTAGAATTTCCTATTTTCCATGAGTATTGTAAGCCTGTATTTTCCCCATCTATATTTATTGAGTCATTCGCATTGAGGGTCACATTTTGTACTCTATTTACAATATATGCTCCAGCTCCATCACAGGCATCTTCATGAAATACTGGTCTTTCAAGAGAACCATATCATACATTTATAACCGCAAGAGGATTATCTGAATCACTCACGTATACGGTTCTTGAATAGGTATTTACTACATTATTTTTGTCTGTAACTTTGAGTTTCACATTGAATGTTCCACTTGTATTGTATACATGAGTCACTTTATCAAGCGAACCACCTTGGGTTTTTCCGTCTCCAAAGTCCCACTCAAATACTTCTGCTTCTGGTGAAACAGCAGTAAATTTAATAAAACTTTCTCTTTGAATAACTCTAGGAAATGCAAACATTTCAACTGAGAGAATCGAATCAATTTTGACCGTGGATTGTTTCACCGTCATGATACCATCAGGATCAGTAACTTCCAAAGCAATACTCTGAGTTCCGATGCTCTCAAAAGTATAGTATCCCACCGAACCATTTGCGCTCGCTTCTTCGAGGTTTACTCTGTTTCCATTAATAATCCATTGATACTTGAGGTTTCCATCATCGCTCACATCTGGATCATAACTTCTCGTCGCATCAAAAAATACTTTATTTGGCTTGTAACTATATGGTTTTGATGTTTCAAACTCTGCAATTGGAGACTGAGACGTCACATATACGATTCTCGTATCTTGGTCAATTTCACCATTTGATCGTCTGGTTCTTAATTGGACGTTATACTTTCATTTATTTTGAAAACTATAGGTAAGAACTTTATCTGTTTTTTGATAAATAACTCTATCTGATTCTATATCAATAATTTCCCAGTTATATGAAAGATCTCTATATATTCCTGAAGATTTTGCAGAAAACGTAAAACTATCTCCGATATATCCATCTTGCCTGTTTACTTCAATTTTTGCAATTGGATCTCGCACATAGACCATGAAATCTGTTTCTACAATCTTTCCTTCATTAGTAGTAAGTTTCAAGGTAACTGGATAGTCACCTTCTCTTCCGTATCGAATTCTTTCAATTTTTGGACCACCACTGTATGACTTTTCTACTCCATTTCCAAAGTCCCATTGTGTTCTTTCAAATCTCGTTCCATCAGTTGGAGTTGAACTCGTAGCATCAAATATGAGTCCATAATTTGCATCGTCTGGATTAAACTTGAGCTCTTCTCCATCATTGACCCTATCACCATTTACATTTATAATAAGTGAGGCTATTTTTTCTTGTACGATGATATCAACTCTTTTTCTGAGTGGAAGGACATCTGTATTTCCTCCAGAATTTTTATGTGATGAAGTCACATCTAAAAATATTGAAAAGGTTCCTTGATTCTTAAAAGTATAATTTATAGTTGGTCCACGACCAATTACAAGCTTACTTCCTCCATTATCTATCCACCATGTATAATTTCCAGTGAGAATTTGTGTTCCACTAGGATCTTGAACTTGAGCTCTCAGCGTTGATGAAAGTGGGGCATTTCCTGAAAGAGGTGAGGCACTGATATCTCCCTGAATTTCTTGAATAGCAACTTCTTCTATATAAGCAGAAAGTGCTGCAACGATATCAATATAAATAGAGCTATCTTTTGGATTTTTCACTCCACGCTGAATATCAATAAGAAGATTATTCAGAAGATTTTTATTTTCTAAATTATCAGGAAGATATTTATATGACGTATCTGCTATCTGAGCTATTTGCCTGAGAGCTGGAATACTCATTTCATTTTCAACCTCATAATATTCTCTTAAAAAGAAGAATTGTTCTGTCATCCTATATCGGTACTCATTAAAAGTTCCAAGGTCGATACTCCTGAGTGTCGTGTACACAGGGTCTTCTGCATTCACATTCACAGGAGCAGAAATGAGCATACCTACGGTAAAAACTCAGAGAAGAATCTTTTTAATAAATGCGTTCATATGTTTCGTTACGAAATTACTTTTCCTAAGTAGCGTAGCATAAAAGAGAGGACTGAGCAAACGACTAGAGAAATAATACTGCAAGTATTCATTGACATTTTCCTATTTTTATTTCACTCATTTCAATATTCTCAGGTTGAATCTGTATTTTTTTCTCTATAATAGAATACAACTCTTAGCTCTACTAATTATCTAAAATGCTTCAAATAGAAACTGGGAAGAATAATGCTGTTCTCAGAACCGTATGTGACCCTATAAAAAAAGATGAAATAAAAAGATTTGCAAAACTCTGAAAAGAAATGATTGACTATATTAAAGACCCTGATCATGCAGGAGTATGACTTGCTGGTCCACAAATATGAGTTACGAAGCGAATTATAGTCGTAAGTCTGCTTCGTGATTGGGAAGATGAGACATTTCAAACTGTTATGATGATAAATCCAGAAATTCTTGAATATTCAAATGAGAAAATAACGGATATAGAAGAATGATGCCTTTCTCTTCCAAAAACAAAACGCGGGTATGTAGAACGATATAAAGAAATAAAACTCAAGTATTTTGATGACAAGTTTAAAGAAAAAACTCTCAGACTCTCTGGACTTGCGAGTGTCATTGTGCAGCATGAGATAGATCATCTCAACGGGGAGCTTTATATTGATAAACTTGTAAAATAAATGCACAGAAACATTCTCATTCTGTGACTCGGGGCCTTTGGTTTTGCAGTTGCAAAACACTTAGGAGAAAATAACCCTGAAACAAAAATTTTTGCCAGTGAAATAAATGCTGAAATTTTTACAAGTATTTCAGAGACGAGAAAACATCCCTATTTTTTTGATGGAGTGAAGCTCCCAGATAATATTGAGCTGGTAGCTTCTGCTCATGAAAAACTTCCCGAGATAGATATCATCATTTCTATCATTCCCTGTCAATTTGTAGGGAATGCCTTTTTTGAAATGAAAGAATACCTGAGATCATGAGTGACGATTCTCAATCTCTCAAAAGGAATTGATAATCAGAGTTTGCAAACGGTGAGTGAGAAGCTCAGTGACGTACTTAAAGGTGTAGATTATAGCTATGTCTATTTGGCAGGAGGCATGATAGCTGCAGAACTGGTAGAATGAAAACGACTCTGAGCTGATATTGTCATAGAAAATAGAGAAATATGAGAAGCACTCAAAAAATTATTTCAATCATCATCACTAGAAATTAATCTGAAAATTGGAAACACAAAAAACACAGAGCTCTACGCTGCTCTGAAAAATATAGTCGCTCTTATTTTGGGATATTATGAGTGAAAATGAGCAGGAGCGAGCACTCTTGGATATTATTTTTCAAACCTGCTTGTAGAAATAAAAAATATTATCTGACTTTTAGGCTGAGACAGAAATCTAGAGTTCACAGATTATGCACTTTCGTGAGATCTCATCGCAACCTGTTTTGGAGCGAGCCGAAATAGACTTCTTGGAAATATGCTCTGAGAATGAATGGATATTTCAAATGCGCTTGAAAGCCTAAAAAAACAAAATAAAATTGCAGAATGATATGAAACATTAAAATGAGTGTATCCTCTCACCAAAGGAAAAAAATGATTTGCTGAAATAAATAATTTTTGAGAAACATTTCTCATGTAAATACTATAAAAATTATGAACAAAACATATATTATATATCTTTGCATCTGTAGTTTTCTGCTATTGAGCTGCGCTGATTGATATAATCAGGAAAGAGAAGATGTAATACAAAATACATCTTCCAGTACGCAGCAAACGGTAACTCCAGAACTAGATGCAAGCAACAAAACTGCTCAGGAGCTCTGATACACAAAAACTGATATGATTCATCTCTCAGAAAGCTCATGAAGCTATCAGAGTACCGAAGTTTCGAGTGTACAATATTTTTGAAATAGTGCAATAGATGCTGCTATTATGAGAATTTGATATGATCTTGTATTAAATAATGGGGAAAGTTACAATGCTATGGTATACTTCAGAGGGACTAAAAATTTCACTCAGGAAGCATTTGAAACATATACAGACAAGTTTCTTCTCACTGATTTCGTAAATGTGTCTGCTACAGATGACGCTGTAAACTCAAAGTATCTATGATATGGTGATGCATACTCTATCGCTCATTCTCAAAAAAATCTCAAATGATATAATGTACAAGCTATTCCGCTATTTTGAAATGAAGGATTTTATTTTAGTGCACAATGGTGAAGCTGAGTTTCAAGTGATATTTTTTATGTGACTGCTCCTATATCAGAAAATAATTATTTCTCTGAGGTAGCTATACAGATTCTCGATACTACTGCCTATCTTAATGAAGACATACAAGAACTTATTCTTCAATATATAAATGGATTGTCACTCAGACCTTAATTCTCCACAATCTTTTAACATCAAAAATATTTCTAACTCGCGCTTAGAAGTATTTTTTTTATACTAAGCTTATATATTATAAGCTTTAAGCATGTTTATCGTAATTGATTGACTCGATGGCTCTGGAAAAGGAACGCAGACAAAACGTGTTGTTGCCGAACTAGAGAAATGAGGAAAAAAAGTTCTCCTGCTAGACTATCCAAGATATGGTGAAAATTCTGCCTATTTTGTAGAGAAATATCTCAATGGATGATATGGGAAGAATCTCAGCGCAAAAGCTGCCAGTATATTTTTTGCTCTTGATAGATTTGATGACAGTTTTAATTTCAAAGATAGTACTCATAACTATGACTATATCATTTCAAACAGATATGTCTCAGCCTCTATGATTCATATGTCTGGGAAGCTTGAAACTCACCAAGAACGCAAAGAATTCGTTCACTGGCTTGCTGAATTAGAGTTCTCTATATTTGGAATTCCGAAACCAGATAAAGTTCTCTTTCTGGATGTTCCCCCAGAGGTCAGTCAAAAATTGGTAGAAAATAAAGAAAAAAGAGAGTATATCAAAGATGGAAAAACAAAAGACTTACACGAATCTGATGAGCAGCACTTAATAAATGCCTACAGAGCAGCCAGCGAAGTAATCGAGCTCTTTCCAGATTGGGAAAAAATAGAATGCTGCGAGAACTGAGAGATTCTCCCAAAAGAAATAATTACACAAAAAATACTTACTAAAATACTATAAATATGGACTTTCGAGAATACGTAGAACTTGCTATTAGAACCGAATCACTCTACCCTGTTATTAATCCAAGTCATGAACAAACAAATATAAATGACAGCTTATTTCATTCGGCAATAGGAATTCAAACAGAAGTATGAGAAATATTTGAGGCTCTTTTTATTAAAGATTGAGAACTCGATACAGTAAATCTGAGAGAAGAGGTTGGAGATATTATGTGGTATATTGCCATTGCTTGTAAAAAGTTAGATTATTATGATATAGATTTCTGAGCATCATTTGATACTGAAAAATATGAAAACTATACAGAGTACGCCTACAGATTAAATTACCAATCTATTGAATTACTAGATAGTTTTAAAAAATCTCTCTTCTATAATAAGCCTCTAGATATCGCAGTAATGAAAGAGAGACTCCTAGAAATTTACAAACTTTGAGGAGCATTTGTAGAGCTACTTGGTGGTGATATCGTAAAAATATGTGAGATAAATATCAAAAAACTTCAAGCCAGATACCCAGAAAAATTTACAACTGAAAAAGCGGTAAACAGAGATTTACAAACAGAAAGAAAAATTCTAGAATCATAATACTTCTTAAAAACATTTTTCTATGAAACAATACTTAGATCTCCTGCGGGAAATTAAACAAGAGTGAGTTCACAAAGATGACCGAACTGGAACATGAGTTACAAGCGTCTTTGGAATGCAGGCGAAATATAATTTAGCTGATGGATTCCCGCTAGTTACGACGAAGAAAACATTTCTGAGAATTATTGTTATAGAACTCATCTGGCTCATAAGATGAGAAACGAATATTAAGTATCTCGTAGATAGAAACTGTCATATTTGGGATGAATGGCCTTTTCAAAACTATCTCGAAAAAAATCAGCTTACAGAGCAGTTCCCAAAATATTCTCAGGCATGGCAAGAAGAAAAAAACAACTTTATTAAAAAAATAGAAGAGCTTGATGCAAATGATCCTTTTGTCCTAAAATGGTGAGATCTAGGTCCTGTCTATGGACATCAATGGAGAAACTTTAATGGCGGACACTCTCACGCGTATAAAACACAAAATACTGATACCTCAAATATATGAGTTGACCAACTCAGAAATGTTATAGAAACGATTAAAAATAATCCGACAGACCGAAGAATTATCGTATCGGCTTGGAATCCTGCGCAAAAAGAGGATATGCTTCTTCCTCCCTGTCATGCTTTTTATCAATTCAATGTTGATACCACAAACAATATTCTCAATCTTCAACTCTACCAAAGAAGCGCTGATATATTTCTCTGAGTTCCATTTAATATCGCTTCGTACTCTATCCTCCTCATGATGATAGCAGAAATAACAGGACTCAAAGCTGGAACCTTTGTTCATACGCTCTGAGATGCCCACATCTATGACAATCATATTGATCAGGTAAATGAGCAGCTGAGTAGAGAACCGCTTCCACTTCCAGAGCTCAAGATTCATAAAAAATTAGAATCTCTTAAAGATATTGAAAATCTCGAATGGGAAGATTTTGAACTCATATGATACCAGTCTCATGGAGTTATCAAAGCTCCTGTTGCAGTGTAATAAAAAACTCACCAAAATTGGTGAGTTTTTTATTTTATATTTTTATTATTTCTGACTGCTTACCTCGTTTTGTAAGCTCATATCCTCCAAGATCGAGAGTTTTTGGTGAAAGGACAATTCTATTTGGTATTCCCCAGAGTTCACAGTCTCCAGCTTTTTGTCAGAATCCATCTTTTCGTCCCATCCTATCATCCAGAATCACTGATTCTCCTGCTGCCTCTAAATCTCCAGCTATTTTCTTGGCTGTCTCAATATTATCTTCTCACATCACAATAATATAATATGAATATGGAGCAATATTCTCAGGCCAAGCAATACCTGACTCAGTCATAAAATATTCTGCCATGACTCCCATCAGTCTGGAAACACCAATTCCATAACAGCCCATTTCGACATTATCTACCATTTTGTTATGTTCATCGAGATACGAAAGACCAAATGGTTTTGAGTATTTGTTTCCAAGGTGAAAAATATTTCAAACTTCTGAAGCTTTTTTAAAAGTAAGTTTTTCTCTAGGCACATTCGCTGAGATAAATCCTTCTTTCGGCTCGTTAAAATCAGCAAATTCGATAATATCTAAATCAGAAATATTTACATTTTTAGTAGATTTTGCAATACTATTTGCTCCTCAGAAGAAGTTTTTTACTGTTTTGAGAGACTCATCTGCATAAAAATCTACCTCGAGATGTGAATCTTTCAATGGAGAAATAAATCCCCTTACGGTTCAGAGATTCTCTAAATCCTCTTCACTGGCAAGCATGAAGGTATCATCGTATTTTGTACGAATAAATTTTCCAAGCTTAATTTCATTGATATCTAAATCTCATCTCAGAGCAACTCCTATAAATTTCTGAGAGTTTTCAAGTTTATAAATAACGGTCTTGAGCATCTGCCAATCTGGAGCGTCAAAATATTTCTTCATTTTTTCCATATTCACAATTTCAGGAACGGAATCAATATACTCCATAGCCTTCTCTTCTACATCTACATTTTTATCATCTGGTACCCCAGAAGCAAGCTCTAGATTATAACAATATCATGAAGAGTCTGAAACAATGATATCTTCCCCAACTGAGAGATAGGTTTGAAATTCATGCGAGTTCTTATCAGATATAGCTCCTCCATCAGCGTCAGCAATAACTGTATCTTCTCAGAGTCAGAGTCTTGTAAATACTCTCATATATACATCTTTTACTTCTTCATAAAAGACTTCAAAATCTGCTATATCTTTATGAAATGAGTAGGCATCTTTCATGATAAATTCTCTTCCTCTGAGAAGTCCTGATTTTGCCCTCTTTTCGTTTCGAAATTTCTTTTGGATATGATAAACACACGTTGGGAGATCTTTATAGGATTGGATAAATTCTCCTAAAATTGGGGTCACATTTTCTTCATTGGTTGGTGCAATTCTATACTCAGTATTTCCATGACCAGGAACTTTAAAATATTCAGGTATTTCCCATCTATGTGTCGTTTCCCAGTATTCTCTTGGTGTGAGTATCGTCATGAGCATTTCATGATACCCAGCAGCATCCATCTCTTCACGAATCACCTGCTCTATATTTCTAAGAACTCTAAATCAAATTGGCAAAAATTCATACGCTCAAGCCATAGCTTGACGTATATATCCTCCTTGTAATAAGAGACTTGTTGATCTGTTATCACTTACCTTTGGCGCTGACTTAAGGGTATTAAATGGGAAGTTTGAGAGTTGTAGCATAGTTAGGTTCATTAATTATTATTTTTATATTTTTCTATTCTCAGATGTCCTGCTTGTTTTGATTTTCATTTCATTTTCCATCTTCAATTTTCTCAGAGATACAATCCATTCGCTTGCAGAGATAATATATCGCATATTTTATTCTGGCAAATTTCCTTCATGTCAGATATGCTGTATCACATATCTGAAAGAAAACAAATTCAAGTTTCATCGAGTCTGTCTAGATATATTTTATTGGTCCCATAGTAATTATTATTGTAAGAATATAAAGTCAAAAAAATCCCCCCTATATAGCAGGAGAGATTTTTGATTTTTACGTCAGAAACATTACCCTACTATATAGAAGGGTTTAGGGGTTGCAGGTTCCTGTTCTGTTGTTTGTTCATAACGTTATGATATTCTCAATCACTGTTTTGTCAAAAAGTTAGATAAAATATCACTATATTTAAACAAAATTTCATTATTTCTATTTATATAATACAAATCCAATCGCGGTATTATTCGCTGGCAAGTACTCGTATGGGGATGCATATAAAAATGGATTATCTTCAACGAGCTCAAATCATCAAGCTGGGTTGATACTTATTGTGTTTGGACTCCACCAACCATGAAATACAGATGTTGTTAAGCATTGAGATAGCACGTATCATGAAGCATTGTTTCATTGATAAATTCTTGTTTGTCAAGAAAAAGATAAATCCCAAAAAAATTGATCTCCATCACTTACATTTAAATATATTCTTCATTTTCGGTTCGTTCCATTCACACAATATAGCATTATAGTAGATATGCCTAAACCAGAAGGCACTGTAAATGTTCCTGATAGAACTCCATTTCATGCTAAAGTCCCTGAGGTTCCACTCGTTGATCTTCTTTGTGAAAAAATACCTACTGCTTTTTTTGAGAGTGACTTGTTATCTACATACCCTTTTGTAGCAACGGTATCTGCTGCATCTGTAGATACTGTTTGAGACCTCATTCTGATTTTCCCATTTACATCTAATCTTTGTGTCGGCGTATCCGTACTTATTCATATATTTCAGTTTGACACACCGTAAATTCTATTTCATATAGATATTTGATTTGATCCACTTGGATTTGGAACTCTCGAATATGCTCACAGAGCAATATTATTTCATCAAGTTGTATTGAGTGTTCCAGCACCAAGTCAAATAAAGGTATTTTGATTTCCAGTTGTGTTATCTGATCCAGAAAATAATCAAACAAAGGTGTTATTATATCCCGTTGTATTTGCAAATCATGATCTTTGTCAAAGTGCTATATTATTTGATCCAGATGTAATATTGTATCATGAATAATGTCATAAAAACATATTATGTCCTATTCATGTTCCATCATCATTTCAATTTCAAGATTTTCATGCTCGTGGTCATACGAGTGAAACTCCTGCAATTGAACGAACGATTGTATTATCACGTATATCTATATCACTTATTGAATAGTTTTCAATTTCAGTACTATCGATAGTATTATCTTGAATGAAATCTCAACTTTCTCATTTTCTTATATACCTTGCGTCGTTGTATCAAACATCTCATACATCATCAAGGGTATTTGGGTCTGTAGAAATTGAAATCCTCCCATTCACACTGAGTCTCTCATTTGGATTAGGTGTCCCTATACCTACATTTCACGCATATACTGCCTCCGATGCATCTGGCGTCCCATCTATGAATTTTCCTCATAGCTGATTCCCTGATGGGTCTGTAACGTTATTTGCAACGATATCTCCATACACTCTTAAATTTTTTGAACTTGTTGATGAACCAATTCTCACATTTCCTGAACCATCCTCTGATATACTAGATGCAATAAACTTTCATAGATTTGATGTCCCATTGTAGCTCCATTTCAATATCTGATTATTACTTGAATTTCACAGAACATTTGTGAATGCATCTACATATATATTTTTTATTCTTCCATCTAGATTGAATATATTTGAGATAATCGTACCGAAAAATCACTTTATTTCACCTCATTGTGAATTAACTGCATTTATTATTGAATTAGGTAGTGTGGATACACTCTTCACATCTCGAATATTTGTTCGTACTTCTGTTTGAGAAAGATCAGCGTCATAGGCCGCTCATAGCGGTGATATAAGCATAGCACTTACCATAAAAATTCATATAATTTTTTTCATAATATATAAGAAATATTTAAATCATTTTTATAATCTCATATTTCAAAAAAAAACACAAAAAAAAATATTTACTTTTATAGTAAATATTTTTTAAGTTTACTGATGACAGTATACCGCTTAATAATGACTAACTACTCTAAATCTTCTGTTCTGTCCTCTATACGAATTAAATCATCGTTATAACCTTCTGGATACTCCTGATATTCAGTTGCTGGAAGAATACTTGTATTTGTTTCTTCTTGATACCCTTGATTTTCAGTTGTTGGAATAATGCTTATATCTGAATTTTCTCAACCTGAAGGAATATTTGTTGTACTATCACTAGTACCTATTCTATCACTATTAACATTAATATTACTGTTTTCAGTATTATTTTCTCTTACATCTCAGAAAATAATATGATATCCAGAAACTATGATAAGAGAGATAATCACAGATATTATTATTTGTTTATGTATAATGTTCATATAAGTATTTTTATTATATATTAATATCCACTTGGATTTGGTAAAAAGTCATAAGAATAACAATATAAATTTGAGCCGTATTGTGTTCTTTTATTATAACAATCACTTCATGAAGAACAAAGTCTCTTCAGTCAAAACCTAGAATCAGTACTAAATGCTGTAATATCTAAATTATAATATGGAGCCCATCAACTAGAATCTGGAGTTCATTTAGATCCCCAGTACCCAAATTGCATTCATTCTTGTTCTCGACAAAGAAAGTTTGCGGTATCCTGATCTGCTGCATAATATGTAACATAGCTTGTCATATTTAAGTCAGTATTAATATTTCTACTACTTATCTGTCATGTAATTCTTTTAAATCTTATTCACGGAATCGAAGAAATTCTTGAATCAACATATCCTTTTGTCGAAACGGTGTCATTGCTATCTCAACTCGTAGTTTGATTTGTCATTCGTATTTTTGAAAAAATTGGATTATCTATCATCTCACTGTTTCATACGCTATTAGCTGCTAAATCTGAAGCTGTTAATGTATTATCCTGTATTTCTGATCAATCGATTGTTCCATTCCAGATTTTATCACCATTTAATGAACTTATATCAGAATCAGCTATAGATCAATTAGCAATATCAGTTCATGTAATAGTTCCATTTTGAATTTCAGAACTATCTATAGTGTTATCTTGAATTTGATCTCAAGAACTTCAAATATTAACATAACTATTGTCTGTAACAGCGGCTCTAAATTGAGCTGGTGTACTAGGACGTATATAATTATTTGTATCAGTATCAATTTGAGTCATAATATAATTAATATTTGAATTTGTTGAATCATATTCTGATCGAAATAGTCTCGCATTTATATCTCATCAACTATTTCTTGAAACAACTGTACTAGCATCACTTCATTCTGCTAAAGTTCTTCCCCCTAATCGAAATGAGTTTCTCGCCACAAAATTATCATCTATATCCGATTCTGTAATAGTATTCGTCGCTATGTCCGTACCTGTTATAGTTCCATTTTGAATTTCAGTACTATCTATAGTATTATCTTGAATAAAATCTCAACTTTCTCATTTTCTTATATATCTTGCATCATTGTATCTCACATCTCATACATCATCAAGGGTATTTGGGTCTGTAGAAATTGAAATCCTCCCATTCACACTGAGTCTCTCATTTGGATTAGGTGTCCCTATACCTACATTTCACGCATATACTGCCTCCGATGCATCTGGCGTCCCATCTATGAATTTTCCTCATAGCTGATTCCCTGATGGGTCTGTAACGTTATTTGCAACGATATCTCCATACACTCTTAAATTTTTTGAACTTGTTGATGAACCAATTCTCACATTTCCTGAACCATCCTCTGATATACTAGATGCAATAAACTTTCATAGATTTGATGTCCCATTGTAGCTCCATTTCAATATCTGATTATTACTTGAATTTCACAGAACATTTGTGAATGCATCTACATATATATTTTTTATTCTTCCATCTAGATTGAATATATTTGAGATAATCGTACCGAAAAATCACTTTATTTCACCTCATTGTGAATTAACTGCATTTATTATTGAATTAGGTAGTGTGGATACACTCTTCACATCTCGAATATTTGTTCGTACTTCTGTTTGAGAAAGATCAGCGTCATAGGCAGCTCATAGTGGGGAGATAAGCATAACACTTACCATAAAAACTCATATAATTTTTTTCATAATGTATGTAAGAAATATATAATTCATTTTTATAATCTCATATTTTTAAGATAATTACAAAAAAAAAAAATTTACATTGTGTAAATTTTTTAAAAAACTAATCAAAAAATGGAGGAGTAATTTGTTGAATCATTGGATTATATTCTATTATAAAAGGAAATCTTCTATATCATGGTTTTTGTACTTCGGTATTGCTACTATTTCCATCTCCCATCATAGATTCTGCTCCTGAATAATCTGGAATAGTAGCATATACAGGGTTTCATGCTCCATCAATCCCTGTTTGGTTTGAGACATCAGAAACTAATCTATATCTTCGTAAATAATTAAAGTCATACTTTTTAGCTTCATCCATATCACAGTCACTCACATCTATATAAAATGGACAATCAAAAGGTGTATCTCCACCTCATAGAGTATTCTCACTAAATACAGATCATTTTATATAAAGCTGATTTGCTAACTCACTATCAGATGTTGTACCTCATAATTCACCACTTTTATAACTTATGAGTGATTTGTCAGCAAAGAGGATAGCATGGATATCTGTAACGCTTGGATCTATATAAATATTTCAACCTATATCATCTTTACTTAATGCAATAATTCACAACATACCTCATCAAGTTATATTTCCGGTAATATATACATTTCCTCCTTCTACCACGAGTGTTTTTGTTCACTCTTGTGTTCAAGCAATTCTTACATTAGATCAATTTAAATCTCACATATATAAAACACTGTCTTCTAAGAGTTTAATTCCATTACTTGCTGATGACCAAGTATTTTGAGAAAGGTTCGTGATATTGAGTGACCCATTATTTGGGGTAAAATTTCGAATAACAGTGTAAACATTTTGACTTATATCTCATCTCAATGATGATTTATTAATATCTCATATGATTCTAATTTCATCATCAAATTCTGATCATAAAATTGAATCTGAAGATGTGACACCATCAATTTTTGTATATCTTCATAATATTCCATCTTCATCCGTATCAGTTTCTTCAATATTTGAATATCCTTCAAATGCTATATTTTCAAAATTTTGTATTCATACATATTCACCATATGCATATCATTGAAAGTATGCACTCGCATAATCACTCGCTAAGGGATCTGACTCAATACATACATAAATATCTGATTTTCATGAAGCATTTTCAAAGTTTATCAGTCAGAAATTTTCATTATACGCATATCAAGCTAAAGCGTATTTTTGTTTTCCATCACTACACGTACCATTCTGATGAGAGATTCTGAGCTCTTCACCAGGCAAATAGTCTGTTTTAAATACTCCATAAGCCTCATCATAATAATACCCACTAAAAAAATTACCAATCATACTATCATCATTTCATTGATTCATAAACATTAAATCACCTGTGTTTATAGTACGAATCTCTTGATTGAGACCTCATAAATCAGATGATGATTGATTTCAAGGTACGTTATCTATTAACGTATAGGATGCATATACTCATGCAGATAATAATAATATTCATACTATAGATATAAATATATTAGGATGCTTCATGTTTTTAAATTACATACATAATAATATCTATAATCTATCGATAAAATAAAGAATGTAAATAAAAAAAAGACTGGCAAGCCAGTCTTTTTCACATAATACAAGAAAAAATTAGTCTCTTGCTGTATCATTGTTATCTGCTTCACCTTCGAAGTTAGCATCAACATCAGCATCAACATCAAATTCTTCCATATCGTTATCATCAACTCCATCCATTTCATCTTCAATAACTTCGCTATCATCATCTCCGTCTACGAAGTCAACAGTAGCTTCAGCACCATCAGCAATTGCTTCACCAGCAGCGTCAATAGCGTCAACAGTAGCTTCACCAGCAGCGTCAATAGCATCACCCATATCAGCACCAGCTTCAACAGTACTATCAACTGCAGCATCAGCAGCTTCACCATCTTCATAGTCGTTTGAACAAGAAACAAGTCCTGCAAGAGCAATGATACAAATCATCCCTAGTATTTTTTTCATATTATATTTGTTAAGTCAAAATAAACTAGCGTGCGTGATTATAAGAAATATATAGCATTGTGCAAATACTTGAATATTTACATTACACTATAATATTTTCTAATTAAATTTTAATAATTATCTACGTATTTTTCTTGTATTCAGTAACAAATCAAATAAAATCATACTATAAGTAATTTCTCACCCAATATATATGGCAAGATACAGACAAAAAAATTCATTTACTCAAACATTAAAGGACTACCTTGTCCCTATTCTATGAGGAGTTTTCATACTCCTTATACTTATTAAGGTTTTTTCAGGTGGCGATGATACTAGTTCAAATACTCCAACTACATCAACACAATGAGATGCTCAATCTCTAGATATAGACTTTAACACAGATGATACTCAAGCATTTATAGCATATTCATGAAATGCTCAAGAAGAAATTGATGATGTTGTAAATTTATATCTTTGAGAAACTATCACTGTAAAAGAATGAAGCTTACAGCTTACTGGAACAGATGGAACTGAAATTTCACTGAATAAAATAGCTGAATTTTGATATGAATCTCCAAATTCTTACTCACTAAAATCATCAGATGCTTGGTTGAATCTCAAGCAAGATTCAAATATTGCTATGCGCTATGCAAAAATCGATGCAGATGCAGGAAGTATACTATCTCTTACACAAAATGAGGCGTGAAGCAGCGTATATGTTATTTCTTGAAATGCGAGAGTTTCAAATTTATCATGAGTAAGTAGTGTTCTCATAACTGGACAAAAAATAAGTATTTCACGTCTCAATGCCTCAAATGAAGATATCGACTTAAGCGGAGAAAAATGAGATATTGATTCATTTTTTAAATCAAGTGATTGGTTTCTTGATAACAATGGTCATATCATATTAGAGGAAGCGATGAACTCTACTGATGAAGAAGAAACAACAGATGATGAAACACCAGAAGAAAATGGAACAATCGGAACACGTGTTTCATTTAATAATCTCAGAGATGAAATGAATAGTGAGGCTTCAAATCTTGAACTCAGCGGAACTATTAATAGTGAAGAAGTTTGAGCTATTACCTTTAACAATAAACAGGCAAGTTTAGGAGCATGAACATTTACCGCTAATGTCAGCCTCACAAATGGGGTAAATGACATTGTAGTAAAAATATATGATGATAACAGAGAACTGCTAGAAAAAGATGTTTACACCGTTTATAGTAGTACATCAGCAGCTCCAGAACCTATTGAAAATAATTCTAATGTTGATTCTAATCCAAGTAGTTCATCAAATTCTCAATGAGTTACAACCTATGAAGTAAATGCAAATGATTTTGGCTTTACTGAGCCATCAGTTACATGAAAATTTACAACAACTGCTTGAGAAATCACAATCCGATGAGTTACGACAGCAGAGTGAATCAGCAAAGTGCTTGTCAATGGATTTGAACTTGGTTCGTTTAATGGAAGTACATGGAGATACCATGCTTTTGAGAGATTTGAAACTCTTGAAGAATGAACAAACCAATATAAAATTGATTATTACGGAGAAGATAACAATATTGTATATACCGATTATTTTACTATCGTGAAACAATCAGGTTGAAGTGTAGAAGCAGCTCCTGAAGTAGAAGGGACTCAAGAAATTGATGATACAGCTGCTTAATACTTATAAGCTAAAAAAAAGAAAGCAATATGCTTTCTTTTTTTTATTAACAACTACAACCAGTACCGCATCAACCTGATTCATCTTTTGAACCACATCAACCTCCAGTAGATCAGCCTATAATAGAAATAAACATTGATTTTAATTCTTCCTCTTCTGGGATTATCCCCTCAAAAATCATATCTTTAAAATCAATAGACTCTTCTTCTATAATCAGAGCTGACTCCTCATTAATAGAAAGTTCCTGCTTAATTTCTGCATCGCTTGTCTTTTCTACGACAACAAAGTCAGTTAAACCAAGCTCCTCTAATACTAGATTAATTTTAGAAGAAAGATCTTCCGCTTGTTGTGTATTTCACCAAATTATAACTTTCATACATTCGTATAAACAAAATAAAATCCTGCATAGATTATGCAGGATTTTATTTTTATCAAATGATTATGAAGATTATTTTTCTTCTCCTTCCTGTGAAGATTCAACATCTTCATCACTTCCCGTAACTACTTCATCTTCATCCTCATCTTCTTCTATAGCGGCTCTTGGAGCACTACATACTACGATTGAATCATCAAGATTTACAAAAATTTCATATTTCTCTAAGTCTAAGTTAAGATCTGATACGTGAATTGAGTCTTCGTCTGACTTAATTGTAGAAAGGTCAACATCAAAGTGATCAACAAGATATCTTGGAAGACATTTTACTTCGATTTCTTTCATAACTTCTTGTACAACGAAACCTTCTTTTGTTGCTGGAGCTACTCCAACGAAATTGAAATGTACGTGAGTAGTAACTTTTTCACCTCTAGTAATAGCATAAAAATCAACATGAGTGAAATCTCCAGTTACTGGATGTTTTTGTGTTGAGTGTATAAGTACTTCAAGTTTAAGTTTTCCTGCTGAAAGTGTTATAATATTACTTTCCCCAGCTTTTCTATAAAGTCTAAGAAAATCTGAAGCGTCTAACACAAGAGAAACTGGTTCTTGTGTCTTACCGTATACAATTCCTGGAACTCTTTTTGAAGCTCTGATATGAGATGTTTTTTCTTCCCCTGCTCGAATGTCAGCTGATATAGCAAATTTTGTCATAATCTCTTAAGATAAAAATAAATTTCCTGTTCTCAGGAAAGCGCACTGATTGTATTGAAAAAGCTGCTGCTTGCAAAACTTTTTTTTATTTTTTATACAATATCAGAGGAGCTTTACAAAAAGTCAAAAAAATATACCATATCAAAGAATTTTTATATATTTAGATTACAATATGGGAAGAGGTCCAGTAGTACAAGCTAGAAAAAATGCAGTAAATGCAGAAAAAGGTAAAATATTCTCTCTGCACGCAAAACTCATTGCGCTTGCAGCACAAGGATGATGAAATATTGATGATAATCCTACGCTTGCAACTCTCGTTTATAAGGCAAAAAAAGATGGAGTCCCAAATGATACCATCGACCGAGCTATAAAAAAATGAACATGAGAAGACAAAGATGCAGCGCAAATATCTGAAATAGTGTACGAATGATATGCTCCAGGATGAGTCGCTATTATGGTTTCTACACTGACAGACAATAAAAATAGAACTGTTTCAAATATACGACATATTTTTACAAAATATGGATGAAATATGGGAGAAAGCTGAGCGGTTTCTTGGATGTTTCACAAAAAATGAGTTATTTTTATTGACCCAAGTAAACATGATTTTGATACTTTAGAAGAGCTTATACTTGAAACAAATGCTGAAGATATCTTTGAGGAAGCATGATATATTAAAGTTATTTCTGATACCAGTGACTTTCACGAAATAGAAAAATTTCTCGTAGAAAAAAATATAGAAATATTTGAGTCTAAAATAGATTACATTTACGACAGCGAGACAGAAATAGTTGAATTTGATAAAGCTCTTAAATTTACAAAAATGCTTGAAGCATTTGAGGATGACGAGGATGTAAACACTGTTTCTTCTAATGAAGTCATATCTCAGGATCTTCAAAAGGAAGTAGATGACTTTATTGAAAAAAATTCATTTAGAACTTAAAAACAATAATAAAAGCAGAATCGATTGATTCTGCTTTTATTATTGTTGAGACTATTTCATAATAATTCTATCTTCAAGTATTTCGAACTCTATTTTATATACTCACTGACTGTCTGTAAAATATATCTCACCATCATTTTCAACATAAAATTTCTTTATAGCTCTGTTTTGTCATTCGATTTGTCCCACGTATTTCAAAGATTTCACATCCTGAAAACGAAGTGTATTTGGCTTGAATATAAGAATTCTATTATCTAACAACATATATACATTTGTAAGATTTGCCTGAGTTTGTATCGATGGAAGATTTCCAGTAGTAAGATTTGAAAAATTATAGTTTTTAGGAAGATTATTCAGACTCAGAGATTCCAATCTATATGCTGGACTTCGAAATAATTTTAGCATGGTTCCATCAAGCTTCAATATATATATTCCCCCATCAATTGCTATATCCAGAATTCTTCATGTAGATATAGCATCTTCATCATTCAAATATGGAACTGCTGCTTCATAATTTTCCCCAGCTTTCCGATGCATAAGAATCTGATTTTGCTCATCTGATAAGAGATATATGTTTCTTGCATAATTCTCAATGATAGGAGAATTTGACCAAGTATCTTGATTAGCAACATCAACATAAGAAAAATTATTCCCAGAAAAACGAACCAGTTTCCCGCTCTGCGTAATAATAACTATATCATTATCTTGACTTGTTGCAGATACAAAGGTATCACCTGATGAGAGTTCTGAAAAAATGTACTCAGTTGGTTCAGCGCTATTTGCAAGAGGTCCAATCACACTATTAGCACCAATAAAATATTTTTTTCCTGCAACATCTACCAATCCAATTGGAGTTTTTGTAGCATCAAAACTCGTCAAAATATCATCATCTCAAATAGAGAAGACCTCTATCCCATTTATCTTTTTTTGAAGAGAAGATATATTGGTCTGGAGTTTTGTTATATCACCTAAAAATAATTCTTGGTCATTTATTTGAGCAATAATATCTTCTGCAGCCTCTATATTATAAGAAAATACATCTTCATCATTCATATTCTCACTTGCTGTGACTATATATTCCTGCGCTTGTAAAAGTTGCTCTCTTGCTTGACCTACTCATCAGGTTTGAGATGTAATTTGAAAAAATCATGACACAACTGTAAAAAGCAAATACGTAGCTAGAATTACTCAAATTCACAATACAACTTGCTGCGTTCTTTTTCATTGCCCAAGAATCTTGTCTCTGAGTTGATATATTCTTGAAATTCCTGTTTTTGCATAGTTATTATCTAAGCAGCTGAAAATAATGTACTTTGCTTTCTCTAAATATTTTCAAAGTTTTGTTTCTTCTACTATTCATTTTTTTTGCAAAATACATGTTACTACATTTTTTCAAGTATGTTCTCGCAGTAAAATACTTTCAATGGTGTCTCCTGCTTGAGGTATAAGTCAGTATTCTAAAGCATCTTTGATATCATCGCTTGAGAGAACATCGTATAGTCTTGTATTTGACATGATAAGTGACTCTCCATCAGCAACTTCTCCAGATGAAATAAAACTGAAATCTTTTGATATATCACTTTTATCTGTAATTTCTATCACATCGCCATGTGAATTATACAGATAACAAGATGCTCTTCCTACGGTTGAGAAAAAGAAAGTTTTCTTTGCATAAATACCTATTATTGCGCTCAGATTTTCTCATGAATTATCATCATGTTTCCAACTCATTAAAAATCCATTGATATTTTCTAGTGCATGAGAAAAATCCTTATAAACATTTTTTGGATGAATTCTATCAATGAGAACATCAATAATTTTATTATACAGTAACTCTTCAAGTTTTTTATCTTTGAGACTAAAAAGTATAACCGCCTCAATATCGTTTTCAAGCGTGATATGTTGGCATTTTATAAAATTATCTGAATCAAAATCTATTTGTTTTATACTGGTTTCTAGCATTTTATAAGCAATTTTAAAGGAAAAGTATTACCTATAAAATATATCCTCTCTGATACTAATGTCAAAGAAAAAATCAAACGAGGCTTTCTTTTGTTTTTTTTTTAGAGCTTACTATAATATGAGCCATTACTCTTAAAAAATTTATTTATGTTTCACGTTCATCAATCTACCAATTTATCAGGAAGTGTTACAATCGGTTGAAGTAAAAATGCTGCCCTCCCCCTCATAGCAGCCGCATTACTGATTCCTTGAAAAGTAAAACTCACAAATGTACCAGATATATTGGATGTTCATGATTTTTTGCATTTTTATGAAAGTCTTGGAGCGAAAACAAGCTTTCACTGAGATGTTCTGGAAATTGACTCTACAAATATCTCAGATAAAAATATTGATACGAGTAAAATTGCTCGCACGAGGGCTGGAATTTATTTTATGGCTGGACTCCTTTCTCGTTTTGGAAAAGCCCATATTCCATTTCCAAGTGGAGACAAAATTGGGAAAAGACCAATTGATGAACATATAAATGGATATAAGGATATGGGCTATGAATCCCAAGAGAGTTCAGATATGCTCATGTTCTCAGGCTTATGAAGTAATAGTGATGTTACCGTAACAGCCTATTTTGCAGTTACCGCAACGGCGAATCTTATTATGTGAGCTGCAACAAGAAATGGAAGTACGACCATTGAATTAGCTGCATTTGAACCACACATTTTTAATCTTATAGATTTCCTGCGAAATGCGGGTGTATCTATAGATATCCGTTATGATCATACTATTATCATTCACGGGACCAAAAATATCGCTTCTGAAATGCAACATGAAATCATCTCAGATTATCTTCAATCAGGAACATTTGCTATTATCGCAGCGCTTGCAAGTAAAGACTATATTGATATTCACAGGGCTCGAATTGCTGACCTATGAGCTTTTCTCTATAAACTGCATGAAGCTGGAGTAAAGACTGAAAATCTTTGAAACGATACGCTGAGGGTTTTCAGAGCTGACTCTCTCAAAGCAGTAAATATACAAACAAATATTTTTCCTGGCTTTCCAACTGATCTCATGCCTCTTTTTTCAGTTCTGATGACTCAATGTGAATGAACTTCACGAATCCATGAAATCCTTTATGAAGGAAGACTCAATTGGCTCGTAGAATATGAAAGACTTGGTTGTTCTCCTAGAATAATTAATCTTCACGAAGCAAAAATAACAGGTCCAAACAAGCTTGTTTGATGAAGAGTTAATAGCTGGGATTTACGAAGTGGAGCTGCTATGGTAATAGCAGGACTCTTGTCAGAAGGAGTTACTGAAATAGAAAATATCTATTGGATTCATCGTGGCTATGACAACCTTATTTGAAAGCTCCAAGAACTCGGAGCAAAAATAGAAGAAACTAATAATTAATACACAAAACATGAAATATACAGGTCTGATGCTGATACTATTTTGAATTATTAATATTCTATTCCCTGATATACTTGCCTATGTTCTTGGGGGGGTTTCGATACTCATTTGAGTTTGAATTATTCTTTGAGGTTTTAGAATTGGGAAAAAGAAGAAATATGAAGAGCCATATGTAAAATTTTGAAACTACAAAATTTATAGATAATTTATTATTTCTTTCAAATTCATATGCTTATAGTCTATATCATTTTCACTCTCATAATTATTTCCTTATGAGTTTTACCAGTGTTTCCATGTAAACACTGGTTTTTTAGGATATTTGATTTCATCAGAGTCTATATGACCTTCATTTATGCAATACTTATTCTCATTTGAAGTTACTTTTTTCCAGAAAGTTTTATCGTTACCATGTTATGAATTATTTTATTTATTCACATTCTCTATAATCTCAAGATATTTTATCCCTATTTTTCATACAAAAAACCCTTAGTTTTTAAGTGATGAAGTGATACAATAAGCATTATATCTTCAAATGTATTAAAAGATAACACACAATATGAAAAAATAATACAGATCGTATGAAAATATAACCCAGATATTTTTATAGCTCTTGAGACTGACGATGTGTGGAAGAAGAAACTTCAAGAATGACTTTCAGGATATCTGCTCTTGGAAGATGATACAAAAGATAATTTTTATGGTATGTGTTATTTTTCTAAGCTGCCTAAGAAAAATAGCTCACTTCACTATCTTCAAAGCAAGTCATATCCATCAGTAGAAGTATGTCATATACTTGAAAGTAAGAGGGAATTTACATTTTTTTGAATACACCCCCCTCCTCCTAGCCCAACAGAAGTTCCAACTTCAAAAGAAAAAGACACAGAGCTTTTCAGACTCGCAAAAAAAATACAAGAAGCAACTGTACCTTGTATAGTTATGTGAGATTTTAATTCCGTGAGCTGGTCGAAATGATCGAAAACATTTCTAAGCACATCCTGACTCATCGATGGGAGAGTGGGAAGATGATTCCTTCCTACATTTCCTGCAAAATTATGAAGATTTGGAATTCCAATTGATTTAGTATATCACTCTAACACTATTCAAATTAAACAGCTGAAAACTCTCTGAAATATATGATCTGACCATCTTCCAGTATACTGTGAAATTGAGTTATAGATTATAAACTCTCAAAAAAATCTTGTTTTTTCTTTTTCCAATCTGGTGACTGACGCACCAGATTTTTTCTTTGGTTATCAGGAAGAAGCTCTCAAAGAGCTTCTTCTATAAAAATAGTATTCTGAGATCCTTTGAATAAAATGACGTAGGATTCATCTTTATGTTTGTCTAAAAATTCTTGCAGCTTTTTTCCTACTTCTCTGGAAGAGAGAGAACTATGAATTTTTCAAGCATATTGTAACTCATGGAGTTCTGGAACGAGCCATTTATACATTTCTGGTCCAACGGTAAATACTCCAGCAGCATCTATAATTTCATGAGCTAACTGCTTATGCTCTGTATGTGATATATCACCAAGTTCTCTCATATCTCATAATACATAGAGCATTTTATACTTTGGATACATCTGCCTTCGTATTAATTTTGTATTTTGCAGTATAAGCTTCATACTTTCTGGACTGGCATTGTATGTGCTATCTATAAAAAGATGATTCTCGTGAGAAAATAATGAAAATCTTCAAGGCTGAAGATGAAAATGAAATATATATTCTTTTTCAGTTACATTTATTCCTAAATTTTTTGCTATTTCTAATGCGATTTTTGTGTACTGGGTATTCTCATTTCCAATAAGGTTGAGAGAAATCTTCTTGTCCATACAGCGAAACTCTTGGAATATGTTCCCTGCTTCTTGTTTATATTTTACAGATGGTTCTTGATGGTACATCTCTTCTCTATTTTCAGGGAAAAGGTATTTTTGCTTTTGTAGAAAACTATCATTTCATGGAAAGTATACCTTAGCCTTAGATGCTATTAATAATTTTGCTTTATCTTGCCAATACTGCTCAACTCATCAAGGGAAATTCTCACTATGAACTGCATCGAGTTTTGTAATAATTCCAATCTCTGGCCTCATAACAGAGAGGAGGAAATCCATATCTCAGGGAGAATCAATTCCATACTCAGCAACTAGAACATCGTATTTTTTTCTTAAAAATAGACTCATCAAAAGAATCTTTCATGTGAGCATGAAGAGATTTTTAATACTTGGGCTATACTCTTCTATACAAAATATAGAGAAAATAA
This sequence comes from uncultured Candidatus Peribacteria bacterium, assembly GCA_964456335.1. Taxonomy (GTDB): domain Bacteria; phylum Patescibacteriota; class Gracilibacteria; order BD1-5; family UBA6164; genus JAACSU01. Next base: position 28,988 of record CAYVZQ010000007.1, on the reverse strand, counting down.
GTCCAAGTTCTGAATTATAATTTTTTGGTGATGTATAGATTTTTTGAGAATCTTGAACTTGGCAGAGTACTTGAAAAATAATATCTCGGCACGTTGTTTTTCCGACACTTCCTGTAATCCCAATAACACGTGGTTTTGTTCTCCAAAGATAGATTCTCGTAAAAAATCTGAGAACGCGCAGCAGAAAATTATATATATGTTTTTTCATATTTATAGATTGGCAAATACATACTCTACATCCAAATGATTGAGAAATTTCTCAACTTCTGACATTTCTAATACCACGGTATTATCATTTTGAAGCGGATGAAATCCAATAAGTACGTTTTTTAGCTCCGCATCAAACACAACTACAATATCTTTTTCCTCATTATTTACCAGTGCAAATGGACTGACAGATCATGGTCTCAATCAGATTTTCTCCATCATCCGATCTTCGCTGGCAAAACTCATTTTAGAATCATCGAAAACAGCTCTGATAATATTGGTATCAAGTTGTTTAAAATCTGGAAGCACTACCATATAATAGTTTGTAGCTTTTTTATTTCTCAGAAGCAGAGATTTTACTCTTACACCAGGAATATCGACTCCTTTGGCTTCATCACATGAAAACACAGCATCATGCTCATAATTGGTATACTGACTTCAGAGCACTTCAAGGATATCAAAAATCTTTTGTCTCATATGTATTCTCAATTAATAATATGCTTACTGTATAGAGAATTACAAAAAAATCGAGAAAAATTATTAATATTTCTACAGTACATCAATTTCATTTCTCCAAATTTCTTCTATATTTTCTCTTTTACGTATTTCTACAATTTCTCCATTTTCTCTGAGAAGTAGCTCACCTGATTCTGGGAATGAGTTATAATTTTTTATAGCCATAGAAGCATTATAAGCTCCTACTCCATCGATGACTAACATATCTCATATTTCAGCTTTTTTAAGACTTCTTACTTCTATACTTTCCGCATCATAGAGTTTAGAAGTTATGATATCAGAGCTTTCACAGCAATGCCCTACTACTGCATAATCTCTGTATTCCTGAGAATCATTTATTATAAATAATGGCTCTTGTACCCCATACATCGCAACTCGAGGCATATCATTCATCCCTGAATTGGTTTTGAGAAAGGTATATCCATCTTTACCCGTATCTACAATATCTTGAATCTCAACAATCATAGAGCAACTATTGATCACGAGATATTTTCATGGCTCCATTTCAAGGTGAATCTTTCTCCTTGTTTCCTGATAAAAATTTTGAAATTTTTCTGAAAGAGCCTGACCAATAGCCTGCAAGTCAGCCGATTTCTCATAGGGCATAATTGCCATTTTATGACCTCAGCCCATATCGAAAATACTAATAGTTTTTATTTGTCTTATAATCTCAAATCCATGCTCTGCTGAAGCAACCCAGCTTTCAGGAGTATTTTCACTTCCAATATGAAAATGAAGTTTTGTTATGTCTATATTATAGATATCTGCTAACTGCTTAATTTCACTGAGTTTTTCATGCCAAATTCAAAATGATGAATTGGCTCATCCTGTCGATATTTTCGCAAATCATCCAGAGCTTACTCATGGATTTACCCTAATACCACATGATTGTCATGGAAAGTTTTTTCCAAAAAATTCAAGCTGGTGCAAACTCGTTGCGACAAAATAGACTCATTTTTCTATAAGTTCTCAAGCACGGTTTCACAGCTCTTGGCTTGAGATTTGAATATTCTTAGGTTCGATTCAAGCATTGATTGCTCTCATGGCTTCGTAGTCGCTGCTCGCGTCTATCAGAAGTCATTCTTGCTGAAAAATTTTTAATATATTTTTTTGAGGGTTTGCCTTCATCGCATATCGCACAGAATGTCCAAATGCACTCGGGAAATTTATAAATTCTCTCGCCCTGTCTCGGAGCTCTTTTTCTGAGTAGACATATACAGGAGTTTGAAAATCCTGCTGAATTTCAGATACAAGCTCTGGAGTCAAAAATCTAGGTGTGTGCATAACAAAAATATTTAGAAAATAATACACAAAAAATTTCAGGATTTCTCCTGAAATTTTTATCTTTTAGTATCTCTCACTACTACAAAACAAAAACATAAGGAGAAATTCCTCTGTGTTTTCATTGTTTTATAGTAAAAATTGTATTCATAGTCCCATTATAAAGAATTATGATTTTTGTAAAATAAATATATTTTGAGTTTTTAGATTGAAATACTATTTTCTTCACTAGTTTTTAAATTCTTGAGAATATACTGATTTTTTTCTGACTCTTCTTGTCCAAGAATAACAATGTGGGAGCAATGATTTTTATCAGCATATTTTATGGCTTTTCAGAGTTTCTTTTCTGAGAGTCAGAGTTCTACATTTTTCCCTTCGAGTCTGAGAATTGCAGCCAATTTTTGTACATCTTCAAACATTACTCACTCAAGAAGTGGGAAATAATATTTTTCTGGATGAGAATTCTGAATATCTTCGAGCAAGTTATGCCCCTCTAAAAAGAGCTTCATCGTCTCATCTCCTGGAGCAAAACCGATTGCTGGTATATCTTCTTTCACACCAAAAATGCTTGCGAGTCCATTATATCTTCCCCCTCCAAAAAGCGCTCTGGGATTCTCTGGGTTTTGGTCAAACATCTCAAAAATTATTCCATCATAGTAATCAAATCCCCTGATAAGATTTCATGAAAATTCTATTTCTGAGCTATATCAGAGATTCTCGAGACTTTTCATGATACTCGTGAATTCTCTAAAATTTTCACTATTTGAGAGAGATACAAATGCTGTTTGCAAATCAGAAATAGTTTTTGCCGACATAAAAGTATGGATGATTTTAGACTCATTTTGAAGTCCAAGTTCTTCAAGTTGCTCGTCAAATACTTCTCGTTTCATTTTTGCATATTTATCGAGCAGTCTCATAAGGTCACGCTTTACTGTTTCATCTGAAATATCGAGTACGAGAGAGAAAAAATCATTTATTACTCCTCTATGATTGAGTTTGAGTTTATAGCTTCATTTTGGAGCAGAAAAGGCTCTCATAAGCTCGAGAGAAAGAGTCAGTATTTCTGTGTCTGCATTACTCCCTGCTTCCCCAAAAATATCAGCGTTGAGTTGCCAAAATTCTCTATTTCTCCCTTTTTGAGGTTTTTCGTTTCTATAGAAATTTGCAATCGAAAACCATTTAATAGGTTTATCGATTTCTTTCCACTTTCGGCTTACCATTCGAGTGACAGAAGGTGTCATCTCAGGGCGAATTGCGAGTCCGTCAAGTTCCCCATTTCTATTGGTGATTTGTGTGAGTTCACTTCCTCCAACGTCTTCGCCAGATTTTGCTTTCCAAATATCTGTTGACTCTACGAGTGGCCCGAGGTATTCCTGAAATCCATAGCTGAGACACACGCTTCTCCATGTATCAAATATATATTTTCGAATTTTAAATTCTTCTGGGAACCAATCAGCTGTTCCCTTTGGTGGCATATTAGATATTTGCATTATTTTGTTTATAAATATAGAGTATGGTGATTAGTATAGTGAGCTTTTGCTCTGAGGAAAAATATTTTTCATACAATCTATCAGCTGGGGATTATGGTTTGTTTTTTTGAGTTTATTCACTCCATATATTGCTCCATGATTCAGCATAAAAGTATTTTTATCTGGACAGGTAGAAAATGAAACAATAATACTCCCTGCAAATCGCTCTACTATATCCAGCGCCGTTTTATTATCCTTATCAAGATAATAATCGAGGAACACAATATCGTACTGCTCTGGTAATATATCATCTATTCTCTGAACGTGAGTAAAGTCATAATCTATATCCGTTGGGAGCGCACGTATCAGCTGCGGCAGAGCAAAAGATTGATCATCGATGTAAAATATTTTGTATTTCTTCATAGTATTATTTTGTTATTATTACAGGTCACTGAGGATATCCATCATTTGGAATTTTTGTACTTCCAAAATTATCAGTAGACCTCTCTTCGTCAGTAAGATTATAAAGACCTAGGAGTTTTGTGCCAGTCGGATTTGGCATAAAAAGAGCCTTTATCTCAAATCGTCTCCCCTTTGCATCACGAAATGGAGGGATATACTCTTGAGCCATCATTTCTCATGACTTATACCTCTCCCGAGCAAGTTTTCCTTTTCAAAATAATATTGATTTTTGATCTCATTTCAGCTTAGGAGTGGATTGTTTAAATATCATTTTTGTACATCTTTCCTCCGGAAGATCTTGATATCAAGTAGTGTTATTATCAAAGAATCTTGGAACTATAAAATCTGTTCCTCTTGAAATGATCTCTAAGATTCTCACTTGAACATCTTTTTGTTCTGCATCCAGTCATTTCCATGAAGGATAGAGATTGTTTTTTCCTCTCATTTCCTCTGTAGGATATCCATATAAAAATACTTTTTCACCAGAGGTAGAATCCTTGAGAGGATTTCAGTACTGAGAAAAATACTGACGCATAAGCTCATATTCAGGCTTATAAGCCTGACTTGAGAGGAAAGAAGCATCAAAGGGAGTATTTTGTATTATCTCAGCTAATGTATCCTCTCAGATCATTTCCTGGAGAGCAAGCAAACTGCCAACTTGATCTACAAATCATGTAGTGATTTCATAGATAATGAGCTGTCATGATCAGGATATTCCTAAATCTACTCGTGCTGGATAGAGTGTTTCATCCAGTCACATCACGCGGAGATATTGCTGCACGATACGCTCTAATTGCTTACAGAGTTCATCTGGAAGAGAGATGAGTGTATTTGACCAAACTTTTTCTTTTCATACATAGAGGCTTTTAGGAAGATTTTCAAGTAATTCTAGTTTTGAGACACTTGAAATCTCCATTCAATTTGAAAATTTTCTTTGCATTTCCATAGGTAATTTTTAGATAAATAAATACGCACCAAGAACATGCAGTGAGCATCAAAATGCCTTTTATAAATAGCTTTCATCATTCATTTGAGAGAAATAAAAAAAACTGCTTTCATTTCGAAAACAGTTTTTTGATATATTTTTTTATATGAGCTTAGAGAGCAAAAATACACGAAAAAATCGTTTTCGATTTTATCGCGTCATGATGAGAAAATGTATTTATGTATGTATTCATAGCTTGATAATAATAAAAGCAGGGATATTGTCAATTATTTCAACATAATTCATAACGCATTATTTCACTGGTAAACTTCTCCTTTTTGAGTCGAACGACGATAACTATGAAATACATCTTTCTCTCTATACGTGCAATACTGAGACATTTCTATATTTTTTTCTAAAACTCAGTGCTTTAGTAATTGCTGCTGAGCAATTCATCTCACATCAAGCAAGAATGTATTATTTTTTTGGAGCTGCTTTGATACAGATCTTAGAAAATGCGGGAGAAATTTTTCAGCTACATCAGCTCAAACTTCATAATTTTCTTGAGATATACATGGTCCGATATAACATAAAATATCTCTGGGTTGACTTCAAAATATTTCTTGCAGAGAATATAAGGTATTTTTTATTATTTCTGCATCAAGTCATCTCCATCAAGCATGAATAACTCCAATAGCATGATTTTTTGTATCATATAATAGAATAGGGACACAATCAGAAGCAAGAACTATGAGCATTTTTCAATTTAATTGCGTTATCGCAGCATCTGCTTCATATCTTTTATGGCTTTCATGAATGATTACAACTTCAGAGCTGTGAGTTTGGTGTAAAAGAATAATATTCTCTTGAGGTATAGTAAAATCTTGTCACAGCATATCAAGATTCTGCTTAGATTGTGCAGAGTATTCTCACTCATATATTGGAGAACGAATGAAAAAAGGTTTCGTAGAAATAAAGTATTCTAAGTTTTTTTCATTTCAAAGGAGATTTGACTGAAGAATATCTTGTTTTTTAATTCTCATCTTTCTTTCTATAACTGAGCGCTTCTAAAATATGATTCTCTGTTATAGTATCTGAAGATTCTAAATCGGCAATGGTTCTTGAGAGTTTAATAATTCTATAATAACTTCTCGCAGATAAATCCATTGATTTCACAGCGCCTGCTAATATTTCTTCTGCTTCTGGAGTCATATTCGCGAACTGTTTAATATTTTTGGAACTCATCTCAGAATTAGAACTCAGTCCAATTTCTTTATATCTGTTGAGTTGAATATTTCTTGCATTCTGAACTCTTTTTTGGATTTCCTGCGAGCTTTCGGATTGTTGGTTTTTAGCATCACGAAAATCCTTTGTTGGTACTTTTGGAACCTCAATAAACATATCTATTCTATCTACAAGAGGACCTGATAATCGACCTCTATAGTTAGCAATTTGATTTGGAGTACAAATACACTCTTTATCTGGATCTGTTAAATAGCCGCAAGGACAAGGATTCATAGCTCACACGAGTGAAAATTTTGCAGGATATACATAGCTTGCATTCACTCTTGTAACGGTAATCTCACCGTCTTCCAGTGGTTGCCTGAGGACTTCAAGCACTGACTTTTGAAACTCCAAGATTTCATCAAGAAAGAGTATTCATTTATGTGCTAGGGAAATTTCACCAGGCTTTGCTTGCGTTCCTCCTCATATAATACTTGCGCTACTAGCAGTGTGATGAATGGAGCGGAATGGCCTTTCAACAATCAGTGGCATATCATTCGTCAAAAGTCATGAGATTGAGTATATTTTTGAAATTTCAATTGCCTCATCAAGTGTCACATCTGGAAGTATCGTTGCAAATGATTTCGCAAGGAGCGTTTTTCCACTTCCTGGAGGACCTTCCATAAGAATATTATGCCCTCCTGCTGCAGATATTTCAAGAGCTCTTTTAGCATGAGTTTGACCTATAATATGAGAAAAGTCATATGCAGAAACATAGTCATTCATTCTCAGGCTCGATAAATCAAGAACCTCTTCTGGAGTATAACTCATATCGGTATTCAGAATATCTATGAGCTGAGTTAAATTTTCTATTTTAATAACTTCAATATCTGGAATGATGGATGCTTCTTTTGTATTATGAGCAGGAATAAAAATTCGTTTAAATCATTTTTCTTTTGCTCCAATCGTAGCTGGCAACACGCTTGGAATATGTCTGAATGAGCCATCTAGTGAGAGTTCTCACAAAAATATAGAGTCTTTAATAAGAGAATTATCCTTAATATATCACTGATTGAGTAATATACCAATAGCAATTCAAACATCGAAACTCGGACCAGATTTTTTGATATTAGCAGGAGCAAGGTTCACGGTTATTCTGCTCGGTGGTATCTTTGCGCCACTTGATTTAAGGGCGCTTCTAAGACGCTCTTTACTCTCTTGAACTCATTGGTCAGGAAGTCAGACAATAGTAAAAGCAGGAAGTCACTGGTTTATATCTACTTCAATATCAACAATAGTTGTATCAAGTCCGTTCACTGTTATGGAATGTACTAAAGAAATCATCTCAAATAATGTTATGTGCTAATATTATATATACGTAAGTATTTTTTGAGTATATATAGTATATATTATAAAATCAAGTGAATATTATTTTTTATAGCTGAAAATTAATACAAAATTAATACAAATAAAAACTATACTAAAAATAATAATCATTAATTTCTCTTCTATGGCCAAATGGGGAAAAATATCATCACGATGAAAAGTTGATGATAGAAGATGAATCTCAATGTCTCGCTGAGGACTCTGAGTAGGATGAATAGTAGCTTTACTCGCTGCATGATACTTTGCAGGGCCAGAAACAGCTATGCAATTATATAATAAGGTTCAGGAAAGTGGAATTACCAATCAACAGGTTCGCTCTCCAGATGCAGAAAAATATGAGTGAAATGATAGCTATGAAGAGTTCTCTTCTACAGTAATATGATCAAACAATGTATTTTGGACAAAAGTGCTCTCAGATTCACCTACCCCATATATTGAACCCACTCTTGTTTTATTTAGAGATTATACAAATTCTGCTTGTTGAGGAGCCAGCTCAGATATAGGACCTCACTACTGTCCTGCAGATCAAACCATCTATCTTGATGAAACATTTTTCAATGAGCTTGAAAAAAGATATTGAGCTGAATGATGAGATGTGGCTGAAGCTTATGTACTCGCACATGAAGTTGGACATCATGTTCAAAATGTATTAGCAATACAAAATTGAATAGCTCGAACCAATGAAAACTCAATAAAAACTGAGCTTCAAGCTGACTGCTTTGCTTGATATTGGGCCGAAAGCTTAAAATGAAAGTGAATACTTGAACCCTGAGAAATATCTGAGGCAATCGATGCAGCAGAAGCTGTTTGAGATGATAGAATTCAAAAAGCAGCAACAGGAAGAATAAACCCAGAATCATGGACACATGGATCATCACAGCAAAGAAAGCAGTGGTTTAATGTTTGATATAATGCAAGAAATATAAGTGAATGTGATACCTTTTCTGTACTATAAAAAAAGCTAAAAATTAATTTTCTAGCTTTTTTTTTAAAACAACTGATTATTTATATTTACTGTAATCAAACATCTTCATTTCTCCATCAACTCTACGAATTACATCAAGTATTACAGAGACAATAATGATAAGCCCAGCAGCAGAGATAATGAGATCTACTGATTGACCAAGAAGTTTTCATAAAACATATGGGAGAACTGCAATAGCAGCTAAGAATCAACCACCAAAGAGATTTAAATGATTTGACACTCTCTGAAGATAATCGGCAGTATCAGCACCTGGTCTGATTCCAGGAATATATCCTCCTCTTTTTTGAATGTTTTCAGCTACATCTTCTGTATTAAAAGTAATTGAAACATAGAAGAAAGAAAAAGCGAGAACTAATGCGAAGTATATTGCGATAAATATCCAAGATGGATTATCAAGACTGAAATATTGTAACATAATTTCACCAATTTGTTTTCCTCTTCCACCACTTGTATTTGCAAGAATTTGACCAAGTATTGCAGGAAAAGTAATAAGAGAAATTGAGAAAATGATAGGAATCATTCCTGCTTGATTTACTTTAATTGGGAAATACGATTTCTCTTCTCATCCAGATTTCGCATATATGATAGGGATTCTTCTGTGTCCTTCTGTAAATTTTATAATTACATAAATAATTACAAGAGTTGCGAGGAGCAAGCCTGCAAAAAGAGGATACTGAGATGAATTGCTAAGATATCACATTACAACTCAAGGAGTAGCAGAAAGTACTCAAGCAGTAATGATTATTGATATACCATTAGAAATTCCATATTCTGTCATCACTTCACCAAGCCACATAAGGAAGATAGTACCAGCTGTAGCAATCATCATAGCAGATAGAATAGTACTCATATCAGTAACATCTATAATCGTACCACCTGCGAGAGAATTAAGAAGTACAATCATCCCGTAACTTTGCAAGAATGCTATTGGAAGCGTGAGCCATCTTGTCATTTTTGTAATCTTTTTTTGACCTTGCTCTCATTGCTTTTGAAGTTCACCGATTCTTGGAACGATAACACCAAGCAATTGGATAATAATGACCGCATTAATATATGGTGATAGACCCATCAAAATTATAGAGAAATTAGCGAGGCCTCACCCCATAAGAGCAGAGAAAAAAGAAAGTCCTCTTTGTCATTCAATAATAGACGCTAGTCCATCTGTATTTACTCCAGGAATAGGAATTACAGATAAGAATTTATAAACTAAAACAAGAGCAAGAGTTGCAAATATTTTCGTTCTTAAATCCTTAATCGAGAATATAGATTTAATAGTATTAAGAATCATACTGAGTATATAGATAATAAACAAAGACTATAAAAAATTATAATCACAAGAAAGAAAAAGTCCATACTTTCGTTGGACTATTTTTCTTCTGATTCTTTTGAAGTAAGATTGATAGATCCTCCAGCTTTTTCTATCGCTGAGATTGCTGATTTAGAAGCAACATCAACTGAAAGAGTTACTTTAGAAGTAATTTCTCATTTCCCAAGAAGTTTTACAGGAAGAGATTTTTTAGTAATCACACCTGAAGCAAGAAGTACATCTTTATTAATTTCAGAAGTTCATGATTTAGAAATAATTTCTAAATCTGATAGATTAATTATGTTAAAATGTTTTTTAAATTTAGCATTTGAAAAACCTCTTAATTTAGGCATTCTTCTGAATAGTGGAGTTTGACCTCCTTCAAACCAATCTGGAACTCCTCCACCTGATCTACTGTTTTGACCATTCATACCTCTTCATGAATATGTTCCTCTTCCAGAACCATTTCCTCTTCCAACTCTTTTAGCAGGAGATTTTGAACCTGAAGTAGGTTTAATTGTTTTTTGCGTAAGCATAATATGTTTTGTATTATATTATTTAAATGAACTCAATGCTTTTAAAGTAGCTTTTGCATTATTTAAAAGATTAGACGAACCATATCTTTTAGCAAGAATATCAGTATAACCAGCAACTGCAAGAACTTTACGAGCAGAACCACCAGCGATGATTCCTGTACCTTTTGAAGCAGGGTGTACCATAATAGTAGCTGCTTTAAATTTAGCTTGTGTATTATATGGAACTGTACCATCTTCCATTTTTACAGTGATGAGATTTTTTTTCGCGTCAGCAATAGCTTTTGCAATAGCATCCACAACTTCCCAACTTTTACCAGTTCAAAGACCAACTTTTCCTTTTCCGTCTCAAATAACCATTACAGCTCTGAAACGTAGTTGACGACCACCAGTTGTTACACGAGTAACTCTATCAATTGCAAGAAGCTCTTCTTTATATTCTTTTTTTGGTTTGAAATTATCTCTTCCACCTTTACGAGGATTTCTTTTCTCTTCAAATGCCATAATGAACAATATGTAAAGTAATTAAAATTTTAGACCACCTTCTCTTGCTGCATCAGCAAGAGCTTTCACTCTTCCATGGTATGAAAAACCACCTCTATCGAAAACAACATTTGTAATTTTCAATTTCTTTGCAGCATCTGCAATATCTTTTCAAACAAGCATAGCTTTTTCAGTATTAGCAGCTTTATCAGCTTTTAGATCACTTGCACTCGCAAGAGTTTTACCAGCAACATCATCGATAAGTTGAGCATAAATGTGAGTTCAACTTCTGAAAATACTGAGTCTTGGTCTCTCTGCAGTTCAAGAAATTTTAGCTCTCACTCGAACTTTTCTACGAAGTCTGTTAATTTGTTTCTGTAACATAAATCTCTGTTTTATATAGTAATGAGTCTATAAATATTATTTAGAACCAGTTTTACCTGCCTTTCTTCGGATATGTTCTCCTTGGTACTTAATTCCTTTTCCTTTATATGGCTCAGGTTTCTTTTTTGCTTTAATTTTAGAAGCAAATTGACCAACTCTTTGTTTATCAATTCAAGAAACATGAATTACATTTTTAAGTTTTTCATCCATAGCAAGAGAGATTCCTTCAGGAATTTCCATTTCTACTTTATGAGAAAATCAGATAGAAAGAATAAGTTTTGCACCTTGCAGTTCAAACTTGTACCCTACACCATTTATTTCAAGTGATTTTTTGTATCCTTCTGACACACCAAGAACCATATTAGAAATAACTGATCTAGTAGTACCCCAAAGAGCCTTAGCCTCATCTGATTTAGGAGATACAACAACAGAGTTATCTTCCATCGTTACTTCTACTTTATCTGAAAAAGCAAAGTCTAAACTTCCTTTTTCTCCTTTCACTTGTATTGTATTTCCTGTAATTTTAGCTTCAACTTTCGCTGGAAGAACAACAGGTAATTTCCCAATTCTAGACATAATATATATTATTTTATTAAATTACGATCTCATAGCAAAATATGAGTCTGCATTTTTTGTAAGTTTTAGTAAACTTCACAAATTAACTCACCTCAAACATTAAGGCTTCTTGCTTCATACCCTGTTACTACTCATTTTGGAGTAGAAACTATGAAAATACCTTTCCCATTTCTAGATTTTCTAATATCTTTTGCACCAAGATAAATTCTTTGTCCTGGAGTAGAAATTCTTTTAAAAGTAGGAACAACAAGAGTTTCTCTTACATTATTCAGAGTAATAACAAGATTTTTCTTCCCTGCTCAAAGATCATCTTCTTTGAAATCAGCAATATACTTATTCTTTTTAAGGATTTTGAGAATATCTGCTTTAATACCTGAAAATGGCACTGCAATTTCCTCTTTACGAGCAAGATACGCATTTCGTATTCTTGTAAGTAAATCTCCTATCGGATCCATTATCATATGACAATAATTATGAAACTAAAACTAAACTCTATACTACCAACTTGATTTTCTAACTCCTGGAAGTTCACCTGAATTTGCTTTTTCTCTAAAACAAATTCTACAAATACCGTATTTTCCAAGGTATCCTCTTGTTCTCCCACATACTCCACAACAGTTAAATACTTTTGTTGCTTCGTGAGGTTTTCTACCGTCTGCAAGAGCTCTTAGAAAAGCTGTTTTTAATTTTTGAGATTTTGCAATCTTTGATTTTCTAGCCACCTGTAAATTATTAAAAAAATATTTTTAAACTTATTTTGAAAAAGGGAATCCCATTTCAGTCAAGAGAGCCTTACCAGCTTCTGGAGACTTAGCAGTAGTTTTCACAGTAATTTGAATTCCATGATTTTTTACTACATCATCTTGAGGAACTTCAGGAAAAATAGTATGTTCTTTAATACCAAAGTTATAATTCCCTTCGTTATCAAAAGATTTTCCACTGATTCATCTGAAATCTCTTACTCGAGGAAGTACAATATTTACAAGTTTATCAAGAAAATTGTACATATTTTCTCCTCTAAGAGTAACAGTAAGACCTACTGGCATACCTGCTCTCAGTTTAAAGTTTGAGATTGCTTTTTTTGCAGTTTTCACTACTGGTGCTTGACCAGAAATAAGTGCTAAATGCTCTTGAAGAACACTATAGTCTTTATTTCCTGTTCTAATATAAGTACCTATACCCATATTAAGAACAACTTTTTCAAGTTTTGGAACTTCCATTATATTATCAATCGCCAAATCTTTTTGGAGTTTCGGAAGTATTTCTTTCGTGTACGTATCTTTCAGACTCATTGTCTAATAATTATTTAATAATACAATCTTTAGGATCTTTTTTATTCTCTTTTACTGCTTTTTTAGAAAAACGGAATTTTTTTTGTACTCATTTTTCTTCTATCATCACGAATCCAACTCTCGTTGGCTTATCTGTAAATGGACATACAAGCATTACATTTGAAGCATCAATTGCTTTTTCAAACTTTACTATCTGACCTGCAGTAGTACCTTGTTTCTTCACATGTCTTGTAACAATGTTCACTCACTCTACGATAACTTTACCAGAAACTGGGAATGCTTTTAAAACAGTAGCTTTTTTTCCCGAATCTTTTCCAGCTATTACCATAACATTATCTCCTGATCTAATTTTCATAATAATGAATATATTAATATAACTATAAAACTTCTGGTGCAAGAGAAACAATCTTATTGTATCCTTTTGCTTTTAATTCTCTGGCAACAGGACCGAATATACGAGTCCCTCTTGGATTTCCATCATCTCAGATGATAACACATGCATTATCATCAAATCGTACGTAACTTCCGTCACTTCTTTTAATTTCTTTTGCTGTACGAACAACGACAGCCTTTACTACTTTTTTCTTTTTAATAGTCCCATCTGGAGCAGCTTTTTTTACACTACAAACGATAATATCACCGATTGAAGCATAACGTCTGTGCGATCCTCCGAGTACTTTAATACAAAGAACTTCTTTAGCTCCAGAGTTGTCTGTTACTACGAGTCTTGATTCAGTTTGTATCATAATAAATTTTTTCAGGTAAATCTTTTAAAATATTCTTAGCTTGCAATCACATTCCATCTTTTTAACTTTGAAAGTGGTCTTGATTCTGTAATAGTTACAATGTCACCTTCTTTGCAAGCATTTGATTCATCATGAGCATAGAATTTTTTTGTTACCTTATATTTCTTATGGTATTTTTCATGACTCTTATATGAATCTACAGATACTACAACGGTTTTATCCATTTTAGTACTCACGACTGTTCCTGTAATAGTTCTCATACTGTATTGTTATACTACTAGTAAATTATTTTGCACTTGCTGTAAGTGTCTTGAGTGAAGCGATATATCTTCTTAGAGCTTTCATTAGGTGAGTTTGTTTTAATTCTCAAACAGCTAATTTCATTCTCATTGTATAAAGCATCTTTTCAGCACTCTTTATTTCTTCATTCATTTTATCTGCTGAGAGTTTTGAAAGCTCAGTTTTTGATTTCATTTTTAGATCTTTTAATTCTTTCATTTTCAGAAATATTATTATTCAACTATAATTTTAGTCTTCACTGGGAGTTTGTAAGAAGCTAGCGTAAAAGCTTCCCTAGCAACTTCTGGCGAAACTCCTGTCATTTCAAATAGGATTCGCCCAGGTTTTACTGGAGCTCGATACATTTCTACAGATCATTTACCTCAACCCATTGGAACTTCTAGAGGTTTTGCTGTGTATGCTTTATCAGGAAAGACTCTAATCCATATTTTTCCACCTCTCTTAACATAACGAACCATTGCACGACGTGCAGATTCTATTTGTCTAGAAGTAATGAAACCTCTGGTAGTAGCCTTTATAGCGTAGTCCCCGAAAGCCATCTCAGCACCTCTGCTTGCAGAACCTTTGAGACGCCCTCTCATGGGCTTTCTATATTTTGTTTTCTTTGGTTGTAGCATTGTAAGCCAAATTAGTATATAAATATTTCCTAAGAGTCAAGTTTTTTATTCTTTTTATAAATATCTCCTTTGTAAATCCAAACTTTTAATCAAATTGTCCCATAAACTGTCTCAGCTCTCATTGTTGAGTAATCAATATTTGATCTTATTGTTTGAGTTGGAATATTCCCTTCTTTAAAAGTTTCCTTTCTCGCGATTTCCGCTCCATTTAATCTTCCACCTACCTTCACCTTGATTCATCCTGCTCATTTTTCCATTGCTTTTGCAATAGCTTGTTTAATAGCTCTTTTGTATGGCATTCTTTTTTCAATTTGGTTTGCAATACTGTAAGCAACTATTTTTGCATTAAGATCTGGTTGTTTAATTTCTTTTACATTTACTACAAATGTTCCACCAAGTTTATTTGAAAGTTTTGTTTTGATAGCTTCAATATTTTCTCCTGTTTTTCATAGAATGAGAGAAGCTTTTGCTGTATAGATATCAATGATAGTACTTTCTTCATTTTTAGAGATAAGAATATCTCAAAGTGGAATACCAGTAAGTTGAGCAGAAAGAATTTCTCGAATCTTAATATCATTCATTAGAGCATCTTTATAAGATTTCTTATCTGCGAATAATGATGATTTCCAATTAACGATATATGGAAGTCTAAATGCTATAGGGTGAACTTTATGTCCCATGATGTGTAAATTATAGTTTATAAAATCTTTATAGAGGTCTAGGAATCCCGGATAACTCTCTGCTATTTTTACAAAAAAGAAAATTACTTAACTTGTAGTTCTAATCTTACGTTAGAAGTTCTTTTTAGAATAGGGTGCATTCTCCCTCTTGATACTGGTCTTCCTCTTTTATATACAATACCTTTTGTAATTACAAGCGTATCTAATACAAGAGTATTAGCATCTTGATTATCGTTATGTACTGCATTAGAGACAGCTGATGCAACCACTTTATGAAGCATCTCTGCTCATTTCTTTGGTGCAAATTTTAGGAATTTCAATGCTTCTTGAGCATCCATTCCTCGAACCACCTCCGCTATAACTCTAAGTTTTTTTGGTGAGATTCGTATGTTTTTTGCGTAAGCTTTCATAGCAATCTAAAGTTGTAAGTAATATTATTTTCTATTTCCTGAATGTCCTCTGAATGTTCTTGTAAGAGAAAATTCTCCAAGTTTATGACCAACCATATCTTCTGTAACAAACACAGGAGTATGAGCCTTACCATTATGTACTCCAAAAGTATGTCCTACAAATTCTGGTATAACCGTACAGTTTCTCGCCCAAGTTTTGATAACAGTTTTTTTTCCTGTTTCATTGAGTTTCTCAACTTTTTTTACGAGTCTGTCGTAGATATAAGGTCATTTTTTTAAACTTCTTGTCATAAGTATGTTTAAGTAAATAAGTTGTTTCTATTTTAGTGTGATTACACGAGGAGTTTTCCCTTTCTAGTTTTCAGTATCCATTTTGAAGATGTTTTTTTCTTGCTTCTTGTTTTCTTTCCAAGAGCAACTTTCCCCCAAGGAGTTTTCGGTGCCTTCATACCAATTGGACTTCGTCCTTCTCAACCACCATGCGGATGA
Organism: uncultured Candidatus Peribacteria bacterium; assembly: GCA_964456335.1. Classification (GTDB taxonomy): domain Bacteria; phylum Patescibacteriota; class Gracilibacteria; order BD1-5; family UBA6164; genus JAACSU01. The sequence continues at coordinate 12,717 of CAYVZQ010000007.1, read as the reverse complement.
TCAACTGGATTCATTGCCTTACCTCTTACAGTAGGTCTTTTCCCTAACCATCTAGATCTTCCGGCTTTACCAATAGTTACTTGATTGTGATCTGGATTTGATACTTGCCCAAGAGTTGCATAACACTTCTTATGAACGAGCCTAATTTCTCCTGATGGTAATTTTATTTGAGTATATTCTCCCTCTTGAGAAACAATTTGAGCAGATGAACCAGCAGATCGAACTGAAGATGAACCTTGACCAACGATGAGCTCAAGATTATGCACCTTAAGACCAACCGGTATATTTCCAACTTCCATTCTATTTCCAGACTTTAATACTCATTTTTCTTCTGTGATAATTACATCACCAACTTTAATTTCAGTATGAGCAAGGATATATCTTCTTTCACCATCCGCATAACATACAAGAGCAATAAATGCTGATCTATATGGATCGTATTCTATCGACTCTACTTTCGCTGGGATTGATTTTTTATCTGTCATATAGAAATCTACAAGTCGGTATTTTTTTGCATGTCCACCACCTTGATGTCTAATAGTGATTCTCCCCGTATTATTTCTCCCTGCTGCTTTTTTGAGGCTTACAGTAAGAGCTCTGTTTGGAGTCTTTGATGTGATATCTTTATAATCGATACCAGTCATTCCTCTTCGTCCTGGAGTTGTAGGATTAAATTTTTTAAGTGCCATGGTATATTTTTTAAATATATATTTCTGTATAAATTATTTTACAATTGTTACATCAATCGTAGATTTTGCATCTTTGAGAGTAACATATGCTTTTTTCATTACTCTTTTTCTTAACTGCATTCCTCTTTTTTTCCCGTACTTAAATTTTTCACGAGTATTTAGAATGTTTACTTCAGCTACCTCAACACCGTAGAGTTCTTTTACTGCCATCTTTACATCAATCTTTGTTGCATCAGGAGCAACTTCGAAAGCATATCTAGGTTTTGAAAGCCCCATATTTGCAGTTTTTTCAGTAACAATCGGTTTTTTTAAAATTTTATATAGTCTCATGACTCGGTAATAATAAATATAAGAATTATGCTACAAGAGCGTTTAATTGCTTTACTCCATCCTCAGAAAGAACAAGTGTTTCATATTTCATCAAATCTGCCATATTAAGATATGAAGATTGAATCGCTTTTACTGTTTTTAAGTTGTTTATTGATTTTTCAACATTTTCATTTTTTTCATGAAGTGCCACAAGTGCTGTTTTTCCAAGAGGAAGTTTTTGCATTACAGCATTCATTGATTTTGTAGAAATTTCTTTTGACTCAAACTTACTTACTACAACAAGAAGATTATCTCTTACTTTTGAAGAAAGAACACAGAAAAGTGCTTTTTGTCTTTCTTTTCTATTCATTGCAAGTGTAAAGTTTCTATCATTTCTCGGACCAAATGCAACTCAACCTTTTTTTCTGATTGGAGATCTGTTTGAACCAGCTCTTGCATTTCCTGTTCCTTTTTGTCTAAAGATTTTTCTTGTAGAACCTCTTCTCTCACCTCTTGTTTTTGTGTGAGCAATTGCAACTCTTGCATTTGCAAGCTGCATAACTAGTGCTCTATGAACAAGACCTTCATTTAACTCTACACCAAAAACTGACTGGTTTAGAGCAACTGATCCAGTCTCTTTTCATGTTAGATCGTATACTTTCGTTTCCATTGTCTCTTAATTAATTAGTGTATTAAAGGTAAATATGAACGAGCGAGTTTCGAGCTCCAGGAACTGGACCACGAACAGCTATAATTCCAGCTTGCTCATTTACAATTTCAAGTGGTACATCTCGAAGTGATATTGTATCAACCCCCATATGACCGTGCATTTTCTTTCCTTTATGTGTTCGAACTGGTTTTCTATTTCAGATAGAACCAAGCGCTCTATGGAATTTAGAACCATGAGTTGCTGGACCACCAGAAAAATTATGCCTCTTCATTGCACCAGCAAAACCTTTACCCTTAGAGATTCCTGTAAGAGTAACCATTTCAACTCCTTGCAAATCAGCAAAACCAACCTCAGAACCTACTTCTTTTACAGCTTCTTCAGATTGTTCAATTCTAAATTCTTTCACTACTGAAAAGTTTTTTACACTGAGTGCAGTTTTTCCTTTCGCTAGCTTAGATTCTTCTTTTCCAACTACACCTATTATAATTGCAGAATACCCGTCTTTTGCAGCAGTTTTATATCAAACCACTTGCATTTTTGGTACTTCCAAAAGAGTTACAGGAATGAATTTATCATTCTTGATAACTCGAGTCATCTCGATTTTTCGAGCTAATATTCAAGCCATTTTGGTTTTATTTACAAAAATAAAGTTAGAGGTTAAACTTATTTTAGAATCTAAAACAGTTTAACGTAACCTCTTCTTTTCCCTGTAATTTGAAGGGAAATTTCTTAAAGCCCGAGGATTCTATGAATTTTTAGCACATTGTCAAAACATTTTATTGTCTTTTTATTAAAGCTATGAAATACTATTTTATTTTTTTGAAAAATAGGACTGCTGTGAGTGCTCAGAGAGTATTTGATATTATATCAATCACTGTGTTTTCATATCATCCAACATTTACATCCTCTATAAATACCGTAGCTAAAAATTCTATAATTTCATTCATTCCTCCTATTCATACTCAAGCAAATACGGTAATAAAAGCTAAAATATAAAAATTTTTACTTCATGAAATAACTTTACTTAAAACTGACCAAAGCATGAGTGTCACAATAAAGTAGCAATAAAAATGAACAACTTGATCATACTTTAATACATTATATGGTTCGCCTATAATAGGAAGTATCATCTGAGAATATAAAACGCCATTTCATACAACCACCAAACCTCCGAGAATATGTAAAATTATCCATACATTGAATCCCCAAAGTACAAGAGAAGGAATTTTAAACTTCCTATCTATGAGATGTAAGATTCATACAATAAAAAGAGTCGTAATAGCGTAAAAGACAAACTCTAGATTTCAAGTCGCTAAACTCCATATTGCTAAAACTGCTACTAAAAAGTAAGCAAATACTATTTGTACTCTCATTTGTATAGAGTTAGAAGAATAAATATAGATTGAATTATAAGAATACTTTTAAAAATGCGAGATAATATTCATCCTTATCCTTGCAATTCAAGGCTACTTTCTTATTATCACACTCATATTTATATTATTATAGAGGGCGTTCCCATGAATGAAGAATTACAACAACTAGAGCAGGATTTCCATACAGCTATACAATCAGTCGAAAATAATGATCAGCTCAAAGAGCTAGAATCTGAATACTTATGAAAGAAATGAAAACTCAAAGCCATTCTTGCTTGAGTAAAAGATTTATCTATTGAAGATAAAAAAACAATTGGGGTGAAAGCAAATGAGTTAAAAAACAACTTCATTGCATTAATGAATGAGAAATCAAGGGCTCTTGAGGATGCATACTTTACTGACATCGAAAAACTCGAAGAAATCGATGTGACGCTTTCTTATCCTTCACAAAATACAGGACATAAACATCCTATCTCACTTGCGAGCGAACTTCTGGAAGATATATTTATTTCTCTTGGTTTCAAAGTGGAAGACGGTCCTCAAATAGAAGATGAAGAGCACAACTTTGATAAACTCAATATACCACATAATCATCCAGCAAGAGATGTATGGGATACATTTTGGATTTCTGATGATATAAATGAAAGTAAAGAGATTTGAGAGAAACATCTTTTAAGAACCCATACTTCCCCTGTGCAAATTCGAACCATGATGAAGTGAGAGCTTCCAATAAAAATAATTGTCCCTGGGAGAGTATTTAGATATGAACAAGAAGATGCCAGACATACATCTAACTTCTACCAACTTGAATGACTCGTTGTTGGAAAATGAGTAACCTTTTGAGATCTTAAATGGACACTTGATACCGTTATGAAACAGCTTCTATGAGAAAAAACACAGCTGAGATTCCGACCAAGTATTTTTCCATTTACGGAGCCAAGTGCTGAAGTTGATGTCAGCTGCCAAATATGTGATGGAAAAGGAGAAAAAGCAGGAAAGAAATGTTCTATGTGTAGTGGAACTGGTTGGGTAGAACTCTTAGGAGCTGGAATGGTACATCCTACAGTACTTGAAGGATGCTGAATTAATCCTATGGAGTATTCTGGTTTTGCATTTGGTATGGGAATTGATCGAATTGCAGCTCAGAGATTCTGAGTTTCTAGTTCAAGAATGTTTTACCAGAGCAAACTCAAACTTAACGAGCAATTTTAAGTTTATCTCAAGTTAGTTTTTTATTATTGGCTTATTATTTTCCTTATCTATTCACCATGAATAAAAAATATTTTGCTGGTCTTTTGGCATTTGTACTTCTCGCAAGTTGTAGTTCAGCAGCTCCTGATGAAGTGAGCATGAATACAGAAGTAGAAAATCAAGATACTCAAACTCTGCAAGATTTAGATAATACTAATATGGATATAGAGGAATCAGATACTCCTCTTGTTACAGAAGTTCCAGTTGGGGAGGTTACACCAGAAATGAGTGACATGCCAGAAGACTCTGTAGTTGTAACGCTCAATGAAACATATACTTCTCCAGGATGAGAAGAATGAGTGAGCTTTACTCTTACACTTGATGGAGATATCATATCAGATATACAAGTTGTGTGAGATACAGATAATCAAATATCTCAGCTCAGACAAGGAAAATTTATTGAAGCAGTAGCAAACGTAGTTGAATGAAAAACTATCAGTGAAGCGCAGGAAACATGAGTTATTGGAGGTTCGAGCCTGACAACTGCTGCTTTCCATAATGCACTTAAGTCACTTTAGTCACACAAACTCTCAGTAGAGAGTTTTTTTACTCCTATGAATACATTTCACAAAGAAGCTCTCTGAAGTCTCCTCACAATTCACATACATGATGAGATACTACAGCACTCTGATATCCATGAGTGTTTTTTGAGAATAGAGAATTTCGAAAATGACTTTTCTCGTTTTAAGAAATGAAATATGCTCTGGAATCTCAATGAATCTGGGAGAGCTCCTATTACTCCTGAAATAAAAACACTTGTTTCCCTGTGTAAAACCGTACACAAAAAAACTCAGGGATACTTTGATATTACGCTCCTTCCACTTCTAGAAAATGCTGGCTATGGCATATATGAATCTCCTCTGAGCGAAAAACTCTGAAGCGATTTTATAGAGATAACGCAGCAAGAAATAATTTTGCGCGAATGAATCAAAATAGATTTTGGAAGTCTGTGAAAATGATATATGCTCGATATCCTCTGAGATATGCTTCAGAGAAAGTGATACCGAGCATTTACACTAAATTTCTGAGGAGATATAAAAATATATGGAATGGAAACTATCCTGCTGGAAGACCCACTTCGAGAATGAAATGTTATAGGGAAACTGAGTCTAGAAAACATGGGCTTTGCTGCAAGCTCTGGAAATAAACGACAATTCTGAGGAAAGCACCATATTATGAATCCAAAAAATAAAGAGTCACAAAATGATAAACTTGCTATTTTTGTGACTCATAAACAAGGAACCTTGGCAGACCTCTACTCTACAGCTCTCTTTGCTTGCCCCTTAGATCTTTCTCTCAGGCTCCTCTCATCCACTCCATGACTCTGAGGCATGATTATCGATGCTAAAGGAAAAATACACTGCACAAAAGGATTTCAAAAAAATCTTACACTTCTCACAAAAAAAGAGCAGAATTAATTCTGCTCTTTTTTATAAAAATAACACATCTCTCCTCCATTATAGAGTTTTCGTTTTTTGTATTTCGTTTGAGAAAGTTTTTCAAACTCGGGATAGGCTGTAATAATTCCTCCTGAGAGATTTTTGTTTTGCTCAAAGAGTTTGGAAATATCTTCATGGATTTGATCTACATTTGTGTCCTCAAGCCTCAGTCCATAGGGAGGATTTGAAACGAGTGTCCCCTCCAGCTCTCTTCTCAAATAGGTTTTGTAATCCTGACTTCCAAAAGTTATAGTATCTCCTACTCAGGCAAAACTTGCATTCCTTGAAGCTAATTGCTGAATATCTTTTCGGATATCGGTTGAATAGATCTTATACATTCCAGTATATTCTTTTTTCTCTGCAGCTTGTATTTCCCTTTGGAGAAGATTTTCTGGAAGCCAATTCCAGTTTTCAAAAGCGAATTTTCTTCTCCTTCCCGGAGCGATATTTCTCGCTATCATCGCAGCCTCGATAGCTATCGTCCCAGACCCACAAAAAATATCATAGAGTGGTTCTTTGTACTTCCATCCTGAGAGGACAACAAGCGCTGCTGCCAGATTCTCCTTCATCGGAGCATCTCAGGTCATTTCCCTATAACCTCTTTTGTGCAGGCCTGGACCAGATGAATTGAGCAGAATTCTCAGAGTATTGTTCTCCATGAGTATTCTCACTTCTACCGTTCAAAGATTGGAATCTTCTGCAAGCATCCCATCACCAACTATTTTTTTAGCTATCGCTTTTTTCCCAAGAGCTTGAAGAGTTGAGGTAGCTCAAAGCTCAGATTTCAGTGAAGTAGCTTTGATATGCAGAGCAAAGCCCTTTGGAATATATTTCTTCCAGTCTTGCGCAAAAACTAAGTCAAAATAGCTATCAAAATCCATTACCTCACTCTGCGTATCTACGACATAGTAAAGAATATTTCAAAATCTTGACCAGATATTCATTCGAGCAATCAATTCTATTTCTCCCTCAAAATAGATAGCCTTATCTTGGACCTCTGTTATATTTCCTCCCTGCTTCTTCACTTCGTGTTTTACGAGTGCCTCCAGTCACAGTGATGTGGTCAGTAAAAAATTATGCATACATTTCATTAAATTATATGTGAGAGAGTATATACCGGAAAGCAATTATTGAAAGTTTGGATTTTATTATTTCGTCTTTGTCTAGGTGAAATAAATATGAGGTTCGCTATTATATTTTAATACAGTACTCTACACCTACGAATGAATCCTGCAGGAATTTACCGTGATTTTATTTTTTCACCTATGAAAATATGACTGAAGTAAACCCAGAAGTTACAAAAGAAGAAACTGTAGCAACACCAGCTCCAGAAGCTACACCAGAAACTCCAGAAACAAAATAATCTCAATAGTTTCTTGAGACCTCTTAACAGAGGTCTTTTTTTTGAATTTGATTTTTTTAGGAGAACTCTAATAATAAAATAAATAAAACTAATCAAAAACAACCATGACAAACTACGTAGGAATCTTTAAGATGAAAGCAACATCTGGAAATGCTGAGAAGATAGCTGATATTTTGAGACAAGTTCCAGCTCTGAACATGCCAGGATGTATCAAATACAATATGGCAATAGAGGGTGACTTCATTTGCGGATATGAGGAGTGGGAAAGCAAAGAGGCTCACACTGCGAGTATGCAAATCCCCGAAGTAATGGCACTTGTATCTCAAGCATTTCCCTATATAGACGGAATGCCTGAAATGCTCTTTGAGGGAGAAAGTATTATATAGCAGAGTTCATACATAAAAAGGATATTCTATTCAAAGAATATTCTTTTTTTATTGCACGTGAAGATTCAATTTCATAAACGATATGTTGTCATATTCTGGCTCCTAGTTTCAGTGAGTATTCTCAGTTGGTATTTTTTTGGTCCTGGAATAGACTGAGTAGAATCATTGCAAGATACTGTAGATGAGAATCTTGTACTTTCTGCAAGTATATATATGCTGGTGCTCTCTCTTCGTGGCCTTACTTTTATGCCTTCTACTCCACTCTTGTTTGCGGGTATAGTTTTATTTAACCCTATTTTAGTATACTTGCTCAATCTCATTGGTATCGTGACGTCAAGCACTCTTGTATATTATTTCGCACAGTATCTGTGAATAGATGATTATTTCGAAAAGAAATATCCAAAACAACTCTCTAGCATACAAGCGAAGCTCAAAAATAAAGAATTTCCTGTAATTGCCGCATGGTCTCTTGTATTTTTTGTTCCGACTGATTTGGTTGTGTACGCTGCATCCACTATCAGAGTGCATATATGGAAAGTGTGGGCCTGAGTTCTTGTCGGAGAAGCTTTGCTCAACGCAATATATATTTATACTGGTGATGAAATTGGAAGCCTTATTACAAATAACATTTTTTAATATGAAACAATATTTTGCGATATGTATATTAATCTGAATCTTGACCTCATGCAGCTTTGCCGTAGAAGAAAAATCTGATATACCAGAAAAAAGTAATAATATTCCTGTGATAGAGGAAGGAGCTGATCAAAAGATTTTGGATGAACCAGAAATAGATGAGAAACAAACAGATGAAGATGCTGAAATTCCTGAATATCTTCAGGTAACGCAAGATGGAAGTAATCTCAGTTTTGAAAATATCCTTACAGATAACGATTTCTATACTCGCTACCAAATAAGCTATATGAGTGAAGGATACAAGATTTCTGGGATTATGAATATTCCGAAAAATATAGAAAATGCTCCTCTACTCATCCTCAATCATGGCTATATTGATACCAGTGTATACACGCTTGGTAGAGGACTCAAAAGAGAGCAAGATTATTTTGCAAGAAACTGATTTGCGGTACTTCATACAGATTATAGAAATCATGCTTATTCTGATACTGATGAAAGCCTTGCTGGAACTGGAATGATTCTGAGAAGTAAGAAATATGGAGCTGATGCTATCAATGCTATTCTTGCAGTACAAAAGGCAAAAAATGATTGAGTCACAGAGTTACAAAATGTAGATAGTGAGAATGTGTGAATGCTTTGACACTCAATGTGATGAGGAGTCACGATGTACGCACTTGTAGCGGCAAGTAATCTCATAGATGCCGCTGTGCTCTACGCGCCAGTACATAGTAATGAATACTATAATTACGAAAGATGGAGTAGTAATAGGTTCTCTTCTGATAAAAAAGAAATTCTCGCATCAGAACTCTGAAATCTCGATTCTCCCGAAAACTTTCTTCCTATTTCTCCAGAGTGATATTTCAAAAATATTAACTCTCCTATGCAGATGTATTTCGGAACAAGGGATGAAAGCTGTCCTATAGATTGGTGATACGAAATTGAACAAAAACTCAAACTCGCGTGAAAATATATAGACTTCATCGTATACGATGGAGAGTGACACGAGTTTACAACTCAGTGGAATAATTTTATGCTGTGAAGTACTGATTTCTTCAAGGAAAATCTCAAATAAAAAAAGACTGAATATTCAGTCTTTTTTTATTATTTAATCTCGTAGGTGATATCAACCGATACACTATACTCAATCTCTCCAGATGAGATACTAGCGCCTCCGCCTACAGCGTCCATAGATTCTGCACGTGCCATAGGATAGATAGGACCTCTATCTTGAGAGCTACTTTCTGAAATAGAAAGTATTTTTCATAGTTTTACTCAACTCGCCTGAGCAATTTCTTGAGCTTTCGTTTGTGCTTTAGAAATAGCATCTTTTCTCGCTTCACTGTATACCTCATCTGTTGCAATACTTTCAAAGTTTACTCAGTTTATTTGTATATTTTCAACTTGAGAAATTTGATCAAGAATAGTATTAGCGAGATCTTCTCATTTATTTTCTAAACGAATGGTCAAAGTCTGATATGCATTAAACCCATTAGGTGTTTGCCTCCCATCAATATAGTCAAATCATTGATTCACAGACAGGTTTTGTGTTTGGATTTTTGACTCCTCGATTCAAGCCTCGGATAATATCTCTTTTATTTCATTTATGGTTTGATTCATTTGAGAGTACGCTCATTCTTGAGTTTCAGCTGCAGTAATTTGTGCTCCAGCATTTACGATAATAGTGTCAGGGACAGATTTTGCTTCACCTTGACTACTTACCTGAATAGTTCCAAATGCTGCCTGTCATACTGGAGAAACTCTCTCGTCTCTCATCGAAATATCTCATGCTACAATAATAGCAGCTCAGAGAATAAGTGATGCGATAATATTATGATTCATACAAATAATATTTATAAAAATAAATTGTATAAGCTATAACGTTATATGCATAAAAAAGTGACAAAAATTATTTTTCTTCCCAATTTCCATCATCTTTTTTTTCATACTTCGTCTCAACTGCAGACCATGCAACTCTATGAGAAACTTCTTCTCTACTCGCATCTCATCTTCTATCATCTGGATCTTTATATTGATTCCAAGCTGAATTATAGGCTTCTTTATAAATTTCCTGAGCATGTTTTGGAAGATTGTTTTTTACTCCTTTCGGGAGTGAAGTGATTCTTTCATATGGCATAATGTATATTTCAGTAAATAATAACTATTATTATAGAATTCATATGTAAAAAATCTGTATTATGAGTGAGAGTTCTTACATTGCAGCGCTAAGATATGAAAAATTATATGTAAAAAAATATATGAAAACATACGAAGTAATCATCATCTGAGGAAGTTATGCAGGGAGCTCTGCAGCGCTGACACTTGGAAGATCTATGAGAAATACACTGATAATTGATTCATGAAAGCCTGCTAATAGTTATGCATTAAAAGCGCATAATTTGATTTCTCATGATGGAGAATATCCAAAAGAAATACTTGAAAAATGTAAATCTGACCTTGAAAAATATGAGTGTATTACTTCTATGACAGACACAGTAGAAAAAATTGAGAAAGAAGACTCGCAAGGTACACAATTCACAGTCACTACTGAGTCGTGAAAAAGATTTAAAACTCAAAAAATATTACTTACTACAGGACTTCTAGATATCCTGCCAAGTATTCCAGGTTTCAAAGAATGCTGGGGACAAACTATCATACACTGTCCCTATTGTGATGGATATGAAAATAAAAATTGTAATACCGCCCTCGTCGCTGATGGAGAACTTGCTCTTGAAATGTTACCACTTATTAATAGCTGGACAGAAAATCTAACACTTATAACGCATGGAAGTTCCATTCTCAATGATTCAAAAATTTTTGATATTACAAAGCACAAGATTCCGGTGATTGAAAAAGTAATACAAGAGATACATCATAGTGATTGAGTTATTGAAAGTATTGAATTCACTGATGGGACAAAAAATTCTTTCGAATTCCTCTATGCAAGGCCTCCACATAAACTCCATAGTACACTCGCTCAAGATATTGGCTGCGAAATAATGAATGATGGAAGAATTTGGATAGATGAAAATCATAAGACTTCCATTGATTGAATTTTTGCAGCAGGAGACAATTCTTATTCGTGAAGAAGTCTAGCTCAAGCTATAGCAAATGGTTCAAGCGCAGCAATGAGCGTCAATTGAGAACTTCTCAGCGAAGAATATAAAGAGGTATAAAGATTTTTATTTCTGGTAATTAATATATATAATCAATATATATATTAATTATTATTTACTCCTTATGAATGAAAATGCTCTATTAATCTGAGTGCATATACACTCAGATATTGATACTGTTTGGGTTGCATATACAAATCCAAAACATATAGTAAATTGGAATGCCGCAAGTGAAGATTGGCATTGTCCCAAAGCAGAAAATGACCTGAGAGAAGGAGGAAAATTCTCATCAACTATGGCGGCTCGTGATGGAAGTATGGAGTTTGATTTTTCATGAACATATAGTGAAATTATTCCTAAAAAACTTATTTGTTATACGCTCGATGATGAACGAAAGGTAGAGGTAGAATTTCAATCAGATGATCACTGTGTGAACCTTATCGTAGAATTTGAGCCAGAAAGTGAAAATAGCACTGAGCTTCAACAGCAAGGTTGGCAAGCTATTCTTGATAATTTTGCAAACTATGTTTCGACACTTTAAAGCTCTATTTTGAGCTTTTTTATATATCTTTCTTAGATGTAAATATGCGAGAAAATCCTAAAACATTACATCGAGTCTATAATTTGACCTTTGCAAGCGTTTATCCTCTTTATGTCACAAAAGTGGAGAAAAAATGACGTAGTAAAGAAGAACTCAATACAGTAATTTTTTGGCTCACAGGATATGATGAGGAAAAATTAGAAAAACAAATTAATCAAAATGTAAGCTTTGAAATTTTTTTCGCAGAGTCTCCCGCAATGAATCCGCTCGCTCAAAAAATCACTTGAACCATCTGTGGAGTAAGAATAGAAGAGATTCAAGATCCAGTCTATAAAAATATCCGCTACCTTGATAAGCTTGTAGATGAGCTTGCGAAAGGAAGAAATTTAGAGAAAATATTAAGAAAATAATTTATTTTTACTCAAAAAAGATATACTAGAATAACTCTATTTTTTATATTTGTATCATGAAAAAGAATCCAATCATATATATCAACCTCATTATATCGAATCTAACAAAATCTACTGATTTTTATAAAGCACTCGGTTTTGAGCAAAATATGGATTACTCAAATCAAGAAGCATCAGCAATGATGTGGAAAACTGACTTTGCAGTGATGCTTCTTACAAAACCATTTGCTCAAGGTTTTCTCCCGGAGCATAAAAGTATAGCTCCAAAAAATACCTCTTCAGCTCTCTACGCTTTGGAATTATCATCTAAAGAAGAAGTAAACAACTTTATGAAACTTGCACTTGCAGCTGGAGGGGAAGAAACCAAGCAGTATGATCACTGATTTATGTATGGTCGAGACTTCGAAGATCCCGATGGAAATATTTGGGAAGTTTTTTGGATGGATTCAGCAGGAATTCCGAAAGAATAATAAAAAGTATTAAAACCATAAAAAAAACTATCTTATTTGGAAGATAGTTTTTATTTGTAGTATAATGGTG
>CAYVZQ010000006.1:0-76335 GCA_964456335.1 uncultured Candidatus Peribacteria bacterium | reverse complement strand
ACTATCACAGGGCCAGATATAGCTGCTAACAGTATTAATGGGAGTGAATTAAATACTAATGCTGTAACAAGTTGGCATATTGTTAATGGTGCTATTACAGGTATAGATATAGCTTCTAATACTATATGAAGTAGCCAATTAGCGGATACTGTAAGCTTTACAAGAATATCAGATAATTGATGAGATTTAGATTTAAGTGTGAACGATTTTAATCGTAATATTACATTTAGTAGATGAACTTCTAAAAGAGTATATATTGACCCAAATGGTTCTTCTATTTGAATTACTGCTGAAGCTTTAAGACCTCAAAGTTTATACACTCCATCGATAGATGTAAAATCAAATACTCCAGACATTGTTTTCCGTGAAGCTGACCGAATGTGAGTAAGTGGAAATAGATGAAGATGGTCTACTAAAGTAGAAGGTGATACATTTAAAATTACTGGAGCTACTTATAATTCTGACAGTTCATGGTCTGGTGAATTGTCTCAACTAGAACTCTCAAGTAATGGTGCTTATGTATGGAATAAGATGGGAATTAATACTAACCCTACATGATCTTACAGGTTAGCAGTTTGATGAAGTTCGTTTCTAAACGGTGCTACAGATATAAATGGTCAATTAACTGTAAATGCTGGTCGATGAGATGTTTATTTTGAAAATAATGGTTGAGATAACTCTGATGGAGCATGATTAACACTCAGAACATCTAATAATCCGACTTCTTGATCTATATTTTCTATTCGTTCTTCGGGACAGGCACTTAGGTTTTTTACATGACAATCTATTACAAGCTCTTGAGTAAATCCATTTTATGTTGGTACAGGTGATGATGGTCAATCTAATCCTGCAATAAAATTGAATACAAATGGAACTATTGAAGCAGCATCATATTTGTATACATCTGACAAAAGGCTCAAACAAAATATAGCTCCATATTCTAATGGGCGAACAGTACTTAATGGTATAAATACAGTTTCTTATGATTGGAAAGATGAGTCAAAATGAAGCGATGTATGAGTTATTGCGCAAGATGTTCAAAAAGTATTTCCAGAAGCTGTCATTACAAAACAAGATTGATTTTTAGCTGTTGATTACCCTAAACTCATTGTTCCTACTATACAAGTAGTACAAGAGCAAGAAAAAAAGATTGCAGAATTAGAAACAAAAATAGAATTGTTACAAAAACAATTTGAATTATTAAGCAAGTAATTTAAATATGAAAATTAAAAAACTTAAAATCACTACATATTGAGCTATTATATTTTCTATATTATCTTTTGCTGGAGTTGTTTTTGCTATAAATACGATAAGTACTTGATTTCGGATTAACGCTACTGCTCAAGAAATTTATAGGGGAGTATGTAAAAATGTAAGAACGGTAAGTTGAAATAACGTTTTTGCGCCTACAAAAACTCAAGCTGAATGGGATAGTTTTATAGCTCATGCTCCATCAAATGTATCTATCACTGACTGTGTTTGGAATAACAGCGCAAATTATATATATGAATATGTCATAAAACCATATTATAATTCTGTTTATGGATGAGATCCGGTCTGATCAACTGCATTATGAGCTGATTTTACTACTGTAGATAAGTATTGTGAATATGCAGGAAATTATTTAGGGTATAATTATAAATGGGGAACTTATGGCCCACAGACATGAGATGTAACATGGTCGAGTTGTAACAATAATGCAAATATTGTATGGAGTTCTTCACAAAATAAATTTATTTCCCAAAATGGTTGTGTAAATTGAAATCGTAAATTTCCTACAAGTTATACGAATGCACAAATTACCTGCTATACATCTACCCCTGCATCTTGCTGATGAAGTCCCCATGGTACTATAGACAATCCACCTTGTCCAACAAGTCCTGCTTGTAATTTTAGTGGAATTCTCAATGTGAATGAGTGTAGAAATTGATCTTGGGTTGCCAATGGTAGATATAAAAATTGTCCAGCATGATGAGGGTGTAGGTGTTTTATATCATGAACTTTAATATCTATGGCAGATGGTACTTATAAAAGTATTGAACTTATTGAAGTATGAGAAAAAGTTTTAGGAGATAATTGAAATATTAATACTGTTCTATGAATTGATAGATCTCAGCTTGCTGGAAGATTATTATATTCATTTAATGGAGGAAAAAACTTTGTTACGGCTGAGCATCCATTTAGAACAACTGATGGTTGGAAATCAATAGATATTGAAGCACTCAGAGCTGATAAAGCAGCACTTATTGAATCACTTAATCCTACTTATTTAGAGGTTTGAGATGAAATACTCCTAGAAAACGGAAAGAGTATTATTTTAGAAAGTATTCGTGCGGAATCAGCTGAAGATCAAATTGTATATAACTTAGAATTAGACTGAGACGGAGTATATTTTGCTGATGGATTTATGACGCATCACAAATATTAATATTGTATTATATAAATTATTTCCTCACTAGCTTCGTAATACTTGCTCTGATGACTTGATTTTGGTTCAGAAATGAGACATCTTCAGTTGTTACCCAAAGAATTTGAGAATATATGTCTCCGTTGTAGCTAGTAATATCTGGAATAGTTTCTCCATTTTCATCTATGTATTTATAGCCTTCGTTAGTTGAACCAGTGTATATCTCGTAGACACTCCCAGCTCTATTTTTATGTACATAAAATATTTCATTTTCTTCTAATGCGCTTGTATCTATATCCTTTACTACATTGGTAAGGTTTTGTTTGAGTATTTCTACTCTATTTGCTTCATTATATTTCGTAGTAATATCGGTACTATAAATAAGAATATTTATAATTCAGAGCATAACGAATGAGAGGATGAATACTCATACAATAATTCAGACAAATGACTCTGCTTTTTGGCTTCTCTTCATTTTGAGTTATGTAAAAAAAAGATATACTAACTCGTATAAATGTATATTTTTTGCTTGCAAAAGCAAGCTTAGCTTACAAGCTCTCCATGGACAAGAACAAAAAAGCTTTTACTATTGTAGAACTCGTCGTTTCTCTTTTTATTTCAGTGATTCTTTTGTGATGAATTTTTTATTTTTTAACAGATACAATTTTATGAATCTCACGTAGCTCTTCACAATCACAATTTTTAAAAGATTTCTATAGTTTTACTACCATTTTAGATGTGGGTGAAATGATGCTGCTTTTTGATAATGCACCATGAGAATTTGATGTTTGAATTTTAAGAGATCCAAGTGCAACTTCATGAATACTTATTGGTGTAGTAGATGCTGATACGAAAATGCTAAGTTCAACATGAGCTGCAAATATTTATAATAAAAATTATTTAGGATATCGCTCACTTTCAGAAACAGAGCTTAATACTATACGAACAAACCCTTCTGTAGTGTATGATTATACTTTTTTTCCAGATAAACTTTTTTATAATTTTCACCTGAGAGATTTTCAACTTCAAGAATATAATTATTGAGCTACAATGGATATGAATTTATTCATTTTTACGGATTTTCAGGATGCGCTTGATTGAGAAAATTGGGAAAATATTTCTCAAGAGGAGATATATGAATATTCTATTGTGTTTTAAATAAAAGATGAAATATATTAAAAAATGAACGGTTCTGATTTATACTATGGTACTTGTGGTACTATGAGTTTTCATGGCAACAGTTGTATTAAATGTTGCTGTTGAGCTTTCATCTCGCTATGAACTGAGTAAGCTTGAGAATTCTCTGATTTCAAGTATTAAAACAAAATGAGACCTATCTATGAAGTATACGAGAGAAATGAATAATGATGGGGGATGATTTGTAGATGCAATTTCTTGTCCTCAAAATATCATTATGAGTTGATCTACTCTCAGGACTACGTGAATTGATACTGAAATTCGTTTTTTAACTTGATCAGTATTGTGTCTATGAGAGTCTGTTCATGGAGGCGGAAACCTTGCATTGTATTTTAATTCTCAGTATGATGATTTTTTCTTTGCTGAGTTTAATTGATCACAAGTTGCCATTAATCAATCGAGCCTTACAGGTACTTTTTCTGACCCAGATAATACACAAATTGATATATGAAGTACTGCTTATTTTTCTCCTGATGGCATCGATGATAATTTTGACAGTGATAATTATTCACCTTATTCAACGTGAAGTATTACTTATCCAGATTGATATAATGATAGGGATGATGAAAGTAAGCGAATAAACTTTTGATATATATTAGAATGATCTGGTTTATTTAATATTCTGTGGTCAAATTCACAGATGAGTAATTACATAAAAAATACTCCAAGTAATACTAATTCGGATGCTCTTTTGATATGAGATATTACAGATTGACATCTCTATCTTGATATAGATTCATCATTTCGTTTAGTAGTTTATAGAATTAATAAAGCTATATATGATAATTCTATGGAACTCGTCATTGAGTCATCACAATTTTGAACATGACAAATAGCAGATATTTGATATATTCAAAATGACCTAACTTTAAGTGATACGATAAACTCAAATACCATGAGCTTTGACTTTACTGCAAACGATTATGCAGTATTTGTTGAAAATACTGGTTCAGGATCATTACTGTATAAATTAACAGCTGAATCATCGAGTTGAGAGAGCATATATATAAATCCTATAGATGATAGTGACCCATCTATTTTTTGATATCTTTGATCACATATGCTCGTTGATAACGAAGGAAGACTCATTGCAGATCAATTTGAAATATTAGGTCTAAAAAGTGCAAATCCATTTTTACCGAGTGGAATAAATATGTGGCTTGATGCGAGTGATACTTCTACCATTTCAGTTTCTTCATGACTCGTTTCAGAGTGGAGAGATAAGTCTTGAAATTGAAATATTCTTACTCAGTCAACACTAGGAGATAGGCCATCGACATGAATCTCAAAATTAGGTGGGCTGAACACTATCTCATTTTCTCAGGATTATTTAAGGTCTTGATCACAAGTGGATGTTGTTACCTCATTTTTTGTAGTCCAAAATCCAAATTGATCAAGTTCAGGAAATAATGTAACTCCAATTTATGGAAAAAATACAGGTTCATCAGCAGGATATACATTTATAAATACTCCAACTACGAACTGATATGATATTTCGATTGATGGAAATACATGAGGTACTTGAACAGCATACTTTGGATGAGCAACTAGCACAGGTGCTGGAACTAATATTAACTTGTGACTTTCTCTCGCAGAGGTAGATAGTCCTGCAATATGGAGTGTAGTACATGATGCTCCTGTTCAAACTGGATTTTTTTGATGACTGACGAACGGAACATTATTTAAAGGAAATCTGGATATATGAGAAATTATTACCTATGACAGAGTCCTTACTCCAGTAGAAATGAATCGAGTATGAAACTATCTTTCTCAGAAATGGAATCTTCCATGGCTTGATTTGTAATTTCAGAAAAATACACATTTTTTCAGCTTTACTTCAAGTTTTTTTCAATATAATACCTGTATTATTTTTTATTCGCTATTTATGGATCCCTGGCAGTATGTGCTTTTTGTTTTTCTTTTTATTCTTTCTTGATTTTTTTCTGGAACAGAAATTGCTCTGATGAGCTTACCAAATCATAAACTAGATTCTCTTGTAAAACAAAAGCTCTTTGGCTCAAAGGCTCTTGCGCAAATAAAATCACAAACAGACAAATTACTTATTACGATTCTTGTCGGTAACAATCTTGTAAATGTATATGCTGCAGCGCTTGCAACACAAATTTCAATTACTCTTGCAGCTTCTTCGTGAATGGAGGAATCACTTGCTATTGGTCTAGCAACGTGACTCATTACCTTTCTTATTCTCGTTTTTTGAGAAATTGTTCCAAAAAGTTTTGCTGCAAAAAATGCTGAGAGTATTTCTCTCAAAGTAGCGCCACTCTATAAAGTGCTTATTTTTATCATGTATCCACTGATTATTATCCTAGAGATAATGATAAAAATGTTTACTGGGAAGTGAGTCGTGACGAAAATGACAGAAGAAGAGCTGGAAAGCTTTATAGATTTAGGAAAAGATAGTGGAACCCTTGAGGATCAGCAGCATGAAAGACTCAAAAATACACTTGAATTTAGTGATACTTTGGTAGAGGAAATAATGGTTCCACGTGTAAAAGTAGATGCACTTTCTGATGAAGTGACAATATCTGAAGCATTAGAATATTATACCACACATACACATAGTAGAATTCCAGTATATCATGAGCAAATTGATAATATTGTTTGAATTATTACTATTAGAGATATTCTGAGAGAGCAAAAGGCAGGACATTCTAATAAAAAACTCTCTGAGCTACATTTTAAAAAATATTTGAAAGCTCCAATTAATCAACCTATAGATATTCTTCTAGAAAGCTTCAAACAAACCCGTCAGCATATTGCCATTGTTATGGATGAATATGGTTGAGTTGCGGGTATCACTACAATAGAAGACATAATTGAGGAAGTATTTGGAGAAATACACGATGAAACAGACTTTGAAACAGATGAAATTCTAGAACAAGGTAAGGATTGTTATATCGTAGACTCTGGTATACTTCTCGATGATATACTTGATGAATTCAGTTTAGAATTTCCAAATATATGACTTGATGAAAAGGAGTTCTGAAGTGAAACGGTGAGTTATATCATAACTCATAAGCTTGAGAGATTTCCTGAAAAATGAGAAAAAATATGTTTTATGATTCTTGATGAAAATGATGAATTAACAGAAAGTGAGCTTTGCTTCACGGTTCAAGAAATTGATGATGGTTCTATGGGAAAAGTACTTGTCGAAAGAAAAACATAAAAAATCTAAGCATATGCTTAGATTTTTTTTAAAACTTCATCTCGGATACTTCTTCTTCTATCTTTGTTATGAAACTTTAACATGTGGTCATCAATTATGACTCATTCTGGTTTTCACAGTGCTTCATATTTCTTAAGTGTTCGAGGGAGAAATATTTTTTTGAATATATATTCAATATTGTCTCATATTTGAGAAATAACTCATATTTTTCCTGTATTCACAGTCTCGGCGAATGTATAAATTTCTCAGTGCTCTCAAGAATTGATTGCTATAAATCTTTCATATATATTATTCCTATTGATGAGAGGAATAAGCGTTTCTATCCAATAACTCAGATATATATCTCTCTGAATTGATATGGTATCAAAATCTAGTGTCCTCATATCTATAAAGAATGAAAGACAAAATTTTCAAGCATGACGTTTGTTTGTTTTTCGAACTCTGAGAATCATTCAAAGCAGCGTCATAGAGATGCGAGCAGTCCAAAGTCTGTTTTTTCGAGTGATAATAAATAGGTCAATATCAGAGTTCTTATCTGCCGTATTCATAGCAACTGAATTGCAGAGAAATATTCACTCAATTCCTGGAATATGTTTGAAAATTTTACAATATTTTTCTGCCTTTTTTCTCAAGGCTTTTTCATATTCTCCAGACTGAGATTTTACTCCTATGTAATTTTTTAATGCTGACTTTTCTTGAGGTGATAATTTATACACAAAAAATTTGATTATTTGAGATATTTCTCTTAGTATATCAGGGAAGAACAAAAAAGAAACCCTACTTCATAATTATTTTTCTATGAGATTTCTTTGTGTAAACTGTGGACATATCTATGATGAGTCTCTTGGTGAGGTTGAAGATGGTATTGAACCAGGGACCTGTATTGATGAAATAGATGAAGATATTCATTGCCCTATGTGTGATGGGAGTTTTGATGACTTTTCACCAATAGAGGATGAGGTTATATATATTGATGATGTACATAAAATGTCTCATATTGAAAAAGAACATTTTCCTCATATAGATCATCATGATAGTGAAAGTATCGAAGTATCAATCTGATGAGATTCTATGCATGGAAGCGGTGAGGATCATAGAATTACTGCAATATATCTTGTAGATGATGAAGGACACATTGTTGAAGAAATATTTATTATGCCAGATGAGGACCCAGTTGCTGAATTTGATGTATCTGGTCTTGAACGATTTGAAATCAGATCAAGTTGTAATCAACATGGTTTATGGTCAAGTGGACTTATTGAGGCAATTGACAGTGATGATGATACAGAAAACTCATAAAAAAATTACAATTCTTAAAAAATATGCTATAATAGAGGCATATTTTTTTTATACTCAATGCGCAGAAAATACCTAGAAATCCTTGTAGATAAACAAAATGAAAAGTGACCAGTAATTTTTAATGAAATATTGGTCATTTTACATAGAGCTTTTGATGCGAAAAATAAACAGGATTCATTCACTTTTGAGATAACAAAGGTATGAAACAGAATCCGTTTCTTTCTCATTTGCCCGTCTAAATATGAAAACTTCCTCAAAAATCAGATATATGCTCATTATAATAATGTAGAAATATATGAGGTTTCTGATTATCTCAAATCTATCCCAGAAGACAAGATTACCCTTTGAAAGCTCACTGCTAAGAAACATTTTTTTTATAGCCTCAAAACATTTGAAGATGATCTTCAAGTAGGGAAGTGAGTCAGTGTTGATCCATTTGGTTCACTGACAGGAGCACTCTCTAAAACTTGAAAATATACGCTCAATACCTTTCAAGTGAACTTTACCCCTGTCCAATCTAAAGCTTGGAAGAAAGATGCTAAAAAGATTATAAAAATTCTCTCATCAGACCGTCCAAAATTTATCAAAAACCTGCAGCTTCATCCTAGCTACGCATACTTAAAGTTAATCATGTTTCCATTTATTCTTCTGTGAAAGATCATCTCACTGCTTATCCCAAGATGAGCTTCTGAATCTGAGATACGAGGAGAGGAACACTCATCTGATGCAGAAAAAGCAAGCAATCAGCTTGATAATCCTGATTCAATAGACGCAAAGTTTTTATCAAAACTTTCAAGTGAAGCTTACAGAGTAGAGATGAATATTATTTGTGCTGGGGAAGATTCATTAGAGACAAGAGCCGCGGTAGGAGAGATAGCTTCAACCCTTTCTGTATATTCTCTCTTTGGTCAAAATTCATTAAAACTCTCTACCATTACTCGTAATATTACAGATATTCAGCAGGCAAAAAAAAGAATTATTTCAAAATGAGATATACTTTCAACTTCAGAGCTTGCTTGATTTGTCCACCTCCCAACAAATTACGTAAAAACTCCATATATAAACTGGGTGAGTAGTAGAGCATTTGAACCACCATCAAATCTTCCTATCATAGACCCAGATTTAGAAGATGACATTACTCCAAATACTTCTCTTACACCAATAGGAAAAACAAATTTTAGGTGAACAGATATGAGTTTTGGTATGGGGGCTGATGATAGAAGACGTCATATGTATATCATTGGAAAAACGGGTATGGGGAAATCTGTACTGCTTGAGAATATGATTATGGATGATATCCATAAATGAAGGTGAGTTGCAGTCATTGATCCGCATGGTGATCTGGCTGAGGGAATCATCGGTCTGATTCCCAAAAAAAGAACAAATCAAACTATTATTTTTGATCCAAGCGACAAAGAGTGGCCAATAGCTTTTAATATGCTTGAAGATATTTCAGAAGATCAAAGATCATTTGTAGCTTCTGGCCTCGTTGGTATTTTTAAAAGAATATTTTGAGAATCATGGGGACCTCGTCTTGAGCATACCCTCAGAAATACGGTCCTTGCTCTTATGGAGTACCCAAATACAACACTTGTTTCCATTCCTCTTATGCTCACCAGCGAAGTCTATAGAAATAAGGTGGTAAATAAAATTACTGATCCCGTAGTGAAGAAATTCTGGACGCATGAATATGGGAAACTTACCCCACAGCAGAGAAGTGAGACTGCAGGTCCAATTCTCAATAAAGTCGGGCAATTTCTCTCAAGTACGATACTCAGAAATGTTCTCGGGCAGCCTAAAAATTCTTTTTCACTGAGGTGGGCTATGGATAATAAAAAAATTATTATCGTGAATCTCTCAAAGTGAAAAATCTGAGAAGATGCTTCGAGTCTCCTATGAGCGATGATGGTAACAAAATTTCAGCTGGATGCGATGAGCCGAGCAGATATTCCAGAAGAAAAAAGGGTGGATTACTATCTCTATGTAGATGAGTTCCAAAATTTTGCAACTGATAGTTTTTGAACCATACTTTCAGAAGCGAGAAAATATAAACTCAATCTTGTCATGGCGAATCAGTATATTGACCAGATGACGGAAACAGTGCGGTGAGCCGTATTTTGAAATGTCTGAACGCTTGTATCATTCCAAGTAGGTCATCATGACTCTGCGATTCTCGCTGATGCATTTTCTGGTGATATAGAAGCAGAAGATTTGATGAATCAAAAAAAATATACTATCTATATGAAGCAGCTGATTGATGGTATGCCTTCTCCAATTTTTTCAGCATCAACCTTTCCTCCACATGCAAAAGATCCAGAAGAGTTTGCAGAGCGCTATGAAAAAATACTCCAAGTTTCCAGAGAGCGATACTGTAAACCACGAAAACTTGTTGTTGAAAAAATTAATAAATCAATGGAAGATATAGAAAAAGCAGAAGAGCAGTGGGAAAAGAAAAAAGAAGAATTTAAACAAAAAAAAGAAGACGAAAAGAGAGCAAAGCAGCAAGAAAGATCAGCAGCAAATAAAAAATAAATGGAGTAAGAGAATATTGTAGCATCTGTGCAAGAGCAAGAATTATATTTTTCTTGCTCTTTTTTGTGAAAATGGTATGCTAAGGACATGCGCGCAACTAAATTATTCCTATGAAAATAGACAATCTTACTCTGAGCTTTAAAAATAAAGTAGTTCTGAGAAATATAAACCTCGAAATTAAAAAATGAGAGTTCGTTTTTTTTATTGGCTACTCTTGAAGTGGAAAGACCACATTAATTCGCTCCCTTATCTGAGATTTTTTTCCAGAGAGAGGAGACATTGTATTAGACAATGGAGGATTTCTTTATAAAAATCTTACTGAAAAACTTCTGCTTGATTATAGAAGAAGTATTTGAGTGATATTTCAAGACTATAAATTGATAGAAACAAAAACCGTCTATGATAATGTTGCATTTGCAATGGAAGTTTGCGGTTATAAAGATTCACAAATATCAAAACGAGTCCCAACAGTACTTGAACAAGTTGGACTTCTTATGAAAAAAGATACAAAAGTACAAGAGCTTTCCGGATGAGAAAAGCAAAGAGTATCGATTGCAAGAGCTCTCGTTCATGATCCAAGCATAATTATAGGTGATGAGCCAACAGGGAACTTAGATCCAGTTACGGCCTTTGAAATTATGAAAATTTTTGATGATATTAATAAAGACGGAAAAACCGTTATTATTGCAACACATGATAAAAACATCGTGAATCATATGAAAAAACGTGTTGTTACTTTTTCTGAAAAATGAGTACAAGCTGATAGAGAAAATTCAGATTATAATCTAGAATTATAAAAAAAAGAGCATATGCTCTTTTTTATTTCAAAATGTTTATGATTCTATTATAGCTCATTCGCATATTACTGTAACTATCTGCTATAGCATTATTTAATTGAGGTCCTCTGAGTCATCTTTCCGTCTCAGAAATGTATCAAAAAGTTTTATTTGTATAGTAGAGAAAATCTTTGTAGTTTTGAATTATATCTGAGATTTGATAGTAGCTTATATCTCAGTTTCTGTATTGACGAATAAATTCATTTCTCAGCAAAGAATCTACTCTCATGAATTCATTATATGTTTCTTGAACCGCAGCATTGCTATAATTTTGTGATGTAAGTTTTGGAATATTTTCCAAATCATAGACTTCAAGTCCAGTTTGAATTTCAAGCAAATCAGATAAAAATCATTTTTGAGCACTCACTGAAAATATGCTTGAAAAGAAAGAGCTAAGCATTATAATACATATCATAATTTTTTTCATAGAAGAGAAAAATTTATTGAATTAATATATTATATATAATATAAAATAATAAAAAGTCAAATAAATTATGGCACAAAACTATTACGATATTCTCTGAGTGAGTAAATCAGCAAGTCAGGATGAAATAAAAAAGGCCTATCGAAAACAAGCAATGAAATATCATCCAGATAAAAACAAGTGAGATGCCTCAGCAGAAAAAAAATTCAAGGATGCAAATACAGCCTATCAAACACTCTCAGATGAATCAAAGCGCAAGCAATATGATATGTTTGGATCTTCATCTGGAAGAGCTGGATGAGGCTCCTATGGTGGATGAAATCCATTTTCAGGAGCTGGTGGAGCAGGATGATTTTCTTGATTTGAAGATATTTTTTCTGGGTTTTGAGGTGGAGGAAGAAGCTCACAAAACGTTGAGTTTGATTTTTGAGATTTATTTTGATGAATGGGATCGCAGGGAAGAACGAGAAGCTCATCACAGTATGATACACGTCAGGAAGCTCCAGAAAAACCAGTGATTCTTGATTTTGAAAAGAGCTACGAGGTTCCAGTTTTTGACTTAATTCTCGGCTGTAAAATCGAGGTTTCGGGTGTATATGGTCAAAAAGCAAAACTTACTATCCCCGCAGGCACGAAACCGGGAGCAAGGTTTAGGGTGAAAGAATTCTGAAAATCAGAAGGCAGCAAGAAATGAAACCTTATCGTAAAGATAGAGGCTCTTATGCCAAAGAGTATTTCAGATACAGATAAAAGTCTGTTAGCACAAATTAGGGATAATATTGGGTATTAAAAAATTAGAGCATCAGCTCTAATTTTTTTTTCACATCTTCTGGTATTTCTCAGAGTTTTAAAATTTCTTTAAAGCTATATTTATGAATAAATTTCAGTGTTTTCTCAGTCACTTCATCTGAGTTTTGATCTGGAAGATTTCAGAGAATTGCGATAACTTTGAGGTGCATAAGAAGGATTTTTCAGCTGTTAAGATTCTGACTAATACATACCGATAGTACATGAAAAATTTCACTATGAGGATTTCATACTGGTATTTCAGATTTTATTTTTCACAGTAATTTTAAAAATGATTCAATGTCATGGTATGATTTATTTTCTATGCCATAATTTCATAAAACTTTTATATTTCAGATTATATGAATACTCGTTTTATTTGAGGTAATTATTTCGCAGTGAAACAAATATCCAGTATCAATTGGTTTTTCACGAACTTTTTTTTGTTTTTTTACCCAAAGAATTCCATATTCCATAAAAAACACACAGTATAAAAATTCTTTTTCGGAGAGCTTTTTTGTTTGTAGGACTACTCAGGTGGTTTTAAAAATACTCATAAAAAAGCTAAAAAAAATTGTATTTCGCAAATTATTGATATAATTTTAGTGAAATTTACATTTTATCAAATATATAATGACTGCCACTGAAATTACGGAAGCAGAAGTAGATAGTATTGTACTTGGTTTGCTCAAACTTCACAGTGAAGCGGTTGAAATTGACGAAGAGCTCTT
The DNA here is from genome assembly GCA_964456335.1 of uncultured Candidatus Peribacteria bacterium. Lineage (GTDB taxonomy): Bacteria > Patescibacteriota > Gracilibacteria > BD1-5 > UBA6164 > JAACSU01. The sequence goes on along the minus strand of CAYVZQ010000006.1, from coordinate 62,936 downwards.
CCATGACCTCTTGAAACATTCCCTTTCACTTAATACTATGGAAAAAAAGAGAGTGATTGACGCTGTTCCAACGCTTTCTCAATTTCAATTTGATGAACTCTCAAAAGTATTTACAGAAGAAAGAGAAAAATTTAGAGAGCTTGCAAAAGACCATCCAGATGATATAAAAAAACTTCTTGCAAAACAACAACAAGAATGGCTTCAATTAGGTGATTTATACAGATCTGAACTTGCGAATAAATCACTTCAAGAGGAAGAACAATTAAAACAAGAAGAAATTAAAAAATCATTAGGTTTGTAATGAAATTCCACTTTTGTGTATTTCTTGAGAAAAAACAAAGAGTTGATATGTATATGTCAGCTCTTTTTACTGAGATTTCACGAAGTTATATCCAAAAGATGATTGACTCTGGCGCTGTGAGTGTTAATGGAGAGAAAGTAAAAAAGAACATAAAAATATCGTCTTGAGATGAAATTTTGATAGAAGAAATTGTTACCAGTGTAAACCTTAAGGCAGAGAATATTCCTCTTGATATTGTTTTTGAAGACGAAAATATCATAGTACTGAATAAGCAAGCTTGAATCAATGTTCATCCAACTCCATGAATTGAAGGAAAGTCAGGTACAATGGTAAACGCGCTTCTATATCATTGTAAAAATGCTTTACCTGTCATATCTTGAGAGCAGAGGCCTGGAATTGTACATAGACTTGATAAAGATACGTCAGGCGCAATTATGGTAGCAAAAAATGATGCTATGATGCAATATCTTTCAGACACCATAAAGCAAAGAAAATTAAAAAAATATTATATTGCGATAGTAGTTTGAACCATTACTGATAAGAATTTTACCATAGAATCTGAAATAGGAAGAGATCCGCATAATAGGATTAAAATGACTGTTCACAATCCTATAAACCCAAAACATTCTATTACGCATGGAGAAGTTATTGGATATATTTGAGAATCATATACGGTCGTAAAAATTGATCTTCTCACTGGAAGAACGCATCAAATTAGAGTGCATTTAGCGAGTATATGATTTCCAATCATTGGAGATAGTGTATATGGGGATAAAGATATTAATCATAGAGTGAAAAATGAATTTCAGTTAACTCGGCAAGCTTTACATGCTATGCAAATTGAAATATCATTATATGGAAAACAAAAGATATTTTTTGCTCCCTTAAAAGCTGATATGACGAATATACTAGAGTCATATCATATCATTCTTAATTCTGACGGATAAAATGAAACATAAATTTATTTTTATATTATTGATTTCTAATGTATTTATAGCTCTATTTACATGATTTTTGGTCAATAAATTTTATCAAAATATTAATACTTCTGGAGAAGTAAGAGAAGTTGGAAACTATACATTTATTAGTCCTCTTTTGGAGTGTGTAAATAATATTCAGTTTTATAATCCCTGAAGTATTAGAGAAAACTTATCACATTTTATTGAATCCAGTATAGAAAATAATCTGGTTAGCGAAGTTTCTTATTACTTTCAATCACTCAAAACGGGGAATAATTATTCATACAATGATGAAATCTTATTTACTCCTGCAAGTCTCTTAAAACTTCCATTAGCTATGAGCTTATTGTCGTATTATAGCCCTGAGGATATGAATAATATTTCTATTGAATGATCACATTTCAGCAGTGCTCAGAGAAATATTTGATCTGACGTTCCGCAGTATACAGGTACCCAAAGCTTAAAAACTCTTATGGAAAATATGCTTATAGAATCAGATAATGTGGCAGCAAATTCGCTCTTTGATTACCTATGACAAGAAAAAGTAAAGGAAATATATCTAGATTTAGGAGTTATTACTGATGAGAGTACAAATATTTTTTCTCATGGAATTAATACAAAAAGATATGCTTCGTTCTTGCGTATACTATATAATGCTTCATACTTAAGCCCAAACTTATCAGAATATATTCTTTGATTATTATCTGAGAGTTCTTATCGTGATGGTTTACGAGCTCAAATTCCTGGATATATTAAAATTGCGCATAAATTCTGAGAGCGATCTGTTACAAATTCAAATATAAAACAACTTCATGATTGTGGAATCATTTACTATCCTGAGAACCCATATATTTTATGTGTTATGACACGTTGAGAGAGTTTTACTGATATGGGTTCTGTAATTAGTGAAATTTCTCAAAAAGTATTCAATGATATTGCGCAATATAAAAACTAGGAAAATATTGTATTTTTTCTAAAAAATACTAGTATTTATATAATTTTATGGCTCTAATTTAATAAGAAATGATTAAGTTTTTCTGAGTATGAGAAGATGGAGAATCTCAAGAAAATGAAAGTAAAGAAGTTGCTGTTGTGCAAGAACAATCTGAGCGTGAAGAAGCGGTTGAAGAATTGTGACAAATAGCGCTTGATATATTGGAAAATCATGAGAGTGTATATATATTAGCTCCTGTTGCTGGAATTGAGTTAGCAGATATAGATATTTCAGTTCATAATACCACTCTTACTATTTCTTGAGTGCGTAATAAACCTAAAGAATTTTATGAACATTCTATGCAGGTAAAAAACGCTGAGTGTTTTTGGGGAAAATTTTTAAGAAATGTTATTCTTCCTGAAAATATGGATTTTTCATCGGTAAAAGCTGTTATGGAAAATAATCTTCTCGTGATTTATATTCCTAAATTACGATTTGATAGTAAAAACATTAAAATTAATAGAATATATTCTTAAGCTCGCGTATGATTTTTAGAAGAGGTAAAAAAACAATCAAAAAATCTATTGGTTGAATGGATAAATTAGTGACTTGAATTATTGTTTGAGGCGCAGCTGCCTCAATATTTGGTCTTTCTAGAACAAAAAAATGAAAAAAAGTGAGTGAAAAACTTTTGGATTTTTGAAAGGATACAGGAAAAAAATGAATTAACACATTTTGAAAAATGACAGTAGGAATATTAAAAATATTTTCAAAAAAATAAAATGAAAAAAATCATAATTACATCCTGTGTCCTCGCCAGCATATCATCGTGACTGCTATTCATTTGATATGGTTCAGGTCAAGCAAACACGTCTGACCCTATTCCGCAGTTGAGCTGTTGATATGCTTCTAAATTTGAGCAATGTGTTGTGGCAAATAGAAATGGAAGTTCTCGCTCTATCACAGACTTTGCATGTATGGCAAGCAATGATCCTGAACTCATCTTAGATCAAATTATTCTTGATGAAAAATTTAAAGAAATTCAAGATGAGCAACTTGCATTTTTACAGTGATTAGAGGCTGATAAAGAATCCGCACTTACAGATCCACTCAGAATTATCGATGATATTACCAAAAATTTTGGTCCAGAATGAGTATACTATAAACAATATAAAGAACTTTGTAACGGTTGAATTCTTTCAGAAAGACTTACATGTACCTGAAATATTCCACTAGTCCCTGCTGGGAATAGAATAGCTGATTGGGGATTAGAAGGGGAATGTATGGAGTTAGCAAATACAAATTTAAATATATATTCTCTGGTTGCTTATGATATAACTAAGCTAAATAAAAGTGAAGTTATCAATGATAATCATAAAGAATATTTTCAGCAGGAGAGAACAAAGTACGATGAGATGCTTTCAATCATGTGACAAATATTATGAAATACCGAAAGAATTAATCCTACACATTATACAGAAAACCCAATTCAATAATAAAAAACTGAGCTTAGCTCAGTTTTTTATTATTTAGTTTCAGATGGATTTTTTCTTGGTCTTCAAACCTTTTTTGGAGCCGAAGTACTTGTATTTGTTTTTTTACGAGCGGGAGAAACTTTTTTTGTTCGTCATTGTTTGAGTTCTTCTTGTTTCATTTGCGATTGCTCAAAAGCTTTGTGCTTTCTTTTATTTTGAATAGCTTGGCAATATGGACATGTTTCCCAATGAGATTTAATTTGCTCATGACAATTCCAACATTTTCTTTTTTTAGCAATAGCAAACCACCATCGTATTGCTCACCAAGTCATTCATATAATCATTAGTATGAGTATAAATGCTAGTATGAAGTAAGGATTATTTGTAATTTGATCTTCAATGTACTGAACTGGAAATTCTTTTGAGGTAGTAAATGTAATTGGATTTCATTTTTCATCGTAGTATATCATTTCTATGTCAGCAGTAATTGTTTTGTGTTGTCGTACTTCTGATACTCGTTGCCAAAACATAAGAAAGCCAGCATTTTCTCTATTTTTTTGAGTGTAGAACTCACTTGGTGACCAGTAGTTTACTATTTGATTTCAAGCGTCATCATAGGTTTTATAAGGGAATCATTTCCACTCTGATTCAAATATTCTTTTTGTTCCTGGAAGAATATTTCATCCTTGGTCATTTATAGGTATGTAATCAACTATTTTTTCTCCAATTACGGCTCAATTTTCATTGATAACAGTTTCTTTTCAAATAGCTTTAATGACATTTCCATTTTCATCCTTTAGTATGATTTTTCATTCTGGCTTAATATGTGTATTTCACTTGTTATTTATTGGAAAGGTAAATGAGACTTCAAAACTATCACCTTCAGTTCAAGGAGTGTTTGTTGAATCATTCTCACTTCAATTTCATGCTTGTGAATTTGTATTGTCATTTTGATTTAAATGTATACATTCTCCATCATACCTGCTCTGTGTAAAATCTCATAACGGGCATGAATCCGGAAATACATATATCGGATTTCAATCCTCATCTACTCATTCATACCAAGGTATTTCATTTGAGTTTTCTCCTGAGTTATTATCTGTAACAGGACTTTGATTTCATTCTCCACAAGATCCATCAAAAATACTTCCTGAAGTATCTCATGATGGACAGTTGTCATAAACTGGGGCTTTCCCACTTCAGCCAATAATTGGGTCTTCTATATCTACATCAACAATAACTTCTCAGCTCACATTTACTAAAATAATAATTCCATAATCAACATTGACTCCTATATTTCCACCTGTACTTGTTTCAGAACCTGGATTGTTAAAGATAACTGCTCAATAATGTCATCCAGGAGTTGCATTTGTTGGAACAGAAATGTTAAAATTTACAGTTCCTTCTTCTCATGGATTGAGGGTGATTGCGTTAGATTCAAGCGTTATCCAAGTAGAGAGCTCTTGATCTGGAAACACCAGCTCGGATTTTCGTACTAGACTCGGTGTTCAAGTGGTACCATTTGATTGGAAATCGGATGTTGTTACAGGAAGTGTTACGACTTTATCACTGTTATTTCTGATGCTTGCTGGGAGTACTTTTGATTCTCATGGTTGCATCTCAAGTTCATAGCGAATAGGTGTGAGGCTATAATTAATCGCTGCAAATGATTCTTGAAACATCATCAGCGTAAAAAATACTATATATAGGAATATGGAAAGAATTCTCATCATAGAAATAAAGATAAAATTAATATTTATTATAGTATAGAAAAATCTGAAAAATCAAAAAAAGCCCCGCATAAGAGCGAGACTTTTAATCTTTTTACAGTTTATAAGAGTTTCATATTATTAGAAGTTCCCAACTACTGTAAATGTTACATTATCTTCATAGTCTCCTGCAGGAGTTTCTTCTCCAGCAGTTGCTGAAACTACAAATTCTACATCATCTTCAAGGTTTGTTGCCTCACCTTTATTTGTTGTATAAATAACGTTTTCAGTAGCATTATCATTTACTTCTACTTCAGTAAGTCCAGTAGCAACAAATGCTGGTGAACTTGAATCATCTACAGCATTTGGAGTTGAAGCGAAAGTATAACTTTCAGCGAGTCCATCAGTTGTAAGATCATTAATTTGGAGACCAGAATCTGCAGTGTTTGTAAGTCCACCAGATTGTGATCGAGCAGTAATAGAAACTCCAGATTTTGCGTTAGTACCAACTTCTAGAAAAAGTGATCCAGTAGAGGTTACCCCAGCAGCGAGAATTCCTAAATCAATTTCTTCATCAGAAATAGACATGTTAAGCGTAGGATTTACTCTCGCTTTAACCTTGATATCTGAAACAGAACCAGTTGCAAATCCAGGGAAATTTTCATCCCAGATAATTGCAGAAGCAGATGCTCCAGAACCTGTAATTGCCCCAGTACCAATTTGTACTGCAGCAGAAACAGCAGAAAAGTTCAGAGTCGAGATTGCTCCAAGAGCAACTACGGCAAGAACTTTTTGTATTTTTGTTTTTGTCATAACTATAATAGTTATAAAATAAAGTATTCCGCTAAAGAAGAGAGTGCACTCCATAGCTTTAAGTATATTAGCATATTATTTTATACTCTGTCAAAAAAAAGACTCTTTTTAGAGTCTTTTTTAAGAAAAAATTAAGTTTTTATGAAATATATCTTTTAATAATCAAGTTGTATTTTGAAATCTATATTTCATTGGTAATCTCAAGCTTCTTGCTGCTCATCTACCTCTGCTCATATTTGAATATTGTATACATATGTATTGAGTTCTCAGTCTTGATTGATTCATCCTCATTGACTTACTATAAGCTCATCTAGAGTAATTGTAGTAATACTTCCAGACAGGGGAGTAATATCATATCAATATCCAGTTGATCCATCCCAATTTTGAATTATATTTCCATTTGGATCAGTAAGGTCAGTATTTCTATTGAGAAATATTTTAAATGGTGCTCAAACTGTTCTCACAGTTAGAGTCGTTGAGGACGAGAATTTTTGCTCATTAGCAGACAAATCTCATATATCTATTTCTTCATCTCATATAAGGAAAATAGGTCTATCTATATAAAATACAGAATTAAATATAGCACTATTATTTCAAGTATTATCACTTATCCGAAATACAAATAAATATTTTCAAAAATCTAAATTATTTGTTGTATAATTCGCTGTTGTATTATTAATTGTGCCATTGATTAATGCACTTGCAGAAATATCAGCTCCCCAGTCTGTACCATTCCATCTGTAGAGCTCTCTTACCGCACTTGCAGTGTTAATCCCACTCTCAATATCACTGTATGAAACACTTAATGTATGATTTCATCCTGGAAGAAGTGAACCACTTGCAAAGTTTAGATTACTGATTGTTGGAGGTGTAATATCTACAGCATTGGTTTTGAATTCAATTTGATCAATATATGCTCTATCTGTTCCTCCATTTGTTGCACCATCTTTGATATAACACCATTTATATATATGTAATCATGGTGTTTGTTCAGCTGATATAAATTGTGCATAAGGAACATTTCCACTCCAAGATTGTATAAGGGTGTTATCAATATAAAATCTCAAAAAATCATTTGTTTCCGAAGAGACATTTCTATAGAAATTAATAGTTCCAGGAGTACTTGCGTTATGATTTACTTCAAAACATGCTTGCGTATTTGCTTGTCAATTAATTCCACTTTCAAATGAAGAAGTTCACGAAAATGGATTTGTGGTAGTACGAGTCCAAATACCCGAAGTTGTTTTATATTTGTAATTATTTATTGGGTTCTCAAAATCTATAATTGAAGTAGTAGCTTCTCACAAATTATTAATACTAACAGTAAATACTTTTTGGTAGGTTCCTCAATTTCAATCATTTGTTTGAACTCGAATCATGTAAGAATTTTTTATTTCAAAATCTGGTGAATGAATTAGTCTCAAAGTATTTCCAGATATGGTAAAGAATGGGTTATCTGTACTTGAAACACCAGATACAAGGGAGTAGGTATGAGAATCTCAAATATCACTATCTGTTGTAGAAAATGTCCCAATTATAGAATTAGCAGCTACATTTTCATTTATAGCATTAGGTGAAAGTGAAATATCTGTAGGAATATTATTTATCGAAGATTGTGTCGCAATAGTAAAAATTTGTCCATTTCCAATATTCACTCCAGCTGCTCTCCAAATATTTCATCCTTGATTTGTCATAAGTATTGGTGTTTCATCAGCAAGATTTCAATTATTATTCGTATCAGCTAGAAAATAATAGTTTGTACCAGAATTAGGAACTGGTATATCAAAATTTGTGTTTGCGACATTAAAATCAAGATTTAGTGTTCCTACATCTCATACTTCTTGTGCTTTCCATCTTCTGGAAAGTGTATCAAATCATGAAGGTCTATCAATAGAAGACCAAAAATTTCATTCACCATTATTCGCTACTGTAAAAAATTCATTATTTGTTATATCAACGAAAGCAGGATTTATATTTGTTCCTTCGCCAACAGCTTGAATACTTAAAACAGAACTATCATTTATAGATTTAGATTGAACTTGAGCAAGTGATTGTGTTGTATCTCTCCCAATTCCAAATATATCTTTATTATATGCTCATGCTGTAGAACTATTCCAAAATATAGTACTTCCATTGGACGCAATATAGTTCTGAGTACCATTTTTAAGTGTGATACCATATTTAAATGCTAGATATGATTCTATTCGAACTCTTTCGGAATCAGATAATCTTTCGTCAAAATTTATGATTTCAGCTACTTTTCCATTAAAATAATTCCGATTTGCAGCATCATTTGATGCCCCAATACTATAATTAGTATTAGTTTCAAATTGATAGGTATTTGCAGTAACATCATTTATTTGCACTCATTTTTCATATATATCTGTTCCATTTGCTCAAAGATTCTCATTTACAGATATAAGCAATGGTTTATCAGCGGTAAATGTAGAGGCTCCAATATCTGATGATCTCCAATTTGCAGAGGATCATAGTGCATGAGTAATTACTTCGTCAGATATAGCTGCTGTAAATGCTCCTAATACAAGACCTCAAAATGTTAGTCCACACCCTCCGGATATACACTCTAATCCAAATGGGACAGCACCTGAAGATGCTGCATTTACGGTGTTTCTAGGAATTACAACAGCAAAGTAATTTTTTGTACTCATTCATCCCGTTGTATTTCTCATAAATTGATTTGTCCCATTGAAATTTACTACTGGATAAAAGTTAATATTATCTGTTGTATTATTTCGATATGTTGGAGCAGTAACTGCTGTAGCATTTTTTCCATTTCAAGATTGATCATTCCATGTAGTAAGGTTTGCATTATTTGTTGTAGTACTAGTTCCCACATTTGATTTGAGCCAGAGATTCAGTCATGTTCAAATACCACCTGGTCCTGGAGTTACAATAGGTGTATATGTCACCGAGTTATCACTTGAAGTAGATACATTATTTGTATTTCAAGATAAATCTTCAACTCATCATGCTGGTATTGTCGCTGAAACTGTATCCGCAGGAGTCATTCCAGAGACTGTAAACTCAAAAGTTGTTCCATCATTTGGACTTACTTCAACTGGATTTGATGAAACTAATCACGTTGTTCCCGTGAGTGATATGTCTCATAAAGTGAAGGTTGCTATATTAATAGGTTCATTAAACACTGCTCTAAAAGTAGCACTTCCATTTGTAGATGGATCAGCTTGAGTAGGAGCTTGATTTACTGTGACATCAGGTTTTATAGTATCAACACATCCAGTTGGACTCTCGACAGTAAAAGAAAATACTCCTCAATTTCATACTACTGAGAAATTATCTGTTTCGGCACCATTTTGAATAATTCTAATATCAGGATCAGTTCATCCAGCTCCTACAGTTATACCATCTCCATAATCATCGATTACATGAAGTGTATATTGGTTTCAAGCAGTAAGAGAAAAAGGTCATTCAGTAATGATGCTATTATCAGCATATCCATCTGCTGCAGCAGCACTTCGAGAGCCTCCACTGGCACAGTTTAAGTTTGTATTTCAGCCATTATCTAATTCTCATACACCACAAGCATTTCCATCTGGTACTAAACTCCAAAAAGTATCTTCTCCATATGTATCAGTTTCAAAAATAATATCTACGTCATTTAATCCGCAACTACCACCAACACTAGTAGTAATTTCTGGAATAATACTATAGGTATCAAGGAGTGTTCCATCAGATTCTACTACCCTAAAACAATAACTCGTATTATCAGGAGCAGTATTATCAATGAGTGAGAAATCCCATTTTCCATCACTATCTTTTGGAATTGCAGCAACAGAAGTAGTGAAATTATTCAGTTCTTGGTAGCTTTGATTTACTACTGGAGTAGCACCATTTACAGGATCATTAGTATTTGCAGTGAGCGCTGAGTTATCAGCAGGAGTGGCATTATTATTAAAAGCAATAGCTGAAGTAGTTGTTACATCTGTATATATCTCACCACTAAATGCTGGATCACAGACTCAGTTTTTTTGTGCAAATTGGAGTTTAAAATTCTTTTCATTTTGTCTGAGTTTATTTTGTGAGACATTTATAAGAGATCTAAGTCTAAATGCCTCTCCATCACTTGTAAGTGTTGCAGGAGTATTTTGAGCAGCTAATACTCCTCACACATTCGTACTATTTGCATTCGCAAAAAATCTATATGATGATTGGCTGAGTGCTGGAGCAACAAGTGTATCAAGATTGAGGGCAAAAAAACCAACGCTTCCTGGCTGTGTTCTATCGGTTCATCCTCATTCAGTCCCTGGAAGTGGGTCAGTACTTACTCCAAGAGTAGTACCTGGTCAAGTTGTTGTATAAATACCAGCTGGTTGAAATCAGAGAGCAAAAGTATCCTGAGTTCCTTGATTTCATCTAGAATAATTTCAGTGTTCTCAGACGCTTTGCTTCACTCCATCAAGAGTAATTGAACCTAAGGCTGTAAGTCTTGAACCTGAATTTATATCATTTCGAGCTGTCCATATATTTGCCCATGAAAAAATATCAGCAGCATTAGTCACGCTCACTTGCGAATTGTTATTTTTTGTAAAACTGAGAGGATTATTGAAGTTTACATCTCTTGCAATATTGAGTGTTTGAGAAGCTGTTACATCTTGGAGTCACACAGAATCCTCTCAGCGGAACGCCTCAAGATAATCTGGCATCTCTAGAACTATCATTTGTCCATTTCCATCTGTTGTAGCATTTCCATCGACATCAGCACCTCACTCATCTGCTCAGACTCATGCTCACCTGTATGCTTCTGTTTGTATATTTATATCAGCAGTTCCAGTTTGGATTATATCCATCGATCCAATTCCACAATACTCATTTGCGGTACTTCTTTGATAACAATATGAGCTGGTTGAGAGTTTATCCACATTATCATATTCTAAATGTCCAATACGTTGAGTTCGAGCTCATCCATTTACAAATGAAACAGACCAAGCCACTAGATATTTTTTATTATCTCCTTTGAGTGTAATAGTATCACTGCCCGTATTTCACTCTATAGAGGCTATATTAGATTGTGCGAGCACGTTTGCTACATCAATAGTATTTGGAGTCGTTCATCCATATGCGTTTCCTGTGCCTCAGATTCCATAGAGTCAATAGTTGGATTGAGAAATTCGAATAACTTGAACATCTGATTCATTTGCTATACTTCAAGAAGTAGGGGCATCTGTATCTCTTCTTCTTTGTATTTGAACTTGAGAGTTTGCACTTGCATTTAATACAACTCAGACCGTACGAAACCATGCTGTGTTTTCAGAATTATCTCTTGAATATCCAGTATAGTATGAGCTAAACACATCTCAACTTCCAGATGTAAGAGCTAAACGTGCTTGAGCATTATAACGTCCATTTGAGTTATCAACCCCTCTGATTGTTGAGATTACAAGATAATCTCAAGCCTCATTGAGTTGTATAGTACTATTATTCGGTTTCGTGTAGATACCATCATTTCGTATTTGTTGATTAAAATCGAATCCTGCAAAAGTAGTTCCAGGTATTTGCCCTCAGACGCTATCTCTCCAATGTCATATGTCTCATATAGCTGCCGTTGCATTTGGGATAAAAATATTTATGAGCATTCAAAAATTCCCAGCAAACAATACTTGGATGAGAATCAGAATAAAAATAAATATTTTTTTCACCTACAGGAATTATTACTTTATTATATATAATTTATAAAATTAATTTTAGCATATTTAGGTCGTAAAAAACTATTATTATATGAGATAAAAACGTATTTTTTTATTTACAAATAAGGTCTTATATTTGTAATAATAAACTTTTGAAAAATGAAAACTCTTTCAATAATTTATATTTTTTTTATACTGCTGTTAATTAATAATATTAGCATAGAAAAATGTCGAGAGAAATTTTACAAAGATATAGTATTAGAGCTAAAAAGTCTCTATGACAAAATTTTTTGGTAAACGAAAATATTTTACAAGAAATTGCTGACGCTGAGACAATATTATGAGAAAATATTATAGAAGTGTGACCTGGTTATGGAGCACTTACTGAGAAACTTTTAGAGAAAAATCCAAAATCTCTCACGCTCGTTGAGCTTGATAGTGACATGATTCAAATTTTAGAAGAAAGAATAAGCTTTTGAGAACTAGATACTGCTGATATAAAATTCAACATAATACATCAGGATGTATTAGAATATGCTCCTGATTTTGAGAGCTATAAAGTTATTGCAAATATTCCGTATTATATCACATCTCCGATATTACGACATTTTCTCTATGATTTAGAATATACTCCTAAATCAATGCTTATTCTGATGCAAAAAGATGTAGGGGATAAGATACTCAGGAAAAATAAATGAAAGTCATCAGTGCTAAGTCTATTCATAGAAAAAAAATGTAATGTGAGCGAAATGATTCTTGTTCCGAAAGAGAGTTTTATTCCTGCTCCTAAAATTGAATCAAGTGTTTTATTATTTAATCTTCATGAAGATTTTATACAGATTGATGATGAAAGTTTTCTAAAAATTATTAAGATATGATTTTCTGAGCCACGAAAAAAACTGATAAAAAATCTTATAAAATGAGGTTTTGAAAAAGAAAAAATATGAGAATATTATAAAGAAAATAATTTCTCTGAGAATATAAGAGCGGAAGAATTGGATATTAGACAATGGTGTGATCTTGTAAAAATTCTATCAAAAAATCAAAAATAATGAAGAAAAATATAATACAAATACTGCCTTATTTTCCTCCACATATCTGAGGTTTGGAAAAGGTTTGAGAAGATATTTTCTTATATTGGACACATTGAAGCAGCCTTATTTATAGCTGAAATATGTGTCAACAATCAAAAACTAATACTACACGACATGATGTCAATAATAAAACCTCTGAATCCATTGTAGACACACATAATAAAATGTTTTTTCCGAGCTATGAGATTATAGACAATTTTCCATCTCCTTCATTATGGACAAAAAAATTTTGGAATTCCTATAAGATTTTAAAGTCTCTTATACGAGAGCTAAATTGAGAAAATAAAAATGAACTTATTATTATAACTCATACGAGATTTTTTCTCTCAAGTTTCATGGGCTGAATTATTGCAAGAAAATATAAAATAAAATGGGTACATCTTGAACATGGGTCAGACTATGTTTTGCTCTCTTCCAAATTCAAAAATAAAATTTCATATCTTTATGATAGAATAATCTGAAAATGGATTTTGAATTCAGCAGATACAGTTTTATGTATTAGTCAGGCAAGTAAAAATTTTGTAGAAAAAGAATTCTGAAGAACTGATTGTGATATTTGGTATCGCTGAATGAATTTGGAGAATAATCTTATCAAGAAAAACTCAAATGATATAAAAGTTATCTTTATATGAAGACTTGTGAAGTTAAAATGAGTTTCTGATTTATTACATGCTATAGTAAAAATACAAAACTTAGAAATTGAAATTATCTGAGATGGAGAAGAAAGAAATAATTTACATAAACTCTGTGAAAAGTTATGAATTTCTCACAGAGTAAAATTTCTTTGATTTAAAGAGAGGGATTTCATAGTAAAGTATTTATCTGAAAATAATTGTATTGTGATAAATCCAAGCTATCAAGAATGACTTCCTACAACCGTTATTGAATCGCTTTCAACTAAAAATGTATCTATAGCTTCAAATGTTGGTTGAACCTCTGAGATTAGTGATAAAGAAGATTTAATATTATTTCATGCAGGAGAGATTGAGCTGCTAGCAGAAAAGATAAAATATGCACTACAGAATTATTTTACACTTGAGTGAAAATCCTATAGTGATGTCTTAAAGAAGTTTGGAATGACAGAAAGTATGAATAGCTTATATAATAAAATATAAATGAAAAAAAAGAAGATAGTTTCATTATTTGAGTCAATTAAGATTTGATGATGAGTTGAAAAAGTTCAAGCTGACCTAAGTATCTGACTTGTAGAAGCATGATATGATTTTACCCATTTGGTTTTACAAGAAAGCAATCATCAAAATATTCATAAGTGAAATATTTATTCATTTCGAGAAGAATTTATTTTTTGATTTTGATTTAAAAAAATTATTTCCTTATTTCGTCTATGATATAAAGTTTCAAAATATTGTAATAAAGAAAAGGTTGATGTGATTTTGTGACAAGGTGACTTTTTTTATATGATAGTTTCTATCAGCAAAATATTATTTTGAAATAGAGCAAAATGTGTATGAGTGGTTCATACTACAATTTCTGTATGGCCAAAATTTATAATGAATATTCTCATTTTTTTATTAAAAAGATTAGACGGGGTAGTTTTGATATCCAAAGAAGAATACAAAACATTTGTGGAAACATATTGATTCGAAGAAAAAAAATTAGAGCTCATCTATAACTCTGTTAATGTAGAAAAAATTAAAGCACTCAAAAATGAAAAAGTGACAGATTTTGATTTTGATTCTAAAATCTTCACTTTTATTAATATCTGAAGACTCACATATCAAAAATGACAAGATATTCTTATAAAGGCATTTGATACGTTTAATAAAAAATATCCAAAATCTCAGCTGCTTATACTTTGAGAAGGGGAATTAATAGATACATATGAGAAACTTATTTCAGATCTAGAGAATAAAAATATACATCTTCTCTGAAAAAAAGATAATGTATATAAATATTTACAGATATCAGACTGCTTTGTTCTCAGTAGTAGATTTGAGGGATTTTGACTCGTTTTAGTTGAAGCAATGGCTACGGGATTGCCCATTATTTCTACAAAATGTCCTTCCTGACCAAGCGAAATACTATGATCTAAAAACTCTGATTCATATGAAAATCAGGGGAGAGTTATACTCACTCAAAATGAAAATGAGGTCTTACTATTACAAGCACTTACAGAAATGTATAAGAGTGCAAATAAGAAATCAGATTATGATTTAGATGCATTTTCTTCCAAAAATAATATTCAAAAATGGGAGATTTTTATAAAAAATCTTTAAGAGGCAATTTTTTATAAAAAATCTTTAAGAGGCAATTTTTTATTGAGAATTTTCAGATAGTATTCTGGCAGGTTAATGTATTCTGATTGTTTATTAGTTTCAAATATAAGCTTCGACATATTTCAATGTTGATTTTTTGATCATAAGCATTTTTTGAGTCACTTTAAATGAAAAAATCATAATTTATTTATTTTTATTCAAAATGGAAAAATAAAGCTTTCCATGATTTTACTTTTAATGAAATATGTTTTTTCAGAAATTGGAAAAATTCAATGATCGCAATAGAGTCATGCAATTATAGGAAGAAAATGAGAAATTCATTTAATAGGAGTTTTTATTTTATTTTGAATCAGATTTACATTTAACTGAGGTATTATTTCAAGATGATCCAATCATTTCATTTTAATATTCTTGATTTTTTCTTTTATAAGTTGTTCATTAAATAATAATACATCATCATCAAGTTTTGATACATACTTGTAATTCGTTTTTGACAATGTCCAGTTATAATAGTATGACAAAGAGTGAACTGAATTTTCCGGAGTTATATCCCATTTTTCATGTCATAGTCCATAAACCTCAAAAGGGTATATATAAAATTTTATTTTATTTGGATATTTTTTTTGAAGATTTCTGCATATTAACTCAGTACTATCTTCGGAATTATTATCTACTAAAATAATTTCATCATAATAGTTTATGTGAGACTCTATGGTGATTTCTAAAAACTCTTCTGCATTTTTAAGTCTTGCAAAGAGAGAAACTCCATTTTTTTTATTTTCACTATGAAAGTTTTCTTTTGAAATATTATATTCTGTTTGTTGTTCTATATTTAAGAGTCACCTAAAATTTCATTTTTTAAAACATAAGATATTTCTTTTTATGCGAATGAGATTTACTAAAATAATTATAAAGAATGATATTTCTCATTTAATCATCTTATTTGATATATATTTTGCTAACATTATTTATGATTGAGGATATATTCTTTAAAATAATATAATTTTGTATAACAGGTATTATGTATAAAAGACTTTACTGAAAGAGGAATAAAAACTAGGAATTTATTCCAAGTATATAGTACTTTTTCTCTTTGATTTAATGTCTCTATTTTTTTAAGGGATTCATAATAACTCATATTATAGGGGTTAAGGCTTATGAATCTCCAAGGTTTTAATCATGCAAAATGAAATATATTTACTTTATTTTTCACGTTAAAATGTAAAACATTCCATGAAGCATCTAAGAATAAATGATTTTTCTGAATGACAATATTAAGTGCATCTTGATCAGGCCATCAGTAGTGTTTCTCATTTTTTAAAAAGTCTAATACTTTTCCTTTTATATTATTATCTTTCCAAAGCTGAGAATTAATTACCAGTAATCAAGAATTAAAATATTTTGTATCTCAAGGAAAGTTTTTTGGCTTTTCCTGCTCAACTATTCCTAAAATATTATTTCCTAAATCTACCTCCCACAATTCTTCTATATTTCATAGAACAATCATATCAGAATCTAAATAAATTATCTTTTCTGCTGAAATAATCTCAGGAATACTTAACCTATATAAAATATACTGTCCATATTTTCATAAGTCTATTTCTGGATTATATTTTTCATCTATTTCAATAATTTGAATATTAAAATATTTTTTTTGTTTATTCAGTAATTCTATTTTATTTTTATTTTCTTTTGATATGTAGTCACTAATTATATAAAAGCGTAAATCATAGGTAAGAGATGAATTTTCAATAATTGATGATATGGTAGATAATGTATGTCTGACATATTCATCATTGATACAAAAGCAAATATGTATGTTTTTATTTTTCATTTTTATAAACATTTTTAATAAACTTCAAAAACAATCATCATCTATATTTTATTGTTCATTTAAGAAAATTATACGTAAAATTTAATAATCATAAGTTTTTTATATTTTTTGTAGAATTAAAAATAGGGTTGATGTGATTATATATTCATTTTTTTATAACAATAGACTGATATCATAATTTTGAAAGTCTTTCAGAAACTAATTTTTCATTAACATATTCTTCATATCCAAACATTACTTTTTTCATCAACTCAGTATTTCTGAGTCAGGGTTGGAGTGAAAAGCTTTCATTTGGATTTAGGAAAATAAATTCATGTCAGTAAAAATTAGTCTCCTTATCTGATAAAATTTCATAGTATCTATCTCTCATTATTCCATCTTTTTTTAATCAAAAATCTTTAAATACATCTCTGAGTAATACTATTCAAATATTAGAATTATTTTCTAATATTTCATATGACAATTTAAAATAATCAAAGTTTGTTTTTTTAAATATTTGATCGTCTTCACAATGAAAGACATATTTTGTTTCTATACTTTCATACAAAGATTTTAAAGCATGATAATGACATTTATATAAATCTTTTTGTCCTGACCCGGAAGTATAGATTATTTTCCAACCTTGTAAAAATCATTGCTTGTTTGCTTGTTTAATTTTATTTATATGATTTATATCTTTTGAATCTTCTGTTAATATTTTTTTATACAATGATAAATCAATAGTTTGTTCCATTGATTTTACAGTTTTTTCGAGAGATTGAAATCTTCCACAAGAAGTAATCCCAATTGTAATTTGCTTCATATATTTATTTTCGAATGGATTCATGATTTTTATCTTTTGTTTTTTCTTTTAAAATAATTTTTGGGCTATATTTTAAATTTGATCACTCAGGATAATTATAATCTACGTCTAATATTTTTACATCATCACGTCAAATCATATATCTGTTTAATAACGACTCATCATGTACTTTTGGAATAATATTTTTATTTAAATCTCTATTTATATTCTCATCTGCCCATGAAATAAAGTCTAAGAATTTTTCAGTTTTTCCTCCATTAATTGATCATTGAAAATATTTTCAATATGTAAAGTATGAAATATAGGCATGAGATTTTTTATTTCTTTCATACGGTAATAAAAAGAAAGGAAATTTTTTTAACCATCAATGAAGCACAACAGTAAAATTATTTTTTCAAGATGGTAAAAATTCTTCTTTAGAAATTTTTGTATTAAACAGTACATTTGCGTTAAAGAAAAATAAAAAATCATTTTCCTCTAATCTGCTTTTTGCTTTTAAAAAATATTTAAATCGTAACAATGTATCAAGAGGCCAAGTTAATTTTGGGATATAATATGTATTGATATTTGATTGTTTTATATTTAATATTTCATCATTATCTGTAAAAACATAATAATTTTTATCTACATCAGTTATAAAATTTTCTTCACAATTTTTATAAAACTCAAAAAAAAATTTTGAATATTTTCAAGTACAAATATATAAAATTCAAATTTTCATTATTTTGTTAAAATTGAAATAATATTAGAGCTATAATTTTTTGGAAAACCTTGCATCATTCATATATAATACATTTTAGTAATATAATAAAATGGTTTGTGAATGACTCTTTTTATAAAATTTGTAGGCCTATCATTTAGATGGATGATTTTTTCAAATTTATTTCCAGAATTGTTGATTGTTTGTTCAAAAGATGTACTGTTATAAATTTTTTTATGTGTTATATCTCAATATCTCATTGAGAGTCAGTTAATAACAGAATCTGCATTTGGCATATAATTTATCCATTTTCATCATTTTTTGAGTGATTGATGAATAATCTGTATCAAAGCTTGATTTTCTCTCTCATCTAAATGTTCAAATAGATGAGAGGTAAAAATAATATCAAAGCTTTCAGTTACTGAGTTAAGTTCTTCAAAGGATTTTTTTTCAAAAGAAAAATTTTTATATTCTTCTTCTAAAATATTGATATAAAAATCATCAATATCTACTCAGTAATAATCTTTAACTCATATATTATTACAAAAATGTGCAAAATTTCATACTCAGAATCATATTTCCAATATTTTATAATCAGAATCAATTTTTATTCATCTTTGGGTAAGATCGCTCTGAAATTTCTTTAACATCGAAGCATTTCCTCTTTCTCTATCTTTATTTATGTATCATGGATGATTTTGAAAATATGATTTTTTTTCTTCCATTTTTTTTAGATTACAATATAAAATTTTCTAGACTTTTTTATTTCTTAAACGTTTTATCTCTAAAATAAAATTCTGGAATGTACTATAATTAATTATATAAAATATAAAAAAGTATATTACAGAAACTCAGAGCATTAAGAAGAATCACTGACTTCTTGTAAATCATGAAAACAGTCAATCAAAATTTCAAAATATGAGTAACACTATGATGGATAAACATCAAAGAATAAAATTATTTTTGAAAAATAATTTCCAGTTTACCTCTATTTTATAGTCTTGTTTTAAAAGATTTTCGGATTTATACCAAATATATATCCATCCTAATCATGTGGCAATGGCAGCTCAATATACTCACATAAAGTATATAAAAATTACATTTGTAATGATGTTGAGAATGACGGCTTGTCCTATGATTTTTGCTCGCTGTGAAACTTGTCCTATACCAGCAAGAATATTAAAATTAATTTGCAGTATAAAATTAAAAATTAAAAATAATATAGAATATTGGAGAATATATCCAGATGTTATAAACTTTGATCAAAATAATACATAGGTAATAGGGAGGGCAAAGGTAAAGAAAAATATATTTATTGCACTGCCAAGAATAAGAAAATTATTGGTAAAAATTTCTTTTACGAGTGTAATTTTAGTATTTTCTCATTTACTGTGCATTTCTGAAAAAACAGGGAAGAGAAGTCCAAAAATAGGTGCAATTACAATAAATGGAATTCAAATGATTGAGAGATAGTTTGTATAATATCATGCATCTGTAGTACCAAGAATATATATTACCATCTGCATATCTATTTGACTGAGTACAACTCATGCCTGTGCTCCCAAAAATACAAAAAATCAATATCGAAATATGCTGACTATAAACTCTTTTTCAAATATTATTTTTTCATTTTGAAAATATTTCTTGTAGTACTTTATATAAAAAACTATGATAGCTACTACAACAGAAATATAAACTCATGAAAGCCAAGCATAACTATAGTGAAGCATTGAGCTACTTTCAAAAAATAGAACCCATATTGTAAAAAATAACGTAAAAATTATTCTTATGAATTCGACAATTTTTTGCTGAAAGGTATTTTGAATTGAAATAAAAAACATTGAGAGAACCTGAGTTATGTTGATTCCTATAAAATAAAATGCAAATACTTTTAATACTGAGCTTGCCATGCTCGATTCAAAATATTCTAGCGCTATGAAATCAGCAAAAAATAAAAAACAGAATGCAATGGTAATTCATGTAGCCATTTGTGCTATGATGGCATACAGTAGTATACTTTTTATTTTGTCATACCTTTTTTCAGTTACAAACTTCGGGACAAAGTGATTGATGCTCTCACTCATTCATACGTCATTGTATGCAGAAAGCATAATTATGAGACTTATAATTCCATATATAATACCAACTTCACTTACGGTAAGTTGTCCTGATATTATTATTTTGATTATATAGCCAATTGGGGCAATAATGAAACTAAATATGTAGAGCCATATTCATTTTTTTATAAATTTTTCTGAAAGGCTTGCGTGTTGATCAATCATTTCTATTTCTTCTGATAAATATTGCATGTAGTATACACAAAAAAAATATCTTCCAAATTTGGAAGATATTTTCTGTCAAAAAGTTTACGCAGCATTTTTTACAGCATTCGCGACAATATCTGCAATTCATTTTTCAAATGGTCCAGGAATAATTTTATCTGCACTAGGTTTTTTAACCGCGCTTGCAAGTCCTTCTGCAGCTGCGATTTTCATTTCATCTGTAATATCATTTACTCAAGATTCAAGTGCTCCTTTGAATATACCTGGAAATACGAGGACATTGTTAATTTGGTTTGGATAATCACTTCTTCCAGTTGCTATGATTTTTGCTCCAGCATCAAAAGCATCTTCTGGCATAATTTCTGGAACAGGATTTGCCATTGCAAAAATAATGGAATCACTGTTCATACTTTGTACCATTTCTTTGGTCAAAACTCATGGAGCTGATACTCATAGGAATACATCTCTTCATCTTACAGCTTGCTCGAGTCCTCAGATGATACATTCGGAAGATGTAGGGTCAAGTATGCAGGCTGTATTTGTTACATTTGTCAGCATTTCTTTTACAGGATTGAGATCTTTTCTTCATTTATGAATCACTCAAGCGCTATCTACTACAACAATATCTTTTACTCCATATTTTAACAGAAGTTTTGTAACTGCCACACCTGCAGCGCCAACACCGTTTATGACTACTTTTATTTCTTCTTTTTTCTTTCCTGTTATTTTGAGCGCGTTAATGAGTCCAGCAAGACAGACAATCGCAGTTCCGTGTTGGTCATCATGAAATACAGGGATATCAAGCTCTGCTTTAAGTCTCTCTTCGATTTCAAAACATCGAGGAGCAGATATATCTTCGAGATTTATTCCTCCAAAACCTGGAGCAATATTTTTTATTGTTCGAATGATTTCTTCTGTGTCTTGCGTATCTAAAACTATCGGAAAAGCATTTACATCTGCAAACTCTTTAAATAGAGCACATTTTCATTCCATCACTGGGAGACTTGCTTCAGGACCAATATTACCAAGCCCAAGGACTGCTGAACCATCCGAAATGACTGCAACAGTATTTCCTTTGAGAGTATATTTTTTTGCGAGACTTTTATCTTTTGCTATTTCAAGACATGGAGCTGCAACTCAAGGAGAGTATACTGTTGAGAGGTCATCACGATTTGCTATAGCAGTTTTGAGCTTTGTTTCAATTTTTCATTGATACTTTTCGTGTAACTCAAGCGATTTTTGTTTGTAATCCATATTTTGGAGGCTTATATTATAAGATTATTTTTTATTTTATATCCATTTCTTAAGGGACTCTTAAATCTTTATACAGAAAAAGTACTTAAAAGTAAAGTCAGTGAGCAGGGAAGTTATTTACATTTTGTAAAGAAATCGTAATATCACTTCATTATATATACTATTTATCTTTCATTATATGAGTTATCTTGTTAAAAATTCAATTGTACTAATTTTAGGATTGATAACGATATTTTTTTACTATATTTTTTATCCATTCCATTGAGAGTCTAAACAAGGTATGCTTATATATCTTGTTTGAGTTTCCATTGTATATGGAATCTACTTGTTTTATAGATACTATAATCTTGAAAGAAAGTCGGTGATAAGCGTAAAAACAGTTTTGCTGTTTTTTTGAATACAATTATTACTACTGTGTATGTATTTCTTTGCTCTGAGCTGAGAAAATGCTTTTCTTTGAACCTTATTATTCTTAAAAATTATATTCATTGTTTTCATCATATCTGCACTCTGGTCTATATTTTGGGCAATGTGAAAGACAATTCTTCAATTACGATTTTTTCCTCAGATAGAAAATCCAATACTGAAAAATATTTTTGCTATATCAATTGGTTTTATTGTATGAATATACGGTATATTCATGCTATGAGTACTACATCTTTTAAGTATTATCCCCGTTTTAATTCTTCTATGTATCTATGGAATGATAGGGTATAAGGCATTGTGGTCTTGACTCCAAAATGTTTGGAGTATTGAGCTGCAAGAATATGAACACCAAACTTCACATAATTCATCAATTTGAGCACAACTGAATCTTTCTAGAATCATAGATGAGCTACATTATATCATTATAACATTTTTGATTTCTATTAATTTCATATCTATTTATAGACCTTTTCCTATAGGATGGGATGATTTGTGAGTCTATATGAATTTTCCTAAGATTTTAAGTAGTTCAGGGGAGCTTCTTGCTCTTTGAAAAATGTATATGTGGGAAATCTATACAAGTATTTGATTTTTATTCTGAAGCCAAACATATGCTTTTTTCCTGAATAGTTTTTCTTGAATCATTGCTTCGTTAATGTTAGTATGAGTTATCCGAATGATTATTCCAAAGAAAGATTATAATTTTGATATTTCTCTCTTTTGTGTGGTTATCCTACTTATGATGCCAATGACTGTTTTTCAATTAGCAAAAGATATGAAGCTCGATTATGGTTTGTTACTTATGAGTATCGCTTCAATTTCATGAGTCTTTTGAGTCATGTTTTGAATTGAAAAAATACAAAATAAACAAAAATTATTATGGGTGTTTTTTATTTTGTGAATCATAACATGAGCTGCTTTTGCCATTAAGGTAACAACACTTTTATTGCTCTTAGGGATATTTGCAGTTATATTTTACTCTTGGGCAAATATTTATGGTTTTATGAGTTTCTTGTTCTTATTTTTAGGATCATTTACTCTTCTGAACCTATGGTCCATGATGAATGTGGTATTGTTATGAGGAGATAATTTAAAAGTACCTGCGATTATCTGTATTATTATTTGAGGAGTATTTGGATGTATTTGATTTTTGAAACATAAAAATACTTTCTCTCATCTTGTCTTACAAATATGAATGCTTCTCCTATGATTTGTCTTGAGTCTTCTTCCGTGGTGAATGAAACACTTATTAGAAGTATCTAAATCTGAGCAGAGTTTTTCTCTTAATAGTCTTATTTTTTGAGTTTCTGATAGTTTTTCTCCAGCATATGAGGATATATATACGCAGGATGAATTAAGTAGTATGAATCGAAATTTTAGTGCCTGAGTTTCACAAAGTGGTACCACAGATAATGCAGATTTTTGAAGATATTTTTGATATGAAAAGGGAATTAATAATTATCTCAAACTTCCTTGGAACCTGACTTTTCAAGTCAATCAAAAAGGAGAGTTTACAGATATTACCTACATATTTTTTGCGCTCTTACCAATATCATTTATATATTTACCATATAAGCGAAGAGAGTATGTTTATCCAGTTTTAGCTTCATATGCGTTTTTGTTATTATACTGGATTCCTTTTTCACCACTTAATTGAGTTTTAACCAATCTTTTTTCACTGATTTCACTCCCATTTGGATATATATTTATTTTATTATTTTATGTTCTTCCGTTTGTTTATTTCTATTATACTCTTAATAAACAAGAAAAGACTTCTCAAATATTTCTTTGACTCTATGCTTGTACATCAATATTTGTTTTTCTATGGAACATATCGGCATTTTGAGTAGTTTGGTATGGTATTCTTATGTATGTGTTATTTTTACTGCTTATAAGTGTAGTAATTTGGCATATTAATACTTCAAATAATATAAAACTATTACCTATACATTGAATTATCCTCTCTATATTATGGGTATATATTATGCAATCAGTTATTCCACATTGAATTGTGAATCTGAGAAGTGCATGATATGCAGACTATAAAGTTTGAGCAGTGAGCGAAGAAGCATCACTTATGAATTTTCATCCTGATTATGTAGAAATATTGTTTCATACGAATATTAGCAGAGAATCTCGAGACTCTTTTTACTGAGAATATAGGAATTCACTACTAGAAATAGTTGATGATATTCCAGATTCTGAAACACTTATTAGTGCAATTCAAAATGTTTCAAGCATTTCTTCACTGGATAAAATTTTTAATCTTCTCATAAAAAATACTTCTTGAGAAGGAACTTCAAAAATTGAGAAACTGCAACAAAAAATGTATGAGGAGATTATTACACCTTCTGATGAAAGAGAAAGTACAAGTTATATTTTTAGAGTAGGAACATTCCTTAAATACTATATCCATGAGAGTTATAATAGGTTTTTGGAGGATGATCTATTGACAAGTTTTTGAAGTTATTTTTATGATGAGGATAATGCAGTAATAACGCAAAGATTTAAAAAAGTAGGGATAGAATCACTGATTGTAGATTTAAACGCTGCAACCATTGATCAAGATCCAGAAAAAAAATTAACTCAGCGTTATGAAAATATATTAAGTTATTTTACTTCAGATAGCTTAGAATTAATAGAAACAGATAGTGTATGTCTGCGTATTGGTCTTACGAGTTATAAAGAAGATTGAGATATGGAGAAATTTATGAATATAGCAGGAGTCAATTATTGACCAGATCAATGAGAGAAAAAAGCTCAATGTATTATTGAAATTCTTAGATATATTCAAGATGGGAAAATTTCAGAAACGGAAAATACCTATCTTCTTGCATATGATAGATTTATAAAGCAGAATCTTAATCAGGACATATGACCAGAAGAATCTACGAATT
Organism: uncultured Candidatus Peribacteria bacterium; assembly: GCA_964456335.1. GTDB lineage: Bacteria > Patescibacteriota > Gracilibacteria > BD1-5 > UBA6164 > JAACSU01. The sequence continues at coordinate 37,553 of CAYVZQ010000006.1, read as the reverse complement.
ATTACGTAAATTTGCTCGCTCCATACATTCAAAACGGATTTAAAGCACTATTTGAAATTAAAAATTAATTTGCTATTTTAAATACTTTCTTACTATACTCATATATTATTTAGTTATGACTAACTATTATAAAATATGGGTATTTTCATTGTAACATTTCGAGAAACTTTAGAAGCAGCTATAATTATAGGTCTCATTTTTTCTATGCTCAAAGTATTTGGGGTAGAAAGACATAAAAAACGTTATATAACTCTATGAGTTGTTGCAGGTGTTATTATGAGTTTTTTCTTTGCAGGAGGTTTTCAATATTTCTTTTGAGGTTTTGAAGGAACTTCTGAAAAAATTTATGAAGGTATACTTATGCTTGTTGCATGTATAATGATTACTCAGTTTTTGATATGGACAAATATGAATTTTCGAAATATCTGAAAAAAAATTAAAAAATCAGTTGAGAATATAGTTACGACAAACCAGCTCTGGATGCTTTCTATTCTCGCTTTTGCCAGTGTCGTGAGAGAGTGAGTTGAAACGGTTATTTTCTTAAACGCACTTGATTTTTCATTCAGTGGAGCTGATATATGGCTTGCACTATGATGAATTTTTGCAGCAATAATCATTTCATATATTCTGTATTTCACTATTCAAAAAGTAAATGTAGCAAAAGTTCTCAGAGTAACAAATATATTATTTATTCTTATTGCTGGTTGATTGTTAGCTCATAGTATTGTTGAATTCCAATGAGCCGGTGTATTACCAACAATTGTAAAACCTCTATTTGATATCTCAGGAGTACTGAGTGAATCACAGTGACTTGGAGCTATTCTTAAAGCATGATTCAGCTATGATGCAAATCCATCACTCATTGCTTTTGTAGCTTGGCTTATGTATTTATGTGGTTTTGGTTGGTATTTCTTTGGGAGAAAAAAATCTTAATGACTAGGATTCAGTATACCATGGACGGAGTCTTTGTGGCAAGTACATTCGGCAGTCAAAAATCTTTGTATTAAACCTCTTTCTAGAATATCAATTTCATCTCTGATTTTTTGAGTAAGTATAGGATTTACTTCTGATCAAATAGGGAGAATATAATCTTTTGTTTCTTTAATTTTTCTCATAACCTGCATATCACTCATGTGTCAGAGTGTTCGGAGATTATGAAGTCTATCAGCAAGTTTTACATTGACTGCTTTGATACAAATTTCTCTGAGTTCATTATCACTACACGGGAAACCTAGTTTTTCTGCCTCATTTTTGGCATATCGTGCAAATCTCTCAAATGTAGTATAATTTTCAAAATGACTCTGATTTCGAATTGGTTTATATTTTTTCTTCAGTCAGTTATATCATATGACTACCCGGGTATCTACTTTGCTTTCATCTATAATATTTCAGCTGGGATCGAGGTTTTTCTCTCCAATTGCTTCTTTGTATAATGCATACTGTTTTTTTTCTCTCTCATCCTCGATGTATTCTCTAAATCATGGTTTTGAAATTATATGTACTCAAAATACTACATCATCAAGTTCTTGCTTTAAAAATATACTCAGAGAATTTACGTTATGAAAGGTATCTTCAATAGTATCATGTAAAAGTGCAATAAAAATGGTTTCTATATCACAGTCTTCAAATTCTCATTCCTCTAGCAATATATATGCAGTTTCTAAAAGGTGGTATAAATAGGGAGTTCCATCACTTCTAAAAATATCTCAAAATTGAGCTTTGATTTGGTAATAAATAGACTGAAAAAAGTCTTTAAATCTTTGTTTATGATTTGCTGTTGGATAATCTCTCTCTTTATTTTTTATCTTTGAATCTATGATATCCCACATATGTCATGATTCTCAAGCATCTTGAGCAGAACTTTTAATTTTGATAGCTCTTGAAAATGTTGGATGATTTTCAATATCCAATTTACTTGTTGATTCAGGTAAGCTTGTATCCTTTGTTTTCAACGTATTGTAATTATTTTTTATGACTATACGAAAAAAACAATAATTTGCAAATTATTGTTTTTAATGTGTAATGATTAATAAAAAATTAATATTAGTTTGAATAATTTTCCCAAAAATTTTTTCTAAATTCTTGATATTTTCAGTTTTTAATTGCCTCTCTTGCGTTTCGTGATAGTTCTATGAGAAAATAGAGATTGTGATAGGAGAGGAGCGACATTCCATACATTTCGTTTTCTTGAATTAGATGCCTGAGATATCCTCTAGAATAGTTTTTACATACTTTACAACTGCAAGTATCATCGAGCGCTTGGTCTGAGAGTTTATGTTTCTCATTTTTTATTTTTACATTTCCATAGGTTCAAAATACTGTTCCATGTCTTCAAATTCGAGTAGGGAGGACACAGTCAAACATATCGACTCATCTATGTATTCACTCGATAAGATCTTCAGGAGTCCCAACTCACATCAAATATCTTGGCTTATTTTCTGGAAGCACTTCTGCCATAATATCGAGTGTTCGGTACATATCCTCTTTTGATTCACCAACAGAAAGTCCTCAGATTGAGATTCCTGGAGTATCTAGATTTTTTATAAATTCTGCAGACTCTCTTCTTAAATCATCAAATACGACCCCTTGTACGATTCAAAAGAGTGCTTGCTCGTGAATTCACTCAGCTTTTCTTTTCTGATTATTTAGGATCCACTGAGCTTTACTTCTCTCTGCCCATCTATGCGTTCGCTCCATTGCAGCACGAGCATAACTATGTGTGCTTCATCCTGGAGCACACTCATCAAATGCCATGATGATATCAGCTCAAATATTAGATTGTATATCCATTACTTTTTCAGGAGAGAAATAATGCTTACTTCCATCCATATAACTACGAAAATGTACTCCATCTTCTGTGATTTTTACGAGACTCTCTTTGTTTTTGAATCCATTTTCTCCAGTTTGTCCGAGTGAAAAAACTTGGAATCATCCAGAATCTGTAAGAATAGGTTTATGATAATTCTGAAAATCATGAGCTCATCAAAAATGCTTCACAACCTCATCTCCTGGCCTGAGATAGAGATGATAGGTGTTGTTGAGTATAATCTGCGCTCCCATTTCATCGAGATCTTGAGGAGTGATTCCTTTCACTGTTGCTTTGGTTCCAACTGGCATAAAAATTGGAGTTTGTATTTTCCCATGAGCTGTCTGTATTTCTCAAGTTCTTGCATTTCCATCAGTATTTTCAAGCGTAAATTTGAACATTTTTTTGAATTATTTTTAAAAAAGAAAGGAACGATAGTTTCGTTCCTCATTTACTTATATGAATTATACAGAAAAATATTATTTTCAAAGCTCTTTTTTAAGTCTCTGAGTATTTTTTATGAGCGCCTCATTTCTCTCTTTTGCTTGAGTAGAGGTATAAAACTTGTATCACTCTATTACGTCAAGGGAAGCATGTCTCCAATCTGGATCGTTTATTTTTATTTTTTTAATAGTTTCTCTTTCGTGTTTTAATTTCTCGCCTGATGAGAAAAATTCCTCTGTTCAGAGATTATCCATATCCGAGTCTTTTATAATTTTTTCTAGTAGCGTTTTAGGTTTTCTCTCTGGCTGTGTTGCTAAAATAATTTTTTGAATAATTTCTATTTTTTCTTCTGGATAGAGAATAGTTTTCAGATAGTTTTGTGCAATTTTAGCTCAAAAAACTTCATTATCATCATATTGTATTACAAATCATGTATCATGGAAAAGGGCTGCGATGATGAGAAGTTCAATTTCTTCGTTGTTACATCACTCCATCGTTGCAAGATAAATTGCTCGCTCCATCACGCTTAGTGCGTGTTCATAGTGATGATAATAGAGATTATCAAGAGGAATCATGAGGTAGTTTACGTAATTCTTTATATCAGAAATAAGTTCTTTTTTCATATAACTTTACTCAAAAATTAATTTTATAATATCATTATACGCTATTAAAATAGAAAGTGCAATTAAGGTCATAAAGAAAAATACATGAATAAAATTTTCTATTTTTCATGAAGTTGCATTTTTCCCAAAAACTGTATCAACTCAGCTTCGTATCCAGAGTAGGAGTATTCTTCCTCCATCAAGCGCTGGAATTGGAAGCAGGTTAAATATTCACAGATTCACAGAAATCAATGCTCACAGTATGAGTATGAGAACTATACCACCTGCAAGAGATTGGGTAATAACTCAGACGATTCATATTGGGCCAGCTACTTGCTCAAGAGCTTGCTCTCTATCCTCTGGAGTTTCTGGAGCGAAAATATTTTTTAAAAGCATTCCAAGACCTTGAAGCGTGAGAACTGATTGAGAGTAAGTTTCTGCAAAACCATATTTTATTGACTCGAATAATCAGTATTTGAATTCAAAATCTTCATTAACGCTGAGATTTTCAGAGAGATAACTTCAGATTTTTCCTTCCTCGTTTGGTATTATTGTAAGAGTTCTTTCTCATGAAATAGGACAATTTTTAGTATCCATGCATTCTGTATATAATCCAAATTCTATAGGAGTATCTGGATTTTCTAAAATAATTTTTTGTAGTTGGGAAATGCTATCGATTTGCGTATCATTTACTCTATAGAGAATATCGCCTTGCATAATTCATGCTTTTTTTGCAATAGAATCTTCAGTAGGATAGAGAAGTACTCAAGAGTTTACTTTTACAAGTCCATACTCTCTGGCATCATCAAGTGTAGGAATAATTCTCGATTTTACTTCAGTTGGGATGACTGTATTGACTCATACAGGCTGAACTCAGGCGTAAAATAATCATGAAAATATGAGCGCAGCAAGCAAGAAATTCATAATAACTCCAGCGAGCAACACAAGCGTTTTTGCAAAAATATTTTTTTCATAAAAATTTCTTCCCGAAATTGTATTTTTGAGAGAAGAGCTCATATATTTTCTCTCAGCAAGTGAGATTTTTTTTCAGTCAGATGTATAAATATCTCCGTGAGTTTTTACGAGTTTTTTGATTTCACTTACTGAGAGCTTATTTCCTTTTTTATCAAAATATTCATAAAATATCTCTGATTCTCCAGAAATTTTTACAAATCAACCAAGCGGAATCCAGTTGAGAGAAAATAATGTTCACTCTTTATTAGTCCATATTTTTTTGGCTCTTGGAGGGATTCAGAGTCAAAATTCTTCGACATGAATTCCAAATATTTTTGCTGTTTTATAGTGACCATATTCGTGAAGCAGTACGATAATAGAAAACATTATAAAACTTACGATAATTCATAGGAGTATCATTGATATTTTTCTTAAAAATAATGTTCATATCCTAATATAAGTTCCAAGAAACACAATTTTTTCTTTTGCTGTGAGAGTTTTTTGATTTATTCGCTATTTTTTGCTATAATAAAGAAAATATTTCTAAATATATTTCTTATGAATATGTGAAATGCAGAAAGAGGCATAGAAGCTGCAAATGATAGTAAGCGTAAAAAAGAAATTTCGCCAATCACTTTTTTACATGCATTTACACGTGATTATGTAGATAATAGACCAAGCACTGTAAAAAATCAGCTGATAGAAGAAGTGATGAATCAGGATAGTCTCTCATGAACTCTTGCTTCAAAATGACTTGCAGAATTTAGAGCAAGCGATGAAAAATATAATGAAATCGAGCTTGATAAAATCGATGTTTACATGCTTCGTAAACAACTCGCAAAATGATATTTGAGTCTCAAACAATCACGAGAAAACTTAGAGCAGTATATCCTGCGAGAATACGAAGTAAACTCTGATGAGTATAACAACAAAATTGCCTCATCAGTGAAAAATCTTTCTCCTATAGAAATATCAAGACTTACGAGAAATAATAATGAACTTCAAAAGTTTTTGAAAAAAGAACTTTCAAGAGACTCTGTACCAACAAGAGTCAAACTTGACGTATTCCAGTGAGTTTCAGAATCTCAAATGCAAGCAAGGTTTAATGGTCTTTCAGAGGACGAGAAAAAGGAGCTCAGACCTATCCTTGTAAAGTTAGGGAATGGAAAAACACCGAGAGAAGACGAAATGAGAGCTCTTATAGAAAGCCCTCTTTTGAGCAGTGATGAAAAAGTGAGATTTATTCATACTTTTCTTCCATATATTACTCTCAGACAAGCAGTTGATACTGGTCTGATTTCAGAGAGCGAGGCAGAAGATAAAAAGAAAAAATATACTCAAAAAGTTCTAGATGGGGTCTCTCTCGATAGTGATAGAAAAGATGAGCTTATATCTCAAATAACAATTTGAGATATAAGGATAAAGACAAAAGATATTGTGACTTCAGGAGACAATGCTGTCAGTATTAGTAAAAATATTTGATTTACTGACTTTACTGATTCATTAGAAAATCAAAGTGCGGACAATCTCAATACTGCTAGATTAAAATGACCAAGCTCTTTTGATCAAATGCTTGCTCTTATTGGAGATATGAACTCAAATAATAGATTTAAAAACCTTCAGTATTTTGCTGCTGGAAATATTATTAAATTTACAAAAGCTTGAGCAGAACAAGAAGAAATCAATTATGTAAAAATCGATGGCTATGATGATGAAAAAAGAGAATTTACTTTTAGAAGTGTGTGAGGAAACACGCTTGATTTGAGCTCTCCATGAAGCCCAGAATCACTCTGATATCTTGAGTTTATAGAATCTCTAAAAAAAAGTAATTCCACAAGTTTTGAAGCTATAGATTCTGATATGCTCAATGCTCAAATTCGATCAGGAAATGTAGAGACCAGTAATTTACAAACTCTCAGTGCTGCAGACTTTGATGGAAGTGAAAATATAGAAAGAAAAAATGAACTTAAGCTTCATGAGATAGAAAGACTTCGTGAAGAAATATCTGAAAAAAGAAACCAATTATCTCTTACAGAAGATGCTGCAAAAAAGAAAGAACTAGAGCAGGAAATTGAGAGATTAGAAACATTTCTAGTAACATTTTCAAATACAGATATTTCAAGCGAAAATGCAGCTGAGATATATAATAGAAATAAGTTTCTTGAGAAACTTAATGAGTTAGATAATGATGGGATAAAACTCTGATTTAAAAGATGAGTTTCATTCACAACAGGGAAAAAAATGGGTGATGAGTGATCTGGTACTTATACGCTTCTGGATAATCCAAATTATGAAGCTTGGACCGTGAGTTTTTATAGTCAAGCGTGAACGGAAACTGCAAATCTCTCTAGTTTTCTTGAAAAATTTAAAGAATCATGAGCAAAGCGAACTAAATCTATTCTCAGTCCAGAGGAAATAATTTCTGAAAATTCATCTTTTGAAGGATATGAGTTCTCAGATGGAAAGTTTATAGCAAAAGATGAAGAAGATCTCGCTGGAAAAAAAGCAGATAGAGAAGCTAAATATTTAGCAAGCACAACTGGAGATACTATTGTAAAAATTAATGATTTTTCTGGGAATTTTGTTAATGTCCAAGTCGGGGAAAGAGAGACAATTACCGATGAAAAAAAGCTCAGAAAAAATGAAAAATCAAAAGATCTCATCAAAATAAAAGGGGCAACGCATGAGCAATGGACGCTAGATGAACTTAATAGATATATCGAAGAACAAAGCCTTGTTCCAGATTGGAAAATTTGAGAAAATCTTACCATTGTTCCGAAAGATCAACAAAACTCAATCAAAAATGGTTTTAAATGGAATGCATGGTCACTCTATGAAATTATTGCTGGGTGAAAGACGGTAGTAGAATGAATCACAGAATCTCTCTCAAGATGAAGCCATGTTAAGTCTGCACATGCTGCGCTAGCAATGTGAAAATTTCTTCCTTGAGAACTCAAAGATGACCTGCAAGCGAAGGTCGAAGCTGCAGAATCAGAAGAAATGGATAAAGCACTGAAGCAGCTGGGTGCTGTAGATTCATGGATGGCGGTAGCCAGAATAGAAAAATGGCTCAAAAATAGAGCAACTTCTGAGGCAAAAAAAGAAGCATGAATACTGTTTATGCTTGAAAAATATTGACATCTTACATCAAAGTGAAAACTTTATCCATATAGATGAAAATTTTTATGGTATGAAGCATTGGGAGGGAAGATCTGAGATGCTTTATATTTAGATACAAAAAAACAAGTAGAAGCAGATGGACAAGTTTTCTCTGAAGAGAAATTAGTACATATGCTATTAAAAAAACAGTGTTATTGACATTGATTTAATGGCATTCATAGACGCTCAAGACTTCATAAAGAGTATGAAAATAAATGGAAATCATGAGTCAATGATGAATTTGAAAAATGAGAAAAAGATGCGAGTAATTTCCGAAATGCAAAAACGATGGTTCGTGAAGGTATGGGTGAGGCTACAGGTGGAACAACGAGCAATGCATTTTGATGGGCAAAAAAAGCTGTAGATAGAGGTGGGAGTCTAGAGGATATGATGCATATCCCTTCTGCGATATTGCTTTCTTGAGCTGCATTTGATCTTGATCAGGTGACATATAACAAGGTGAAGTCACTATGGGATGGAGAAGGACAACCTGTTATTACATTTTTGATGTATTCAAGTAAACAGAATATGCAAATGTACAATAAAGTAGTAAATACACTTTCTCATGAAATTGAGGCTGCCTATCCTACAGAGTTTGCTGGAATATGAAAAAGAGCAGATGATTTATATAAGATGTGACTCAATAGAAAAGAGAAAGAAAAAGTTAGACTGGAAGCAGCGAATAAATTCTGGCAAGATTATGGAGAAGTGCTCTCAAGAGCACTCAATATTAACCTGTCATCTGACGGAAAATTTGATAAAACTGATGATATCATTCGAAGAAAAAAAGAAACTATATCTGAGTTCTGACAATATCACGAATTACTGGAAGCGTCTCCAAGTATGTGAAATGCTTTTAAAAAAGATTATGTTGAGGATTGGGCGGGAGAAACATGAATTTATGGAATAAATATAAATGGCCTCACAAAAAAATATCTCGATCTTTCTCAGGGATGAGGTTTTAGAAATTGACAGACAGCAACGAATATTTGGCTCCAAATAAAAGAAGATGTAAATGCAACTCCTAAAAAACTCTTTGTTTGAAATGATATTAATAGCCCCGAAAACAGAGCAGCACAAGAAGGACATCTCGTAGATATATTTGAGCAATTAATAGGAGGATATCTTGAAATCCATGGTGCAAACCAACAAGCTCTAAGAGGAATGAATAATCCAACTACGTCACTCTGAAGTGCCCTCAATAGCTGGTGAATAAATATGCTTCGAGATTTGTATCAATCATCCTCAGAGGAGGTTGAAGCAGGATGAAGAAGAGAATATTTCAGAAAAGTAGCAGGGAATATAATTTCTTGAAATACAGGTGGAACTGGTTGAATTCCTGAAGTGCTCCAAAGAACAAAATCTGAAACTTCAGCAAATTTAAATCCTCCTTTAAGAGATTAAATTAAAAAAAAACTGTAATTTGAATATTACAGTTTTTTTAATGTATTATTTTTGAGATTTCCAATTTGTGAGCACGGTACTAATTTCTAATTTTTGGGGAGTGCTTTTTGCTATATCTTGCCATTGAACGATAGAGGTAACTTTCATTCTGCTATTGTTTGATGCAGAAGGTCAGAGAGAGTTTCCATTATTGTCTAGATAATCAATTTGTATTTCTCTCGTGTAAAATGGGTTTCCATTTACTCAATAAATTGTTCATCATACTTGCGTGTAAAATCCATTGCTATCTTTACGGATAGCAAACTGTGATCTATAGGTACTATTGCTATAGAAGTTTCAGGCTGCAGGATGACTTCTTCTTGTAATAATAAACTGATTATTAGCATTTTGTGAAATAAGAAGTCATTGTGTAATTCAGTGAGTTATATCAGTACCGACTCAGTTATTTCCAATACAGCTTGAGTTATAATTGAGAGTATTCCAACAATTTCTGTAGTCGGCCGAAAATTTAATCCAGTTTGTATCACGAATATTTGTAAATGATTCGAGTCCATCTCTTGCAATTTGAATGGCTTCTATTCTTCTTGATGTAGAGTCAGAGAGTTTTTGTGACGAAGTTAACAATGTGTAGACTCATACAATTCAAGTTACCACAATAAGTAACACAATCATAGATTCAATTATTGATGTGGCAGAGAGAGAATATTTCATATTGTTTTATCCAAGACTAAAAATATATTTTTTAGTATAAAAAGCTTTGTAAAAATCACAATACTTTTCCCTTTACAAAGTGTATATTTTCTATACAATCCCCGAGCCTTAACCAAAAAATATATGCGCTTTTCAATACATGACGAGCAAAAATTAAAAAATCTCTTACAGGAACACAAAATTCCTGCTTTTCGCTATGGTCAAATTGAAAATGCAATTTATAAAAATTTCATTACAAATTTTGATGATATTCAAACTATCCCAAAAGACCTCAGAGAGCTGTTAAAAGAGCATTGTTTTTATCAATCTTTGAGTGTTGATCATCAAGCAACCAGCTCGAATGGACAAACGACAAAATTTTTATTCAAAACAGAAGATGGATTACTCATTGAAGCAGTAATTATGCGACATCTCTCTGGAAGAAATACTCTTTGTATCAGTTGCCAAGCATGATGTCCAATGGCCTGTACGTTTTGTGCTACATGAAAACTCTGACTTCAAAAAAACCTCCCACTTCACGAAGTAGTAGAGCAAGTTATGTATGCTGCAAATCTTCTCAATAGCGAATGAGCAAAACTCAGAAATATTGTATTTATGTGAATGGGGGAACCTATGCTCAATTATGATGTTATGAAGCAGGCTATTCATATTTTTACAGATCAGAAAAAATTTGATCTTTCCAATAGGAGAGTAACCGTATCTACATGTGGTATCGTTCCTGGAATTAAGAAATTCACGCAAGATTTTCCTCAAACGTCTCTTGCTATTTCTCTTCATGCTCCAAATGATGAAATCAGAAAATCAATCATGCCAGTAGATCACACCTATGATATTGATACACTCATGGCTTCACTTGACGAATATACGCAGAAAACAAACAAAAGAATATTCTATGAATATATTATGATCAATGGAGTAAATGATCATATCAAGCTTGCTGATGAACTGTGAAAACTTCTAGAGGGTAGGCTCGCTCATGTGAATTTTATTCCCTATAATCCAGGAGAAGGAACTGCTTCAGATTGATATTCAACCACTCCAAGATTTATCATAGAAAAATTTCAAAGAATTCTTGAAAAATATGGAGTCGTATCGACTATCAGAGCAACTATGTGAGATGATATTGCCGCTGCTTGCGGCCAGCTTGCAAGAAAGAAAAACGATGAAGAAAAAACTCAGAATTAATTCTGAGTTTTTTAATATAAATATTTTTAAAAACAATTATAGTATTATGTCAAACATAATTACAAGCAATACTTTAGAATTTGCCATTTTTTGATACAATACTCCCATTAATTTTTACGCCTATTTATGAAATCATTGATATTTAAATTATTTTTTACGGTATTAGGGGGATTATTTATTCTTCTGTTTGCTGTGCCTTGGAATTATTTTGGTTTACAAGTTCCATTTTCTGGACCAGATTATAAGCTAGGATTAGATTTACAAGGGGGGATAGAGCTTGATTATCAGGTTGATCTCTCACAAGCAGAGCTTGAAGAAGATTATGATGTGCAGAGAAAAAATTCAATCATTGAATGACTCAAATCAATTATTGATAAAAGAGTAGAATCACTCAATATCAACGATTCAGTTATTACAAGTGCAAGTTATGGAAATGAAGAACATATTATTGTTCAAATTCCACTGAAATGAAATGATTCACTTCAAAGCGCGAATAATATCGAACGAGCAAAAACCGCTATATGAAAAGTTGTCAAAATTGAATTTAAAGAACTCAGAGATGAGATTTTGCAAGAAGATATTGATGAAAGGACGCAGCTTGCTGAATCTGCTTATGATTTATTGCTTTCGAAACCAGAAGAGTTCTCAGTAGAAGCTCAAAGGTATGTAAATAATTATGAGAATGTTGTTTATGGGAATATTCCTGATTTAAATGATATTTTTACGTTTACTTGAAGTGGGGCTAATGAAATTACATTTAATGATGATAATATCTCAACAGAGCTTTTAAGCGTAAAAAATACTGATGATGAAGATGGATATCTAATTGTTATGAAACAATCTGAAAGCAATGATTTTGTCTTTATTGGTCAAGAGCCATCAATATGGAAACCTGCTCAGGATTCACAGGGGAGAGTCTTAAATGATATGTATTTTACAAAAGCTTCCGTACAGTATAACGAAGCATTTCAAGCTATGGTTGAGCTTACATTTAATACCCAGTGAGCAGAAATATTTGGTGAACTTACGAGACGTCTGGTATGACAACCAATGGCGATATTTGTATGATGAGAAATGCTGACAGCACCAACTATAAATGAGCCTATTCTCTCTTGAAGAGCAGTTGTAACAGGGAATTATACACCAGAATCTGCAAATAAGCTCGCAACTGACATCAATACATGAGTTGTTCCTGCTCCAATTTATCTCACGAGCGAAAGAACTATTGATGCAAGGCTATGACAAGATTCACTTGAAAAGATTATTCTTGCAGGTTTTATTGGTTTCACACTTATTCTCGTGTTCCTTGTTTTTATTTATAGAGTATCTGGCCTCATATCTGCAATAGCTCTTTTCACATATATTGTTATCACACTCGCAATATTAAAACAATTCTGAATAGTTCTTACACTGGCAAGTATCGCATGACTCGTTCTTTCTATTGGTATTGCGATTGATGCTAATATCTTGATTTTTGAGAGAATGAAAGACGAAATTAGAAAAGGGAAAACCCTAAGAGAAGCACAAAGAATATGATTTGATAAATCTTTCTCTGCCATTTGGGATGCAAACATAACTGGTCTCATTGTAGCCATAATTCTCTTTATATTCTGAATAAATCTTATTAAGTGATTTGGATTCATCCTCGCGCTGTGAATAATTGTGAGTTTATTTTCTGTGTTTTTTATCTCAAGACTCTTTATACGACTTCTTGCAAGAACAAAAATTAGCAAAGAAAATTTTATAGGGAAATAATATTTTTTAATACAGAGTGATATGAAGTATGAGGTTGTCTATTCAGATGGTTCGGTAAAACAGGTATCTTTTGAAGAAATTATTAAAAAAAATGATAAAAATCTAGTATTCTTTTATCCTCGAGACAATACTCCTGGTTGTACGCTAGAAAATAAAGATTTTTCATGCTTACAAAAGGAGTATCTAGATATGTGAATTCATCTGATTGGAGTTTCAAAAGACTCTACTGAGTCACATAAAAAATTTATTAATGATCATGCCCTGACTTTTCCACTTATATCAGATCCAGAGCTCACTCTCCATAAAAAATTTGAAGCATATGGTGAAAAAAATAATTATGGGAAGATAATACAGTGAGTGATTCGGTCAACATTTCTCTTAGATAACAATTGAAACATTCTTCAGCAGTGGAAAAATGTTAGGGCAAAATGACATGCCCAAAAGGTTCTTCGAGAAATTGAAAAATAAGACATATAAGATGAAAATAAAAGATAATATTCAATTATTTCAAAGTATAATACTCTCTACAATTTTGTTTGTGGGAGTGTTTTTTTATGGTTTAGATATTTCTATTTTAGAAATTTGAGTCGTGTTCATTTTCGTAATTGGATTAGATTTTGTATTTCAAAATTTTGTAAAGCATGTTTGATCGCAGAAAATAATTTTTCCATTTTCATGAGTAAATGCAGCATTTGGAATATGTTTTTTTCTTAGAAGTGAAGATATATGAGTGTATGTTTTAGCAGCTATTATTGCAATTCTCTCAAAATATTTACTGACAATTAGGTGAAAACATTTCTTAAATCCTTCCAATGCTGCTGTGTGTATGATATTACTTATTTTTCCACAGTTTACGTGGGTGAATACGCTTCAGTGGTGAAACTATACATGAGAAATCACGTATCTTTATATAATCGCTGTTTTATGAGTTATATGACTGTGAATTTTTATGATGTTACAAGTACGTAGAATTGTTCATTATTCTTACTTGTATGACTATATTCTCCCATTTTTACTGCTTCATTTTGCTTTATTTTTCATTATTCCATATTATGAACCTTGGAGTTCATTTTTCCTCTTTTTTAATGTTTCTTTTTTCATATTTACTTTCTTCATGATGACGGATCCGAAAACAGTTCCGCATACATCTCTCTGAAGAATATTTTTTGCAGCATCTCTTGTTTTGACATTTTACCTCCTACAATTTCATATAAATGAATCTTATGCAATCCTTTTTTCTCTATTTTATAATACAATTTTACTTCCTGTCATCTGGAATTTAGAAGAAAAACCAAACTATCTTGTATTCTTGTACGTAATGTACTATAGTGTAATAGTAGGGCTTATTATATATTATATAAATATATATTGAGCTCCTGACTTAGTCTTTGATAATATATGTAATCAAATGATTTGTAAGTAATATTTTTTAATTATTTTTTATGTTTCAAAATATTTTTAGATGATGTATTGTGTTTCTTTGAGGAGCAATGATATTTTCTTGAATAGTAATGTCTATTGTGTTTTTTTCTCCTAATAATGCTGACTATTCTCGAACATATATTCCAAAAGTTCAATGAAAAATTAACTTTTTTCAAGATAAATATGGGACTCAATGATATTCTATGAGTTGAAGTCAATTCTGGAGTTCAGAACAATTTTACAATCAATCATTTGAAACCGTAAAAGTTACTTTTTGAAATGAACCAACACAAGCTCCTGAAACTATTACGGAGTCAGTTACTCGCATTACAAGAAATTCACATTAATATATAAAAATTTTTCATGAAAAAATTGATATTCATTATATCTTTATTCATAGTTACTATTCCTCACGTGTATGCTGGTCAAGAAGAAGATGCTTGTTTTGTCTTGTTGAATCAGGCAGTAAAAAATGATTCACGTTTTTCTGATTCAGAGATATTTGTCAATGGAGATCTTACAGAGGTTCTTTTTGATGAAAGTAATAACTCTTATCATGATTTCTCATCTTATGATGGTTTTGTAGATCGAAGAGCTGAAAATCCTGACAATGTATGAAATGGAATTTATGGAGATGAATATTATTTTGACGCGAGAAGAAATAATATAGGAACGATTATTAGTGGGAGTAATTATGTTATTTCACAAATATCATGATTTGGAAAAGATTCAAATTTTGATTTTCCACTCGAGTCTAAATCAGGTCCTCAATTTGGAGATAAATATATATTGAGAGATAATTATTTTAAAGAATATGTACTATATACCCACCATTTAAATTCATATCCCTATGATTTATTAAGCTGTGGAATCGTACGAGTTATTCCACTTTGAGATAGAAGTTTCAGTGATATCAATGAATCTTGATATATGACAAATATTTTGAATGGATCAAAAAATCAACCAAAACTTTGAAATAGAAAATGTGCATCTTGATTTGAGGGGGCCTACAAGAGCCAAGACAGAGAAGACTTTTATCAAATGAAAGCAAATGTGTGCGTTCAAGATTATAATGAAGATGATTACCTAAAGCTCGAGGTGATATCAATTGCGTATGATAATAATTCATATCGTCTCAATGAGTATCTTACTCATCCTATGCAAGTTGAAGCGATGAGAAATAATAGCAACAGTGCGGGATGACTGAAGTGAATTCAGGATGCATTTCGTACTTTGTTAGATGAACGAACCTGTTTTAGTGTGGTTCATGGATATAGGTCAAATCTCCCTGATGGATGTAATAATAATTACAGAAGAGATCTGATTAGTTTTACGCAAACGAGCCTTATTTCAAAAGTCATAGATGCAATTCTTCCTCAGAGTTGGGCGAGTTTAGAAGTTGAAGAAGGGTATCAAGGTTTTGAGTGAGAAGACAGTGGAATGATGGTCTATGGAAATCTGCCGTATAATCTCTATAAAAAACTCGAAAGTATTCCAGATGAGCAATTTAAAGAGTACTTACTTCTCTCTATTCTCCCAAATTTTGATGAAATAGTTCAGTATAGAAAAGACAACAATATAGTACTTTCTCCTTATGAAGAGGTGTTTTTTTCATGTAATATAAACTATGATGAGCGAATGACTATTTTGAAGAATTTTCTTACAAATCTTGATATAGAAAACTTCTCTCTTGCAGATTTATCATATTCAAATAAAAAATTTGGTGATTGTATAGTACCTTATCCTGATAAGGATAATTTAAATACTGTTGTTGAAGGTTCTTTTATGTCGAATCAAGTACTTGCACAAAAGATTTCTTGAACCTATGATAATGGTGAAGTTTCTGCTGAAATGCAGGAGTTTATAACAGAAAGAAATAAAATTTTATGAGAGTACAATGCGTCACTTGATGATATTGATGCTCAATTTAATCGTGGTGAACTGGATTATACAAAAATGCTTGAATTGAAACAACAACTTGAGGTAAAATTTGATCAGCAGTTACAAGACTTTTCACTTGATTCAGATCAAATTGAAGATGTCATCATAGAATCACAAGAAGAAAATGATCTCATAGAGACATCAGATTCTTTAGCTATAAGCATTATGAAAGTATTATTAGTTGCAGTATTAGTTCTGTGAGGATTAGCTTTGATAATAATTCCTTATATTTCAAAGAATAAAAACAAAAATAAAACAATAAAACAGTAATTATGAAAAAATTAATCATTCTCTTTTTTCTCTTTTTTTCATGTTTTTCATGAGTGAATGCAAACTGGAGTTCTTACACTCCTATAAATGGTGATAATGAATTTATTAAACAGCATTGAGTTCATGAACTTAATGTATTTGAAGATTATATTATAAACCCATTTAATAATTCAACTATAGTTGAGAATAAAGTGGTTTGCAGCTGAAATAATTGTCCTTGTGGCGCAAGTTGATGTGAATATATATCAAACTACAGTGTTGATGGGAGAGTCTTTAACACTTCACATCCAAAATACAAAAGTTTTTGAGAGACAAGAAAATGAACAACTCAGCAAGAACCATGAATCAGCTATAGAATTGTTTATAGAGAAAATACGTACTCAAATATAAATGGTATAACTGTTCCAAATCAGCAAGTGACAGTCAGAAAGTATTATTCTGCGCAATTTAAGCATGATACGACCTATCCGACTTGTGGAGAAGTACGATATTATGACGATGCTGAGCTCACTAGACCATTTACCTATAACTGATGATGGCTTAATGAACCTAAATATTATACAATGGTTTGTCAGGATTCTCAGACCTGATGTAAATGTGAGCCTGATGATGAAAATTGTATTATAAGAAATGGGGAAGTTATCTCTGCTCCTCAGCTGCTTGGTCATAAAGTGCAGCCTACTGTTAGTTTTATCAATCGTGTCGCACTCAATGATACTGCTTGTACACCTGGATGAAGCTTTCCTGAAGTATTATATGATCTCAAGACACCTAAGGTTGATTTGAGTTTTTGATGAGATGTATTGCCTTTAAATATAGAAACAAAAAGAAAATACGATATCACTGCATGAAAAAAATTAGATGCTCTAGAAACTCCATGAGTTCTTTCATATACACTAAGTGGTGGAATTGATAGACTTGCAGGATGAAAAGATTTTCTTTTGTCAGTGGAAGACGTATACCTTGATACATCTGTTCATGGAGTATCAGGGCTTAAAACATTTAATTATAAAGTATTTAGAAATACAAATCAGACTCATACACCTATTTCAAGAGTTGATCTTGCGAGTTGTTCTTGAACGAGAAATTACCCACAATATAATACAGATGGATCTATAGAAACTACTGATTATAGAGAGCAGAGTTTTAGTTGTCCAGAGATACAAAAAAGTTGAAAATATACTATAGTAATATATGCAGAAGATTGGGCTTGAAACAAAACAACGGTAAAAATACCTGTAAGTATTTATCCAAATGAAGTGAGAATCGCTCAATCGAGTATTGTTTCGCAAGGTGCTTCTTGAACACAATATGCTAATAATTCAGATGTATATGACTACAAAGTCACTCTGAGAGATGCATATTCTAATCCTATTTATAATAAGGCTTTTTGAACTATAACTCAATCAATTCAATCATATTCTGGTTGAAATGAGATTCTCTTAAGTGATAATTCTGATGCATTAAAAATTACTCCTTCTGGAGCAATTACAACAGATAACCAATGAAGTTTTCAATTTAAAGTTTCATCATTGAAACCATGAAACTTTACAGAAAGATTTAGTATCTCATATGATTTTTGGAATGAAAAGTATACTCAAAACTTGCCTGCAAAGAGTTTTTATATAACTAACAATGGAGAAAATACTTTTAAAAAACCATTTTCAGCAACTATAACGATGACAGGACCTGGTACAAATATTGAACTCGGGACTCTCCAGAATTATAAAATAGACATAATGAATGAATGATCTATTTCATGACTTTCAAATGGAAGATTAAATCTAACTCAAAGTAGTGTTTGATTCTCCTCTCCTCATTACTTTGATGTGTTTTCTAATGTAGATAATATATTTTCACTTGCTGACCCTGTCTGTAGTTTTGATGGACAAATAAATACTTCAAGTAGTGCTGGAGCATTAGATGCTCCTGAGATAGATGTTGATAATATGGAGATACGATATAGAATTTGAGGAAAAAATGTATCCTATATTCTTGATGAATTTTCAATTGCTGGATGTGATGTTTCTACGCTTGGGCTCAAAATTACTGGAAATATTCAAGGAAATGGGAAGTCTGAGATTACTGGTCAAACTGAAAATTTCTCAGATCTTTCTACTTCTGAGCTAAGAAATAGTATTAGAAAAAATGCCTACAATCTTATCTGAGGTATGACTTCATGACAAATAGTAAATAATGTACGCTATGTAGAATGAAACGTGACTCTTGGATGAGAAATATCATGATATGAAACAGTCGTTGTTAAAAATTGAAACGTATTCATAACTTCAAATCTCAATATGAGCGAAAAAACGCTTGGTATAATTGTTTTAAAAGATACGTGATATTCACTTGAGTCAGATTACAATACCTCTTGAAACATATATATTGCTAATAATGTAACTCAAATTCATGCAGCACTCTATGCTGATGGAGCACTCAGAAGTGCTAGAAGTAATGGAACAAGTTATTCAGATAGCGTACTGTGAACAAAACTAAGACTCAAAGGCGTACTTTTTTCTAAAAATACTGTTTGATGAGCTGTAGCAGCATGAGGAGACTTATTACTCCCTGGATGAGGAATTACAACTGATGTTCTTCTTGCAAAAATATATGATTTGAACTATGTTCGTAGAGCACAAACATGTGGTGATGATTATTCTTTCTTGATAGAATATAATCCAAAAATTCAATCGAATCCACCAAAATGATTTTCATTTTAATACAAAATAAAAACAGAACTCTAGAGTTCTGTTTTTATTTTGTATCTGAGTGTATCAACATTTCATGCTCACAGAAGTAAAATGATACTAGAGTTTGGATGCTCATCATCATAGTTTTCTATGAGCTTTACAGAGTTATCTAGTCACTGTCAATTGGAGATCTTACTATGATGTATATGTTCTACAAATATATCTGTATTCATTTTATTCTTATCTTCCTGACTATCGCGAGACTCATAAATATTTGGAATCAGCAGGCTATCTGCGTCGACAAATGCATCTTTAAAGCCTTCTAAAAGTTCAATCGTTCGTGAGTATTGATGAGGTTGAAATACGACAAAGAGTTTTTTTTCTGGATTTCACTCTTTGAGTGCAGAGAGTGTTTTTAAGACTTCCGTAGGATGATGACCATAGTCACTCATCAAGAGGTTGTTATTTTTTGTATATCATATTTTTTCCATTCGTCTCCATACTCCTGAATATTCTTCTAAACTCTCTAAAACAGTAATTTCATCGATTCAAACGAGATGTCCTACAATATAAGCGAGTTTTGCATCAAAGAGGATATGATTTCAAGGAATATGAAGTATGATTTTAGGAAAAAATACTTTTTCAGCCTCAAACTCAAAATATCAATCAAAAACAGATATGTAGTTTATATCTTCTCTGATTGAATGGAGAGACTGAGCATTTGAATCATCTCCTGGGAGTAAACAAAATCCTCAAGGTTTGATATTATCTATAAATTTTTTAAAAGCGAGAACATAACTCTCTGGCGTTTTAAAAAAATCTGCATGGTCATATTCTATATTTGTGATGACTCATACGAGCGGCTTATAGGCAAGAAAGTGCTCTTTATACTCACAGGCTTCAATCACAAATAAATTCCTATCCTCTCATCTGCGGTAAAAGTTTTTTCACTCAAATTCTTTGAGCAGTGTTCAAACAATGCTCACAAAATTTTCTCGTGAATTTTTGAGTATTTGTGAAATCATACTACTGGTAGTAGATTTTCCATGAGTCCCTGTCACGGCTATGAGGTTATATTCGTTTACAATTTCTCAGAGTCCTTGAGAATATTTCAGCAGTGGTATATCTAGTTCTTTTCATTTTGAAAGCTCTTTTTGACTGAGAGGAACCGCTTCTGAATATATTATTTTTTCTAACTCATTTGTAATTCTGTTCTCATCGGATCATATGATAATATCACAGCCTTCACAGATAAGACTATGAATAAGCTCAGAGTCACTATTATCACTTCACCAAACTTCATATCACTGTGAGAGGTAATATCTGGCCAGTGCAGATACTCCGATTCATCAAATTCCACAAAAATATATTCTTTTCTTTTTCATATTTAGATATTTTTTTTTAATAGTTCTGAGATATGTGTATAGATTTCATTTTCTAAATCTATCAGTTCTTCCTCTGAAAATTTTGAAAGCACCCAGTCAGATATTTCATACCTCTCATCAAGTCAAACTCATACTTTAATCCTCTTCCAAGCGTCTGAGAAGTGTGCAATGATACTTTTGACTCCATTGTGTCATCCAGCACTTCATTTCTCTCTGAGGCGAATTTTTCAAAAATCCATACTCATGTCATCATAGATCACTATGAAATCTTCTCAGGAAAGCTTATAAAAATTACATATTTTTCTCAGAGAATCTCAAGACAGATTCATAAAAGTTTGAGGCTTTACAAGCATTACTTTTTCTCATCATAAAGTTCCCTCAGAAATATCTGCTGTAAATTTAGATTCATATTTCCAAGAAGAAAAATTATTTTCTTTTTGGAAGAGGTCTAAAAAAATAAATCAGAGATTGTGACGAGTCTGTTTATATTTCTCTCAAGGATTTCAGAGTCAAACGATAAGCTTCATAAAAAAAATATACTACTAATATTATACAGTAGTATATGTAAAAAATGCATATTGAGAACTATTTTCTTCTCATAATTACGTTGTTTTAATACTTTCAAAAAAATCTAAAATATCTCGGTCTATTTGTTTTTGTCACTTCAGTACTCTGAGGATATTTTTCATCATTTTTTGTATTGCATCTTCAAAGTCTTTGCCAGTTGCTCAAATTCGTTTTCTAAACGAATTTGCTATGTTTTTTGAAGCGCTAGTTGGGCATAAGAAATATATTTCTTTTCCTCATAATATATGTTTCACCAAATTTTTACAACTATAGAGCATTCCAGCATACTCAAATTCTACTGTTATATCATTTGATTCTGCCTGCGTCAATAGACGATACTCCAGTCCATCTATTTCTCATTCAATTTTTGGAGTCTCATCTATATTGTTTTCTCTTGGAGGAAAATCTTCTGGAAATATTTTTGAGAGTTCAGCATATATAAATTCACGCATGTTTTTTTCAATTTCTGCAAGGTTTTTTCCACTTATTTTCTTATTTGAAATACTTCATTTTCAATGAAAAAATGAATGATAATATCATTGTTGGTTTTCTTGAGTTTGGATAGTTCAAATCTCTATAGTAACTCACTGAATTTGTACAATGGCAGTTCACAGTGTCCCTTTAAAATAAAACTCTACTTTTCATGGTTCTGCGGATAAGATAGATGGTTGTAACTTCACAAAAAATTCATCTTTTGCTATAATTTCTTCTGATTTTGGTTCTAAATTTCTGTCTTGCGATTGCTGCATTTCAAGTAGCTTGAGAGCTCTCTGTCTTACAATGAGTGGATGCTGAGAAAAATCATATTCTTGAAGAACATTTCATTTAAACTCCGAGATTCATTCTCCTCATAGGGTATCACAATCGGCATCACCATATCATGTATCAACCACAAAACCATCACTATCTTCGATATATGATGGTAAGTCTTCTCAAAAATGTCAGTCTCAATAATAATTTCAAGACAATTCTGTATTCATACACACAGTCAATACAAATATATTAAAATAAATTATAAAATAATTTTAATATATAGCAATACTAAAAGTGTTTTTTAATAAATGTAAGCTGAAACCAAGTACCAAATTTTGAAAAATATTTGAAAAAAGCACTGCTTGATGTTTTTTCTAACAGCCCAAAATCAAATATATAAATATTTTCTCCATCAGAAAAGAGATTATGAATCGTATTTGGATGAGTAAGAATATCACTTCACAAAAGATCAAGAAAAAATCATTCCTCTTTCCACATAATTTCATTTGCAATGATGATACGTGAAAATTTTGAAAGAAGCATTGGATTGCTTTCAAGCTGCTTTTTTGTGATTTGCTTTCCAAGGATTTCTTTTTGTTTTATGACGTAATTTCCATCATTGTCTTTGAGAATTTCTGTTTTAGGAATGGTGACAATCGGTCAGAAATATTTTTTGATTTTTGTGAGTGCTTCGACAACTTTTTCATATGAATTCACGTGCCGATACATAGTACGTTTATACAGGGCTGTAGGCATTTTATAGTAATGGTCTCAATCCCTAAAAACAAAATTTTCTCAGAGAATTCTCCATGAAAATTTTCACTGTGCCTTTTTCTTTATTTCTTCTGCTTGTTTCACTATTTCATAAATTTTTTATGGATATTCTTGAGCTGTGGATTCGTCACATGCGTATATACTTGTGTAGTTGTAATACTTGAGTGTCAGAGCATTTCCTGAATACTTCGAAGATCTGCTCAAGCTCAAAGAAGTGTTGTGGCAAAGCTATGTCTGAGCGTATGCGCTGAAATGTTTTTGAGAATACAGGCCTTAGTCGCATAATTTTTTATCATTCCAGTAATAAAAAATCTTGAGAGTCTCATTTTATCATCTTCAAGTATATCAATATTATCTGCATGCACATTGTGCCTGAGAAAGAGGGGAGAGAGATGGTCTGTTCGAGCATTTAAATACTCTCGTATTAATTCTGCAGCATGCTGTGTAAGGTACACAGTTCTGATTTTTCGTCCCTTTCAGCGTATTGCAAATTCAAGAGTTTCAAGATTTATATCTTTTTTATTGAGCGCAGTGAGCTCAGAAATACGAAGTCAAGTGGAGTAGATACATTGCATGATTGCAAGATCTCTTTTTCAGATTATCGTATTGGTATTTGGGGCTCAAAAAAGTCTTTCAAGTTCTTCGGTAGAGAGAAACTCGACTCTTCTTGGTTCTGCTTTTATGAGATCTATGCTCGTAGCTGAGAGAGATTTTTCTCACTGTTTTTCTAAATAGCGTAGAAAACTACGAAGTGTAATCATGTAGGCATTAGCCGTTTTGATAGAAATTTTTTTTGATCATTTGTATAGATAGCTTCGAAATCATTCTGCTATTTTGAGAGTTATTTCATCTACGGTAAATTCAAAACTATCAATATTTTTTTCTTCTAAATATTCTGAAAATTTTTCAAGGTGTCTGCTATATTGTTCTACCGTTTTTTCAGATTTATTTTTGATTACTTCGAGCCAATCTAGGAAATTTTCTCGTGCCTCTTGAAATTTCATATTTATATATTATTGGGATCAAAACTAGGATTTTTTTTAATGAAATTTTGAATAGGAATAAAAAGATTATCTCATAGGGCTTTCATTTCATTCCATGAGAGCCATTCCCACTCCTGAATTTTATCTGGCTCACAAACCTGAACATTACCAGTATACTTTTTTATAATGGGAAATATGGTGATGTAATGCTTATTATCCTCACTCATAAAATCATCAGTGATATCATACACATCCACTTGAGGTTTCATTGCTTGCAATGAAGTTTCTTCCTCTAATTCTCTAAGAGCACACTCTTGTATGGATTCTCAAAATTCTAAATGTCATCATGGAAATCAGTATCTTCAAGCTCAGTGTGAATTCTTTCTTTTTCATATTAGAATTTTATTTTCTGGAGAAATGACTATAACTCATACACCAACTCTTACAAAATTTTCCATAATTTTTTATTACACGATAATTTCTGGCTTACCATCAGTAATGAGAACAGTGTGTTCAAATTGACATCCAATACTTCCATCTTCGATGTATATTTCCCAATCTCCTTCATCTACAATTTTTCAAGATGAAAATCAGAGTATTGGTTCGATAGCTATAGTCATTCAAGCTTTGAGCTTCGTTCATTGACCTGGTTCTCCATAGTTGTAGATGTATGGATGTTCATGAAGTGTTTTTCCAACTCAGTGACCAGTAAGCTCTCTAATAATATGATATCAGTGTGCATTCACATAGCTTTCTACAGCATTTCATATATCTCATACTCTATTTCAAGCTACTGCTTTCTCTAAAGCTAATTTAAGAGCAGTTTCTCATACTTTTAAAAATGCTACCTTTTTAGGAAATTTTTCTTCATCGCCTATAAGCATAGTAAAAGCTGCATCGGTACAGATTCAATACTTTTTATCCTTTACTCCAAAGTCTATAGTTACAACATCTCATTCTTTAAATACAATACTTTCAAGAGGTCTTCCATGCACTACTACATCGTTCACACTTGTCTGAAGGGTATATTTATATCCATATACTCATGTAAAAGCAGAAAGAACTCAAGCGTCAATACACATTTTGAGTGCCAAGTCGTCAACCTGCTTTGCGCATACTCAAGGAGCAAGCATTTGTTTTATAGCCGTAAAAATCTTGTTATGGATTTGGCCATTTTTTCGCATTATTTCTAGTTCTTTTTTACTGAGCATGTATAAGAAATTATATTTTTACGTATTATAAAAATAAATATGTGATTGTAAAATATTAGTCGTAGCTACATCGACCTCATCATCCTGGTTTTTCACAAGCCTCAGTCGCAACGTCTTTATATTTATCAAGAAGATTTATACTACGAACCAGAGAAAAATGCATTCTGAGAATTCTTGCTTGTAATTCTTGACTTACGGTGTCTTGAACAAAGGCAAATGGTTTTTGGTCTTCAAAAAGAGTATGAATACTTTTCTCAATCGTTTGTGTGTCTTGCACCTCGGAGTCTACTTGAGCCAATACTACAAAAGGAACTTTTTCTTCTCCATCAAACTTTTCTAAAAGAGTTTGCTGAAAAGTATCAGCTTCCTGAGTAATATTTGCTTGAGTATAATTACTAGAATTTGTAAGTGGATCAGAGCTTGAAAGTCATGATTCATTATACCTCTCTAGATTTCATAGTACTATATCTGCTTGCTGCGTATTTATTCATTGTCCTTGGAGATAATCTGAAAGAAGGGCTCTTTCATTCTCTGCATTGTTTTGTGGATTTCAACCTCGAAGCATAGCCCAGGCTGCTTTCCATTGCGCTACGCCCTGTTTATAAGAATCATTTTTAAAAGAAATATTTTGTATTTTCTCTCTAAAATTTGCGAGACTTCCATCTTCACACAGAGAACAATTAGTGAGAGTATCTTTGTTATAGGTGGAGAGTATCTCAGAGATAAATCAAGAAGATACAAGTTTAATTTCTTCTCAGTTTGGAGCAAGCGCTGGTTTTTCAAGTACTGATGACTGGAAGAGCTGAATGATGAGATTGTTATTATTGATGAGGCTTGCCAATACTTGTCCTGCACTTGCATCAGGAATGGAACAATTACTGATTCATTCACATACATTTTCAATCATAACACTAGAACTTCATCTTTTGGCAGACTTTTCGAGAATTTGTGTCAATTTTTCACTTTCTTGAGTGAGA
The DNA here is from genome assembly GCA_964456335.1 of uncultured Candidatus Peribacteria bacterium. Lineage (GTDB taxonomy): Bacteria > Patescibacteriota > Gracilibacteria > BD1-5 > UBA6164 > JAACSU01. The sequence continues at coordinate 11,557 of CAYVZQ010000006.1, read as the reverse complement.
AGTCTATGGTCTCTTTTTACTGGAGCTGGGACTTCATTTGTAATTCCTAGCGTTATCCAAAAATCAAAACTTCCGTAATGTTCTTTAAAAGAGAGTATAGAATTCAGAGATGCCATTACTCTATTCTTTGTCGCTTTTATGTCTCGCTCTACTCATACTGGTCTCTCTTGATCTGGAGCAGCAGATTGTATCTCTGATTCTGCATCAGACATTTTTTCTATGAGTTTTTGCGTGATTTCTCAAAGATTTTCTAAATACTCAGTGAGGAGAGGAGAAGGCGCATCAACAATAGTACATGAACTCTCACATGTATTTGCAAAAGCAGATGAGCTTATACATGTAAAACAGACTATTCAGATGATGGAAAAAATTATTTTTTTCATGTTCTCTTAATTATTTGTTCTGGTAGGAATTTGTTTGAGTCTTTGCACATGGTCTGTAAATCCTATTGCAAAGTCCTCAATAGCAGCCGTAAATCTCTCAAGTTCACTAAATTGGTCTGAGAATTTTTTCATATCATCATAACTGATTGATTTGTCCGTAGCAATTGAGAGAATTCTATTATTTTCACTGAGCGCTGCCTGGAATCGACTCAGTTCATTGAGACGTCTTTCAGGGTATTGTGTTGGCATTCCGGCTGAAGTTTGAAACACTTTTTGCTCTTCTTCAAAGGTCCCAGTTCTAGAAATTTTTCTAAATATTTGTAGGTCGTTTCTTCTTTCATAATCAAGCGTCAGATTCTTGTAGTATGCAAGTAACTTTTCTTCACTTAATGATCCTTCTGGAGCACTATCTTCATCGCTTGACTCTAAGTCTAAAATTGGAACAGGCTTTGTTTGTACTTCAAGTCAAAAACCTCTGAGCATACCAGGTAAGTCTTTTATAATTGCTCAAATTTCAAAGTTATTTGTCTGCATTTTATGCTGCGTCAAAGAGGCGTTTGCAGGTTTTTCTAAATTTTCCCCAGCTTTTGCAAGAATAGTCTCTATTGTCACAGTACTTCATCCAGCAAGTCCATAATCTGAGCTGACCATTTCTATGACAATACAGAAAAAACTACTTGGGTCACATCCCCACGAGTCAGTAACACTATCATATGTTCCTGCTGCTGGCGCTGCTGCTATTGGTCATCCCCATAAGCTTCCATCAATTCAGAAATCGTCCGGGTATTCCCATACGTTTACGTATGGAGTATATCATCCTGGATTTTCAATATCATTTATGATATCTTCAAGCTCGTCATCATCCAGTCAGCTGGTATCTCCAGGCAAACAAACATAACTATGATATACAGATTCATCATCTATTATATCATCTATTTCGCTTCATAGAGTATCATCTGTTTCGTCTTCTTCTTCATCTCACGTTTCTTCTTCATCAGGAGTATCTTCATATAAGTAGTCCTTGTTTTCTTCTAAGAAATCATCGAGTGATTCATCTCAGCTTTTTTCACTTTCGACTCACTCGTATTCAAATTCTTCAGAGAAAATAATTTTATCAATTTCTTCTAAATCTGTAATAAGATCAAAAGGGGAGTTCTCTATATTTCCGTCGTTATAGAGTCAAATTCTCATTATATCATACGTAGCATCAGATTTTTCTTGTGCTCTTCTTGAAAAAGTATTTTTTACATAGGTGAGTCAAGCAGTTACTTCTTCTACTAATTGAGTAGGTGCACGACCACCTTCAAACCCGCAGGCATTCAGAATTGCTTGAACTTGATTTTCACCCTCGTTTCATAAAAGTTCTTCGATATGAGCTGTAGTATTAATTTCACAGTTGATTCATCTATCAGCTAATATTGGTCCAACAACTTCAGCAACGCTGGCTTCTCATTGACCTGTCATTTCGTATTCGTATTGCTTTCTTTCAAGTTCATCAAAACCTTCGTCTATTTGTTTATATAAATCAAGTCCTAAATCTTCTCACAAAAAAGCACTACTTTGAGCCTGAGACGACAAAAAACATATTCCTACAAGGAGAAAAAAATATATTTTTCATCTACAATTCATCGAGCCTATTTTATTAAAACTAGTATTGCTCTATAATAGCAAAAAATACAGACTTTTCATCATTTTTTACAAAAGGGATTTGACAATAAAAAATATCATATCGAAATATGATATTTTTTATTGTTTTATTTTACTTCTATTCAGTTTTTTGAGCTACTGAGTGTGAAGTCTTTTTTTGATGATGAGTTTAATATTTTTTCTGCAATTTGATCTTCGATTTTGTCAGTGATAAATCGCCTAATTTCTCTTGCTCAGAACTCTGGATTATACACTTCTTTCGCAATGGCATTCACTACTTTTGTGTCGTATGAGAGTGTCATTCATTGCAATTCTAGTCTCTTTTGAAATTTTGAGAGATTGAGTTTCACAATTTTTTTAATGGAAGCAGTATCAAGTGGATTAAATACGATGACCTTATCAATTCTATTTATAAATTCTGGAGAGAAATATTCTGTAAGAGATCATTTTATTCGCTCTTCAGCTTTTTCATAATCACTGAGTATTTTACTTTCTTCACTGTCTGAAATATCAAATCAGATTTGTGAAGCCTTTTCTGAAAATTCTTCTTGTCAGATATTAGAAGTCATGATAATAATGGTATTTTTGAAGTTGATATTTCTTCCTTTATTATCGCTTACCACTCCATCTTCTAGAATTTGTAGGAGAACATTATAGACTTCAACATCTGCTTTTTCAATTTCATCAAATAGAACGATAGAATATGGCTTTTTACGTACTTTTTCTGTCAGTTGACCTCATTCTTCATATCACACATATCAAGCTGAGGCACCAATAAGTTTATTGGCTGAAGTCTTATCAGCGTACTCTGACATATCTATTTTGATGAGAGAAGATTCATCTCAAAAATATTCTCTGGCAAGGACTTTTACTAGCTCTGTTTTTCCCACTCATGTTGGCCCAAGAAAGAGAAAACTTCCAAGTGGTCTATGGGGTTCTCCAATACCAGTTTTGCTTCTAATAACAGATTTAGAAATAGCCTCTATTGCTTCATCTTGGGCAATAATTTGCTTTTTCATCGCAGCTGGGAGTTTTTTCAGCCGGTCTATTTCATTTTTTGAAAGATTTGCTACTGGAATCCCTGTAGTGATAGAGAGCACTTTATGAATATCCTCAGGAGTAACCCAGAATCTTTTTTCTTTTGGTATCGAAAATTTCTTTTTGAGTTTCTGAATTTCTTTTTCGTATTTTGCTGATGTTTCTTTATAAATAACAGCTTTTTTATATTGTCCTGAAATGACAGCATCCTCAATTTTTTTTGCATTTTTTGCCATTTTTTCTTTTATTTTTTTGATTTCTGCCTCATCATAGTTGTATTTCATAGACTTCATTGAGCAGGCTTCATCTACAAGATCAATAGCTTTATCAGGTAGTTGTCTGTCTGTGATATATCGTACTGAGAGTTCTACCGCTTGAGTAATAGCATCCTCTGATATATTGAGATTGTGATATTCCTCAAATACCTCTTTGAGACCAGATATGATTTCAATAGCTGTTTTTGTGTCTGGTTCACCAGCTACGATTTTTTGAAAACGTCTTTCCAAAGCTGGATCTTTTTCTATATATTTCTGATATTCTCAGAGAGTTGTTGCTCCAATAACTCTGATTTTTCCTCGCCCCATTGCTGGCTTCAAGATATTAGAAGCGTCTAAACTTCCTTCTCCTCCTCAAGCTCCAATTATGGTATGAATTTCATCAATAAAAAGCAGTACTTCATTTTCTACTTTACTCGCTTCATCAATGATTTGTTTAATTCGAGACTCAAATTCACCACGAAATTTTGTTCCAGCTACGAGAGAAGACATATCAAGTGAGAGAATTCTCTTATCTCTCATAGAAAATGGAACTTGGCCATTTGCAATTCTTAAAGCAAGTCATTCTACAATTGCCGTTTTCCCAACTCATGCCTCTCAGACAAGACATGGATTATTTTTTGTTTTTCTATTGAGGATTCAGATAAGTCGCTCTATTTCAAGTTCTCGCCCAATAATATTATCAATTTTTCACTCTCTTGCTTCTGAGGTAAGATCAGTAGAGAAAAAATCCAGTGCAGGAGTACTTGATTCTACTTTTTTCGCATTTCCTGCTGGATTTGCATCAAATGGTATTGCTTCTTCTTCTCACATATTTCCTTTCAGTCATGAAAAAATATTTTCTGCAAGATTTCCAAACAGTTTTTCTATCGAGTCATCTGCATCATCGTCATTTTTTGAAATATTCTTAGGATTCACTCCGTCTGTTGTTTCAAGCTTGAGTAAATCGCGAATATTCGTTTCAAGATCACTTGGATTAATTCCGATATATTCTAAGAAATTTGGGAGCCATGTATCATTTGTAAGCAGGGAGAGCATAAGGTCTTCAAGAGTTGCTTTTGATTTTACATGGGAAGCTGCGATTTTTACGCTTCCTAAAATAATATCTTTACATTTTTGACTCATACCACTATAGACTCCTTTTCTTTTGCTTGGAAGTACATTAAAGAGTCATTTATTTATAATCTCAAGAGTAAGTTTTTTATCAATTCCATAGAGCGTGAGGATTTCAGATATCCCTCCATCAGCATTTTCTACAAGTTCAAAGAAAATGTCTTCAGGTTGTAAACTTTTAAAGCCAATTTCTCGAGTTTTGTTTTCAGCATTGATGAGTGTTTTTTTATATCCATCAGAAAAATTATTGTATACCATAGATTTTGTTTGTGTTGTTTATAAAGTTCTCCCCAAAGTTTAGAGTAATTTATATTCTTGTAAAGCTGGGAACTTCACTTTATGTTAAAAAATACTCTTGCAGGTAAGCTAGAAAATAATATACTTATTTTATACTAAATTCTTACGTAAGAACAGTAAACTTTCTGTACAATTTTATTTTCTCATTAATAAACACATGTTTTGAAGAAAAGTACTATTTCTCGCTGCAGGATACGTTGCAGGTAATGTTGTAGCATCTATGTACGGGAAAAATAAAAAAACCGTAAAAAATGTAAAATCAAAAGAAGATATTCGCTCTATGGTTGATAATTTTCTTGATACACAAAAAAACTTTATTTCAGATGTAGAACAAAAATATGTTTCAGAAGGGAATAGAGAAAAAATAGCTGAAAAAAAAGCAGAATTTAAAAAATACGCAGAAAAATATCAGAAACAGGGGAAAGAATTGATCGATGAACTGCAAAAAAACAAAGAAGCAGGGAAGAAAAAAGCAGGTTCTCTCATATCTAGGTTCTTAGGTGGAGTAAGAAACATGCTCTCTGTAGCTGATGAAAAACTCGATACAGCAGAGAAAAAAATAGCTCAAACAGATGCAAAAGTTGCAAAAGCAAAAGCAGAAGTCGAAGCTAAAAAATAATTATTACTCAATAAAAAAAACTCAGAGATTTTCTCTGAGTTTTTTTTATCAACCGCATTTTGACAAAATATCTTTATATATGTTATTGTATAAATGTATAATTAAATAAATATTTCCTAAAAATTACAAATGATATTTATAAAAAATATAAAAGATACATTGAAAAATTCTGTTATTTCTCAATTTTGAGAAAATAGTTCTACTTGAGTAGATAGTTCAAATGAATCACAAGATACTAATAATGAACAAATCTCTACAAATGATTATGAAAATATTAGAAGTATAGTAAGCAATACAAGAGATATGGAAGCTAATGATCCAGAAAATATGCAAGACGTTGATACTATATTAGATGGTCTTTCTGATTCAAGCACACCATGAACTCGTGTGGGAGGAAATGAAGGTGGTGGATGAGAAGGATGAGTACAATCATGAGGAAGAGAAAATATGGATTCAAGTACTCCATGAACTCATGGAGGCTGAAATGAAGGTGGTGGATGAGAAGGATGAGTACAATCATGAGGAAGAGAAAATATGGATTCAAGTACTCCATGAACTCATGGAGGCTGAAATGAAGGAGGGGGTTCTATTGGTAATAATATTAGTACAAATAATAGAGCTTAATTTAGACTAAAAAACCTCAGAGAATCTTCTCTGAGGTTTTTTAGTCTTTAGACTCTTAGTCTTCTAATTGTTCACCAACTTCTCCAGATATTTTGATATTAGGAGTAAGTGTTTTTGATCCTGACTTCCATCTTGCAGGACATGCAACTCAAGGATTAGCTCCCATGAATTGGAGTGCCTCTATTTTTCTAATGAGTTCCTCAGAATTTCTTCCAAGAGGTCCTGAAGTTACTTCAATTCCTCTGATAATTCCTTCTGGATCAATTATAAACGTTCCTCTTCCTGCAATACCCGTTTTTTCATCAAGGATATTGTATGCATCAGCAGTCCCAAGATTATGGTCAGAAAGCATTTTATATGGGAATTTCTTCATAAGTGTTTCATGTTTTGTCCATGCTCTGTGAGAATAAACTGTATCAGTTGATACGGCAAGAACTTCTACACCCATTTCTTTGAATGTCTCCTCTGATTCAGCCATATCTTTGAGTTCTGTAGGACAAACAAAGGTAAAGTCTGCTGGGTAGAAAAATAAAACAGTCCATTTTCCTTTCATATCTTCTAGATGAAGCATTCCTTCATCATCTTTTTTAGGACAATAGTATGGGAGTTCAAAAACTGGTGCTGGGCAGTCAATTTTTGCAATCATAAAATCATCCACCATATGATTACACATAAATTTTTATTTAAAAAATAAGCACCGTGATTTTAGTGCTTATATTTTTTGAGTCAACCTTTAATTCTATCTATATAACATTTACAGTAACCTGCGTTTCTCATATATTAAATTCAAAGTCTACTGCTTCTATTCGTATAGTGTTTTGCCCAGGCTCTAAATTATCTGTAGAAATGACTTGTGTAAATTCTCTTCATGTAAGTCCTATTTTATGAGCATTTCCGTTGATATAAATATTAATAGAACGTATACTAGAGATATCTGTGACCGTTCCTCTCAGATTAAAAAAATCTCCTTCGTAGAGAGAAATACTGTTATCTGATGGGTTGGTAACGGTAATCTCTGGTGCGACAGTGTCACTACTGATGACATCTACACTGTAAGATGTTCCCTGTGAATAATACTGTGAATCAATGGCTCTAAAAACTAGATTTTTTCTTCCACTTGTTCCTTTTGGTATAGGAATATCTCATGCATATACTCACTGTGTATCACCTGATAAATTTATTTGTTTAATTTTTTCATCATCAAGATATACATCAATTTGTTTGAGAGGACTATCACTTTGATATCAAATCTGCATGTAATTTGAACCTGCAACGAGTGTATCTCCATTTTGAATATCTGCTCCTACTTCTATATTTCATGCTATTCATGTTCTCTCACAGGCTTCAGGATTTATGGCTGTTATGTAGTCATTTCCTAAGCCAAATTGAGATAAAAAGTCTGAGGATCTTAGCCATGCTTGAACAGGTTGTTCCCAAGCTGGATCATTAGGCCTGAGAGACTGAAGAGAGAGAACATTAACATTTCCAATTGCGGAAATAGGTGTTCTCTCATTCACAGGTCCGTTACAAAGTAAATCTACTTGAATAGGCTTCAAACTACTATCATAATTTGTTGGGGCATTTACAAAGAGAGAAGAAATCTTTAGATTTGCAGGAAAATCATCTGGTGCAAGATTTCATGATATTTCTGAAATATCTACTTGTTTTACTCAACTTGGTATTTTCCAATCTAAGACTGGTTCATCACTGTGATAAAAGTCCATAAACTGTTTCCATATTGGCCCCGCTGCTTCTAGTCCATTTCAATTTAGTTTCGTTTCACTTCAGTCGTTATTTCAAGCCCAAGCTACAGTTGTTACTTGTGGAGTATATCCAATAGTCCATAAATTTCTCGGATATACTACAGCGCCACCAGCAGAAGATTGTTTTGTAGAAGTACCTGTTTTTGCAGCTACTTTTCTTCCACTCAGTGAGAGGTAAGTATTCCAGAAAGATGGACGAGAAGTGGTATCTGAGAGAATTGAATTAAGTATATATGCACTGGCTGCATCTATAACCTGCTCTCCTAGATTTTGTTCTTTTTGAAATTCTTCAATAACAAGTCACTGTGAATCAAGAATTTGTATTACAGGAACGAGCTCTTTCTTTTTTCAAAGATTTGCAAATACACTGAGTGATTGAGCTAGTTCAAGAGGTGTAATCATAACAGTACCAAGAGACATTGAAGCTCAATATGTATAGGTTGTACCGGTAGTTTCAGAGACATTATCCCTATATTCTCTAATAGAATTTACTCATAATTTCTCCATCCATTGCAGTATGTTTTCTTCCCCACCAGCAAGATAGTACATCTTTACTGCTGGGATATTTCTAGAATAGTTGAGCGCAGCTGAAACAGTCATTTTCCCCATAAAATTCCCATCGTAATTCTTTGGTGTATAATTTCCAGGGAATGTAGTTGGTACATCATATATTGGGGTTTTTGTTCCAATAATTTCTTGATCTATAGCAAGTCCATATACAAAGGCTTTAAAAGAAGAACCAGGTTGTAGGGCAGAAGTTACCATATTAACATTTCATTGATGTTCTTCGTCAAAGTAGTCTCTTCCTCCGACCATTGCAAGTATTTCACCAGTTTCATTATCTATTGAAACAAGTGCAGCATTATTTGCACCAAATTTCGTTTGATTTATTTCACTTTGTGCTGAAACGATTTCTTCTGCTTTATTTTGAAGTACAGGATCTAATGAAGTATAAATTTTCAATCATCCAGTCTCAAGGATATATTTTCCATATTTTTCTTCAAGATATTCTCTTACATAAAATACAAAGTGAGGGTGTTTTATATCTTCTGTATATGGCTGGAATGTATATCCAATACTTGTTATAAGAGCATCTTTATATTCATCAAATGTGATATAATCATCTTCAAGCATACGTCCAAGGATGAAGTCTTTACGTCCTGTTTGGTATTCGACAAATTTATCACCTGATTCAATTTTTATAGAGTTGAGGAGTGTAAGAAACTCAGCATAATCTATAACGCTACACCCATCACCATCAACTGATATATTTGATTTTAAATCATCTTCGCTCAGTCCACAAATAAGTGCTTTTGAGTCTGAGTATCTTTGCACCTTCCAATCTGATATAAAATCTTTTAAAAGGGTAATAGATTCTTGGTTTTCACTTACACTCGCAGGTGAGATAATATTAACTGCATTTTCTGTATCATCACCAGAATATACGTATGGATATCATACCAGTCTATCAAAGTTGTTATATGGAGAATAATAACTCGGTCACTTAGGAAGGGAAGCAAGCATAGATGCTTCAAGAATATTTATTTCAGTTGCTTTTTTCCCAAAGAACGTTTGAGAAGCTTGCTCAATACCAAATGCATTACTTCAATAAGAAATTTTATTAAGGTAGAGTTCGATAATTTTTTCTTTAGAGACTCAGTTTGTGAGTTTAAAGGCAAGATAGATTTCTTTTATCTTTCTTTCTACTTTTTCAAATATACTTTCACTTGAACTTCTGTTTTCAATAATTGTATTTCTAATAAGCTGCTGCGTAAGGGTTGAAGTACCTTCAAATCCATCACTTTTTCAGATAACTCAGTAAATTCATGCACGAATAAGACCGATAAAATCGACTCAAGGATTTTCCCAATAACGCTTATCTTCTCACGCTACAAGAGCATTAATAATATTTCTATTAATATTTGAGAAATTAACATAGGTTCTTTTCTCCTCAAATATTTTATACATTTCACCTCACTCTCTGTCATAAATAGTAGAAGCCTCTGCAATATCGATGTTTTCAAGCTCTGAAATAGAAGGAAGAGGTGCAATTACTTTTTGGTATAGTATAAAAATACAAATGAGTCCAAAGACAAACAGTCCTAAAATTGTGTACCAGAAAAAGCGAGAAAAAATTCATTTTCGTCTTGCTTTTGATTTTTTTTCATAAGAAACCTTTTTATAGCTTCTTTTTTTAAAATTTTTTTTGGGAGCCTCTGCTTGGACTCTTCTTTTTTGAAATGCCATATATAGATGTTAAATATCATTTTGGTTCGTGAGAATAATCTCAATCGTAGTTCCAGTTCAGCTGTGCTGAGGTATATCTGATTCTTCCTGAGGTATATCTAAGAAGTCGGATAATATTTTTAGAGTTTCGTTATCACTCTGCAAGTTATTATAAAGCAAAATTGAATTTTCATAATTTTTTTCTTTCAGTGTTTGTGTTCCAAGCTCCTCATCTATTTGTATTCCAAATGGCTTGAGCTTTTCGGCAAGTTTTCATGCGAGCAGTGGAATACCAGACGCATTATAAATTACTATTTTTTGTGGATTATAAAACACTTCAGGAGAATCATAAATATACCCTGCAAATCTCTTTATATCTTCATAATTTGAAGGAGAAGCAGCAAGAGCATTTTTAGGAAGTAACACGCTAGCACCATTAAAGTATTCTCTTAGAGGTACGTAGAGAAGTCATCCAGGCATACAGTTTGGACTTCAAGAATAACAAGAGTCATTGAGATTAAAACTGAGCATCTGAGTATCATCCCAAGATTTAATTTCTAATCAAATCTTTACCATATCAGTAAGTCCAATATCAGTTTCTACGAATTCAGAAAATATATTATACAGTTGAAGTATTTTTTTACTGTCTCTTAAATATCAAAGATTAGAAACTTTTTCTCTAACAGAGCTGAGAATTTGTTGTTGTCTGAGAGATCTGTCGAAGTCACTTGTAGAATGCCTACTTCTCGCGTACATAAGAGCTACTTCTCAGTCAAGCGTCCAAGTTCATTTGCGTAGAATAAATGTCTTATATCCGAGATTTCCATCTGGATACTCATAATCTACAAAATTTTCTTCAAGTGTTACCTCTACTCACCCAAGAGCATTTACTACTTCTATAAATCATTTAAAATCAGCGTTCATATAGTAATCTACTTGCTTCCCCGTGATTTCAGAAATTTTGTTTTTGAGTTTTCACATTGCTTCCTCTTCTCATAGGTACATGGAACTTTCGTATATGGCATTTATCTTTCATCTTTGGCGACTATCAGGATATTCTACCCAAAGGTCTCTCGGAATTGAAAAAAGTGTGATACTTTGTGAAACTGGATTAATTCCGGCAAGAATCATCGTATCAGTTAAATTTGGCGCATCATGATTTCCTCCTCATCTTCAAACGAGCAAGATATATGTAGTTTCTTTATCTTCGTTTTCTTTTATTGTTTTTCCATTTGCTGAGATGGTGGCATGCGTTGAAGGATCGAAGTTAAATACTTCAAAAGTAAGTTTATCAAAAGCACTTACTAAGAAAATTCACATAAAAAATACAGCTATACCTCAGAGGGATCAGAGTATAAATGGTATTTTATTTCTTTTCGGGCTTACAATCGGCACAAGCATCGCGGCCGGTTATTTTCTTCTGACCCTGACTGTACTTTTAAACCTTATTCCCGAACTCAGTAGCCCCTACCCGCAGGATTTTACCGGTCGTTTCATAAGTACCTACCTGCTTATTTTTCTTCTCTCTGTGCTATTTGAATATTTCAAGTGCAAAGGAATTACCACGCGGGA
>CAYVZQ010000005.1:7145-90262 GCA_964456335.1 uncultured Candidatus Peribacteria bacterium | reverse complement strand
ATAATCAGCAGCAAATAGTTGATTTTTATTGTTGAAAGAAACACTTGCATTATCCTCCATGAGTGCAAGCAGCTGAAGTGAGTTTCTATCTTTTGTAAGATAGTACGTGAAATAAGAATCATCTTTTGGATCTTTCCCTCCATTGGTATAATCTATAGTTTCAAGTACATCTACTCATACATATCATTGATAGGCAATCACGTTACTTGCTCCACTGGCTGTAATTTCAACATAATCATCTGGAAGTGGAAGCGATTTACTTGCAGCGTAGGTTTGAAGTGAATCAGAAAGCTTTGTAAGTTGTGAAAATCTATTTGAATCTCTCGCTCCTGTCAGATATCCAGAATAACTTACGAATCCTACGGTTGACAGGATTCATACTATCGTGATAACTACGATGAGTTCTACAAGAGTGAAAGCTCTATATTGAAAAATCATATTATTGGGTAATATATATATTCATTTTAGTGTATAAAAATTTTTTCAATTAAAAAGCAGAATCACTTGATTCTACTTTTGTATGTGGTGTAGTAAGTATATTAGATATGCATTCTATCTTTTTGCAGCTTGTAATTGTTTTTATTTAAATTTTTGTGAGAAGAAGAATTTACTTACATAAAAAAATTATTATTTTTAATATTATTTAAAAGTGAATTACCCAAAAATAGCAAATTTGTCTATGGAATATTTCGGTTCGTGTTTATGTGGAGGAATAGAATTTAAAGTCACAGGTGACTTTGAAAGCTTTTATTTATGTCATTGTGCATATTGTAGAAAAGATACCGGTTCAGCTCATGCTGCTAACTTATTTTCAAAAACAGCGAAGCTTGAATGGAGCAAATCAGAAACAGAAATAAAGATATTTCAACTACCTCAGAGTCAACATATGAAAGCTTTTTGTTCAAATTGTGGTTCAGCTATGCCATATCTACAACAGCAAGAAAAACTTTTAGTAGTTCCAGCAGGAAGTTTAGATACAATATTAGAAAAAAGACCTAACGCACATATTTTTGTCTCAAAAAAAGCAGTATGGGATGAGTTGTTGGAAGAAATACATACATTTCAATGACTTCCAGATTAAGAAATTAATATATAACGAATATAAAAAAATAATAGAATTGAAAAAGCAGAATCAAATGATTCTGCTTTTTCTCATGCTATGTGAAATTATTGCGTATAACTTTCTATATTTCTCAAAAAATCAAGTATATCATCGCTTCCTTCTTTGGGCCAACTATGTGGGTCATTGAGATATGGAGTATAACTATTACAGAATAAGACCGTATTTCAGAGACTGCAAGAAGTATGCTGCGTACAATTCTTGATATCTCAGATTTCTATTTTTTTTGTTTCATCAGAGCAGTAGTTCTTATCTCTTCGTATTGCATATGCATACTCTCAAGAGCTATAGGGAGATAGGTGGTCTCATGGAAGATGCATGATTAGACTTGCTGCAGGACCAGTACAATCAGTATCATATCCACTACTTGCCACTCACACCATTCACCTGAGGACTCATCCTCTTTGACACGAAACTTTGTTACTCATGTATGACCCTAATGAGTGACCTACAGAAAATACTTTATCTCTATTTATACAGAGGTTATCGGCAAGAGTTGAGACGATTCCATCAAAGAGTTCAATATTTTCATACTGTGACCAGCTATATGGTCCAGGTCACATTCCTGCTGGATAGGCCACGATAAAGTCTTGTTGATCTCTTCATCTGTAGCTAGAGCCTCAGAGTTTCATATAATCACGTACCATATAGTTACTATTTGTACGACCATGAAATGCTACTATGAGTCAGAGTGGATTTGAACTTGATAGATTATCAGGAACATATAACAAATATTTTCTCGTAGAACCTCCAATATCTATCGTATATTCTCAGCTCCTCATATCACCCATAACATCACAACCATCACTGAGATAATCTGGTGTATCTCAAGCTTTTATTTGCATAAGTCTATTCATGATATCTGCAGCTCTTCACCTATTAACAAGAGAATCAATTGTATAGGCATGTTTTGGAATAATTTTATTTTGGTCTGCGTATGCTTGATATTTTTGGTACCACGTATCCCCTTCTCATAAATATTCTAAATCTATATCAAAAGCTCTCATAGCAAAGGCCAAGGTTTCTAAAACAGTAATCTCACTATTCGGTTTAAATGTACTATCTTCATATCACTTACTGATTCAAGCGTTCTTCGCTGAACAAATATATTTTGCATACCAAGCTGATGGGTCAACATCTGTGAAGCAATATTCAGGAGAATCATAAGTTTGAATTTCAGCTGCGTTTAAGATTATTTTAAGAATTTCAGCTCTTGTAGAGTTGTCATTTGGAAGAAACGTTCCATTATCAAAACCATTAATAATTCATTTCTCCTCAAGACTCTCAATAGAGCTTTTATACCAGTTATACTGCGTATCTGTAAAGGCATAACTTTGTCATCCAAGTAAAAAAAGGAGACAAATAATACTCATTATTTTTTTCAATTGTTTTAATTTTAGGAATAAAAAAACCCCCTAATTATAAGGAGATTTTTGTGAAATTCAAACTACTAGAAATTGAAGACATCAACAACTTTTCCATTGGATGATATATTATCGTACTCAGAAAGAATAATCGGAGTATGATGCTCTTCCGTCGATTCAGGAATAAGATATACTTGATTTGCGTTCTTTTTATATCTCTTCAGTGTAGCACCACCATCCACAATAAACAGAAAAGGATCTTTTTCGTTGAGATTTGTTTCGTCTTTTTTGATAAGCACATAGCTTCCGTTGTCTATCGTCTTTCCATTGACCTCACACTTATTCATACTCGTTCCAGAAACACGAAGCACAAAATAATTTTTTCCATCTCCAGAAATAATATTTTTAGAGATTGGGAGTGTTCCATAGTCATTTTGCTCAGCTATTGCAAGTGGAGTTCCAGCATTTGCGTATCAAAGAATAGGGATGTTCAGTGTTGTTTGCATTCAAATTCCATTTCCAAGTCTGATACTTCTATACCCGTCACCACGTGAAATAAATCATTTTTTTTCAAGGACCTCAAGATACTGAGTTACTCCCCTTTTCGATTTTTGATGGAGAAGATTTTTGAGTTCTTCTATAGTAGGAGATTTTCCATATCGCTCAACAAAATCAGTAATAATATCCAAAGTATGTTGCTGTTTTTCTGTAAGCATAATAATTATTTAATATACAAAATATAGTCTGATTATATATACATAGTATATCCTGTCAATTTTTTTTGGGATTTTTTCTTATTGCATATACTCCTGTCAATACTCTTAATGATTATGTCATGAAACATACGATTGATATTCGTCCTGAAATAGCAGCTTTTAGCTCTGGAGCACTTGTAATGATATTTGAAATACTCTGATCACGAATACTTGGTTCGTATATTGGGACAAGTTTATTTGTTTGGACGAGCGTTATTGCTCTGATACTCTGAGCGCTTGCTGGTGGATATTTCTATGGATGAAAACTTGCAGATAAATGAGCTGGACTCAGAGCGCTTTCATTTCTTTTTTTATTTTGCTGATTCCTGTTTCTCTCGCTTCCTTTCATCAAAGACATTATACTTCTCTCTATCACGAGCCTCTTTTCTGATGTGAGAATCTCTTCATTTTTTGCGACCCTTACTCTTTTTGTACCTGTGAGTTTTTTCCTTTGAATGATTCAACCAATCGCTACGAAACTGCATATTAAAAATCTTGAGAGTACAGGATCAGTCATTGGGAGACTTGGAAGTATCGGAACAGTAGGAAGTATTATCGGAACTATGGCTGCAGGATTCTTCCTCATTCCATTTTTTGGAGTTGTAAATCTTCTTGTAGCTCTCGCATTTTCATGTTTTATTCTTTCTCTAATTCATGATAAAACATCTTTTATCATCGCAAATACTATCTGAATACTTCTGTGCTTTTCAACACTGTGAATAGAGTATATGTACGCGCAAGAAAATATAAAAAATTGAGTCCACCGTATTGAAACACCTTATTCACATGTCACGGTAAAGGATGGTGTATACATGGGGCAGAGAGTAAGAAATCTCTATATCGATAATGTGACGCATGCTGGAAGATACCTTGAAAGCGATGAACTCCTGTATGATTATACAAAAGCCTACCATTTATTTAGTACATTATTGCCAGATGCTCAGGAAGTAGTGATGTTTGGTGGAGCAGCTTATAGTTATCCACAAAGCTTTGTAAAAACATATCCAGATAAAAATATTGATGTAGTTGAAATCGATAAAGATCTCACGAAACTTGCCAAGAAATATTTTTGACTGGGAGAGTATCCAAATATGAATATTTTTCATGAGGATGCAAGAGTCTTTCTCAGAAACAATGAAAAAAAATATGATGCCATTCTCTGAGATGCTTTCGGCTCATACTTTTCTATTCCCTACCAACTCACAACACTTGAAACAGCGCAGGAAAAATACAATACGCTCACTGATAACTGAGTCGTACTTCTCAATGTTATTGGAAGTGTCAGTGCTGAAAAAGCAAAATTTGTCGAGGCAGAATACAAAACCTATAGTGAAGTCTTTCCAGAAGTATTTATCATCCCAATAAGAACGACCAATACATCAGAGGTTCAGAACCTCATGATGGTTGCTCTCAAAAATCCAGAAGCAGTATCTTATGAAACAGATAATCCAGAAATACAAAAACTCTTGGACAAAAAAACCTATCTAAATCTTCCTAAAAATACTCCAATACTTACAGATGATTATGCTCCGGTTGAATACCTCATTTCAGAACTCGCAAAATAATATAATTTAAACTTTACACCCAATGGCAAAAAAACAAAAGGATCTCTCTTGGCTGCAAGATGAAGATGAAACAACACTCGAAGTGACAGATTGTAATGGCACTCCTCTTGAAAATGGCGATAGCGTCATTGCTACCAAAGATATAAAAGTAAAATGAGCTTCTGATATTAAGCGTGGGGACGTATTTAAAAATATCAGACTCACGGATGATATCGAACTGATAGAATCTGGAAAAATGGTTCTCAGAACAGAATTTTTTAAGAAGAAATAAATGAATACTCTCTGAGATTACCCGCTCGAAGAATACTCTGCTGAGAGAATTCAGGAGGCATATTTAATTATACACCCGAGAGTTCTAGAGCGTTACAATATAACAAGACATGAATTTTATGGAGTATTTGAAAGAGGATCAAATTTTAGTCAGCTTAAATATCCAATTGAAGATGTGTTTTGAAATGTTTTTTATGACAGTGAGTGATATTATATGGCTCAAAGATTTGATAATCCAGAAATAAAAAAAGCCATTGCAGCAGCAAGCAAACAAAAATGAAAGTCAAAGTCAGAAGCCTATAAGTATAAAGAATTTATGAATATAGACGCAGAAGATAGAATTAGATTTATGAGAGAGAGTATAGAAAAGAAATATAACGGAAGTAGTTGGAGGCAGTGACTTTTGAGTGAAACATGAAAAAGAGAAATTATTGAATTTACTTACTGGTGAGATGATTTTTTTTGAATTACTCATGACTCAAGAACAGGAAGAAATATTCTCTGAAAGCTTCATATGGAGTATCGAGATAAACAATAATAAAAAATCAGCCAAATGGCTGATTTTTTATTATTTTATAATTTCTTCTATAATTCCCTCTCTTCTTCTTCCTCCTTCTTTTATGATTCTCACCCGTACTTTGTCTCCTGTTTGTGCCTCCATTTTTTTACTTCCTGGAATAAAAATATCATCTTTGCTTCCAGCGATTTTTACAAATCCAAATGTATCATTGTCTGAATAAGTTCCTTCAAGCACTTCTCCTGTTTCCTCTAATATTTCTACCACGATAGCTTCATCTTTTCCATTGTACTTTTTAATTTCAGCTCGTACTTTGTCTCCATCTTTTGCTCCATTTTTCTTGAGACCATAACAAAAATATCATTGATCTTGACCAGGGACATCTACAAATCAAAAGTCACCATTTCCACCACTAAATATTCCCTCTACCACTTTTACAACTTCTCTTTCTGGTTTTTTATTTTTTCAGCTGAGAACCTCTATGATTTTTGCTTCTGGTTTTTTTCCACTGTTTCTCTCCATCACTTCAGCTCTGACTCTTTGACCATCCTCTGCACCATGAAAATTCTTTTGATGTACAAAAAAATCTCCTCCCCAGTCAGCTCTATCATCAGGAATCACAAATCCAAAATCTCATTTTTTACACTGAAATTTTCATTCTATAATAATTTCTCTTTTCATACATTTTTTATTTATTCTATATCTATATGATTATAACTTATATATGAATACTTGCAATATAATATAATCCCTATAAAGAAAAAGCGATATAAAATATACTTGGTTCTAACACAAAATCATTATACTACTAATATACTATGTTATAAAAAATAAATATGAAACTTATTCTTCTTCTCCCACTTGTCGCATATTTGTGCCTCTTGCTTGTAAATATGGAGCTCTTAAGAGATTTCCAAATGGTAAATATATTTTGAGCCTATCAGTTTGAAGCTCCCATCATTCTTGTCAGTAGTGTGTTTTTTGTACTCTATGCTATTGTGATTTATATTGCCTATAGCGGAATTAACTCATACCAAGCACACAAACTCTGAAAACTTGATAAAGAAATTACCAGACTCAAATCAGAGCTGTATAATAATCAAAAAGATCTCATTGCAGAGATTCGATGAGATTATTCAGAGCAACTTCAAAAATTTAAAAAAGATAATGACCACAAGTTTGAAACGCTTATCAGGTACAATGAATATACGCTCGAAAAAGTCATAGAAGAGACAAATGGGAGCTTTACGAAGTACAGAAAAGAAACACAAAAAATCCTCAAAGACTCATGAGCATTGTGAGAATCAGTCCTCGATAAACTCAAAATCTGGAAATAAAAATTATGATTTTATTACAACTTCAAACTCTATTTTGAAGTTTTTTTTTGACAATTATATTTTAAAAAATAATATTACCTTGCATTACATAGTAATATAAGAAATTTGGAAAAAATCACAACTCAAATGAGAAAGGGAATTTTAGAGTATATCATACTTGGTATCGTTGAAAAATCTGATATCTATGGTGCTGAAATTATTGATATTCTGAAAAAGTGAGAACTCATCGTTGCAGAATGAACTATTTATCCACTGCTTTCTCGATTAAAAAAAGAAGAATATATAGATTATTATTGGGTTGAATCTGAAACAGGTCATCCAAGAAAATATTATAAGCTGACCCCAGCTTGAAAAGATATCTTGATTTTAATGGAAAAAAATTGGTTAAATATAAAAACAACCGTTGAACATATTTTAAAAAAATAATACAGTATTATGACAGCATTCAATGATTACAATCTACAAATTACTCCTGCTCAAGAAAAAATCATCCAAGAATACTTAGATGAAGTACTCAGCTATATTACGCGCTACAATCTAGATAAAGATCTCTATACAGATATTGAAGAAAGACTCTTTGAGAAGCTCCAGTCTCAAGATGCAGTAACAAATCTCAATCTTCAAAAAGCCATTCATGAAATTGGAAAAGCAGAAGAAATATTTTCTGATGGAGATGAAAAAATAATGCAAGATTCTCCTCAAAGAGATAATTGAGAATCAGAATATTTTTATAATTCTCTGATTAAAAAGTGATATGTTCGTACAAATAAAAATGCCTTTGTTCTCTGACTTTCTGCTTTATTTTGAGAAAAAATATGAGTAAGTACATGGGCTATGAGAATTGTATTTCTTATTCTCTTATTTGTCGGAGGAATAAGTCTATGGATTTATTTTATTGCTGGACTTATTATTCCGCTCGTATGAATAGACTATAAAAATAAATCAATTCTGAGATATTTGATTACTCAGTTAAAACTGGTTCTGAGAGATACGATTAATAATACTATCAAGTCTTGTGTTAAAGCAGTATATTATCTTGTTCATAATATTTTCAATATCTTGTGAACGCTAGTTAGAAATGTATTTCCGATACTCAGATTTATGTTTTTTGGCTTGATTGCTTGCTGAACACTCTTTATACTGTGCTGACTGATTCTCCTCACTGGAGCCTATATAACTGGATTTACACTTCAAAATATAGAATTTCTCTCTGCAACAGGACCGTATTTCATATGGGCTACATTATTTGGAATTATATTCTCTGTCTTACTGCTTGTATTTTCATGCTTCGTTGCATTATGAAAAAAAGGATTCACAAAGTATTTCTTACTCTTTGGAGTGAGTAGTTTTCTTGCTGCATTTTTTCTTTCGGGTATGTCAGCTTTTACGCTTGCAAACTCATATTCTCAAAAAACTACTTTTACACAAGTTACTTCTGTTGAAATAAATGATACCAATCCAATAATAGATTTTTCTCTTTCTAGTAGAGATGAAAATAATCTTAATAATAATTTTACTCCTGATCTTCGTGAAATAGAATTGCGTCAATGAACTGGAGCAACTCTGAGTGTTGAAGTAGAAAATACCATTTATGGTGATAGTTATATTTCATCTCGAATCAAGGATGCACTATCAGAATACAATATTGAAAAAAACAATACAAACTATACGCTTACTTACTCATCTGATCAGTTATATTCTGCTCCAGTTCCCTTTACAATTCATAATAGAAAATTAATTATCACCATTCCAAAAAATGCAAAAATCCATATTCCTCTATGATATTTGTGGGTCAATAATGGGATGTGACTTTCTGAAACTCAAACACAATTCAGCTATTTAATGACTTGAAATCAAGATTCTTTTCTAGATAAATACTTATTTTTCAATGACACAAATGATCTGGTCTATGAAGTAAAAGAATCTGATATTATAAATTTACAACAAGACCATATTATTGATACGCTTAAAACAGATTTATCAGATCTCAGCCCACTCAAGCATTCTCAAGATTATATAGAAAATAATTCTTTTTATGAATATCTCTCTATTGAAGATATTGAAATAGAGGCAGACTGGTATATTAAAGAGTATAACTTTGAGGATGATAACTTGCTGAGTTTTATCTATGGAGATTATCATGTAGCTATGGATGCTCAGGTAGAGTATAAATTAGAAGGCGAAAACGTGAGTTTTTTAAATTTTGAAATAATAAATATGAGAGAAATAAATCAAAATTATTATGAAGAAATTGATGAAAATAATTACATAAATCTCAGAGAAGAGTTATAAATCTACTCAGAAGACAATCAAAATACAGAAGAATAATATAAAAAAATCTCACCTTGGTGAGATTTTTTTTATCGCTTATCCTCAAGCATTTGAGAAAGTGACTCGTATCCATGTTGTTCTAAATAAGTTCATAACTCCATGTCACTGCGAACTCACAGATCAATCCCATATTCTTCTTCGATGGTTCATATGAGTGTATCATCTCGCTTCCCTCTCCATCTTCCATCTTGATTTCTATTTCTTTCCTGTGTCATACTTTAAAAATTAAGTGAAATAAACCCGTAAAGTATATGTATTTTCTATGTTTTTTAAAGCCGAGAGATATTTCGTCGTTCTTCATACCAGCTTTCATACATATTTCTCACCTATATTTTGTATTATCTTCATAAATATATCATGCAAAAATATGTGAAGAAAACCAAAATACGTGACACTTCGAAATAAAAAAGATGCTGATGAATTTCTCTGATATGAAATAGAGCAAGGAAATGAATTCGTCAAAAGTTTATTTATTCCAGAATTTCTCGCTGAGCAAACCGTAAAAGTGGAATTTACCTTAGGGAAAAGACAGAGAAAAAGACTCATTGTTTCTTACAAGGACCCAATAACGTGAAAAATTAGCTTTTATCCTATACATCCATCAAGTATCAATTTTAAATATTTTTGAGATGCTCAGCTCGATGCCACTGATCCAATATAAAATCTAAATAAACATTTCAAGTCATAGTATAAGTGACTTTTTTCTTTTTGGTGCTGGATTTTGCATTTCTGACTTGTAGAGCCACTTGAGGTATCATATATCTGTTTCAGCAATTTTCTTGAGTGACTGTCATTTATATTTTCAAAATGTGAGCCTTGTAGTAGGAGCAATATCATGCGTTATATCATACATGACTTTATGTGGATTTTCTCACGGATACTTCTCTAGAATTTTTTCATAGAGATATTTATACAGCCAATAGAGTACAACTGTATCATAGAGCGCAGAGTGAGCATATCAAGTGAGAGTATCGTCAGCGTTAAGTTCCTCAAGTCTGAGATACTCTTTGAGAAATTGCAGTCCAAATTTTGGCACTCAATCATCTTTGAGAATTTTTCTGGCAACCTTACAGCTGCAAATATAATTCTCGATATGGACTCATTCATTGGCAAGAATTGTGATATCAAATGGAGCATGATGCGCTATGAGATATTCTCCATTATCCATTCGTTTCATGAGCTCGCTGTATCACTCTGACTGTGTAAACTCTGGTTTATCAGCAACCATTTCTGGAGTTATTTTATGTACTGCAATACATCCTGGCTGGATATAGCTCTTCGGATTAACCAGCCATTCTCCCCTATACTCCTCATCAACAATTGCGAGCTGCATCACTTTTCCATCTCGCATACCTGCCGAAGTTTCGGTATCTAAACAAAATACTTTCACGAAAATAATTTATATTTAAAATAAGTATATATTATGTATATATACTATAAAATCAATATAAATTTATTTTTTATATTTTCGGATTTCTTCTATGTATGTTTGTTTTTTAGGATCTTTTGACTTCAATAATCGCTGGATATTTCTGAGCATACCATCAATAGCAACTTTGAGATTTTTATGAGATTTCTGAGTATGTGTTTTTAATTGCGTTTTGGTTTTAGTACTTGCATCTTTATCTCTTGGTTCAATCCAAACACAGTGGTTTTCTCATCTTATAGAAAATCAAAAAGATTCCATAGAATATGTTTCTCCCTCAATTACAAAAGTGATTTCAGAATTTTTTTCACCTTCTATTCATGAAGTAAGCGTGTACAAAATTCCATCTGAAGTACTCACCATATATGATTCTTCTTTTTGTTTTTCTTGATTTGTAGGCTTTGATGGTTCTTGTTCATTTGGTTTTTCTACTAATTCTGCAACACTATCTTGCACTTCAGATTTTGTCTTATCAGCTTCACTTGGCCAATATCAATCCCATCTTTCAAACATTGCTCTCATGCCCTCTACTCTTTCATCTCCTCTTTCAATCATATCCGCTATTCTCTCAGCCATAAAATTATTTTAAATATGTAATTATTTATATATTTTAATTTGAATAAACATATTGTCAATAAGTTTTAAAATATATAAATCCCTACTGCTCGGGATTTATATAAGAAATTGGAGGTTGAGAAGTAATTTTATGCAAACTGTTTGAGATTATTACATGAATTAGTGTTATTTAACTTAAATGTGAAAAAGGGCACCATAAAGGTGCCCTAAATCTTTTCTTATCTACTCGCGTTCTGTTTCAAGGAGTTCAAGCACGCGGAGCCGATCTTCTTCGGAAAGCTCCTCGAACTTCTGTTCAGCTGACTGGAGATCCCTGGCAGTCTCTTGAGATTGAACAGCGCGATCAAAGCGAGCTTCGACCGCAAGTTGATCATCGGTGACAGTGAGTTGAACACCCACGTTGTCAAAAGAATCCAAATCAATCACCCCACTTCCTCCATCAGAGAAGGAAATCAGTACCGTATCACCGACTTGGGTAATAGGAACTTCTGGAGAGACTGTCGATGAAGTGATGAACATCTTGTCGGAGACCGATTCAAGAGTGATGTAGTAGTAGGTTTGACCACCGGTGACATCGCTTGCAAAGCGTGCAACCGTATCTGTGATAGTAAAACCTTCCACAACGCTATCAGGAGATAGCGCATTCCCACGACTTGCAAGTCTGCTCCGATATGCACGCAAAGCATCCTGCAAAGTAGTCCCAACACCAACAACACTGAAGTCTTCCACTGAAACCATCGCAATTGATTTGATGAGTCCAGCGTCGTCCTTGAGTGCCATAACGTAAGTCGGAATACCAACCACGTTATAGAGTACTGGAAATGAAGCATCATAGCCCTTTTCCTGAACTTCGCCTTCGGCCGAACCTTGAGCTGCAGTCTCAGTTGCTCCCGTTTGCTGATACCAATGAACCTCTTTGGTCCGAGTATTCACCAGCATAAAGCCAACGGTCGAATCATCGGAACCTGAGGAAGAGATACCCGTATACCAGTACGAGTTACCATCATCCCCATAAACCAACGAAGTGCCTTTGGTTGCCTTGAGAACACCTGTTTTGCCCCACCATGAATTCAGCCATCCTTTACCGTATGAACCCCAATCATTTATTTGGTCTCTGACGATGTTTTCTGGCTGGATACGGTCAATCCAAGCTGGAGCCTGGTCGATTTCGTATTCAAGAAATTCACCCGTTTCTGGATTAACCACCAGAACACCCGTCGCTTCACCACCTGAGTAGCCAACAGTTTTCTCATAAACTGTCACCACCCAGAATGGATTTCCTTCATCATCGATTTCAAAGGTAAAATCGGTGATTCCAGTTGAAGCATAGCCATTGAAGCGAAGGTGTCGTTTCAGGTTGTCACCAAAGTATGCTGATGGCTGGTAGCGGATATTGATGGCTTGGCCGTCAACTTGTGTGATATACTCGACATCACGGTCGTTGGTAGCTGATACCATCACGTAGCCAGGAGTGCTGTCGTGGTTCCACCACTTTCCGAATCCATCGTGCTCGATTGGAGCTACCCAGAACAGTTCACCCCGCACCTGTTGGATACGGAATTCACCTATGCGAGCTCGGCTCCCGAGCGCGGGATCACTTCCAAGCAACTTGTCACCCACTCGCTTAGCCACCTCTTCATCGACGATGCGAATCTGAGAAGGATCAACAGGTGAGATGTCTTCCGAGAAAGTACTGGGCTCAAATTCACCGAGAAGCTGGTGGTATTCATCTGCGTGGAAGATAGCCCAGGTCGTTGGAATTGGCATGATTACTGTGCCAAAAATTCCAACAACCATGAAAATTCCTCCAAATACACCAAGCATAACTCGATGCATCTTTGCAGAAATTAAAGCGGTCAAAACACCGCACAGAAGAAGGATGAAATACGCCCCAGAAAAGCCAAAGGCTAATGTGGGGAGCATCAGATAGTAAAGCAGGTAGCCAAGACCCGCTATCGGCAAAAGCCATAGTAGGGACAGAATACTTCCCAGCCCAACATGAGGTAGTCTTGAGTTATTTGCAGCTGACATGAGCTTTCCTCCATAGTTTTTTTTTCAGAACGATAACATATTTACGTCATCATACTACATAACAGAATCTGATATATAAAATGATGATGTAAATATGGAGTAATAGATAAAATCTATTTTCATATAAAAAGATTAAATATCTTAACTTTATATATTGAAAACAGAGGTGTATCTATTACTTTTACATGTTAAAGAACTAAAAATATAATAAATGTTATTTTATAAATGTCAACAATTATTAGTTTAGCTATAAGTTTAACCTATTCACTTATTTATTAGTGTATTTATTCAAAAAATACTCAAACATTGCTTTCTAAAAACCATAAAAATCCCTATTTTAAGGGATTTTTTATTTTTTTTCAAAATTGGAGGCACCACCCGGAGTCGAACCGGGCTACAAAGCTTTGCAGGCTTCTGCATAACCGCTCTGCCATGGCGCCAAATATATAGCGAGAGAGATTATATAAATAAACGCTCTGGAATCAAAAGTTTTTATTCGCATTTAAAAGTGCTGAGTAAATACTCATATCTCTCATAGCTTTCGAGTTTTTCTGCAAGAGAGACAGTGAGTACATATGCATTTTCACCACAACTACGAGCTGTTTGTAAGTAAGTGAGTTCAGGGGTAGAATTGCTATATTTTCCTCTGTAGGATATGAGCGTACCTGACTCGTTATCAGCAAAATTAATAGTTTTTTCTTCTAGATTTTTAAATGTTACGAGAGATGTCTCGAGTCATTTTTTGGTATTTTCCATGAGTCACACAGAAGATTCATTGAGTAAATTTTCTACTTCTAAAACTATAAGATTATTAATGTAGTTTTCTTTTTGGCTTGATGACGCAAGTGCGAGCGCTACACTTCATACTCTTGGCTTACTCAGCTCTGACTCCCCTAATTCTCTCCAGTTTTCAGGTGACATCATAGAGAAATTTACTTTTTGAGTTTCTACAAGACCATTAGAAAGAGCCTCTTCTTCCTGAGAAGATCCACAAGAAACAAGTATGAGAGAAAGCATAAAAATGAATACTATTTTTTTCATGATAAATATTTTACAGTACAGGAATTAAAAAGGCAACTCATAAGACAATCCAGAGTACACAGACCCCTATTTTTGCATAGGAAGGTATTTTATTTTTTCCAAAATAAAAAGTAGCAATACAGAGAAATACTATATAACTCACAAGAAATGCAATATATAGTGGAGTAAAAAATACAATTAAAATGTTATAGAGAAACTGTGCTGAAGTCAGAAAATAGACAAGAAAAAACATCAGAGAAACACATAAAAGCACATATTTAGATGAGAAATACAATATTTCTATTCTATGCTCTGGGTTTGAAATGGTCTTTTTAATATTTTTTAGAAATGTCATACTTGATTTTATGAGTTTTGAACATATATTAGAATGCAAATATTTCTCCTAAAATATATAGTAAAATGAGCATATCGCAAGATGAATTACAAAAGATAGCTGAAAAGCTCTCTAAAATACCATGAGATAATGAAAAACTTCTATGAAATATATCTGATATTCTTGGATATATGGATTTACTGGAAGAAGTAGATACAACCGGAGTTATCCCAACTGTTTCAGTAGTAGAAGGTTCTGCTGCGCTGAGAAGTGATGAGATTTCCGCTCCTACAGGCGTGACACCAAAAGAGTTACTTGATGCAACGCAGCAAAAAGTAGTTTCTGGCCAAATTGTGCTTCCAAATATTATGAACTAAATAATACGTGATAGAGACGCTTACTCTTCGGCATTTTAGAAATTTCTCACATAGAGAAATTTCTTTTTCTGAGTGAAAAAATCTGATTATTTGAAAAAATGGAAAAGGAAAAAGTAATATTTTAGAGTCTCTCTCCCTCCCGAGTAATCCCATGGTTGAATCAGATCCCAGATTTTTACTCGAAAAAGAGCAAAAAACTTTTTTTATAAAATATACTTGAAAACACGGAACTCTGTGAATTTCATATGATGGAGAAGAAAACAAAAAAAAGTATTTATTGGAATGAAAGAATACGAGTAAACAAAAGATAGCTGAGAAATATCCTCATGTGGTGAGCTTTCATCCAATGGCCATGAATCTCATGTATCTTTCCCCGAGTGCTCGAAGAGATTTTCTCGATGAAATACTGATAAAGACATTTCCAGAGTATAGAAATATTCTTTGAGCGTATAAAAAGGTTCTCACTCACAGGAATAAACTTCTCAAAAATATATCTGAGTGAAAATCATCTCTGTGAGAACTTACTTTTTGGAATGAAAAATATATTGCATGAGCCAGCGCTGTGTATAGGTACAGATTTCGACTCAAAGAGTATTTTTCTGAGCATATTTCTGAATTAAAAAAATACTTTTTCTGAAAAGTCTCATCCGTAGAGTTTCACTATATCACCAAAACACATTGAAAAAATACTCAGGAAATATCAGAGTATTTAAAGAGCTACATTGCAGAAAATAATACGAAAGAAATTATCCTGAGGAAAACTCTCAGATGACCACATCTCGATGATTTTGATATAATCGTTGATAGTACTCCGCTCATTCACTATGCTTCTAGAGGCGAAGTAAAAAGCTCATTGCTGTGACTCATTTTTCTAGAAACAAATTTCATATCAGAACATTCAGAGAAAAAAAATGTCTTGTTTCTCCTCGATGATATCCTCTCAGAACTTGATGTGGAGCACAGAGACTTACTCTGGAAATATATCGGAACGCGCCAATGCATCATCACGAGCATTGAGGATTTTGATATCCCTGCGCATAAAATATTTTTATAAAATATTTATAATTTTTGTACAGTTTTATTGTATTTTTTGTTTGTATAAGGAAGTAATTGCGAGTATAGTGAGAGAAATATAGACTTTTTAACACTAAAGTCGTTAGTTTTTAACACTATTGTACTATGAATTGATACATGAAATCTGCTCTTTGAATCTTATCAAGCCTTATACTTGTAAGCCAATGATTTGCAGCCGGTCCAGTTGATTACTTTGAAGTGATTCTTGGAAAAGAAGAAGCAAAGGTTGGTGAAGCGCTCGACATTACTATTTCAGCCGTTGATAAAAATGGTAAGATCGTAACAGATTACATGGGAGATATACTCGTATTTTCAGAAAGTGATGCCCAAGCAGAATTTCCAAACGACTTAGCAGAAAATAGTTATAGCTTTACTGCAGTAAACGAAGGAAGTGTAAAATTTGAAAATGCCGTTCGATTTAAAAACACTGGAACGCAAGATGTCTATGTATACGATCTCAATGATGAAAATATACTCTGAGTTGCAGAAGTAGAAATCACGCAAGAAGACACTGAAAGCAATATAGATATTTCCATACTCTCACCAGAAAACGGTGTCACACTTGGGAGAAATAATATTACTGTATCTGGGACAACGAGAAAAAATTATCAAGTACGAATCACTGTAAATGATGATCAAGATATCTTTACAACGAGTAACGAAGACGGCGTTTTTGAAAAAGAAGTTACAGACCTTATCCAAGGAACAAACACATTTATAGCTGAAATCCTCAATGCAGACAATGAAGTAATCGGAACTTCAGAAAGAGTTGATATCAAAATAGATTCTCAACTCCCAGAATTTAAGAGAATTACTATTACTCCAATCTGAGAAGTACAAGCTGAATCTCAAATTAGTATAGAAGTCGTTTCAAATACAGGACTGAGTGAAGTTCAGGCAATCATAAACGATATTATTATAAAACTAGAAGAAGGAAAAGATGGAATCTATACAGCAAAAACTGTTGCTCCTAAAATCCCAGGAGACTATCCTGTAGATATAGTCCTCAAAAATGAATTTGCAAATGAAGTGACAGAGAGAGAAGTTGAAACCATAACTGTTATAGAAGCTCCAGAGCTCAATGCTCCAGATGAACCAGAAGAAGATGAACCAGTTATTGAAACAATAGAAAATACAACTCCAGTACCTGAAGACCTCAATCTTACTATTACAGGAATAGAAGTAACAGAGCTAAAAACAAAATCTATTCTTACCTGGGATGCACTTGAAGATGCTCAGAGCTATAACATATACAAAAAAATATCAGAAAATCAGATTGAACTTATTGAAAATGTCTCAGAGCCACGTTATGAAATAGAAATAGTAGGTGAAGAAATTAGATACGAAGACTTTGCAATAAAAGCTATTGGAAAAACTGCATCATGAACAACAGTACAATGAGATCTCTCTGATATGACCAGAGTCAAAACAGGTCCAGAACTGTACCTCATATTTGCACTTATCGCAATTCTCATGTCATCTGGAATATTCTTTTTCAGAAAAAACGCATAATATTCCCATGCAACAAAAAAAACTAAGAAATATTTCTTAGTTTTTTTATATTCATCTCAAACTTTCTCATACAAAGCATCATCCATTGCGTTTAATAACTTCTAAGCACGTAGTATATAGTGGCGTATCAAGAGTCCTAGAAATCTCTTTGAGTCGGTTAAAAGCCATATTATACTTATATTTCCCTACTTCAAAAAATACATCATGATCAAATACACTCTTGTATTTTTTAATCGATTTTATAAGCAGAGAAATATCTACTCAGAGCTCCGTATCTCAAACCAGCGCTGATTCAATAAGAGAAAGTTCTAAACCTGAGAATTTAAAATTCAGTGCATCAATTGTAATATGCTTCGTATATTGTGAGAATTTAGAATACAGATTTATTTTTTTTCACTGCTCCTTTCATGAGAGCGTTTTAAAAATGATTTCTTTATTTCATACGGTAATTTTTTTATTGAGCGTTCTATTTGTAACAAAGATTTTATCAGGAATAGAAAAATCCTTCATATGTACCTCAAGAGATTTATTGCCAGAAATATAGTAGCTACTTCCACAATGATGTGTTATATATTTCTTCAACAATTGGAGAAAGTATTTTTCTAACAAATCAATTTCATTGAGTGATACATCTCCGTCTTCAGGAACAATATATACACCTGCCTTGAGTGAAATAATCACTCCTTTAGAACTTAAATTATAAATAATTTTATTCGTTACATTTTGATATTCAGGCTTACATTCGGGATCAATAATTTCATAAATATCTTTTTTAAATATCACTTTTCATCATTTCTTTCACAATTTATTAACAATTTTGTTAAAATCTTTCATATTGTTTTTTGCCTTAAAATAGATAAAAAAACTCTATAATAAATATAGAGTTTTTACTATAAAAATCAAATAGTTTTTACTATAAAAATTAATCAGAATTCTTATCTTTATAAGAGAGACGTATTTGTGGATATGGAATATGAACCTCTGTTTGTTTAAATGCAAGATTTACCGTTTCTGTAAGATTTGATTTTAGAGTAATAAAATTTTCTTGTGAATGTATCCAAACACGTAAATCCAATAATACCCCTCTTTCTCATAAATCTTTTACAATTACATCTGGATCTGGAGTAGAAAGAATTTGTGGGAAATTTGAAGCAACTTTTAAAAGTACTTTTTTTGCTTTAATAATATCTGTTTCATAATCAACGACGACTTCAATATCGATTCTACGTTTATCATTGGTATGATAATTACTGACATTTTCTTCAAAGAAACGAACGTTTGGAATATTATACGTTACTCCGTCAAATTCTTGCACGGCCGTAAATAGGGCATTTATTTTGACAATTTTTCACATTTTTCACCCAACTTCAATCAAATCTCCAATATGGTAACTCCCTTGCGAAACGACAATGATTCAAGAAATAAAGTTCGTCAAAAAAGTACGAAGTGTAAATCAGATACCAAACCCAATTCACCCCATAAAAATTCCTAAATCTACTCAGAGAACTCCAAGAGTGATAGAGAATCCCGTAATCAGAACAATGATATTCATTGTTCTACTGATAACTCCTATGATTTCTTCCTTACTTCCCTCATCTCAAATATTCGCTCTCTCTAAGTATCCAAATAGTTTTGATTGAATAAATTTTGAGAGAACAAAAGTCATGAAAATAACAAAAATAGCAAACAATATTTTAAGCAGCATTTCTGTTGAAAAGATTCAAAAAATTATTTCAGCAAATCCTTTTGTTTGCTCTACCTCTCATCAAGATACCACAGCAAAAGACTGTGACAGCGAAAGGCAAAATAGAATAATTCAGGAAAATAAATATTTCATATCTCAAAAAACAATTATATATGCATAATTCTATCATATATTTTTTTCTCTGGCAATTGTGAGCACCATAAAAAAAACTCCCAATTGGGAGTTTTTTTTTATTGATTTAATCTGAATCCATAATTATCAGGAATATAGTGTCATTTCACATGACTCATACATTTTGTAATATTATTATGCCAATTGAAATCACTTGAAGCATAAATTGAACCTGTTTTATTTCCATATCGACTGAGCTGCTCTATTGCTGTATATTGTCAGAGATATCTATTGTTAAATACTGCTGCCATAGCTGCAACAGCAGATCTAGGTGTTGGAAAATCTCTTGTGTCTCCCCTATCATTGTTTCAGACATTTCCTATATTATTCATACTCTTCATATATTTTCACAGAGAAGTTTCTGCGAGACCAATACACATCGTAAATGTTGGGTCAATTCATTGTCATACAGATTCTTCTACCCACATATTCCAGTCTCTAAATCATCCAACCGCATATACATCCAAGAGAAATTGTTGTCTTTCTATTTCAGAATCTCATTCTATCCTAAAGACACCTGGAGCTGGTTTTTGAGTTGTACTGGTGTACTCATATCACTTTCTCGTTTTAAAGTCTGAGTAGTATTTATAGGTATATCGCTCAGGAACATTTCTAAAATCAATATATGATATATCAAGATATTCTAGTGGATCAGAATATTCTTCATTATCATACACCACAAAGTGTAAATGTGGCCCCGTTGTAAGTATTCATGCACCATTCGTTCCATACTCTCCTCCTGTTTTAGCGAATACTTCTCATCGTTTTACAAAATCATATCTTCCTACCATTGTTTCACTAATATGCCCATACAAACTTACGAGTCAATCAGAATGTTTCAATGCGATATAAGCATAGCCATTGTTCACTGGAGGCTGTAGATATATAACATATCAATCCATCGGCGCTTTAATTTCTGTTCCTTGTGGAGCAACAATATCTATTGCATCATGGTCTGTATTAAATTGATTTCTATATTCAACATCTCTATAAAATGCACTCACCCCTAAATATGGCTGAA
Source organism: uncultured Candidatus Peribacteria bacterium (assembly GCA_964456335.1). GTDB lineage: Bacteria > Patescibacteriota > Gracilibacteria > BD1-5 > UBA6164 > JAACSU01. The sequence continues at coordinate 69,756 of CAYVZQ010000005.1, read as the reverse complement.
CTGGCCAATCAAAAGGATTATTTTCCGTAGGAACTCAAGTTAATCGCGATTCCGCAAAAATTATTTTATTGATATCCATACATTGATCAGATATATCAAGAAGTTGTGTATCCTGCGAACCTAAATCTACAAATTCACAATTATATCTCTCAAGTAGGCTTTTTTTTGTATTATTCAGTGAAATTCTTTCTCTGAGTTCTTTTACCTTTATGTCACGTTCTACTTCAAGCTTTTCAGCAATATATTTCTGATAGAGCTCTTCTTGACCTTTTGTAGCATCTAATAGACGCTGTTTTGAAGCTCTTTTATCGTCTAATATTCATTTTTCAAGTACTCCCTGTTTTCTGAGCGCCTTTAGTTGCTCTTCATCTTCGTTTAATTGAATTTGTTTCTTGTATAGTTCTGAAATATATGATCTATGATTTTCTACTAATTGCTGCCCTGTAACTTGAATGATACTTTTGAAATACATATCATTGAGAACAGAATCAATATTTTCTCATGAGAGTAAAATCGTTTTGAGATTATCCATTTCCTCAGAAGAAGTAATAAATTCTCATTTTTTATATAAATATACCAAATATTCTAGCAATACTTGAGTGTTATTTGAAATTTTATTCTTAAGTAAAGCAATTGCCTGTGTATTTGTATCAATTTTATCTTTTGTCGCAACTATTCTAGCATTTATATCATTCACTTCTTCAACAAGCTCAGCAATATCGGCATCCAGTTGCCCAATAGATTTTTCTAAAGATTGTGCTCTATTCACAATTTTTTCATTTTGACTTTCTAAATACTCACGCTTAGATTGTATCTGATCTCAAATAGTATCAAATACCCCAATTCTTTGGTACGTAGAAAGAATATTTTTATCTTCTTCAGTTAAAAGAACTTTATCACTTTCAAATATCATTTCTTTCTCCTGATTTTTAAAATTATTCAATATCATAGCAGCATCATCTTTTGAAAGTGCTGCAAAAGAAACTTGAATAATCAATACAAAAGCAAAAGCTGAAAGAGTAATTTTATGAATGGTTTTCACTAGCGGAGAGATTGAATAAATAGTTCTAATAATATGAGTATTCATATTAACAGTGCCAAAGGTAGGATAACTGGAATATTAAAACTCATAAATACTATAGCTCATAAAATGAAAAAAACAAAGAAAACAGACTGTCTGAGACTTGCATATATGTGGTACATTCCGACTCATCATCTATAATATATTTTCTTACAAAAATATAAGAATAATGTCAATATCCCAAGAAGCATAAAAACAAAACTAATTGCAAGCAGTGAAAGCGCCAGCTTCACAGAACTATATGGATCAAAGTACAGAAGCAGCGAAAAAAAACTCCCAGCTCCAGCAAGAGAACTGATAAAGAGAATTAATAGTATAAAACGAACTTTCATAAATTATTTCAATTTTCAAGTAAAGGAAATGTTCTCAATTTCTTCAGCTTTTCACGTTTTCTCATTCACATCAACTAGCAGCGCATTAATAATATACTTTCAGTTTAACTTTTGTTCTATTTTTCAACGCTGAAGTCAGGTCATAAATCTCTTTTTTACCGACTCAAACTCTGCTCCAATTACGCTCTCAAATGGTCAATTCATACCAATATCCGTCAAAAGAGCAGTTCAGGACTGCAAAATATGAGCATCATTTGTTTGTATATGTGTATGCGTTCCATAGACCAATGCGGCTCTTCATGAGAGATGATGCGCCATACCGTAGAGTTCAGCTGTCGTCTCTCTATGAAACTCCACAATCAATATGTCATATGATTCAGGCGAATACGATTCTAAAATCTCATCTATTTTTAAAAATGGATTATACACTTTATGAGACATAAATACTTCTCAAAGTAACTGAACAACGAGTATTTTATAGCCATTTTTTTCTATGATTTGTGCACCATTTCATGGAAGATTTTCTCATGGAAGTTCGTAAAAATTAGCAGGCCGTATGATTTTTCCATTTTCTTTCTCAAAGTATGCTCAAATATTTGGCATATTATCAAAACTATGATCTCCAAGAGTCATTAAATCTACTCATAAATCTTCTACAAATTGAGCATGCTCCGTAACAGGCCCACGTCCTGAGGTAATATTTTCAATGTTTACAATTGTGATATCTGGATGATAGGATTCTTGCATCTTTTTATATTCTTTTGCAAGAGCTTTTCTCCCTATTCTCCCATATACATCACCATAAATTAGTATTTTCAATTCAAATTATTTATTGAGTATTCTTGTATAAAATGACGTCATCACAAAGACAAAAAGTCCAGAGAGTAAGAGATACAGTAGAATAGAATAAAATACTGATATCCAAGTAAATACTCCTATTCGTGAAGAAATTTGTTCACTACTTAGTTCACTGTACTCTTTCGTTATATATTCATAATAAGCAACTTCAGCATCATCGATGTTATCGAGAGTTTGAGTCTTATAACTCATCGCAGCAGAAAGATCTCAGAGCTTTCTATCAAGTATGCTTTCCAGTGAGTAAAATGGAAAAATGACAATAGCATAGATAATAAACACGACTAAAAATTTTCAAAAAACTTTCCCTGAAGTGATACGAATTGATTCTGCTACATAGTATCTTGCTTTTTTAATATCTTTTTCATCATTAGTTGCCGCGAGAATAATATATCCAAATAAGAGTCTGTATCCTAAATACAGAATACTTATAGAAAATATGATTGCGAGTAGGAATGATAGAAGCTCAAATCAAGCATTTCAGATATATCAAGCATTTAAAAATAAATACAAGAAGAATATACATCAGGCTCATATAATAATAGGAGCTAAAATATATACAAAATTGAGTGCAAAAATCACAATAAATGTCGTGATATAATTACGTGAAAAATACAGATTTTCTTTCACAGCAAGTTTTTTTCTCTCGATATATCATTGAGCTAATCGCGATAGCAGAAACAACGAATAACTTGATGCGAGCATAAAAGCCGCAAATGCCGTAAAGACAAGAAACATGATAGTTGCGAGCCAAAATGGATGTCCTGCAAGCCCAGCAACGAGTTCAAGAGAGACATCTTGTCCCAGAAAGATAAAAGTTACAATTTCAAGCCAATCAATTGGGTCTATAAATCATACAATAAACGCAAGAAAAAAGAATGGAAGAAAAAACAGAATTCCTAAAAGTATACTCCAAGTAGAAATAACTATTTTCGATACGTTGAGGTGAAGAAAATTTTTATATATAAAAACCACATCATTACCAATATCTCACAATTGGCCTTTAAAGTCCTTTTTTGGAACTTGTTTTTTCTTTCAAAAAAAATGCATATTTAAATATTTATTGAGTAGAATACAATCCTGATTATACTATAAAAAAAATATCAGATTGCAATTTTTAAGATACTATGAAAAAACACGAAATAATTTTTTCTTCTATGAGAGTTCCTCTCGATTTTTTCGTGATGTATGTTGCTTTTTTTATTGCAAGAGAGATACGACTAATTACTGATGGAATACCTGGCGTTGTACTCCCAATCCAAACACTTCCAAGTGAAGCGCTTGTATCGTTCTGATTTTATGGAGCATTCCTCTACATACTACTTTTTGCAAGCCACAAACTCTATTCCCTGCAAATATCAAATTCAAAAATATGAGAAATTCTCGATATCATACGATATTCTATGTATTGGTTTGTATTCTATTCTGTAGGGATCTATCTATGAAATGGAATTATTTATACTTGAGAAGAGATACCTCGACTCATTATTCTCTTTTCCATGATTTTATGAATGTTTTGAAGCATTCTTATTCGACTCATTCTCAATATTTTTCAATGATTTCTCCTTCGAACAGGTGTCATTTCAAAAAGAAATATACTTATTATTTCAAACGTATCGAAAAAACATCTCGAGCCTATACTCTTAGATATACAGGGAGCAAAAGTGTATAATATTCTCTGATATGCAAATAGTGAACAACAAAAAGAGTATAAAATAAAATACTTTTCTGACATAGAAACTATTGAATCCTATATGAGTTCAGGAAATTGTGATGAGATACTCTACATCGACAGTGATTACAGCAAAAAAGACCTTTATGCTATTTGGGAGCTCTCACGTATTTACGGAGTAAGATATCGATATATCACAAATAACTTTGATGTCACCAAAACAAATACGACCCTTTCCCTTATTAACAAAACCCCAGTTATAGAGCTCGAAAATACTCCCCTTGAAAATTGGAAGAGAATATGGAAAAGATTTTTTGATATCATAGTAAGTGTGAGCATTCTCATAATCTGACTGCCTGTATATATACTTATTGCTCTTTTAATAAAACTTGAAGACCCAAGCTGACCTGTTATATATAAAAATGTACGTATTTGACAGAATGGCAAGCTGTTTAACTGCTTTAAGTTTCGATATCTAAAGTGGGAATATTGTATTAAAGAAAGTTACGGAATAAAAAACCAAGATGATCCTGCTATAGAGTTTGAGAAAAATCTCATTGAAAAAAATAATGGACGAAGCGGAGCGCTCTATAAAATCTCAAAAGATCCTCGAAAAACTCGCATTTGAAAATTTCTGGAAAAATATTCTCTTGATGAAATCCCTCAATTTTTAAATGTACTTCTATGAGAAATGAGTATCATATGACCAAGGCCACACCAGCCAAGAGAAGTTGAAAAATATGAAAAATATCAAAAACGTCTCTTAACCATCAAACCAGGAATAACAGGAATGGCTCAGGTAAATGGAAGAGAGCAAAATAATTTCGAAATAGAAGCAAAACTGGATATATTTTATATAGAAAATTGGAGTTTTCTGCTTGATATGAAAATCATGTTTAAAACCTTTGCAATAATTTTTAGTCGTAAATAAAAATAATGAGTATGAAAAATATTTTACAATATACACTCTTCAGTCTTTTTACTCTCCTGCTATCTTCTCATATATGAGCATATGCTGTAAATGAAAATGAGAATATTGATACTGGAAGCTGAGTCCAAATTGGGCAAGAAATTGATACGCTTGATATTCAATATAAAAAAGAAATATATATAAATAATCCTTATACTATTTCATTAGAAGATACAGATGAACAAATAAGGTGAATATATCCTGAAAAGCGAATTACGTATAGTTGGGATATATTTGGACAAGAATCTCAAGATGGAAATATTCTCAATGTGAGCTTTGAAAGTCCTTGAAAAAAGCAAATTTCACTCAATATCTATAGCCAAGATGTTGACCCTGAGACGTGAAATCTTGTAACAGATTCAGAAAAAACACTCATTTATACACAGTCTTTTTTTCCACTTGTATATTCTTATAGTATTCCTCTGTTTTACGATGGGACTCTTCCAGAAAAAGAGCTCGAAGACTATATTAACGCCTGAGCTGATGCATGAGTATTTTTTTACCAAATATGAGATTTTGATGAATCAAATATTGACCAAATACGAATCAGTAACGAATTAGAAAATTTTTCAAGACTCTATGAAGCAAATGCAAATTATATAGTTATATGGTGAGGAAAAGAATATATTTTCTCAACTCTCTCAAAATTTGAAACTCAAAGCTTATGAACAGAAACCAAGTATAATTTTATACTTATGTCTTCCTACAATAATGTATTATTACAAAATTATATCGAAAATAGTATTGCTGGAAAAAATATTGTAGGCCAAGGTTTTATCATCGATGATTTTGCAAAAATGCAAATTCTGAAATTTCCTCAAATGATTGGAGAGCTCCAATCATGACTTGATAGATCAAGCTATGATTATAGAGATATAAATACAAATATAGAAATATCTCCTATTTTATTCGTATCAAATTTCATAAAAGAACTCTCGCTTTCATGAGTAAAAAATTCAGATATTTACATCATACTTCTGATTCCCATTTTTCTTACTTTTGTATCGGTTTCAAAGCATATAATTGGTTTTTCTACACTGTGAAATATTATTCCAGTGTTCTTAGCTATTATGTTCTTTAAGCTTTGAGTTATTTTTACACTCTTTGTTCTGTGATTTTTATTTGTGTTTAATCTCCTTATTGCTCGATTCCTCAATAAATATACTCTCTTATACACTCCTAAAGTGAGTCTTATCACCATTGCAAATCTTCTATTTTTCATGCTCTTCTATGAGTTGACCCAATATACTGATTACATCAATATTCCCCTACAAAATATTATATATGTCGTACTACTCTTTCTCGTATCTGAGAGATTCATTTCTATTATTACGACAAAAGAATATAGAGAATATAAAAAAAGTATATGGTGAACTTGTGTGGTAGCATTGTTATGTTTTGCACTTTTTTATATAGATCCGCTTCTCGTGTTTCTTTTTGCCTATCCAGAAATACTTCTTATTCTGATTCCATTTAATTTCTTTTTGTGAAAATTTACTGGTTTACGAATCACTGAGTATTTCAGATTTGGAGAGATTATAAAAAATGCCGAGCAAGAAGAATAATATTTTCCAAACAAATAAAAAGCATATCTGAAAATATGCTTTTTATTTTTGATTCCTTAGTATCTCTATACTTCGGACAGTATCTTCTTGAGTCTTTTTTAGACGAATAATTATATCAGGAACATAATAGGGTTCCAGTAATTCTGGCCATTCGATGAGAATAATGCCAGAATTATTATCTAATATCTCTTCTCAACCTATAGAGACAAACTCATCATAGTCCCTCATCCGATATAAATCAAAATGATATATATCCTCATATCTATTATAGTATACATAGGTAGGAGATGTCACAATGTGCTCAGAGTGCGTAAAGCGTGAAATTATTTCTTTACTGAGTGTTGTTTTTCAAGCTCATAAGTCTCAATACATAAAAATGAGACATGGAGATATTATTGGAATATCAAGTGTTTTAATAGCTTCTAGACTAAAATCTTTCAACATAATAATAAAAGTGTCAGTTAAAATTTGCAGCTGATTACATTTTAGGATATAATACTGGTATATACATATTTACAAATAAATTTTTACTGTATGGAAACGCTTATTGAAATTAAAAAAAGAGAAGAAAACGGAGTTACTATTTTTGACTTCACGGGTGAGCTAGATGAGACGAATGCAGATAATACATTTACCGGGATTTATGAACAAATCGGTGATTTTTCAGATAGAAAAATTATCTTTAATCTCACTGGACTCAAGTATCTTAACTCAAAATCTATAGGATATATCGCAGATGTATTCTCAAATCTTGAAGATAATGATGGAAAAATGTACATTTCAAACTGTGATGAAGGAGTAAAAGATGTTCTAGAACTTGTAGGTATTACAACAATTATACCAACAGTAGATACAGAAAAGCAGGCCCTTGAAGAAATTAACAAATAATAATCATATATATAAAAAATCCCCAATTGGGGATTTTTTATATATATGATTGTAACTGATCCTCAAACATTCAAAGTGAGAAGTTATGAGCCTGCAAAATACAATCTTGCTTCATTGATTCACATGTTTCATCACTGAGATATTTTACTGCTTCTATAATCTCTTGTTTTTCAGCTCTCTGTGAGATTAAAAATCCAGTTTTTTTATGTATGATACTTTCTTTTAATCCTCCTTCATTCACTCATAATACTGGTTTTCATGCTGACATAGATTCTACTGGACTCATTCAAAAGTCTTCATCAATGGGAATATACACTGTTGCTCTTGCATTTCATATATACTCATATAAGTCATCGTTATTTTCTAGCGTCACAAGCTGTATATTCTTATGTCATTGCGCTAGTGAAAATATTTTTTCTTTTTGAGGATCATTTTTTCCATAAATAACAATCAGTTTCTGATCTGGAATTTCTTTAAATGCTTCCACAACTCTATCTACTCTTTTTGCATCTGCAAGTCGAGCAAAACTCAAAAAATATCACTTATTTCACAAATTCGTAAATCTTGTCATATCTACAGGTGGATATAACACTATCGAATCATATCATAAAAACTTCTTTATTCTTGCCTGAGTATTTTTTGAATTTGTTAAAATTATATCCATTTTAGAAATGTCTCGTTCATAGAGAAATCTAAAAATATAACAAGCAAGTTTGAAAAATGGTTTAATGAGAAAGGGTACTTTAGCAAGATATAACTCATGTAAATCATAAATATATCGAGGTGGTGTATGGCAATAATATATTTTCTTGGTTTCTGATTTGCAGTTTCTTACGGCTGAAATTGAATCACCACTAAATATTACTACATCGTATTCACGCAAAAATTTTGTATTTGTGAGAAAATTCCATTTGAGTTTTAGATGCCTGATCCCCTTTGTAAAGACCTCTGAAGAAACTTCTATCATTTTTCCTGTAAATCACTCTGCTCTGAGATTAAAACTTCCAGGACTGAAAAATCAAGATGCAATATCTGCTTTTAATATTTTTCACATCATGAGTATAAGCCTTTCTCCCCCTCACTTATAGAGAAAGGTATCATGCAAAATTATAATTTTTTTATCCATTCTGACTGCTTAAGTGTATATCTCAAAAAAGCATATACACTTTCTATGATAAATCAATTAGTTTATTTCTCTATAACATGCAGTAATTACTTTCCCTCTTGAAGGAAGGATATCAGTCTCTCGAACGAGTGCTGAGAAACATCCAGTATATATATTCGTCTCACTTACTTGATCTATAATATCTCATTTTTCAAGTGGAACATTATCAAGGACAATAAATAAATCACTCACTGATATTTGATCACCTATATACGTTGTAACCTCAACAGGTGTTTGAGTATTTTCTTTTGGAATATCATCTACTTGAGTCTCTGGATTTGAAATTGGAGAGGCATCATTGCTTGTATCCATTTTTAGCCACTTTTTACAAACATATCATACACCTGCATTCATCTTAGTATTTTTAGAACTTATAACTCGTACCTCAAAACATCCATATGAATTTTCTGTTCAAATTTGTTCGAGTGTATCTCCTGAATAGAGAATTCATAGACTTTGATTAAAATACTTATTATTCAACTTAAGAGCCTTCACTCAAACGGTGTATCTATTTCAAACTTTTGCCACAATATTATTTCATGGGAGGCTTGCAACGTACTCGTCATAGGCACTCGTATCTTTATATGTTGTAGCCTTGTCTCCTGATGTTTTTACGAGTCCATCATCCTTACTTTGAATTACTTCACTCTCGATTTGTGAATCAGTATCAGAAGAATCTACTGGAGTTGTATCTGTATCTTGAGAATCATCTATCATGCCAGTGCTTGTTTGATTTGTAGTTCCAGATTGAGTAGATCAAGAATTTGTTTCTACAGACTCATCTTCCTCATCATCCCCTCAAAATAGAAAATCAAAAAATCATTTTTTATCTTCTTCCTCTTCTTGAACATCTTCTTGCATTTCCTCTTCACTCTCACTTCCTGAACTAGATTCAGTAGAATATTCAAGTGTCGTTCATGAAGCACTTTCTTCTCCATCAAGCATGTCGATAAGATCATCTAACGTATCTTCAGCATCAACCAATTCGCCACTTGATGTAGCAGTACTTCAAGACTGAGTATTATTTGTAGTATTGCTCGTAGATATTATAAAAAGCATAAAAATAAAGAATATTAGCAATAATATCCAACCTAAGTTTTTTGTTAAAAAATTCATAATAGAAAAAAATAATATGTAAATATTGACAAAATATTACACACAACGTTTGATGTATCAAGTTTTTTGAAAAAATGCTATTGATTATTTCATTTTTTTAACCTGCTCTTGGAATTGAATTAATTTTTGCATCGCTTGCATCGGAGTCATTTCATTTACATCTATCTCAAGGATTTCTTTTTTTAATATTTCATGCTCTGGGCTCACTTCTCTGAAATCAACTGGAGTCAGTGAGAGTTGTTGAAAATTATTGCTCTCATCAAAATGTTTCATAAAGTTCCTTGCTTCATGAAGAATTTCACTAGGAATTCATGATAGCCTGGCAACTTCAAGTCCATAACTCTTCTTAATACCTCATGGGATTATTTTGCGTAAGAATACTATATTTTCTTCGTTTTCAGAAACGGCAACTGAATAATTTGAAACTCATGACATTTCTGAAACATGATCAATAATTTCATGATAATGAGTCGCAAAAAGTGTTCGAGATTGTGATTTGGTATATATGTATTTTAATATTGACCAAGCAAGGCTCATACCATCATATGTACTGGTTCCCCTTCCTATTTCATCTATGATTATGAAACTTTTTTTTGTAGCATGATGTAAAATATATGATATTTCTTGCATTTCTACCATAAAGGTAGACTGTCACAAGAACAAATTATCCCCTGCTCATACACGTGAAAAAATAGTATCTATCATTCATATTCTTGCAAGGCGTGCAGGTACATCAAGTCAGATATGAGCCATAAGAGCAATAAGTGCATTTTGGCGTAAAAAAGTAGACTTTCATCCCATATTAGGTCCTGTAACAACATGGATTCTATCATTATGTGAAAGATGAAGATTATTGGATACAAAGTCTTTTTGTATAGTAGAAATTATTGGGTGTCTTCATTCTGAAATTTCAAATACATTTGAGTCTAATATCTCTGGAGTAATATAGTTTTGAGATTGAGATACAAACGCAGCATTTGAATAAAAATCAATCAGTGTAATTGATTGAGAAATATTATAAAATTCATTATTTTGTCATAATAAATCATTACAAATTCAGGAAAATAATTGTTTTTGTAGTGCTTGTATATTTTGGCTCGCTTCAAGTATTTTTTCCTGATATTCCTGTAATTCAGGTGTAATATATCTACTTACTTGTGTCAGACTTTGCTTAAAGAGAAAACTCTCTGGCACTTTTCAAATCTGAGAACTTGAAACTTCAATAAAGTATCAACTATTATTCGTAAATTTTATTTTTAAATTCGAAATACCATAATCGGTAGAGAGTTTTTTTTGGTACTGGGAAATCCAATTATGAGAATGATGTAATATATCTGAATATTCATCTATTTTTTGATTGTATCACTGATGAAAAATAATATCTCATGATATTGTATTGGATACATCTTCTATGAGAGATTCTTCGAGTGTTTGTATAATAGAATCAAGAAACTTTATTTGCATAGAAAAAAATTCATTGTAAGCTTGATTTTAAGTCTATAGTGAATATCTTTTTTGTAAAGTAATTCGGCTAACTGTAAATCATGATTCAAATCCGTGCACAAGATACTATTATTGATATAGTCGAAAAAATAGAGAAAAGTAATTCTGACGAGCTTGTTCTCTTTTTTCCTGTGTGACATCCAATACTTCACAATCATATTTCTCTCAAGATTATTCAATCTAAATCTAAGGATAAAAATATCACGATTCACACCAATGATGTTGTTGGAAAAAAAATATGTAAAAACATATGAATCCCCACCAATAAACAAGATCTGAAAAAAAGTGAGTATTTCCCGAATATTATGAACCATAATTTTACGGTAAAACAGTATTTTTTTTATATCTTATGACAATATAAAAGAGAATTAAAAAATCTCATCGTGAATCATAAGAAAATCCATCAAATAACTAATTACTCACAAAATCATAGTAAATCTTTTCGTCTATTTATTGCTATCTTTTTTTTCTCGCTTCTTTTATTTTGAGTTGTATATTACATTGCAATTAGTAAGACCACGGTTGTAATTTCCCCAGAAACATCCGTCAGAAAAGAGGCTCTGAACTTCATACTTGATGAAAATGCTGAAAGTAGTATTTTAGGAAATAATAATACTATCAAGCTTGAGAGAGTTACAAAAAAATTCTTCACATCAAACACCTACTCAGCAACAAATATAAAAGTTGAAGATTGAGGTGTGGCAAGATGAAACATAACCATTACCAACCTCACATCTGAAGATATAGCTCTCAGGCCTGAAACAAGGTTCCAAGATAGTGCATGAAATGTCTTTCGTATTAAAAAATGGGTAAATGTACCCGCTGGATCAACCGATTGATTTTGAGATATATCATGATGAACCATTGATACTGAAGTGGTAGCAGATTCACGAGATACCTCTTGAAATTTCATAGGAGAGAATTGAAATATCCCAAAAGATACTTCCTTGATACTTCCATGACTCTCTGAAGAAAATAGAGCATTAATTTTTGCAGTAAGCAGCAGTGATTTTGCAGGATGAAATAATAATATTACGCGCGTCATATCTCAAGAAGATATAGATACTACAAAAATACTGTTTCAAGAAAAATTAGAAAAAGAAGCCTATAACAGCCTAAAAGACGAAATCGAAAGCTATAATATCACCAATAATACTGGACGAGAAATAGTAACATGAAACAACTCCATCACATATTCATGATTAGATATCCAAATAGAAGACGGCATTGTAGACTGAACTGAAAAAGATAACTTTACGTATACTTGAGAAATAACAATTTCAGCATATACATATAATACAGAAAGCATTATTCAAAAGCTAAAAACCGTCATAAATGAAAAAACTATTGTTTGATATGAAAAAATTAAATCAATAAATGAAGACTCTCTTCGTCTCTCTGAAATTATATATTCACAATCAAACTGAGCAGAGATGAAAGCTACTTTTGAGATTGAAGCATTGAAATACTATGATATTTGAAAAGACGATAATAATTTTCTTAATACTCTCAAAGCAAAAATTAAATGAAAAAGTATCTCAGAAGCTGAAAATATACTCATCAATGATCCTAAAATCAGCAGCGCCTCTATCACAAATAGACCATTTTTCTTAAAAAATGTATCTAGTATTTTGAACAATATAATAATAAAAGTCCAACTATAATACTGTCCTTGATTGAAAAAATATGCTACAATTAAAGAATAGATATCTATTCTCAAGCATCAAATATGTTTAAAGACATTTTTCCATTTCTCAGCTGGATTTCAAAGCTAAAGAACCCTACAGTACTAAAAAAGGATATATATGCGTGAATAACCGTCTCCTTTGTACTTATTCCACAATCAATGGCATACGCCCAGCTTGCATGACTTCCAGTGCAAATTGGTCTGTATACATCATTCATACCAGTAATAATCGCATCACTCTTTGGTTTTTCTCCAAAAATGATTACGAGCAGCATCACGATTATGTCTCTCATGACATTTACTGCACTTTCTAGTTTTGCTATTCCCTGAAGTGAAAAATATATTGCTCTCGCTCCTATATTAGCATTCTTCATTGGAATATTTTATATTCTCCTATGAAAACTCAGATTATGAATTCTTGTAGATTTTTTATCTCATCCGGTTACTATCGGCTTTACAAATGCAGCTGCGATCATCACCATTACCTCCCAAATACCTAAAATATTTGGAGTTGAAAAATGAGTATGAATAAATTACTTCTTTGAGCTAATAAACTTATGAGAAAATATTTATACGAGTTTCGATATTCCTACACTCTTATTCTGATGAGGATCAATACTGTTTCTCATTATTTGAAAAAAGATATTCAAAAAAATTCCTATTGTACTAATTTTGTTAATTTCTAGTATATTAATTTCATACATAATTTGATATAATGAGAATTATCAGGGAAAAATAATTTGAACCATCCCAGCTGGTTTACCATCAATTAATTTGCTTTTCATAAGTGATACATGGAAATATTTGCACTTCTCAGAACTCATGAGTCTATTTATATTTGCAGTACTCATTGCTTTAATTTGATTCACACAAACTATTTCCGTTGCGAAATATCTCTCATATGTTGATCAAAATAAGCTTAATCCAAACAAAGAATTAATTTCTCAATGAACAGCCAATATTTCATCATCATTTTTTTGATGATACTCTGTTGCATGAAGTTTATCTCGAAGCGCATTGAATATAAAGGCTGGTGCTGAAACTGGATTTTCTTGAATCATAGCTTGAATTATGGTATGAATTACCATTATATTTCTCACTCCATATGTATATTACCTCCCAATTGCAACTCTTTGAGCTGTTATCATTGTAGCGGTATATCAAATGATACAATTTAAGCCTCTTTTACAAGCTTGGAAAATAGAAAAACAAGATGCAATTGTCGGAATTATAACATTTTTTGTGAGTCTTATTTTTGTCCCAAATATAGAAATATGAATAGGGACTGGTATATTTTTATCTCTCTTCTTTTTTGTTTATAGAACCATAAGACCAAAAATTGTAGAACTATGATATTACAAAGATGGAACTTATAGAAACATAGAGCTCTTTTGATTGCAAAGTAGTCCAGATGTATGAGTCTATAGATTTGATGGAAACATGTATTTCGCAAATGCATGATATTTTGAATCAAGTATCCTCAACTTCATTGCAGAAAAGCAAAGCATAAGTTATGTCATATTAGATTTTGAATGGATTAACAATATTGATTCAACCGCTGAAAAAACAATTGTTTCCCTCACAAGGCAATTACAAGAAAATAATATAAAGGTATATATCACATGAGTGAGAACTGGTGTATTTCAAAAATTAAACATATCAAAATTTATAAAAAATTTCTGAGAAAAACACATTCTTACAAGTATTTCAGAAGCACTTGATGTTATTGAAGAAAAAAATGGAAAGAAAATAGATACAAAAGCACTCAGAAAATACAAAAAAGATAAAAAGAAAAAACCAATACTTGAAAAAAATATCATGAAAAAAATAGAGAAAATATGAGAATAGTTATATTTTTTGAAAAATATATCCTTCTCATTTTACGCTCTGAATCCATCAAGCTATATCCGTTTGTTCTAATTGCTTCTTGAGTCTCATAACTTTTATTCACAAATTTTTAGACTTACTTGTTTCATCAAATCACCAAATTTTATCAATAAGAAAATCTTTCCTCAGAAGCTTCTCTCTATAAATCAGAAAAAGTGAAAATAAATATTTATTTCATTTGCTCAGATGTATTTTTTTTCAAGAAATATAAAATTCATAGCGTGAAATATCATATGAAATATGCTGATACTCTAAGGTTTTTTTCACACTATAGTACTCAGAAAAAATATACATTCTAAACCATCGCTCTATCCTCACTTGTAATTCGCGAATTCTAAATGGCTTCACAAGGTAATCATGAGCTCCTAACATAAAAGATTTTTGTAAATATAATATATCACTATAGCTGCTGATCATAACTACCGGGAGATATGGAGATTTTTGTCGAATATATTGTAATATATCAAAACCCTGATGTTTCGGGTTTCAAAGATCTATATCTAATAAAACCATATCAAAACTATATAACAAAATCCCAGAAAAAAGAAAATCATTATAACTCTCTATAATCCGCACTCTATGAATATACCCATATGATGCAAAAGTATGAGAGATATTTTTTGCTAAAATTATGTCGTCCTCAATAATGAGTATGTTCATATGTTATATGATAATACAAAATTCTGCACCACCGTAGATATCCCCGTTTCTTACATGAATCGTTCAAGAATGCAAGTCAACGATTTTTTTACATAAAAATAAACCTAAACCAAGTCCTACCCCATTTCCATCTCCACTTGAGTATTTTTCAAATATCTCATCAATTTCATATTTTTTAAATCAAGCACCATTGTCCTCGACACAGATTTTTATACTATTTGTATCATATTTTTTTGCTGTAATTGATATTTTTGGTGATGATATATCTGCAAATTTTATAGCATTTCATAATAGATTATACATAACTTGCCGTAACTGAATTTCGTCTATTTTTTTCTCTCACAAATTATGCTCTATAGACATATCAAAAAACACATCAGGATGCGCCGTTTCAAAACTCGCACATATTTCTCATAAAAATGTATTCATAGAAGTACGATGCTTCAGAATTTTTATTTTCTCAAGATCAAACTGCTCTGTCGTAAAAATATTTTTTACTAATCCTCATATCTTTCATAATTCATCATAGAGTATGTGGGTATCCTCTTCTTGATACTTTTCTTGCAGACTATCTGCTAAAAAGATTGCATTTGTGAGTAGATTTCTTATTTCGTGAGCAAGATATCGAATAAAGTCTTTTTGCTTTGTGAGAAGTGTATTATACTCTATCGTCTTTTCATCGACTTTTTTATCTAGATAAATACTCATTTCCTGGTTTTTCTTGTAGCTCTTAATATAGGCAAAGTGATATCGCAAAATATTCGTAAATCGTAGAAATTCTGCTATTTCATGACTCAAAAAAGGATCTGAAAACGGTTTTTTTCACACAATAAGAATAGCGATTAAATCCTGCTGAAATGAATAGATAGGAAAAATTATACCTGTATTTTTTTCAAATAGTTGACCTTGATCTATAATTTCTCACAAACCTCATGCCATTTCATCTAAAAAAACGTAATCATTGAGAATAAAATTTTTATGCTTTTTTCAAGAAAAATATTTACAAATAAGTTCTGGAATATCTACGCTAATATAAGACCCCTGAATTTTATGTTTTTCTGAGAGTATGTCTGATACAAATTGTGACAATTCACGTTGATGCGTTAAGCTTGGAAGTTCCTGATAAATCTGCATAAAGGTTTCAGAGAATGAATCTTGCGTATTTTTACTACTTATTTTCTTAAATATTGCTAAAAACAAGATAATGAGTATGAGAATTTCTGGGATACTAAACTCATATAAATCTATTTGATTATATCCAAATCAAATACAAATTGCTTTCAAGAGAATGACAGATAGAGTAGCAATCACAAAAGAAAGTATGAGTGACAATATTTCAAAAATATAAATTTTCATTGAAGTAAAATCATACTTTCTACTTGCATATATTATTCATAATATAAATGGTAGCATAAAAAATGGCAGTATAAAATCTCATGAGATTTTTGCAGCATCTTGTGAAAAAAAAGGAATAATCACTTGAAATATAAGTGGGAGTCCTATTAATAAAATAAAACCTACTATTATAATATTTAATCTGGATTTATCGAGATAGGATAATCTTCTAATCTTAAACCATGATATCAAAAAAAATAAAGGAAAAATAAGTATATATGCTCCAACTAAAAGACTATAGAGTGGACCATAGTTCTCTACGTATTTTCCCTCATCTAAAGAAAAATCTACTGATCATAAAAATAAATCTGTGAAGTTTAACAAAGCTATACTCACAAAATATCATGCAAATATAGTGTATAGAATTTTTTTTGAAATATTTTTAGATCTGTAAAACAGAACAAAAAATATTATACTATAAAATCATATGAGCGAAATGCTGTATTGCACTTTATACACAACTTCCATAAGATTTGGAGTTGCAAAATTCGAATATCACATCGTGTTTAACAGGAACCAAAATGGAAGCAATAATGAAAATACAAGATAAAAAAATGAAGAAACATCCCTATATCGAAGCATAAGTATACATCCTGAATACACAGATAACAAACTCAGCAAAAAAGATAATAGAATATTTATAAGCATATTAAAATTGGCTAGAAGTTGCTACCAATATAATATTTAAGCATGAAAATACAATTCTTATTTTTATGCTGCTTTTCTTATTTTCACTAAATCTCGTGGATGTACCGCAAAATTTGTCTTATATCTATGGATTCCATCTGCCTGAAACAATATATCTAACTCATGGTCTGAATGTTTTTGATTTCATAAGAGTACTTCTGAAAAATCTTGGGGTATGTTTCAAGCAGTAGCTCCCATAATTTTGAATATAGCATAGGTATTAGAAGCGACAATTGACTCAACTACTACAGGCATAAAATCATATTTTGAATCTAAGCTTCTAGTAAAATTTTTTATAATATCACTAGTAACTCCGAAATCCCTGTGTTTTTCATCCATTCAAAGAGAAGAGACAGTGAGAACCTGAGTATCGGGAGAAATTCAAAATTTATTTTCAATGATATCTAAGACTTTTGCAGAAAAATGTGCATAAAATTCTTGCTCATAAATATCTAGCAGTTTTGCTGAAAATCAATCCATGAGTCCTATGATTTCTCACTGCGTATTCTGTGCTACAGTTAGAAATGAATTTGGATTACGATGTCTTCGCTCAATAGTACTATAATGATCTTCTCCATATACATGTTCTGTATTATTACCACAACAAGGACAGCTTGGGATATATCACAATATTCTTTCAATTGCCGCAACTGTTTCAAATCTCTGTGCTCATAGTTCTTGTGATATATCTCAATGGTCAAATATATCTGATTTAGAAAAAACCTTTTGGCATGTAGAACAAAACAAGTATTCCCCTAGTCATCTTGCCCACATATCTTGTTCTATTTCATGTAACCATCGAAGTGTCGTATCTGGGAGATGTATTGTTTGTAAACTTTGAACCGTATATTCTCAAAATCTGGCGTGTAACATATATAGAAATATTATGAAATAAATATTTCTATATTACGGGAGTGAAATTACATTTTGATTACAAAAAATATTAATTTTTCATTAATTTTGAGGAGCAAAATTTTATTAACTCTTGAAAAATGCTCTGTACATTACATAATAATGTCTAATTATTACTTTTTTTCATATCGCCATGAATATTGTTATTATCGATGATGAAATACTTCTCTCAAAAAATATTGAGAAAATGCTTGTGAAACAAGAGTACTCTGTACAAAAAATTCATAACTATGATGATTTTTTGACATTTAACTTTTCCGGTGTTGATTTGATTCTTCTCGATGTATCTCTCCAAGATAGAAATGGGTTTGATATATTACAAGAATTAAAAGATAATTCTCTCACTAGCAGTATAAAAATCATTATGATTTCTGGACACAGTGAAACGGACTATAAGGTAAAGTGATTGGATATGTGAGCTGATGACTATCTCGTGAAACCATTTGCTCCAGAAGAGCTTAAGGCTCGAATTAGAGCAAATACCCGAAGTGAAAATATTAGCCCAAGTAATTGAATCCTTGAATCTGGAAACATAAAATTTGATACACATCTCAGAATTGTATTTATAGATGGGAAGGAAGTAGTATTCTCAAAAAAGGAAAAGGCTCTCTTAGAGTTTTTTATGAAAAATGAATGAAAACTCATTTCAAAACAAGAAATCGCTCAACGTTTTTGGAAAGATAAAAGTTTTCCAAGCAACGATAATATCATAAATGTGACCCTTCATTATTTTAGAAAAAAATTATGAAGTTCCGCAAAAATCCAAACTCAAAGTGGTGAGTGATATATTTTCACTACTACATAACATCTCTAAACTTGTAAAATCCTAAAAAACTTCTATCATCATATAATACTTAGTCCTAAAAACTTAGATGATAGCAAGATTTTTTTTGAAATATAAAACAACGCTTCTTCTTGCTAGTTTCCTGAGTATTTTTTCAATATATACAACTTCATACTTTACTCCTCTTCATCCCGAAATAAAAGAGTTATTTGGATACTCAGCCGTATATTTTGTTTCATGAGAGATGTATAGATTATTTTCATGAGCTATGCTCACTCATGGATCTGAGTTTTTTTTTCGTGCTTTATTAATGATACTTCTGTGTGTTTGATACCTTGAACATAAACTATGAAGTAAAAAAGCTTTTTTCAGTTTCTGGATTATTCATGTTTTCAGTGTAAGTATGTTATTTCTATTCATCTATTTTGGACATATATTTTTAGCTGCCTCTATATTCTCAGCCCTATTTCACATTTCAGATGTTGGACCATCAGGATGATATATCGGGTGTTTATGAGTTATCATTGCTCTGAGTGACAAAAGAAGAAAGCTCCTATTTTTTCTTATCCAAATCATTCTTATACTTTTAATCATCTATCATGCATTCAAAACGAGTCCTGAGAAAATGCTTATCGCTGATTTCCTGCATATAATTGCATTTAATATTTGATACTTTGGATATATTAACTTACAGAAAATATGAAACAAAAAGCCTGAACATATATAAAAAAATCTTTTCATGCTGGAGCCTCTATAGGTTATCTAGCCCCATTTATTTTTTCACTTCTTATTTTTGCTGCAGGATCTATATTAACTCTCACAGGAACACTTCCAGCTTGAGAAGGGAGACTCGAAATACTTAGAGAAGTTTTTCCACACTCTGAATCATCGAATTTTCTCACTTTACAGGAAGTATTATTGGATTAGTGCTTATTGCTCTCTCATTTTCACTCCGCGAAAGAACTCGCTCTGCCTATTATATAACCCTCATACTCCTGATAATTTGAGCTGGAGTTTCTATTTTAAAATGACTAGATTATGAGGAAGCAATAACACTATTTATAATATTTCTCATATTTCTGCCTTCTAAAAAATATTTTTATAGAAAGCATTCACTTTTTGACACAAATTATATAAAAGAATCGAGTATATTTATGACTCTTATTTTGGTTCTGTCTCTCTTTATATGATTATTTTTGTATAAAAATATACAATATCAGCCTGAATTGTGGTGGCAATTTGCTTGGAGTTGAGATACTTCCAGGTTCCTGAGAGGTATTATTTGAGGGGCTATTATCATTGTGTTTTATAGCATATTACAAATTCTCAAATCACGACATGAAACACTCTCACTCCCAGACAATGAAGATGTAGCGAAACTTCAGGATATCTTAGAAGAATCTCAGCAAGCATCTGCAAATCTCGTGTATCTCAAAGATAAATATATCATACAATCAGATGATGCTTGAGCTTTTATTATGTTTGCAATTCAGTGAAAAAATGCAATCGCACTGTGAGATCCTATATGAAAAAGTAAAAATTTTACTGAATGTATTTGAAAATTTAGAAATTTTTGTAAAAAAAATGCTTTGAGAAGCTGCTTTTATGAAGTAAGTAAGGAAAATATTTCTCTCTATCTTGATATAGGGATGTATGCTATAAAAATAGGAGAAGAGGCAAAAGTAGCTCTTGATGATTTCTCACTTTCATGAAAATCTAAACAAGACCTCAGATCTGCACAAAATAAGTTTTCTAAACTCTGATATTATTTCAAATACTATAATAAGCAGGAAGTTCCAGCTATTATTGGAACACTCAAAGATATCTCAGATGAATGGCTCAGTCACAAAAATGCAAAAGAAAAATGATTTTCACTCTGAAAATTTGATGAGGAATATATTTCTCATTTCCCTGTAGCCACTATTTGTGATGAATCAGGAGAAATTAAGGCATTTGTAAATATATGGGAGTCAGCTCAAAAATACGAAATGTCCTGAGATATCATGCGATATAGAAGTGATACTCCTAACTGAATTATGGAGTTACTCTTTACTGAGTGTATTGTGTATGCTCAAAAGCAGTGATTTAAATATTTTAATTTTGGTATGGCTCCGCTCTCTGGAGTAAAAAAGTGAGAAATACTCTCAACTTGGAACAAAATAGCAGGATTTATATATAACTATTGAGAACATTTTTATAACTTCAAATGACTGAGAAAATATAAAGAAAAATATTCTCCAGAATGGGAATCAAAATATCTCGTAACTGAGAATATTATGCAAGTTCCTGTAACTCTCAAAAATGTAACTACCCTGATTTCTGGAGGAATAAAGTGAATTATTAAGAAATAAAAAAAACTCTCAAGGCTTAAGAGTTTTTTTTTTCTTATTCTTCTAGCGAATATTGAGTCAACTTGTCGCTTCTATGATAGTTTCAACTTGCGTGTTAGAGTCATTATTATTTACATTAGTACTCCCCTGTACACTTGTATCTGAATTTACATCGATATCCCCCAAAGCTTCAATAAGTTCTTCTAATTGAGAATCTATTTCAGATGAAGTTCTTACTGCAGTATCATTTACTGCTTCTCAGCTAACTCCAATTGTTGTATCTATTTTTCATTCTGCCTTTACAGAAGCATCAATAAGAGTATCGAGTGTCCCTTGAGTATCAATATTTATTTCTGAACCTACAGATGAATTTGATTGTGTCTCTACATCTCAGCTATTTATATTTCACTGAATATCAGTTTGCGCTTCCACTCAATTGCTTGATGAAATAGTAGGAATCAGTGATTCAAGTTTTAATCTCAAAGATATTGATGTGTCTATATCATTTTTATTTTCTATTTCTTTTGTATCTTCTTCAAACTCTCTCACATAATGAGATATTTGTAATTGAATTGAGTTTTCTATATCTGACGATAATTTTCACTGCGCAGAAAGTTCAGACTGCTCAAGTAAACGTTCTTCAATTCTCTCAAGTTGCAGTTCAGCTTCATTTTCTGCTCCAAAAGTAAAGGCGGACTCAATATTTTCATTTACATGAATTTTTACTGGGTATAAAAATTCTCCAGGAAGTGAAGACTCTGCTGCAAACGAAGCTCCTCAAGCAAATAAAATAGAGAGGGCTGTAATAATAGTAATAAACATATTTTTCCTTTTAGGATATAAAGATTGAGTGACAATATCTTGTTCTCAAACTCTATGACGATTATCCTGAGAAATTATTACATCATTTTCAAAAAAACTTAATTTTTCATCTATTTTTGACCAGAGAGCTTGTTTTTTTTCATCACTGAGTTTTATAGATTTTTGTAATGGAGTATATTTTTTATTCATTATATTGTTTACGAAGTTTTTAATTTTTCTTGCATCATTTTCTTAAGTCTATGCAGCTTTACAGTAATACTATTAATTTCTTGATTGTATATTTCTGCTATTTCTTTTGGCGAATATTCCTCAACAAATCGAAGTATAAACATATCTTTATCAGCATCATCCAGTCATGAAAGAATTTTATATATTTTTTCAACTTCTAATTTTGCGTGGGTGATATTTTCGACCTTACTCTCCTCTCACACAATATTTTCCCCAAGTGTTTCTATTTCTGTTTCCAGAGATGTTGCCCTATGCTTACGGTAAAAATCAATAATTTTATTTCCAAGCATTCTATAGAGATAAGCTCTCGGATTATCAATCTTTTTCCCGCTGAGCATTTCACATCATAATTTGTAAAATACATCTTGGAGAATATCAAAAATTTCCTCTTCATGCGATTGCATTTTAAAATATGCAAACCTATAGAGTGCATCTACATTCTGCTCATAGAGTTCTTTGAGTACATCTTTTGTAGGTCTATTCATTTGGACGTTTGAAACGAGAAAATATTACACAGAAGTGTATAAAAATACTGCCTATTTGCAACACACAAGAAAAATCTCTCAATTTCTTGAGAGATTTTATTTTTTAGTTTTCTTTTACAGAAAAATGCATCATCATACCTGCTGAGAGATGTTCCGCAATATGACAATGAACCATCCATTCCCCTGGATTACTCATATCAATAAGAATATCGATATATTCTCAAGTTTTTACTAATGCAGTATCTTTCCATACAAGATTATCCATTTGTTTTCCATTTTCGTTCAGTACTAAAAATCTTTGTCCATGAAAATGTATCGGATGCTGCATTGGATGAGTTCCATCTTTTTTGTTATGAATTCTCACTTTAACCACATCTCACTGGTTAAAATTCCAATTTATATTCATATTTTCTTTCCCTGTAATTTTATCTGTAATTTTCCAATCTACCTGATTAGAATTATGCATCTTATTCATCATTCCCATTTCATCTTCCCACTCAATTCCTCCATGAGATTCTCCCTCCATCATCATGTTTCACATATTCATATTCATGTCCATATCTAGTTCAATTTCTTTATCCGGAGCAGTATCAAAATAACTTCTATATGCATCTATATCTGCAATAATTTCTGTGTTTTCTCTAAGTATATTAAATGTATCAAGATATGAATTCTCTACTTGCCCATCTGATACTACTATTTTTCACAGAGTATAGTTACTCACAGGAGTATTATTTTGAATCTCAAACTCCCCACTTTCTGGAAAATATACTTCAAGAGAATATCTCTCAGCAGGCGCAATCACAATACTCTCAACAAAAGAATCTCGTTCATATTTTCAAATATCTCCTCAAACTCTCTTTATTTTTGCTCCAGGAATTTCAAAATTATATATTCTCGTATTTGATACATTTGTAAGATTAAGTCTTACTACTTCTCCCTTCTTAATATTCAAAGAATAATCTGTCTCTCCATTTACCAGCATCGTATTTCCAAATCTTCCCATCAATATATAATTTGCAAAATCCTGAGAAAATTCTGCTATTTTCCCATCTTCTATAAGTACATCATCCAAAATAAGCGTTTCTTCTCTATTAACTGGATTCCAATAATTTGCATCTTTTGGAGTCACAATAAAATTACCAGATAACCCAAGCTCTTGCTGGATATCCTCTCTAATATGTGGATGATACCAGAAAATTCCAGTATCTGGAAATTCGAGCTCATATTGAAACGACTCTCAGAAAGCAACAGGATCTTGTGTTCCCATCATTTCCTTTGGCACTCAGTCCATCGTATAATCTCATCTGAGTCCATGTGAGTGAAGCGTTGTCTCTAAATCAGGAACTTTATTTACAAAATTAATAGTAACTTTTGTTCCCTCTGGCGCTTTGAGAATTGGCCCAGGAATAGAGCCATTATATGCAAGCATCATAACGCTGTCATTTCAAATTTCTTTTCTCACTTGAGTTACTTCCATATCATACGTATCACCATCTCTCAGCTCAACTATCTCAACTTTTTTCGCTTGCATCAGCTCTGAAATATTTACTTCGCTGGTTGATTCTACATTGTTAGACTTCTGAGAAACTAATATATTATATGGTTCACAACCGCTCATCTCAGGCATTATTTTACAGTGATCATTCATCGCTTTAGAATAGCCTATAAATGGACTATCAGATTGCTCCGTTCACATTTCCATCATATCCATGTCATTATGATTCATCAATAAAAGATGAGGAATGAAAATATATGACAAAAGCCCAATAACACTGACACCAAGTAAAATTATGATACTATAAAGTACTGAATTTTTCATATTGTATTTTTAAATATATAAAGATTATTTCTCTCTATATATTTATGTATTTGCAACTATTATTTTTTTCAGCAGTCCAAAATGATAATTTTTTATAATATTCCTTTGAAATGGAGGACTCAGTCAGACTAACAAAAATATGCTCCAAAGAGAAATACTAAAGTGAAAGCTCTGAATCTGATAAACGATTTTATAAAAAATAATTTCAATGCCCTGAGAATAAGAAATTATTTCTGAATTATGATGTAATATAATATCACTCATACAATGCTCAATACAGCCTGTATTTTGTGAACTATTATGCTCCGACATTCACATACTATGTGCTGCATGAAACGACAAAAATAATGGCAAGATAAGAAGTAGTATCTTGCTAAGTAGTATCAGAAATCAAATACTTATTTTTTTCATAGCTCTATCATATTCATTCTCCTTAAAAGTACATAAAGTTATTTTTTCTTTGAGAAATTACTATTTCTTATTGGCAATATTTGCAACAAAATACTTTGGATCTTCTATCACATTTATATCTACTACTTCTTGCGCGTTTCGTATAAGCGTTCTACAGTCTGGAGACAAATGCCTCAAGTGAAGTTTTTTGCCGATACTTCTATATTTTTCAGAAAGCACATTTATAGCTTCTGTTGCAGAGTGATCCATTACTTGTGATTTTCCAAAATCAATCACGACTTCATTGGTATCGCTACTCACATCGAAAAGCGTTTTAAACTTCAAAATAGAACCAAAAAAGAGTGGCCCATTGAGCTCGTAATGAGTAATATTTTTACTATCTATATACTTTTTTGCTTCTATTTGCTCCGCTTTTTTCCAAGCAAAACTGAGCGCTGATATAATAACTCATGAAACAACAGCAAGAGCCAAATCTCAGCTAATTACCGTAATAGCAGTCACAGCTATTATCACAAATGCATCTGCTCTTGGTATTTTTGGAAGGAGTTTAAATGTTGGCCAAGCAAAGGTCCCAATCACCACAATAAACATCAGTCCCACAAGTGCGGCAAGTGGGATAACAGCTATGAAACTCGTAGCAAATACAATCAAAAGAATCAAGAATATAGCTGCGGAAATACCTGAAATCCGTCCTCTTCCACCATTTGAAATATTAATCATCGACTGCCCTATCATCGCGCATCCACCCATTGCTCCAAAAAAGCCACATATGGTATTCGCCATTCACTGCCCTATAGATTCTTTATTGTTATTTCCTCTCGTTTCTGTAATTTCATCTATGAGTGTTAATGTCATAAGCGACTCCGTAAGTCCAATAACAGCGAGCACTAATGCATATGGGAATATAATAATAAGCGTATCAAGGAATCCAGTCGTAAGCTCAGGAATATGAAAGCTTGGGAAAACTCACTGTAATTCAGTATATCAATTTGCAGCAAGATAACTCGAGACATTTCCAACGTTTTCAAATCATGGAACAAATAAAACAATTAGAGTTACTATCACAATCGCTACCAATCATGATGGAACAGCTTTTGTAATCTTCGGAAGAAAATGAATAATAGCCATCGTCATAGCGACGAGTCACAGCATGATAAAGAGTTGGAGACCTGAAATCCAGTTTTCTCATATTTTGAACTGTTCGAGCTGTGAGAGAAAAATAATGATTGCAAGTCCATTCACAAAACCAAGCATCACCGTATGTGGAATAAGTCTCACAAGTCTTCCGAGCCCCAGAACTCAAAATAAGATTTGTAGTATTCCCATGAGAATCAGAGTTGCAAAGAGGTACTCAACTCAAAAGTCTCTCACCAATGATACCATTACGATAGCGAGAGCTCCTGTTGCTCCAGAAATCATCCCAGGTCTTCCTCAAAAAATAGCAGTGATAAGTCCTACGATAAATGCCGCATGCAAACCAATAATTGGGTTAATATCCGCAACAAAAGAAAATGCAATTGCTTCAGGCACAAGCGCGAGAGCCACCGTCAATCCAGAGAGTACATCTGTCTTAATCTGACGAGGATTCTCTAGTTCTTTCTTGATATCCAGAATTCAAAAGAAATTTAATAGTGTTAATAGCATGCAAAATTGTTAAAAAATACTCATAAAAAAACTCTATAAAAATAGAGAATTTATTTTTTACTGAAAGATTTTCGGTAATTCGGGCATGAGTATAGCCAGAAATAGTAATAAGTAAATTTTGGTTCCGAATTAAACATAAAAAATCTCTCAGAAATTGAGAGATTTTTTAAATCTTAAATGGCAGCAAATAGTAGAGAATATTAGAAACGAAATTATGATGCATAAGAATATAACAAACTAATTCTATCAATAAAATATTTTTTCATATACTTTTTAAAGTAAGTATTTATGATTTGAGATAAGGAGATCTGAATTCTTCTATAAAAATTTTATTAGTATTAATATTAGAAATTTTTTCAATAATTTTTTTTGAATAATTAAATCATATATACATATATAAATCGTATCAAAAATGTATAAAAAAGTTTCTTTTTCATTTTATCTTGAACCATTGGCTTCATCTTAATACAGATCGAATTAATGAATCTAATTCATCAACATAAAAAGTACCCCCTTCTGTAATTCTATCGTATACTTCTTTTGATATAGATATATTATTTATGTCCTTATAATTTCATCTATGCTCGACTTTACTTACAGTAAAAGAATTTATGTTATTGAACATAAGAATTTTTTTTGCTATATCTACATATAAGTCTTCTATTTCTAAATATTCACAAATATCATTTTTTCAAAAATCAGATATATCCGTCCATTCATTTGAATCTATATAAAAACCATTCTTATCTCTCTTATTTGGATCATACTTCGTAATTCTATAGCTTTGTAACATATTTTGATATAATATTAATTATTAATCTCCAACCTTTTTTAAATTTTTATCGTAAGTTCATAACCTTGTATTCTTGTTACTTAGTCACTTAACCGTATTAGCCATTTTCCAAATTCATCAATTATGCTGATCAACATCTCACGATATATATTTTTTAGTATCTTTATTATAGAAGACTTTCTGTTGATGCGAGTATTCTCATTTTTTTTCTTTAAATCATAGTTTTCCAGCCATATCTTTATACTGTTTATTCGTATATTTGACTACGCTTTTTGTTGACGTTTTTCATATTGCACTTATTGCACTCTTTGTTCATATTTCTCCTCATCAAAATGTAAGTATTGCATTTCATAGTACTTCTTTTCATTTGTCACTACTTTGATCTATAAACTTATTTGTAGCTAACTCAATTCTATCTATTTTGTAAGATCCAAATTTTTGGTTAATTTTAGCTTGAAAATCATAGTAACCCCCGTATTCACCATTTGGATCTATATAAACTAATGGGTTATTGAGAGAATAGGCATATGAATTTAACCTTTGAGGTTCATATAATACTCTATCACCTCTTTCTTTATTATTTTGAATATAATTACCTCAAACTTCCCAAAACACTCTATCTACACTATTGAATCTTGCAATCTGATTATCATAATATCTGGCCTCAAAGTATTAAAGAACTAACTTTTACTCAAACTCGTTAGAATTTTTATATAAATATTTAAGAATTGGTATGAGTGCATTTCAAGCTTTAATTAATTCTGGAGTTTCTAAATCTATATTTCAATTACTTTTCTCTTTTGAATAGACTGCTAATCTATATGATGATAAAATTTCTATTAATATATTTCAATTATTTTTTTCAATTATAGATTTTAAATCAATTTCTGACTTGTTTTCACTGAATTGCTCTATACTCTTACTCAGATAACTGCTTCATTCTAAGATTCAGACATAACTGATTATGTACACTAGTAAAATAAAATTATGTGTAATAGGGAATTTTTCTCTAAAATCCTCATTATCAATATAATGATCACAATTATTTTCATAAAATCATCATACTTCTAAATCTCATAATAAATAATCATAGTCTTCAAAATCTAAGATTAAAATTTTTACTGCTTGCTTAAAAGGATTTTGCATATGTGTAATTATTATTCAAGATAATATTATTTGTGGGGATTTCAATGTATGCTACTTTTTGATTCATGAACTTGTACTTTAGTCTCTCACTTTTTATTTCCAACTTGCGTTCAAAAATCATATATTTTTTTATTAGTTTGTCATTTATATGGTATTCATTTTTCAAAAGCCTCTTGAGTAAGTTTATCTGCTTCTCAAGGATTTTCCCAAGTTGATAATGACTTACCTGTTCATTCTCTATTTTTTAACTCTTGTTCATACTCTTTTGTTCATTTAATGTGTTTGTTTTGTTTTTGTATACTGATTTTTTTAATAATCTTATTCCCAGCATCTACTCACTTCTCTAGCTTCTTTATCTTCTTAAGAGGATTTATAGCGTTTTGTGGTTTCAGTGTATCCTTGAGCATATTCTGTGCTCCTATCACTAGAAACTCATCTCATGTAACCTTTCCATATCATATTCATCCTGCTGCAACTAGAGAGTCTACAGCTACATCCCACCATTCTCATGTACTATCTGATCTTGCTAATGGATTATTTCATGTATAAGAATAAGAATTGAATCTTTGAGGATTCATGAGCCCTATTTGTGCTCTCTCCGAGTCTCACACCTCCCAAAACACTCTATCTATACTGTTGAATCTTGCAAGAGCATTATCGTAATATCTAGCCTCAAAATACTGAAGGTCTGTTTCGGAATCTTGTTCTTTTCAACCGAAGAGGTACTTGTTTTCGTAGTCCTCATAATTTACTCTACTCCTAATCTCTCCAAATGGAAAATAATCAACGACTTGAAGAAGTGTTCAACTAGAGCTGAGATCTATATTTCATCCTCACAGGTGATCCTCGTCGTGGTAGATAACAGTATCATCTTCAATACTTGCGATTTTTTTAGATCAGAGGAAAATATATTTAGAAATTTTTGTAGTAGTACCAGCAGCTGTAGTCTCTGTTAAGATCTCATAGTCCTTTCCAAGATATCTATTGAGACTACCACTACTAGATTTTTCTATTCTTATCCCCTTATTATCATAATGATAGTCTGTAATATTTCAAGAATCATCTTGTGAGGATAGTAGCTCGTCTTTGGTATTGTAAGTAAAACTCTTGATAACTCATCCAGTACCTGTATAAGCTGTGAGATTTCCGTTGTTGTCATAGCTGTAACTCATAGTTCAAATAGAAGTGACTGCATGTGGGTTATTTGTGCCGTTATCGCTGTAAATATAGTTTCATAACTTAGAGCTAGTAATTATGTTTCCTAGATCATCATAGCTATAGCTATAGGCTTCCGAATTTCCATAATTAGCTGATGTTAATCGAGATAAGTTGTCATATGAGTATGAAACATCTTTTTGTAGTTCTGAGACTATTCCATTTTCACTCAGTGAGAGAATATTTCCGAGTGAGTCAAAAGTATAGTCTGTAAGCCCATATTGTTGATTCCCATAAACAAGCCCCTTTCTCAAAAGTCTATATCCTGTATTATAGTCATATACATTCCCTGTTTCAGCATTATTTCCATAGACTATCTTTTCTATTTTTTTGCTGGATTATACTCTATTTCTCCAATAATTTCTCATCAATCATAATAAATGGATTCTGGAATACCATCAATGTAATTGTATATTGTAATCTTTCCATCTGGGTATGTATCTGAGATTTTTTGTTTTGCTAGATTGTACTGATAGGTATATGAGTAACTATCTGATCCATATGTTTTTGTCTCTCAAATAATATTCCCTTGAATATCATAACTATAATTTTGTGTAAAATCTCATTTCGTATAGCCTGAGAGTCTTCATTTTGCATAGGTTCACGCATCATATACATAGCTCTTAATCATTGCTCCATCATTTTCACTCATAACTCTATTGAGACTATCATAACTATAGCCAATTGTATCTCCTGAGAGAGTAGTTTGGCTTATGATATTTCAATTGTTGTCATAACCATACTGCTTTGATCAAAAGTTTAAATCGTTTTGAGTATGTAAATCCTCTATGATTGTTCTTCTTCCTGCTAAATCATATTCAATAGCTCTGACATTATTATCTGCATCAGTAATTCAAATAAGTTGGTCTTTAGAATTATAGTTGTATGTTGTAATTATATTTCAAGGTTCTGTAACTGAAATTAGATTATTATAAGTATCATATGTATATACTGATGTTTGATCTAATTGATTCGTAATAGAAAAATCTAAATTACCATAATCATAGTCAATATCTCCTGTTGCATCCGTGATTTTTGTAACTCTATTTAAAACATCATATTCAAACTCCTTTCCTTTTTCGGATTGTATATTGAGTTGTGTATAGGTTCATACATTTTCGTATGTAGGATAGGTTATATGTATCTTATTTCATCTGTTATCATACTCATACTTTATAGTAATGTATTTATTACCGTTTGATTGCTTTGTCTGAATTTTATTTCAAAAACCATTTATATAAGTAATGGTGTTAGTAGAGTTACTTCAAGTTGTATCATAAAAAATTATTTCTGATATACTGTTTGGTATAGATGTATCGTTATAACTCACACTTTTTAATTCATGAGTCCCACTTATAATAAGTTCTTCTTTTATTATTCGTCAAAAACTATCGTATTCATATAGGGTTTCTAGACCATTTGGATCAGTAACTTTTGATACTTTTCATATTCAATAGTTATATTCATATCAATAAATATGACCTTTAGGGTTTGATTCATAATAAAAAATCTCTCAATTTCTTGAGAGATCTTTATTTCTTAAATGGCAGGCCCACAAGGAATCGAACCTTGGTCGCAGGATTTGGAATCCTGAATTCTAACCGCTGAACTATGGGCCTAGAAATTTAAAAAATAAGAAGTTTTTACAAGGCTTAATTTGTCTCTTATTTTTTAAATTTTATAAACTATATAGCATATCTTTTAAACATTACAAGTGTTGTACTTCCAAGGAAGTCTTTTACTTTCATGTTTGGATCTATAACAAATGCTTGTTCAAGAAGTGAAATTTCACCTTTGAATTTCCCCATTTTTCCTTCGATAATTTTCATAAGAACATCATCTGATTTATTCCCCATTGCTGGATCATTTTTCATCATTTCAAGTTGAATTGATTTTTCTTTTTCTACAATTTCATCACTAATATCTTCTGGAGAGAGGTATTCTGGACTTGCAGCCGTAACATGCATAGCAACTTGTTTCAGTTTTGCTTCATCCGCACCTTCACTCGCAACTACTACAGCAGCAAGTTTTCCATTTGAGTGAACATAATCAGCGCTTACAGCACCTTCTAGAATTTCATAATCTTTAATTTGAAGATTTTCTCCCATTTCAAGAGCGTAATCTGATTCAATAAGACTTTGAGCTTGTTCCTTTGAGTCTACTCCATTATCTTTCAGATAGTTAGCAACAACATCAAGCATTGCTTTAAATTTGTCTGAGTTTGCAAGAAAATCAGTTTCACAAGATATAGAAACCACATATGATTTCCCACCTTCTGAAATAATTTTAATACCTCCTTCAAGAGCTTCTCTATCTGCTTTTTTCGCAGCTTTTGCAAGACCTTTTTTTCTGAGTTCTTCAATAGCAGCATCAATATCACCATCAGTTTGTTCAAGAGCTTTTTTACACTCCATCATCCCAATACCTGTTCTTTCTCTAAGCTCTTTTATGAGTTCCATTGTAACAGCCATAGTTGTTTTAGTTATGAGATAAAATCTCTGAGCTTTCTAACTTAAGAAAGCCGAGAGAGAATATTTTTATTATTTTTTTACTTTTTCATTAAATTTTTCTTCAATTGAATCTAGAATTTCTATTTTTACTTCTTCTCCTTTATAAGCTTTTAAGGCAAGAAATGCAGAAGCCCCCCAATATATAATATTTAAAACTCAAGCGAAAAATCCATTAAGTACAAACATCAGTACAATAACTGCTGCAGCCATCATAGCTGAGTACTTTACGTGATGCATTACTCTCTTATCTTCAGCAAGAAAATACATTGCTGCCGCCCCTATAAAATAAGGGAAATAACTCATTGCGCTTGTGAGATTTGCATCAGAGAGTATACTATCTGACTCTTGCTTTACTTCTAAGGTAACTTTTTTTGTTGGTTTTGGCATATTTTTTTGATTTTAAAAGTAAAAATACTTTTATAGTATATGAAAAGCTAAAAAAAATTAAATTATTTTTCCTGAGTTTTTGATTCTACTTTTTTTGCAGGCGCAGCTTCTTTCTTAGCAGCTGGTTTTCTTGCTGGAGTTTTCATACCGTCTTTTAGTGCAAGAGCAAGGTAATCAAGTGATTTTACAGAGTTTGTATTTCCTGGAATCGTTCCATTTCCTATGTATGGATCACCATTTGTATTAGAAATTTTATAACAAGGAATACCAAGACTGAGTGCTTCTTTTACTGCTTGTGATTCATATACTCCATCAACTACAAAAATTGCATCTGGAGATCTTTTCATTTCTTTTACCCCTCTAAAAGCTTTATCAAGTTTTTCAAGTTCAAGTAATTTTGCTGCTTTTTCTTTTTTTGTCAGCATATCCATTCCATTTCCTTCACTATCTTTGAGAAGTTTGATGTAGGTAGCAATTCGAGTCTTGATAGTCTTAAAGTTTGTAAGAAGACCAGGAACCCATTTTTCAGCAACAAAGTAATGACCATTTTCTTCTGCGAGTTTTGCAAATGCATCTCTTGCTTGAAGTTTTGTAGCAACAAAAAGAATTTTCTTTCCATTTCCTACAAGTTCACTCATTGCAGCATTTACTTTTTCGAGTTGGTCAACTGTTTTTGTAAGGTCAATAATATGAACCCCATTACTTGAACCGTGAATAAATGCCTTCATTTGTGGGTTCCAGTAATTTGTTTTATTTCCGATATGAACGAGATTATCGAACATCTCTTTTAATACTTTTTTATCCATGATATATGTTTATTATAATATACAAGCTTTCGCTTTATTGAAATAGTGTTGCCCTAACAAGGATTCACAGCACTATTTTCTGGGATTATTTTTCAGAAGTTTCAGATTCTTCTTTTTTTGTAGTTTTTTTCGCTGCAGGTTTTTTTGCTGGTTTTTCAGCTACCTCTGCATCAATTTTATCTTCTTCACTTTGTCCTTCTTTCACCTTTGGTTTTGCGTCTTCGCTCATTCCTTCTGGAACTGGTTGAAGCGCCTTAAGAGAAAGACCAATTCTTTTCTTTGTAGGTTCAAAGTTGATAATTTTTGCTTCCACTTCTTCTCCAACTTTCACATGTTCTCTGATATCTTTTACCACACCATGAGAAATTTCAGAAAGGTGAATAAGACCTTGGATTCCTCCATCTAGATCCATGAATGCCCCAAATTGAGAAATTCTTGAAATAGGAGCTTTGATAGTATCACCAGTTTTCACTTTTTTTGCAAGAACATCCCATGGATTATCTTTCAGTTGTTTAATAGAAAGTGAGATTTTTTCGCTATCAAGACCGATAACTTTCACCTTAACCTTCATACCAACTTTCGCAAACTTCCCAGGATTATTCACATGTCCCCAATCAATTTCAGAAACGTGAACCAGTCCTTCAAGACCATCAAAAGTAACAAAAAGACCATATGAAAGAATACCAGAAACCACTCATTCAACCACATCACCTTCTTTGAGTGTTTCAAGAGCTTTTGTTCTTTGTTCTTCCATTGCAGCTTTTTCAGAGAAAATGATTTTCTTCCCTCATTCATCTACATTGATAACTCGAACTTGGAAATCAACCGTAAGAAGACTTTCAAGATGTTCAAGAATTTTTTCTGGATCAGCTCCTTCAACTCTTGGGTAATGAAGTGGAGTCAATTGAGAAACTGGGATAAACCCTTTGAGTCCATCAATATCAACAAGAAGACCACCTTTATTCGCTTCAGAAGCTCTCACCGTCATAACTTCACCAGTGCTGAAGTTAGAGTTCAGAGTATTGAGAGACTTAATTTGGTTTGCTCTTTTGAGAGAGAGAATAAGAAGTCCTCTTTCAACAGAATCTCCAAGAACCATAACATCAATTGGTTGCCCAGCAGCAAGTGCGTCAAAATCAACTGAGTTTCCAAGTTCTTTAGAAATAACAAGACCAGTAAACTGGTTATTAACATTTACGAGAATATTTTTTTTCTCGATTTTTTCGATAGTACCAGTAATAACTTCCCCTTCTTTTGGGTATTTTATTTCTGGAGCATTTTCGAAAAGTTCTGCAAATAAATTTGCATCAGCTTTTGTAGTAGCCATATCAGACGATAGTTATAAAAATAAAATAGTGAAATCCTTACTCGATGAGCGCAATCATCGTGACTTTTACAAGTCACAGATTTTATTGAAATAAAAGGCTTCATTTCTCTATTCAACAAAATCCCGAGAATTTCTCTTAAAAATTAGGTAGTAAAAATTTGAAAAAATTTCCACTATTACATCTTTAAAAGAAAAATGGGGTACCCGAAGGGACTCGAACCCTCGACCTCCAGAGTCACAATCTGGCGTTCTAACCAACTGAACTACGGGTACCATACCACAAAAAATATCGCCTTTCTTTTGAAAAAGCTCCGAAAGTATATAAAAAACTCCACTCTAGTCAAAAGATTTTTCCCTATTTTCTCGCTATTTTTGTAGAGTTGTGCTAGCATATCATATATATCTTATAATGCGAATAAAATGGACGTACTCCCTAATAGTGAAATTATCATCAGACTCATGATTACTTTAGTAATCTGCATCGTCTTATGATTAGAGCGCGAGCTCAAGAGTCAGCCTGCAGGAATCAGAACACATATACTGATATGAGTTGGTTCGTGCCTGATTATGATTCTCTCAATTCTCGTTCCTGAAATCTATAATTCAAATATCAATGATCCGGGAAGAATTGCA
The DNA here is from genome assembly GCA_964456335.1 of uncultured Candidatus Peribacteria bacterium. GTDB lineage: Bacteria > Patescibacteriota > Gracilibacteria > BD1-5 > UBA6164 > JAACSU01. Next base: position 34,038 of record CAYVZQ010000005.1, on the reverse strand, counting down.
GCTCAAGTAGTCTCTGGAGTTTGATTTCTTGGCGCAGGAGCCATCATGAAAATAGGTTTTGATACAAAGGGTCTTACCACAGCTGCAAATATATGGGTAACTGCGGCAATAGGTCTCACCGTTGGAGCTGGACTTTATATTCCTGCTATTTTTACTGCATCAATTATTCTTCTCAATCTTGTGATTATCACAAAAGTAAAACAAAGATTCCTCCACACTCATAAATATTGTAGTATTTTTATTACCTTTGATACCAAACAAAAAACACTTGAAAGTATTTATGATAAAATTGCGCTAGAGCCTATTAAAATCATTTCTAAAAATATTAAAGAAACTGACTCAGGTGTTACTCTTGATATTATTTCTAAAATTCATCCAGATACAAATCTCTTTACCCTGAAAAAAAATATAGAGTCCATCACAAAGGCCAAAAAAATCTCAATCTCAGAAAGTATGAATATATAAAAAAGCTCCAATTGGGGCTTTTTTACTGAGTTCATACAATCCTGTAGTACGCTCTTGGAATATATAACAATTATTATGGAAGACTTTATTGCTAATTTTCTGGAGCAGTCTGAGATTATCCTCAGATTTATTTTTGCGGTACTCGCATCTTGAATTATATGATTCGAAAGAGAGTACAAGTGAGAATCAGCCTGACTCAGGACACATATACTTATATGACTCTGAGCTTGTATCGCGATAGCACTTCCAATCACCTATGTAAATCAAAATCCAAACTCTAGCTGAATTGATACAATGCGAGTTGTATGATCCGTCATGTCAGGAGTATGATTTCTCTGAGCTTGAGCTATCATGCAAGTAGGACTTACCACAAAATGACTCACAACTGCCGCAAATATATGGGTCACTGCTGCCCTTTGACTTTTAATATGAGCATGATTTTACTATCTCTCTATACTGGTAACTATCATAGTACTTATAAATCTTATTGTAATTACAAAGCTTGAAAGCTACTTTACTTTTAGATTCATAAAATATCAAATGGAGTTTACTATATCAGAAAAAGTTCCTGAAATTGGAGAAGTAAAAAATGAGCTTAAAAAGTTATGACTGAGATATGAAAATCTTAAATATACTTATGATGAAAAAAATGCACATATAAGTTTTAATGGAAGAGTAAAAAGAGAAAAATCACTCTGAAATATCTCTGAAAAATTACATAAGGTATTCAATATCAAAAAAATCTGTGTTCATGAAAATTAAAATATTCCCAATTGGGAATATTTTTTATGCAGTAACTTGTTTCACAAATTTTTCTGTGATGGCTGCATATCTGACTGATTGTTTTTTAATAAATCTCTCATCTAAGTCTCTGAGTTCATGAACAAGAGTATTACGAAACTTATGAAGTTCCCAGATTTCCTGAATATTTTTTATTTCTTTTGGGTTTTGTTTGAGGATTTCTCAAAAACTCCCCTCATATCAGAGACTTTTGAGAGTATGATGATAGATTTTATCACACTCAACCACTTGTTGCTTTACAGAGAGTTTTTTACTTTTTTCAACAAAGCAAATCAGCTCTTTACACTGTGTTTTTGTGATGGTTTTTTGCTTTCCCCATCCAAATAGCCATTTTATAAATTTTAGCATTGTTTATATATCAAATCAAATAAGCAGAGTCGCATCGTACTCATCAAAGTCATGAAACTTTGGCACAAGATATTCGTGAACAGCAAGTCATGGCGAACTAGAAACGACAGATGGCCTATCTATCTCATGAAACTTAACACTTGGAAAAACTATTTTCTCTCAGGCTTTTAGAACTATTGCTTCATCGGGATCTCTCAGACTCGCATCATGCGTTGCAGCAAAAAGTACTTTTTTACGAAGTGATTCAAATACTCAGTGATTTCTCTCTTCCTCCAGAGAAAAAATATTTTTTCTATCTGTACCATCTAAAAGCACTACCTCTTTGAGTCACTGGATTCATAGGAGAATATTTTTTTCTTTCTGTATTATTTGCTCAAGTGACTCATCTTTCTTTTTATCAAAATCCACACTTGAATTCTCTGCCTCGCTTCAACTTCAAGATAGTCAATTCGCTGCTTCTTTTACTTGTCATTTGGAAAATCAGAGAGGCTTTACAATATCTTTGATATTTGATATCTGCTTTCTCTCAGAATCTTCCATACTATGAAGGGCATTTAGTATCCTATACACTTTCTCTACTTTTGGAATGTGCTTTGCCTCTAAGTCTCCCATAGCTCCAGCGCTACTTCTCGCAAATATGGTTCCATAATTTAAGAGATAATGCAGTATATTATTTTTTGAAAAAGCCATGTCTCTGATATTTTTAAAATGAATCGACATATGAAACTTAGAAAAAATACCATTTCTTACTTTTACAATTATTTTCTCATTGGAAATAATAAAATATGATTTTGACCAGAAAAAATAAAACCAGAAAGTGATGAGTGCTCCTCAGAGCACTATGAGTACTATTTGTGTCAATACAGAAATATCAAAGCTCCACTGTCCCTCTTCAAATTCTAAAAATCAGAGCAGAATAATAAATCCTGCATAGGGTACAAAAATCGATAAAATCTTAGATAGCAACACAAAAATATGTTGATGTGTTTTGTAGAGAATTCTATCGTCGAAGTGTTGCATAAATTATAGTGAATTAGCTAAGTCTTGAATATCTTTTCGTGCTCAAATATCTGTGAGCCTTCATCATATGAACATTTCATTTAGAATATATGGAGTTTTAATTCCTATTTTTTGTACATTATATTTTTTTCAAAGACTTTCTAATATATGTTCATACGCTATTTCACCTCCTTGAAAAATTGCACTTACTAAAAAATTTATTTGTTTATCTTGCAATGCATCTCTCATAATATCTAAATAATTCTTTAAGACTCCAGAAATAGAAAAATGATAGAGTGGAAAGCCTAATATCACTATGTCTGCATGTTTTACAAATTCATAATCATCTTGCAAATCCTTATTATATTCAGAAATGTCTCTTCCATCACAAAACTCAAGTTTTCTCTCTCGAAGATCAATAAGTTTCAATTCGATATCATTTCGTTCTAAACATTTCTGTATGAAATAATTACAGACATAGTCCGTATAAGATTCTAGTCTAAGAGATGGCTGAATAACAACTATTTGTTTCATCCTCAAATTTAATGATATATATATTTATTGTATCTTTTCTTATATAAAATAAAAGATTAAATATGTATATTTTAAAGAGGCTTTATTTTAATTTTTTAAAGAGATTTTATTTTTTCTGCGAGTTCTTCTATTTTTTCGCTTACTTTTTCATTTACTATTTTTCCATCTTTGAAATCCATAAACCAGCTGTATGGAGTTGGAGCAAGATTATAGCATCCATATTCATAATACAGTGCATTAAATAAATCAGCGCTTGCCATGTAGCAGTTTGGACCACCAGAGTTTACGATAATTCCAACATGCTTTCCTGCAACTGATCCCCCACAAATATCTATGAAGTTTTTGAGGACTCCGCTCATTGTATACTGATATACTGGCATACCGAAAACAACGGCTTCACAGCTATCAATTTTTGCAAATGCGTCTTGCATATCCTGAGGATAGTGCTCAATATTTCCCCCATTACAAAATGCCATTTCCATCTCTCTCAGGTCGATATACTCAACCTGAATATCTCTCTTCTCACAAGCACTCTCAAGTGCTCGGCACATAATATCTGTGTGTGAACCATCTCTCAGGCTCGATTGTACGATTGCTATTTTTTTCATAATTATTTTGTTATTATATAAACTTTGTGTTTTTTCTTCAGTGTTTTTTTTGAAAATTTATTAATTGCATAAAAATATCATATTCTATTATGTCATTCAACTAATTGATATATTCAATTTATTTCTGAATCTATTGGTTTATCTTCAAATTTTTTTGTATCAATAACAATTGGGGGAATTCTCCAAGTTCATTCTTTCTTCCAATATTCTAAGTCTTCTTTGGTACAAGCAAATGAATCAAATCCTTTATTTAGAGATCTTCATAAAAAGAATTTCTTAAAGTCTTCAATTATATTTAACCTTAATAATTCTTCATTAGAAAACAGCTGACAAGATATTTTTATTTTATCAAATTCAATCCAAGAATAATTCTTCAAAGTATGCTTATCTTGATGTAAAGGAATTATCCATTGCTCAAATACTTCTTTAGGAATGTGACTATATTTATAATTATTTCTACTATAATAATTTATTAGAGAATCTGGAATATATATATTTTCGTCCTCTCGTGGTCTGAGCTCATCCCAAGTATTCATCTTATTTCTTTAATAAATTAACAAAGGCTTCACTTGGGAGTGATACTTTTCAGAATTGTTTCATCTTCTTCTTCCCTTTTTTCTGCTTATCGAGGAGTTTGTTTTTTCGAGAGACGTCTCATCCGTAGAGTCCAGCAGTAACATCCTTACGGAAGGCTGAGAGGGTTTCTCGGGCTACGACAGATCCTCAGATTGCTGCCTGGATAGGGATTGCAAACTGAGCTCTTGGGACAACTTCTTTGAGATTTTTTACAATTTTTCCTCAAATAAATCTGGCTTGGTCTCTGTGGCAAATAAGAGAGAGTGCCGCTACTCGCTCACCTGCGATAAGGATGTCAAGCTTCACTAAATCATCTTCTGTATATCTGATAAATTCATAATTAAGAGAAGCATATCAACTAGAGAGAGATTTCATTTCATCATAAAAGTCTCAGATAAGCTCAGACATTGGAAGCTCGTATGTGAGCATAGTTCTGGTTTGATCAATAAACTGCTGATTTTTAAACACTCCTCTTCGCTCCTGACAGAGCGTCATAAGCGCACCTACGTATTCTTTTGGAGTAATGATTTCTACTTTTGCAATTGGCTCTGAGATTGCTTCACAAGTCTCTCTTGGAGGCAAGTCCTCAGGATTTGAGACTCTCAGAATAGTTTTTGTTCGTCAGTCCATTTCTATAAGTTCAGGAAGCAGTCTTGAATATTCTGACATCTTATCCCCGTACATGCGAACATGGTAGGTTACTTGCGGAGCAGTCATAATAACATCCATATCAAATTCTCGGAATAAGCGCTCTTTTACAATATCTAGGTGGAGAAGTCCAAGAAATCCACATCTAAATCCTTGTCCAAGTGCGGTTGAAGCCTCCGCTTCCATTTGGAGAGCTGAATCATTGAGAACGAGCTTTTCCATCGCATCAGAAAGTGCTGGATATTCATCTGTTGCCATTGGGAAAACTCCTGCATAGATAAATGGAGTTACGGTTTTAAATCACGAAATTGATTTCGCATTTTCTGGCTTTTCCTTTGGTCCAGAAACATTTTCTGGTTTCCAGAGTGTATCCCCTACTTTCGCGTCTCTGATTGATTTAAGACCTGTTACCACGTATCCTACAGAACCATTATCTATCAGTGGAGCACTGGTGTAGGTTGGAGCAAAATATCATACATCAAGCGCTTCTATTCGCTTTCCTGTATTGAGAAAATGAAGGGTATCTCATTTTTTAATTTGTCCTGAGAATACTTTTACGTACGAAACAACACCTCTATATGGATCATACTGCGAATCAAATACAAGCGCTTTGAGCTCTTGATTCTCTGGATTTTGATCTCATTTATACACCACTGGCTGCGGAATTCGCTCCATAACCGCATCAAGAATTGCTTCTACATTTTGTCCTGTTTTTGCAGAAACTGGGATAATATCCTCTTTATCGCAGCCAAGCAGGTTCATAATTTCTTCTGAAACTCTCTCTGGGTCAGCTGCTGGTAGGTCAATTTTATTGAGTACTGGGATAATTTCGAGGTCATTCTCAATTGCGAGATAGACATTAGAAAGTGTTTGTGCTTCGATTCCTTGAGATGCGTCAACAACGAGTAAACATCCCTCTACTGAGGCCAAAGAGCGAGAAACTTCATACTGGAAATCCACATGACCTGGAGTATCTATGATATTATACTGAAATCCTTTCCAGTTCATTCGTACCGGCTGAAGTTTGATAGTAATACCGCGCTCTTGCTCGAGTTCCATCGTATCAAGCATTTGACCGTGCTTCATATCTCTTTTATCTATCGTTCCTGTGATTTCGAGAAGTCTATCAGCCAGAGTAGACTTTCCATGATCTATATGGGCAATAATACAAAAATTTCTAATGTTCTTTAAATCCATTTTTTCTCTCTATAAAGTAAATTTCCCGGGAATTGTAGTGAGAAAAGACAAAAAGTAAAACTCGATTTAGAGCGTTAAGAGGACTTTTTGTTTTGTATTATAAGTCAGAGTAAAAATATCCAAATGGAGAGTTTTTGTGATAATTTTTGTTTGGAGAAAAATCATATGAAGTCATCCAAATATAGAGCTGAATACTATAATAAAAATAATCAGCATTCTTTTTCCAAACGACAAATCCTCTTCCTGCTTCACTGCTTCATCGTTGGCGAAGCTTTGAATAATGAGTTCTGGGATTTTCGGTGTTTTTGAAAGTGCCGATTTTTTTCGAGACGAAGATTTTTTCCCTGCAAACCAAAAACTTCTTGATTCTTGGGTCAATCTGTAGCTCTTAAATTCTGGAAGGAATAATTCCTCTCATGATGCTTGTATTATTTTTGTAGAAAAAATATATTCTCCTGCAGAAAGATTTTTTGTCACAAATCTATATTTTCATTTTTCATCTGCATGCGCTTCTCCAATATTATCTTCTCAGATATATATTTCTATCTTACTTCAAATAGGAGCCTTTCATGAGATTCTCAGGCCATCATATTTCAAAACAAGAAAATTTTGACTAAAAATTTTTGATATCTTTGTTTTGCTGACACTCGATGCATCATCCTGTTGCATATCAGCGATTTCCTCAAATATCTCTGGAGTAATAGTGACTTCAAAAAATTTTAGAATTATTTCCTGATTTTCAGGAGTATATCGTAATTCTATGGTGTGATTTCACTCTCACTCTATCCAAATTCCTTTTGGGTTCTGAGCATCAGAAAATGCTACTCCACCCAGTAGCCAAACAAAGCTTGCTTTTTTACTGGTTCATAAAGATATTAGGTTTACATAGCATTTCTCGACTCACTGACAGGTAAGCATATTTTCTCAGAGTATTTTTTCTTTTGAAATCTTTCCTTGGAGCTCTATTAATACTTCCTGCTGCTGAGTATCTGTTGTATGTTCATCATCTCTCCCCTGCTTGTTTGTATCTTTCTCATCGTCATCTCACTCTTCTTCATACACTTTTTTTACGAGAATGTTTTCATTTCAAGCTTGCCCCTCTGTCACTTCATTATAAATATAAAAGCGAGTGATTTTGTAATTTTCTTCATTATTTTTTTCATATACTCTCAGGGAGAGCTCAAATATTCACTCTGGAAACGTTACATATCATGGATTACATCGCTTTCTCGTGTTGATATTTTCATAACTTCCACCTTTAAAATTCCAATAGCATTGTTCATTTTTGTGCTTTTTAATGTAATTTAAATTTATTTTGCAAGGATTCTTTTTGCACTCAAAATATTTTCTCTCTCACTCAAGACCGCTTTGAACCACAATCTCTGGCTTGAGAATACTCAGTATATCAGGCTCTCTATCATACTCTGAAATGTTTTTTTGCTCGAGATATTCTTTCTTAATTACATTTTCTATATGGTGAATCGTAATTCGCTTTTCTGAAAAAATATTTTGATTATTTTTATGAATAATTTGAAAACTTACCTCATAAATTCAAGGAGGAAAACTGACAGTATTTGGATTGCATTTCTCAGACTCACTGCTAAAAAATCAAAAATCTATTCTGCAGATATAATCTCCCTCTGGCATAGATTCTCAGAAGCTTTCTCACATATCAAAATTGACCTTGCACGCATCTTTTGAATTGTCACACATAAAAATATCAGTACTTCCTAACTCAGAAATATAACTTGGTCTTTGGAAACTCAGTATTATTTCTGGAGCAAATAAACTTGGAATTATATTATCTGGCAGCTGAGTCTCATCATTATTTTCTGAGCTACTATCAGCTATTTCTTCTTGATTTTCTTGTTCTTCTACTTGCTGAGATTCTTCATCTACATCTACTTCTACTTCTACAACTTTATAGTTATGTATATGAATGATTTTTTCAGAATATACATCGCTCTCGTCTTCATGTGATATTTTTATGCGAACAGTTGACTCTCACTGTGGAATAATCACAGTATTTGGATTACATTTATTTTCTTCTCCTGTAATACGTCACACTCCAAAATCAATCTGGCATTCATACTCATTTTCAGGAAAATTCTCTGAAAAGCTCTCTCTGAAATCAAAGTTTATTTTGCATTCTTCTCTTTCTGAGTCACATATAAAAATATTTGTACTTCCAGATTGAGAGATATAACTCGGTCTTTGAAAAGAAATACTCACTTCTGGGGCAGAGATTTCAGAAGTAATTTCTTCCTGCGCATTATTTCACACAGATGTTCATTCTTCATTCTCTCAATTATCTGAGTCGAGTTCTGACTCTTCATCTTCAGAATCCTCTGGACTGACTTCATCGCTCACAAATAACTCTCCAGAAATCAGCCACTCTTCAGAGATAATATATTCATCTTCTCCCTCTCATTCTTCCTCAGGAAAGCTCAGGAAATATCATTTATCAGATGATTCAAAATATACTTCGTCTACTACATTATTTTGCGCATCATAAAGAAATACTCTTTCATCAGAATTATTGAGAATGATCTTTGTCTGCGTTCTAAAAAAATCTCTTCGCTCCTCAGGCTCTAAAATCTCATCTCAAAAAATATATTTTTTTCCTGCAAGATCGCTCAGAGTGAATCACGAAAGACTTCGGGAAGTATCTGATATATTTTTCACCGTAATATACTCAAGATTTTTATCATCCTGAGTGTTTGGCATAAGTTCTACAATCTTAAAATCAGCTGCAGAGCAGAGTGAAGAATATAAAAAGAAAAACAGACAATATAAGAAAATTTTTCTCATGAAAAAAATCCCAATAAATCGGGAAGTATCTGATATATTTTTCACCGTAATATACTCAAGATTTTTATCATCCTGAGTGTTTGGCATAAGTTCTACAATCTTAAAATCAGCTGCAGAGCAGAGTGAAGAATATAAAAAGAAAAACAGACAATATAAGAAAATTTTTCTCATGAAAAAAATCCCAATAAAATAATTATCTAGATTATATTTTGGCTCTACAAAAGCAATTAATTAAGGAAATTTTAATACTAAAAATTAATGATTTTTTAATATTTTTAGTCACAGAATAATTTTTTATTATTTGTTTTATCTTCAAAAAAGACATAATTATCTGATATATAATTTTGTTTAAAAATATGATTAAAATATTTCTATCATTTATTGCTATATATTTAGCATTGTATTTTATAAATCCTATTTATGTTGACCCATTTTTAGAAAGACCATTTTCAATATATTGTAAATTTAATTGAAAATTGAAAAACACGGATATGCAAAAATGAGAATTCTTAGTACAAAAATCAAGTCCTTATTCAAAAAGTGAGTTAGAAAAAAAATACCTGTATAGTGATATTTATGTAAAGAGAGATATATCAACTCAAACTCAAAACCCTTCCTTATATATGTCTATATGAATTAAATCTCGTTTTGGAAATAATTATATTGGCGAGTATACAAATAATTATAGCATTGTTTGAATTGAAGAAAATAGGTGACTAATAATAAAATCTCCTCCTTGTAGAGGAAATCTCTTCTTTGAACTTGTTCCATATTTCAGACTCATTCTTATATTTCTTATACTGAGTTACTGAATAAATTATTTATATACGAATAGAAAAAGAACTAATAAATAATGAACAATTTACACCCATACTGCTACTTTCACTGAAAAGAAATTGAATCCGTATATTTGTATAAAAACGAAAAGGTCACTTTGTGAAAAAAAGTAATGAATATCCAAAGTATTGATGGAGATTTTTATCAAATTCACTGAAAAGCAAGCAAATGATTAGTTATGTGAAGCCAAAGTCCTATATTTTTAGACATGAATGAAATATGATATAGTGAAATTTTTCCTAAACCAGAAGAAAATCAAATAGTTACATATACAATTAATAAATATACAAAAGAAGTAATTCATAATGAAGAACAATATATAAATGTGCAAGAATGTTCTCCTTGAAAAAATACAATGAAAGAACTCCCAAGTTCCTATTACTTAATATCAACTTGGCCGTATGTACTTTATCTTTTGTTAGGATTTATAGTAGCTATGGGTTTTTATGTTTTGAGAAAAAAGAGTAAGAAAAAATCTTAGGAATTCCTAAGATTTTTTTCGTATTTACCTAAAAAACTTTGACCAAATTGTATGAAAGGCAATGAATATCGCATTGCTGGATTTCTGGCCTTTTCAGAGAGAGTACTCAGAATAGAGTATGGTAACAGGAATTTCTCCGTGCGGAATATTCATTCGCATGATTTGCTCTATAAGCTCAGAGGCGTAGGCCATCCCGTCTGTCGTGAGTCTGATTTTTTGAATAGCAGATTTTCGAAATACTCTGTATCCATTATGCGCGTCTGTCAGCTTTGCTCCAGACATAATTCTTGTAAAGATTCTTCCGAGTTTGAGAATGATTTTTCTCATGAAAGGAATGTTTGAAAAGTTTTTCTTTGAGAGGAAACGGGAACCAAATACGACCTCAAGATTTGGATATTTTTCAAAGGCATTATGAAACTTCTTTAAATCTTCAATTCTATGCTGACCATCTGAGTCAAAACAAATAATGAACTCAACATCCAGATATCTTCGAATATACTCAAATCCTGTTTCAAGCGCAGCTCCTGCTCATTTGTTTTGAAAATGCCTGAGCACAATAATATGAGAGTGTTTCTTTGCGAATTTCTCGGTAATTTCACATGATCCATCAGTAGAACCATCATCAACAATAACGATATTTGTAAATCACTCAGAGTAAATATTTTCTAATACTTTCTGTAGTACTGGAGCTTCATTGTATACTCTTAGGAGAAACACACTTCCAGCACTATAGCTGTATTTCGGAGAATTTTGCAGCGCAATTTCTCGCACCATCATTGTGGTATCATGTCTATTTCTCTCAACTTTTGAGAGGAGTAACAGCACAAAATATATGAGAAAAATAATTGAGCCATATACGAGCACATCAGCCCCACGAGGAATCCCAAATATTCGCCCAATAGCATTAAGAACTCCAGGGAAAAATGTAAAAACGAGGAGTCCTCCACCAATCATCAAAAAAACAAAAAAATGAAGTGCATTAAACTTCTCCTTTCTTGCGATATCGAGCGCCAAAAAGAAAATAATAATCCCTGAAATAACGAAAAATAACTCGAGTAAATTCACTCTTGAAAAATCTTAAAAATTATTTATGCATCATTTTAGAGAAAAATGCGTTGCAGTCAAAGTATTTGTTTTTATACTTGAGTTATTAATTTCTTAATGTCTTTATTTTGGAAAAAAATTATGAATGAGTAAAAGAGTGTTATTACCGTGTATCTGCAAAAGCAATGATTAGAGATAAAGATTGACGATTTGCTCTTGCAAAAGAAGATACTGGATACTGGGATATTCCTGGTGGAGGAGTAGATCACTGAGAAGAGATACATGATGCGCTAAAGAGAGAAATTATGGAGGAAATGTGACTTACTGTAACTAACATTTCAAATCAACCAATATATACATTTTTAGCAGAAAGCTCTGGTATAGCCAGTCCTAAGAGACCAATATGCTTACTCATTTATGAAGTCGAAGTAGAAAACTTTGATTTTACCCCAAGTAATGAATGTATCGAATTATGATTTTTCACAGCAGAAGAAGCTTTGAAAATAAAATTGTATTATCCAAATGAAAAAGTTATGAGAGAAATACAAAAAAGTGAAGTCTAGGCTTCACTTTTTTTGGGACTTTCAAACATTTCCTCGATATCATCTCTTATTTGCGAGACAAGCTGCAAATCTGTAATATCAGCAATTTTGAGATCAGGAAGTCCTGATTGTCTCACTCCGTATACTTCTCATGGACCTCTTATTTCTAAGTCAATTTCTGAGAGCTCAAAACCGTTATTGGTTTGCTCCATTGCTTTAAGCCTATCCGTTGTGTTCCCACTTGATGGAAAAAGGTAACAATATGATTGGTAAGCTCATCTTCACACACGACCTCGAAATTGATGCAGCTGAGACAGACCAAAACGCTCAGCTCACTCGATACACATAATCGAAGCATTTGGGACATCAACTCATACTTCTACCACAGATGTACTGGAGAGAACTTGGATTTTATTATCTTTGAAGTCTTTCATGATTTGCTCTTTTTCCTTTGCTTTCATCTTCCCGTGCAAAAGTCCAACCGTAAACCCTGCAAAAATTTCTACGAGATTTTCATAGGTATTTACCGCATTTGCAAGATCAATTTTCTCTGATTCTTCTACGAGTGGTGATATCCAAAATACTTGTCTTCACTTACCAAGCTCAGACTCAATAAAGAGCTCAATTTCTCTGCGCTGCGCGTCATTTCTCGCTACTTTTGTATGTATGGTTTTTCTCCCTTTTGGATACTCTGAAATAATAGATAAGTCTTGGTCTCAATAAAGTGTGAGGGCGAGGGTTCTTGGAATTGGTGTTGCAGTCATGTTGAGATTATGCGGAACAAGTGTTTCAACTGAAAGCAGTTTATCTTTTGTTTCAAGCTTCATAATATCATATTTCAAATTCTCTGATTTTGCCCACTGCATGGTATCGTCAAATCGATGAGGAAAATCCTCAGTTTTTTTAAAACCAATAGAGCTATAATAATTTGCGAGACTTTCACTGCAGGCTAAATATAATTCTCCTGAATATTTTGTATTTTTTATAGCATAGGAAAGCAGTTTTACTCATAATTTTTTATTTCTATTTTTTTCTGAAATCCAAAGATTCCCTATTTCAGAATTTCCATCTTCAAGCTCATAAATTTTACAAAACCCTACCATAAAACCATTTTTCTTAAGTACCGTAAAATATTTTTTCTCAAGATTATTTTTATTAAAGGGATTTTCTGAAATAATTTCTAGAATTTTTTCAAACTCTTCTTGCGTAATATTTTTTGTATACTCATATTCTGAGATATTTCCCCATCACTTTTCTAATACTCATCTTTGATGTACTCAGAATCTATGCTGTTCATCGATGACGACAAAACCAAGATTATGAAATAAAACATCTTCTTGCACCAGTGCATGAGTCCCTATCACTACATCGACATTTCATTTTTTCAGTTCATCTTTGATAGATTTTTTCATGCTGGCTGTGGTACTTCCTACGAGCAAATGAGAAGTAAGTCCAAATTCTATGAGCATTTTCTCCATACTAATAAAGTGCTGACGCGCAAGAATTTCAGTTGGAGCCATTATTCAGACTTGGATTTTGTTTCACATTTTTTCACTCTCTTTGATAGCGTGAATGGTCGCAATAAGACTCACTATGGTCTTCCCTGTCCCAACATCTCACTCAAGCAGACGCTGCATTGAGTGATTTTTTTCCATATCTTTGAGCACCTGGAAAAGCGCTATTTTTTGTCCTCCTGTGAGTTCAAATGGAATATGCGACATAATTTCTTTGACATACTCAGCGTTGAGAGGTATCGCAAGAGATTTCCCCTGCGAATCATCAAACTTCTTATGTTTACTGGAAATAGCTTTATAATTTATCTCGTAGAGCTCCTCATAGCTGAGCCTCGCTTTTGCTACCTCAATATCATGAGAGTTTTTTGGAAAATGGATTTTATGAAATGCCTGTTTTCTACTAATAAAATTATATTTTTTGAGAATGTCTTCTGGCAGATTTTCTGGAATATCTGAAAAATACGATTCAAGATTTCACATTTTTGACTCTATCCATGTTCCTGGAATATACTGCGCGTCTGAATATACAGGGACAATTCATCCAGAAATTTTTGAGAGGTCCGACTCTGGATCTGGAGAAGTGAAGCTCACTTTTCCATAATTGTATTTTACCTTTCCTGAGAGAAGTATTTTTTTTCAGGTAAAGACTTTGAGCTGCCCAGCAAGATATTTCCTATTAAACCACACAGCTTCTGCAAGAAATCCATTTTTATCCTCAATAATTGCCTTGGTCAGTATTTTATTTCCATTGGTTCTCGTAGTATCCAGTGAGACAAGGGTCACGAGAATCGTATTTTTTTCTTTGAGATTTATCATCGAAAAACTATCAAGCACCTGCGTGCGGTCCTCATAATCTCGCGGAAAAAACTTCAGCATATCCCACACCGTTGTTATGCCCGCCTTTTCAAGCGCCTTGATATAGTTATCAGTCGTACGAAGCAGAGATTTAGTAAGCGGTGTTTTGAGCATAGAGTAATTATTTATTTTTGGTATTATAAAGGCAAGAGGCAAAATATCAAACTTGCTTTTCGCTCTATTTTTATTAGTATCTCGCAGTATTTTTAAAAAAGTCTATGAAGCAAATATTTGACCAATATCACATCGAGCTTTCTGAGGAAGAAACTGCAAAATTTGAAAAATTTCTTGAAATCTTTATGCAGACCAATGCCCAGATTAATCTCTCAGCAATAAGAGAACCTGACGCTATTGTAGAGAAACATTTCGTAGATAGCCTCATGCTCGCAGCACTCTATGATATTGAGGGAAAGGTTATGGACTTATGAACCTGAGGATGATTTCCTGGAATTCCTCTTGCAATTGTGACTCCAGAAGCTGATTTTACCCTTATAGATTCAGTCGCAAAAAAACTCAAGTGTGTGGAAGGATTCGTAGACGAACTGGAGCTGGTAAACGTAGATACGCTGGTATGACGCGCTGAGGAAATCGGACAAGACCCAGAGCATCGTGAGAGTTTTGATCTCGCAGTTTCAAGAGCAACTGCCTACTTCCCTACGCTCTTAGAATATGTCCTTCCTCTTCTCAAGGTTGGAGGAGTATTCGCGGCATATAAACTCACAGATAAGGACGAACTCACTAGCACAAAAAAAGCCCTCAAAAGACTCTGAGGAAAAATCATGAAGGTAAAAAACTATGATCTTGCAGGACAAGAAAGAAGCATTATTTTCATCGAAAAAATTGCTCCCACCCATAAAAAATATCCAAGAAAAGTCTGAATTCCTCTCAAAGACCCAATTGTGTAAAAACTTTTATCTCAAGATATCTAATTTGTAACTAACTATTTAAATTTATGATTTACATACTTCCAACTGACACATGCTTTTGAATTGCCTGCGCTTTTGATGATAAAAAAAGCTACGAGAAAATATACAAAATCAAAAAAAGAAACTCCCTCAAACCACTTGCAATTATGGTAGAGGACTTTTCTTGGTTAGAAACTCATTCTACACTCACTCCAGAGCAAATCGATTTTTTGAAACAATACGAAAAACCATTTACGATTCTTACAAATTCTGATCCTATCGAACTCTATCTCAATTTTCAAGATGAGCATGAAGACTATTATTTTAATAAAGATATTTATAGTGAAATTGCTGTAAGAATTGCCAATAATCCAATTGAAAAAAAACTTATTAAAGGTGTATGACCCATCTGGCTTACGTCTGCAAATATTTCAGATACTGGGGAAAACTATAATATTGAAGAAATTGAAGAAGAATTTGAATACTATATCGAAAAAGGAGTTACCCAAATTCTGTGAGCAAAAACTATTCTTGACGAGGATGTTCCTGCTTCTGATGTTTTCAGATTTATAGATGATTCTCTTGAGCTAGAATATGTTCGAAAAAACTAAATTTCCTTCTCATTCTCTTTTCATTGCTCGATACTTCATATTTCTTGAGGAATTGGTGAAACGATTCAAATACCTGAAAGTAAATCTTGTACAGCTATTTCAGGATTTGGGAATGATTCTGCAAAGTATAAGTAATTTCGTAAATATTCATCTATATTTTCCTCTCTATTGAGCCAAGATACGTATAAATTCATTGCATCATTTATATCATAACCTGTAAGAACTCAGATTTCATGTAAGCTATCTAAGATAGGAGAAAATACGCTGAGAAAATCATAAAATCACTCTCTATCTACTATTTCATATCAGTAATCATTGAGATATCACTCATAGAGTGAGAGATTACTTGATGTACTTTCCTGAGATCATGCAGGAGTCGATGTACCAATTAATATCGACGTTGCGAGAAATGCAATTTTGTGTTTGAGTCATAAAGAAGGCATACGTAATTCTGCCTTTTTTTTATGTAATTTAGCAAAATTATCTGCGTTTCTTCAAAGCGGATGTGAGTTGTTTTTCATATATAAAAACGCTTTAATAGATTCTACTACTCTATATCTAAAATATGATTTTGCAAATTATGCAGCCGCTATGTGTGCATTTACATATGCTCTAAAGGCATGTCCATCGATAGCTCCATCAGGTCTTCGTGAATATCTTGCGATACCAGGATTTGCACTTGCAACTGTCTCAGCTGATAAATTATCTGACCTAAATACCCAGTCAGGAGATCTTCCGAGTGATATTGGGAAAAATGTAACTCTATATAAATCTTCAACAGAATTCAGCCTTCATGCATATGGTCTAAAATAAGCTAATACATAATCTAGCTGCTGTATTCCTGACATACGATAGAGTGATTGAGTTGTAGTGCCTAGTGATCTTGCTGTTGGTGGCATCCACTGTATGAGTCCTGTAGCTCAACCATTTGGATTTCTTGCTTGTGGATTTATCCCACTCTCGGCTCTCATAACAATGAGCATATGCTCAGGATTAACTCAAAGTTGTTCACATACCCTATTGAGTTTTGCCAAAAATGCGGGGTCTCGGGCAAGTACTTCATTTGACCGAGCTTCAAAATTTCATGTTTGAGAAAAATATTCTTCAAGTGCTGCCGAAAAAGATGCATGAGGAGCTTTCACACGTATTTGATTTGATTGGCTATCAAACTCAATTGTATCAGCCATATTTTCTTGTATATACCTCTGCAGAATATTTTTATCTACATCCATTACAAAAGGAATATCCATTGACCTTTCCACAGAGCTAAAGACATTTTCATACATCCAAGAATCTATTTGTTCTTTTCTAAACTCTTCTATACGTGCAGTTTGTGCATTTTCAAAATCACTACTCGTTTCATCTTCACCGTATTCTTTTTTTTCAACTATCTCTATTCTATATCCATCATGAATTGCAAGATATCTTCATTCTGGAGTATAATATCATGGTCTTGGAGCATGTCCTCTTACTCACTCAATACCATTTATTTTTACTCTATAACATTGTGACATATCTAGTATATCTCAAGCACCAATAGTCCTATCAACACTATAATTTCATCAAAAATTTACCAGATAAATATCTCACTGCTGCATGGTTTCTTTTCGTGCTCTTCCTTCTGAATTTACGAGAAATAAACTCGCAAGATCTATGCCAATTGACTTCAGTAGGTAGATATCATTTGCTGAAATATTTTCAAGTCATCCAGCATTTTCCAGTATGTGTAAAAGATAATTTTTTTGTTCTTCTGAAAGTCAGTCTATACTCTCAACCATATTCGTCAGCTCTCAAGAAGCTTGTGAAAATAATTCTGCTCTGTCATCGACCGTCATTTCTACATCTGCTTGAATGGTTTCATTCATTAAGTCTTGAAGAGCTATAGTTGTTTCTCATTGAACTTCTAAGAGTTGGAGACGAAGTTCTTCTGAGCTCAAATCTCGCAGCTGCCCTTGTAACAAACTTATACGACTAATAAGTCTTCTAAAATCTGATTCTGGACTAAATAATTCCTGCTCTGAAATATCTTCTACACTTGAGAGAATTCTTATGAATCATTGCTCTAAAATATTTAAATGATTTTCTGTAATTTCCCTTGCATTTACAACAGCTGATATTTCTATTTGAATTTGTTGAAGTTCAATTGCTCTTTGTCGCTCTTGGGGAGAGAGGCCTTCAAAAGATGAAGAATTTCACTCTACGGTATCTTGAACACTAGGTCATACTGGAGACTCTACAAAATTACAAAAAAAAATAGATATATATTGTTTTGTCAGATATTTGAAAAAATACATAATTTATACATAAAAAATAATACCCTTATAGGGTATCATTTTTTTAAGTTTTATGCAATTATCTCACCTTAACTAAAGTAAGCTGCTCACCACATTCTTCTTCAAAGTGTATTTTGCATATGATTGACATAATCTTCTGCTCTAATTGGTCATGTTCTATTAGAATATCATGGAATACTATAGTATGGGTCTAAAACATACCATTCTCATCCTCTTTGGAACGCTGCAACTCTATGACCGTATTGTGCATTCGTTGAAGTTGCATCTAAATAGAAATCAGCTACTGTCGCATTTGTATTATTTGCAGGTGGAAATGCCTGAATAGATTCACTTGGATACATCTCAAATGAAGCTCTTGCAGAAGATCATTGATGTATATTTGTAAGTCCTAATCGCTCCAGATTTCTTCTTGCAGTACGTGAACAAAGTGTTGTTCCAGAAGCACTTGTTTCAACCCCAAATGAAGAAATTCATGCTGGAACATCAGGAAGATTCTGGTCATAATTCATTCTTTGAATATGCTCATGCTCCATTCTTTGAAACTCTTCTACTCCATGTTCTCTAACTGCTGCCATCCAAGCTTCTCGTCCTTCCCCGATACCATGACGCTGAATAAAGCTTCTATACACTCCAACCTCTGAGTTCATTTGGTATGTTCCGTATGATGGTCCATGACCATTATCATCTGCATTATATGCAAGTGGGCCTTGTGATGAACTTTCAAACTCAGCAGAAAGACTACCAAGTTCCATACTTCCAAGATATCCATCTACTACTTCCCTATTCGTCAGATAAGATCCACTTCATTCTTCACTTCATTCTGGTTTCTCTTCCCATAGTCCAGTTTCTGAATTGTAAACAAAATTCCTACCATCAAACATGTTAAGTAGAATAGCTAGAAAAGCACCTGTTATTCATCATGGGAGTGTTTCTCATCTAAAGGCCTGCTCAGGATTTCTATAAACTGCTTCTACAAAGGCTCTGTTTTCTGTCGATCGCTCTGCAAAATCATTCAGTCTATCTGATACTTCCTCATCAATTGCTTCTCAAATATGTGGGTTTGTTTCATCTCTTAAAGCAACTACAGTTATCTGAGAACCATCTAGAAGTGGAACTCTATTACCATCTTGATCATAATATCAAATTCAATGTGGGCTTTCACTGTTTCGTCTCAATGTAAGCTCAACTCCATCAACATTAATGACATCAGCTGAACTGTTTATAAATGCGAAATCCATCTGACTTTGGAGAGCTTCATTCGCAGAAAAGTTTATCACATATGTATTTCCTTCTTGTAATATTCAAGATTCCATTGCCTCTCAAGTTTCTCCATTTACAAGAAACATCCTTGCAAGATTTACATTATTTTCTCTGAGAATTCGTATATGTTCCATTCCAAGATCTTCAAATTCTGGAAGGTTTCATGCATTACTTGCTAAAGCTTCACCAAGCTCAGTAAGCTCATCACCATTTTTCATGAGGCTCTCATAGTATTCTCTTGCGCTATCAAGACGAGTTTCTCAAAAAGTTTTTTCTGATTCTAGTTCTCTCGCATCTCTTGCGATAATGGTCATTTGTCTATCCAGATTCCTAATTTTTTCTGCAGCTACCGCCATCTCTTCTCAAATTGCCTGAAGATTTCAAGCATCTATATTTTCAATGCTTGGGAACTCAAGTTCATCAAATTCAGCAAGTAATGGTACAATATTATATCAATACTCATATCACTCTGCTCACATGAGTTCTGCTATTTTTTCGTGCTCTGAAAATCATGATAAATCTCACTGAACAGAATTCTCTCAAATTATTTGAAAAAATGATTCTCTAAAAGATGCTGCAGAAGCATTTCATGCTTCTAACATAGATTCTAACATCCTAGATGTGTAAATAGTTTCTGGAGTATTTGATAAAACAAAGGCATCAAAATTTTCTATCGCCTGAAGTATTTCAGTATTTATTGCTTCAAGTGATTCACTTTTTTGCTCTACAGTCTCTCCAGATGGTTCCCGATTTAAAAGTTCTTCTATTGGAGTGATAAAAAGTGTTTGAACTTCTTCTCTATTCACAAAAACTGGAAGATTTCTGATTTTTTCTCTAAAATCATGACCAGAACCTATTCTTTGATTTTTCTAGTTCTCTATATCTTGCTTCATTTTCACTGAGTTCAACCCCGGACTCTCACGCTATTCATGTTATCTGATTATCTACTGTACCCTCTAGCTCTTGAAGCCTAGTATGTACAATTTTTTGAATAAATTGTCCTTCTCATGCAAGCTCATCATATGTGTTTATGAGTCTATCATATCTATCTCTAAGTTGACGATATTCAGGATCTCTTGAGCTGAGACCATCTACATCTCCATTTGCAATATCTTCTAGATGATGTCCAAGTGATCTCACTTGTTGCCTTACGATGGTTTCAGATGCTTGAATGTAATCTATTTCCCTCTTAAGTTCATCAAGATTTCCAAGTCTCTCTCGCTCAGAAGGAGTTAGGTCTTCTCTTCATTCAGGTGCCTCTATTACTGGGGCAGTAGCACCTCCTCATGGTCATTCTGAAACTGCATCTTGATATGATACAAGCATCATGCAAAACTGCAATTTGATTTGTTCTAAAAAGTACATATGTACATAAATTAAAAATAATACCCTTCAAGAGTATCATTTTTTTCTATTTTATGCAAAAATTAGGACATTACAGTTGAATCTCATACAGAAATTTTAGATGTTGGCATCCATATCGTATATGATCCAGGATGTGGTGGTTTTTGACTTCATCATGGAGCACTTGCAACCGTACCAAAATAATATCATGTGTTGTTTCAAAGCGCAATCTCTACATGTCCATATTGTTGGCGAGCAGATGATCCACCTGAGTTTTGTTGGTATGATATTATCGCTCCAGCAGGAGCTTCCTGAGGTCTGCAATCTATCTGTCTAAACTGACTTGGTCTTGAACTGCAGATTTCGGCATAGGCAAATCCATGACGACCTGAGCTTGGAAGTCCTTGAATTCCAAATGCATCAAGTGCTTCACCAACATTTTGTCCACAGTAATTTGGTTGCCCATTATATACCGGAAAACCATTCGATTGCAGCCATGAAGCAAGTTCATGTCATGTTGCACCGTATTCTGCAAGAAGTTCTGGAGTAAGTGGTTCTCCTATTCCTCAAGCATATAAATTTCCACTAGGACCATTTATTGATCAATTTGGAGCATAGGTATTTCTCATAGCTCTAATAGCATTTCGCTGTAATTGTAGTTCAGACATTCTAGCAGGAGGAATAGCTGGATTAGCAAGTTCTGTATTGATATCCACTTCTAAAGCATCTAACTCAGCAAGTCTTTGGTCTCTAAGTGTTTCAAACTCTCTATGAATCAAAGCTTCAAGTTCTTCTGGGCTTTCATTTCCTGTAAGATCTAAACCTTCCAATAGAGTTCTTCTAAAGTTTTCTGCTTGGTCTTCCGACTCAATCTGAAATTCTTCAAATCATAAATTCGTTGCAATTTCAGCTGCACGTTCCATTACTTCATCAATATCCTGATGACTTGCATCAGGATTCGTCTCTTTCGCTTCTCCTGGACTATGTCACCTTTGATCAATTATAGCCGCGTTTATTGCAGCTTCATCTGTAATGTTTCCTCAAGCGGCTATTATAGCTTGCTGAGCTATTTCTCTTTCATCTTCTGTTGCAGGAACAAGTTCTAAGACACTTGCAGAATCTTCTCCTGACTCAACAATAGCTGTTGCTGCTTCTGCTCTCGCTATACGTCATTGCTCTGCTCTCATTCACTCCATTCGAGTTCTCATTTCTGCCGTGCTCTCAGTTGCTAATGTGTCAACTTCTGCAAGTCTCTCTGTCTCTGGTCTCGCTGCTTCTGCTTCTCTTTGAGCTGATTCTTCAGAAAGCCTTTGCGCATCAAAACCTGGATTTCCAGGTCATTGCTCAAAATAGTGACAGAAAAAGTTACTAAATTGCTGTGTGATTTGTTTTAAAAAATACATCTTAAAAAAAGAAAAAATAATACCCATTAAGGATATCATTTTTTTAAGTTTTATACAAAAATTAGGACATTGCAGTAGGAGACTGTGTTGCTGACTCTCGAATTGTTCGAAGTTGAGCAAGAACTTGTTGAGGATTTACGAGTGCATGATTAAGTCCATCCCCTGCATAATAACTCGCTCCTCACAAATCTCTTGGAAATGAAGCCCACTCCATAGAAACATTTCTCATAAAAGTCATCTCATCTATTTGACCTCAAATAAATCTTTGGAGTCATCGCTCATTGAGTTTTCCGATAGTAAACCTCATTTGCGCTTCTACATTAAATGTTTCATTTGGATCAAGAAGACCACTATTAATAGCTCCATCCATAGTTCCTCGTATTACCTGACACGCTCATACTGCTGATGATCTGCTTCCAGATTGAACCATTTGATCTTGAAATTGACGTACTTCACGTACCGTCATTTGAGTAATTGGTCTTGGAGGATTAATTCTACACCCTCCATAAATCATATCTGGATCCCCGTTTGCTTCTGCTTGATAAATCATCTCTACAAGACCATCGACTCAAGGAGTGAGATTTTCTAGATTAATATCCATAGCATTCGCTCATCTGGGTCTGCTCGAAGGTCCACTGTACCCACTCATAACATTCCCATTACTTCCTATATATGGTCTTCATCGAGAAACATCCCCTCAACTTGCAGCATATGTTGGACTTGATTCAAAGTTTACTGAACCATCTTCATGAAACACAAAACCTAACTCTTCAGCTTCTTGCTGAGTAAGTTCTATAGGTATTTCGCCGTTTTGATCTCTCATTTCTTCAAGCATAGTGAGAATTGCTTCCGGATCTTCTGGCATCTCTCATCCTGATCGCTCTAAAACTATTTCCAATCTATCTAAATCTTTTGCAAGACTTCTCATGCTCATTTCAAGATTCTCCATCCCCTGTTCAAAAGTTGGAGCAATAGATTGTATTCATTCTAAATTAACTTCTCAAATATCACGTAATCATCCATCTGGTCACATTTGAACCATCTCTAGAAGCGTCTCTCTTGCAGCTCTTTCTTCAGGAGTTTCAGGACGATTATAAGCATCCATAGAACCTGAAAACCTCATAAGAAGCTCAGGATCTACTCACATTTCTGCTGCAACCTCTGCCATTATTGCTTCTGTCACAACTTGTTCTTCTTCTGGACTTATCTCTCTCGCTTCTCATGGTGTATCTCATCTTTGAGCTACGATTGCAGCATTTATAGCTGCTTCATCTGAAACATCTCCACCAGCAGCTATTATAGCTTGCTCTGCAAGAATCCTTTCTGAACGGCTTGGAGGAACAAGATCTACAACTGTATCTGGGTTTCCATTTCCTTCCGCAACTGCTATTGCTGCTTCTGCTCTCGCTATACGTCACTGCTCTGCTCTCATTCACTCCATTCGAGTTCTCATTTCTGCCGTGCTCTCAGTTGCTAATGTGTCAACTTCTGCAAGTCTCTCTGTCTCTGGTCTCGCTGCTTCTGCTTCTCTTTGAGCTGATTCTTCAGAAAGCCTTTGCGCATCAAAACCTGGATTTCCAGGTCATTGCTCAAAATAGTGACAGAAAAAGTTACTAAATTGCTGTGTGATTTGTTTTAAAAAATACATGTTTCTCGATTATTAAATAATTACGCTACAAGTACTTCTGCTCCTTCACCACTTGGTTCTGCTTCTCTTGGTTCTCCGAGTGCTTGTTCTGACTGAAATCCATACCCTCAACCTGCGCTCATTACCGCATTTCAAAGTCGCATCATAAAATCTTGATTCGCTCCAACACATCCCCATGTACCCCCATTAGGAATTCGACTATCTGATACTCCATGCCACCATCTTCATCCCCTATCTTGTCATTCAGGAGAAGTAATAGATGCGCCTAGAATAGTTCTTGAACCATTTACTCCTTGTCAAACTCAAACAATACTAGCACCATTAAAATGCTGAACTCTCCCTGTTTGTGTTCTTCTATCTCAAGTACCTCCTGAACCTGGATCATGGTCTGCAACAACATTTGGTCCATATCAGTTTCTTCCAATAATTATTGGTGCTTCCTCTATTCTAATTGGTTGTCATGGATACGAAACTATAGCAGCCCGACCTGGCATAGTTGCAATCGCAATTGGTAAATCAGGATTTACTTCTCATTCTGTGTTACAGAATTCTATAGCAACACTATACCATTGTGATGGAAATCTTGCCTCAATTAGTTCTTTATTTCTTTCTTTTTGTTCTGGACTTCATTGGAGTTGCGCTACCTCTGTATCTGTCATTTCAGCTCATCCTTGAAATTCTGTAAGTCTATCATAAGTTACTTCTCCAGCATCAGGTGATATAAAGTTTGGGTTACCACCATATACTTCTCAATTATAAGATGAAGGAGCTCCTGGAGGTCATACAACTGCACCATTTGGCATTTCTCGATATCAGGGAGTACTCGGATCAATTCTAACTTCACCATTTGGACTTATCTCTGTATTAATTCATAGTCTATTTACATCATTTTCTGATAGTGGAGCATCAGGATGAGTGCTATTCATAAGATAGTCATACATTGCAAGAAATTCATCTCTATCCTCTGGAACAGGAATTCATCTTTCCTCCATCTCTTGTTGTATATCTGATATTGACTCAGCCATTGCCCTGAGTTGTTCAGCTGTTTCTTCTGCAGACCATGATTGAGATCCATCAAAACCAAGAGCTCTGAGGGTTCGCATAGTTTCTGAATCTACTCATATTTCTTCTGCTATTTCATCTATAAGTGCTGACTCAATAACTTCTCTATCTCAATCAGAAATAGTATTTGTATCAAGAGCTTCTAGACGTGCAGCAAGAATATGTTCTCGTATTTGAGTATCTGTAACTTCCTCTCATTCTCAAGATTCTACTGAAATAAGTTCTCTTACAGCCTGTCATTCGGCTTCAGAATATACTAAATAATCAGAAACTTCTACATCTGTAGGAATATCTATTCCATCTAAGTTTCTTTCTCACTCTGCTAACCTTGTTGTCTCTATTCTCTCTCATAGTCATCTTGTTGCTGCAAGCATTCATTCTAGTTCACTTATTTCAATAACTTCTTCACCATCTAAATCAATAACATCTGACTGCTCTAGCTCAGGACCTTGCATTTCAGGCCCTTGCTGATAATTAACAATTGTGTAGTAAAATTGTCTATTGAGTTGGTCTAAAAAATACATAATTAAATATTTAAAAAATATATCTCATTAAAAATAACATATAATTCATAAATTATCGATTTTATAAACTTGTTTTTTTTATTTTTTCATGTTTTATTAGAAAATGAGACAAAAATTTAGTAGATATTCAAAAAATTAATATACTCTCTTTATATACTTTTATAAAATATAGTATGCAAATTACGATTGATATATTTTTTATCCTCTTGTCTCTTTGTGCAATTCTGCTTTGTGCAATTTTTATAGCTGTACTGATTCTTCTTACGAAAAATAAAAAATCCACAAATTCTGGAGAATTAAAATTCTTGCAAGAACAACTTAATTTTATTTCACAAAACCTTGACAGTAAACTCTCAGGAACACAAAATATTTTACAGAAAAATCTCTGAGATTCTCTCAAAAATTCTCAATATATCTCTGAAATTTCAAATAAAAATATTGAAGCAATTACCAAAAAGCTCACAGAGCTCGGGGAAACGAACAGAGAAATAAAAGAAATATGAGATAGACTCGAAGGACTCGAGCACATCCTTAAAAATCCAAAACGACGCTGAAATCTCTGAGAGTATTTCCTCAAAGAACTTCTCGAAAATGTATTTTCCTCTGGTCAATACCAACTACAATACTGACTTTCGACTTGAGTAGTAGATGCTGCTTTATTCATATGAAAAAAGATTATTCCAATTGACTCGAAATTTCCTCAGGAAAATTATCAGTATCTCATAGAAAGCGAGGATGAGTTTTCTATCAAAAAATATTCTTCGCAGCTCAGAAAAGATATAAAAAATAGAATCGATGAAACAGCCAAGTATATTCTGCCAGAAGAAGAAACCACTGATTTTGCTTTTATGCTGATTCCAGCTGAGGGAATGTACTATGATATTTTCATCAATAAACTTGGAGATATATCACCAAGCAAACTTATAGAATACTGATTTTCAAAAAAAGTGATTATATGCTCACCAAGCTGATTTTATGCCTATCTGCAAACAGTCCTTCAAGGGATGAAATCTCTTCAAATAGAGGAAAAAGCGAAGGAAATACAGAAATATGTCCTCAAACTTCAAAAAGATATTCATAGCTATGAAGAGTTGTATGCAAAACTGTGAAACTCACTTGGAGCCAGTGTCAATCACTATAATGCGTGAAAAAAACGACTTGAAATCATAGATACCGATATTCTCAAAATTTCGCCAGAAGCAGAGAAATCTCTGCAAATTTTAGAAGAAGTTCCTAAGCCAGAATAAATATTTGTAAAATATAAAAAAATATGGTCAAAGCATTTTCTTACCTTATTCTTAGATTCTCTCTATACTATGACTACAAGTAGAATTATTCTACTGTAATATTTTCTAATTTTTTTCTATGAAAAAATTTTTGAGTTTCATGTGTATGATAGCACTTCTTGGATTAGCTGTTCCTACAAACGTTATGGCAGATGAGGACGAAGATGATAATTCTGTACGTACTGAAATGTCTGACGATAGTTACGAAGACGATGATATGGACGAAAATGAAGATGAGGATGAAGACGATGATATGGACGAAAATGAAGATGAGGATGAAGACGATGATATGGACG
>CAYVZQ010000005.1:0-7045 GCA_964456335.1 uncultured Candidatus Peribacteria bacterium | reverse complement strand
AAAGAAGTGAAAGAAACAAAATGATGAAAGAAGAGATGAAAATGAAAAAAGGTGAATTAAAAAGAGAAATTGAAGAAAATAGAGATGAAGCTAAAATGAACCGAACTGATTTTAGAGAAGAATATGCTGAAGAAATAAAAACAGCAAGAGCTTCACTGAGTGCTGAACAAAAAGAAGAACTCGCAGATTTGAAAGAAGAATTTGAAGCAGAACTCGCTGAGCTCAGAGCAGAACTCGCTGAAGCAAGTAGCGATGAAGAAAAAATGGAAATACAAGATGAAATGCAAGAACTTATGCAAGAGCACTATGAAGATGTGAAAGAAATAATCTGAGATTCAAATATGAAAGATATTATTGAGGAAAGAAAAGCAGTTTTCATGGAAAATAGAGAACTCAGAGAAGAAAGTATGCAAATGAGAAGAGAATATCTCGAAGTGAAAAAAACACTTGTAGTAAAATACAAAAGAGCATTTATTAAAAGACTTGAAAATGTCATAGATTCTCTCAGCGAAGAAAAACTTATGCAAGTGAATGACAGAATAGATGCAATGATTGAAAAAACACAAGCAAATGATACACTTTCTGATGAACAAAAAGAAACACTTCTCTCTGCACTCGTAGCACTGAAAGAAATTGTAGAAGAAAAACTTGATACTGATATGGTCAGCGATGATGTTATGGAAGTTATTGAGTGACTTCTTGAATAATTGTAGCGAACTACAAAAAAAAGAATCCTATATGGATTCTTTTTTTTGTAGTTCCAGTAAATCTGGAGTAGAGAAATATATATTTTTTTCTTGTTGCAGTTTCAGGAGATATTCATTTAAGATTCTTTCTGCTTTGAAAATATAAAATGGACTACTTACGGTATAGAAAAATTTATACTCAACGGCATAATCTCAAAAGTTTTCGATTAATAATTCTCTGTATGGCTCCTCTCAAAAATAATTCGTACTTTCTGGATCCAGCATATCTACTTGGAGTGTATCAAATGCCTCGTGACACAGCAAAGTGAGATCATCTTTTTTAATATGATATCATACTTTTATATCCACATGACGCAGTACTTTTCCTGTCTTCCCTACAATTCCAAGAGACAGATTTTTGACCGTGAGGTCTCGAAACTTGCTTGGACGAAAAAGCATCGGATTTCAAGTTCTGAGATCTATCAGCTTAACTTCAGTAAGTGAAATAGACTTCAGCCAGACATATCTATCTAATTCATAGATATAAAACACATTTCCAGACTCATAATTTGCAGACTGAAGCAAGATAATTCAGGCAATCATATCTAGCGCCCAAACTGGAGCAGTAAATCACATAAATGCAAGGATTCAGGCCCACAGACCTCAAATTTGAATAAGAGTATTTAGCTCAAAAATTTCTATACATAGAAAAACTCAAATGAAAAAACTTACCACATTTACAAAGAGCGAGAACAGAGAAACTTTGTATCATTTTTTAAAATATTTTTGTCATGAGACCTCTACTTCTTCCCCATAGAGCAAGAGTATTTTTCTATGAATCAGAAGACTGATTATGTAGACAATAAAAAGTGAGATACACAGGGTTGCCATTTGAGAGAGAAAATCAATCTCAAAATATGCTGCAAATACATAGAGAGCTGCAAGCCACAGAATTCAGAGATAAAAAAATGTTTCTTTTCTTTTATTTTTTTCCCGTGATTTATGCTCTTTTTTTGCTATATCATTTCTCAGTAAATACCGAGAAAGCAAAAATACTCCTAAAAGTGCAAAAAATATTCACATATCAGGAGTGAGCATCATCGTAAAACTTGAAAGATTTGGCATAGAAAGAGAGTGTTATATTCCCTCTATCATAGCATATATATCAATAAGAAGTCAAAAATTAGTATTTCATCAAGAGACTTCGTATTTGCTCCAATCATTTTCAGCTGTGAGTTGAGATGTACAGAGGCTTTTTATCACGATATCTTTTTTTGAGCTCGATGAGCTCATATCCTGAGAGTCTATCTATTTTATTAAATATATATATCATTTCTTGTTTTGCTCAAATTCTCTCAAGTATTTCATCTACGACTTGTAACTTTTCATGTATCTTTGGGTCACTTGCATCAACTACATGAAATAACACATCCGATTCAATTGAGTCTTCGAGAGTACTGGCAAAGGCATCTACCAGTTCTGGTGGTAAATCTCGAATAAATCAAATCGTATCTGAGAGAAGAATTTCTTTCCCAGGAGTATAGCTCTCATCTGAAATAGTTTCTGGAGCAATCCACATTTTTCATACGCTGGTTCAAAGGGTTGCAAAGAGCTTGTCTTCGCTGAGAACTCATTTATTTGTTAAAGCATTCAAGAGCGTTGATTTCCCTGCATTTGTATACCCTACAATTCCCACAGTCAGAAATCCTTTCTTCTTTCTCCCTTGCCTATGGTTTTCTCGTACTCACTTATATCATTCGAGTTTTTTTCTAATATCTTTTTCTCTGTTCTCCAAGTGACGCTTCATGATTTCAGTATTGGTTTCTCATGAACCTTTTCATCCTTGTTTTCCAAGTTCCATTCCCATATTAAATATTCTTGGCCCCATATGTTTAATAGCAGCGAGCTCAATTTGGAGTTTTGTTTCTTCTGTCTTTGCATTTTTTTCAAAAATTTTGAGAATCAAATCTACTCTATCCCACGCTACAGCTCCTATAGTTTTGAGTTTTTCATTAATTTTATGAATTTGCTGAGGTTTGAGAATATTTCCAAGCACTAATAAATTTGCATCTTGCAATTGCATCTCATGCATAATTTCCTCCAATTTTCCTCATCCAATATAAGTATTATAATCTGGAATTCATCTTTTTTGAATATGCTCTAAAATGACGGTTCAACCATAGGTCGTCACAAGATTTTCAAGTTCGTGCATTCTATCCTCCATATTTTCTCGCTCGCAGCACTCACTTGGAATAATATCTGCAATAAATACACGCAGATTATCACTGCTTCATACTTGCGCCTGGATTGCTTCTAATTCTCTCTCTGAGAGATTACTATAATCGATAAAGCCCATAAATTTTATTCGTTTGTTTTGTAGTATAAAAACACAATTTTACTGATTTATTGTAAGAAGAGAAAAAAATTTTTGACAAGTTTCTCTATTCTTATATTCTATCTTTGTATTTTAAACAACCAACAAATGCTTTTGATTTCTCGAAACATTTCTCAAAACTTTTTCTTCTTTTATTTTTTCTACCAAAAAAATGGAAGAGTTTCTTTTTGCGTTTAAAATTACATTTTAAAAACAAGCACAAGTTCTTCCATACTGGAAGAACTTTTTTTATATATAATTTTATAGTTATGAATGACCTTACAACACAGCAAGATATATCATCGATGGTCGATAATGGAAATATTATGGATGTACAAGAAATTATTGCTCCAAAAATACTCATTGATCAGATGCCACTTGATGAGCAAACAGCAGATTTTATAGCAACTAGTAGAGAAATAATTTCTAATATTATTCATCTAAAAGACGACAGACTCCTTGTGATTACAGGGCCATGTTCTATTCACAATCCAAAGGAAGCTCTGCAAATTGCTGAAGATCTCAAGGTACTCCAAGAAGAAAATCCTCATCTCTACATAGTCATGAGAACCTATTTCGAAAAACCTCGAACAACCGTTGGATGGAAATGACTTCTCAGCGACCCTCATCTTGATGGAAGAGATGATATAGAAGAGTGACTCAAACAAGGAAGAAAGCTTCTCATGGATATCAATAAAATGTGAATTCCAACAGCAGTAGAATTTCTTGATACAATTACTCCTCAATATATTGCAGATCTCGTGCACTGGGGAGCAATCTGAGCAAGAACAACTGAAAGCCAAGAACACAGAAAGCTTGTCTCAGGACTTTCTATGCCTGTTGGATTTAAAAATGGTACAAAATGAAATACAGATATAGCTCTAGATGCAATTGAGTCAAGCAGTGCCAGCCATAGATTCTTATGAGCAACAAAAGAATGAAGAATTGCTCAGATTACTACCAAGTGAAATCCTGATGGACATGTCATACTCAGAGGAGGAAGTAATGGTCCAAATTATGAAAAATCTCATATAGACGCTCTTCTCAATGAGCAAATGAAAAGATGACTTGATGTATGAATTATCATTGATGCTTCTCACGCAAATAGTGGAAAAAAACATGAAAATCAACCAGTTGTCTGCGAGAGTGTCGCACGGCAAGTAGCTCATGGAAATCAGAGAATAATCTGAGTCATGATTGAAGCAAATATCAATGAATGAAAACAGAGTCATACTCCATGAGTGGATAACCCAGAGGATATAAAACCATGAGTAAGTATCACTGATGCATGCGTCTCTCTTGAAACAAATCGTGAAATGCTGAGTTGACTTGGCCAAGCTGCTGAGAGAAGATCTCAAATGAAATAAAGAATTTTAAGATTTATTTTACACAATTTTTTACTATACTAGCAGAAATACTTTTTTAGAAATACACATGGATTACGAACTGATAATTATAGGAGCAGGAAGTGCTGGACTGCCAGCTGGGATGTACGCAAGTAGATATAAAATACATAATCTCATAATTTGAGCTCAGCCTGGAGGAGCTCTTGCAACCAGTCACAAGGTTGAGAATTGGCCGGGAGTTATTTCTGCCAGTGGAAAAGAAATTATGGATAGCTTCAAGCAGCATGCTGAAATGTCTGGAAGTGATATCCTCCAAGATACCGTTTCTAGTATATCGAAAATTGACGGTGGATTTTGCATCAAAACAACCAATAAAGAATTTACGACAAAGTTTGTTATTCTCGCAAGTTGAAATACCTATAGACATCTTGGAGTTCCTGGAGAGGAAGAATTTCTCTGAAAATGAGTGAGTTACTGCGCGACCTGTGATGGAATGTTTTTTAAAGGTCGAGATGTAGTCATTGTTGGATGAGGAAACACGGCCCTTACAGAAGCACTTTATCTCTCTGAGCTCTGCAACAGAGTTACTATTGTACATCGTAAAGATAGCTTTAGAGCAGAAGATATTTGGGTGGATCATGTAAAAGCGAAAGACAATATCGAGCTCATGATGAATGAAGAAGTAGACCATATTGAAGGAGGAATGTTTCTTGAGCATGTGGTTCTCAAAAGTGGAAACAAAATCAAGGCAGACGGATTTTTTGTAGCTATTGGCTCTGATCCATCAACAAAGCTCGTAGCTGACATGAATCCTGAAATGGACGAAGAAGGATGTCTTGTAGTAGATAAACGTCAGGCAACTTCGGTTCCTGGACTCTATGCAGCTGGAGACGTAACAACAAACTCTAATAAATTTAAACAAACTATTATGTCTGCAGCAGAGTGATGCCTCGCAGCTGATAGTATTCATGAAGATATTCTGAGAGGATAATAAAAAAGCTTCCAATATGGAAGCTTTTTTATTATGAGAAACTAATGCACGAGATATCAATCTGGAATATGAGCTGATAAGAAATGTCTCCCTTTTGAAGAATTCTTAAGTTCTGTTCCATATTTATTTACATGTGATACTTCACCACTTGTGGGATGAATCACTTGAAAAACACCATCTTGCACCTGAGATACGAGCCCCACTATTTTTCACTCATCAGTAATAGCACATCTATTTTTTATAGCGAGTGAAAGAAAATCAAGTATTGACTCAGGAGCTTCTAAAGGAAGTCTTGATACATCACGTGGAATTTGCTCAGTATCAATTTCGCTAAAAGAAATATGCTCTAACTTTGTTTCAAAATAGGATGCTATATCAAAATCGATATCTCATTGTCTTGAGAGAATTAAATGAAGTTCTTCAAACATGAGAAGTATTTGTCATTGTAAGGCATGAGATACATCTTTTAAATATACAGAATCAGACTCTAAGAGAGTGGTTCGTATTTTTTTTAGAAAATCTTGATATGATTCTGGGGTTGAAAAAATATCTTTCAAGAAAATATAAAATTCATCGTGGATAGTTCTTCTATTTCAAAAATCTTTTCTCTCACCACAACTTATTGTTTCATAATAATCACATAAAAATGAATATACAATACTGCTTGTAAAACAATCACCAACATTTTCAGCATGCATAAGAGATTTCATAATTATTT
This sequence comes from uncultured Candidatus Peribacteria bacterium, assembly GCA_964456335.1. Classification (GTDB taxonomy): domain Bacteria; phylum Patescibacteriota; class Gracilibacteria; order BD1-5; family UBA6164; genus JAACSU01. The sequence goes on along the minus strand of CAYVZQ010000005.1, from coordinate 930 downwards.
TTCTTAATTTTATATTAAAATAATAGTGTAATAGTATTTATTGTCAATCTTATTAATTATGTTTTAATAATATAGAAAAAACATTTTATAGCTTCAAACTTTTCTTTATACTATCATTCGTACCTTAATCTATATACAAACACAATGAAAAAAACGTGGGACGATATTATTAAGAGTGATGCTCAGGAAATAAAATTAATATGATACTGAAGCATCCTCTCAAAAAATACAAAAGAAGAAAATACAGATTATGAAGAGACCGTAATCGTGAAAGGATTTGAGCGAATATATAATCTCAAAATGGTTCCAGAATGATTTTGCCGAAAAAAACTTGAAGAATTTATGAAAAAGTATTGGACAAAATATGGTATTCATACGATGCAGCAAGTAGATGCTTTAGATGAGTACTATTGTGTCCTCAATGCAAAAGAAGCTGATGAAAACTCTCGTATAAATGGAGTGCTCATTCGTATTCCACGTAGTGACTTTGAGACATTCAAAAAGCGAGAAGAAATATACGACCTCTTCCCTGTAACATACGATCATATAAATCCTGAGAATGGAATAATATGTGAAGAATGAAAATCTGCATATATTCTCTGTGCTCAAGAGCAATATACAATTCCAAATTGATATGCTTTTCCAGAGTATCATGAGCTTTGTCGGAATTGAGCCTATAGTTTCTGAGAGGAATTCTGAAAAATTTTTGATCAAACAACGAAAAGAGTAGATAAAAAAGAAGAATAATATTCTTCTTTTTTTATTTGGATATTAATGAAATTTTAATATATTTATAGAGAATTGATTATTACTATATTTAAGGTATTAATATTTATGGCAAAAGATTTTTGACAATTAGAAACCATTATAGAAGCTAGAAGTCAGGATTTAGACAAATTATTAAAATTTGCGGTACATTTAATAAAAGAA